>CAJTTO010000035.1 GCA_910579275.1 uncultured Lachnospiraceae bacterium
TGGTTATGCATGGCTTGATGCCTGTAACAGGAAGCCGAAGGCTGAACTGTTACAATTTTTAAATTCCATCCCTTGCTCCTTTGAGCAGACATTAAAAGCTATGGAAGCTGAAAAAGATTGGCAGAAAAAAGAATACGTTACTGTTCAGACGTCCGCCAAAGTAGTGGGAATCATGCGCCAAAATGCGTGCCTTTTAGCATTTTGTGTGCAAAATCTGTTATCATTTACACCTCAATAGCTTGTATGCCGATAAAAACTGGCGTGGGTGTGAATGATAACAAGAATACTGAAAAATGGAAAACCAATCAGTAAAAGATATTGTAGAAAAAAGAAATCATGTTTATAATAGAATTGTAATGATACCTATGCCGTATATTAGAGCGTGTTATCAATCGTAATTTTATAATACACAATATTGGATACCAATTGGAGATACATGAGATGGAAAATATAAGAAGCCATGAAGTTCTTCCGGTAAACAGGAGGGCAAAAGATACTTTTTTTAAAACAGTGTACGCTACGGAGGAACGACAGAGGGCACTTGCTTCCTTTTTGTTAGGTGTGGATGGGGAGAAAATTACCATTGCCAATGTGCGTCCCGTATTGTTTGGGAATAAGGAAAACGACCTTGCGTTCGAGTGTGATGACGTGTTTTACCTGATGACGGAAAACCAGGCATCGGTATCCCCAAATGTACCATACAGACTACTGGAATACATTACGGCAGGTCTGCGTTCAACAGTGGACAGCGAACGTTTGCTGTATGGCGGCGGAAGAGTATATTTTCCGGTTCCAAAACTATATATGCTGCAGACAGGACTGGAAATAACAAAAGAAAAGCTGCCGAAACAGGTACAGTATGATATCCGTCTAAGTGATTCCTACAGGCTGATCAGTCAAAAATATGGAAAAATGGCTGCCATGCCGGACTTGGATGTTGTTGTCCATGTGTATGATTTTCGGATGACACTGGACGAAACTGTAAAATATATTGAGCAAAACATTATGCCAGACCGTTTTATGGCATATGACAACGATTTAAGGAATTATGCTTTCACTGCAAACGGGATAACTTATATACAGCGGGCGGTAAAAGATGATAAACACAAAAAATATATAGTGCCGATAAACGTTTCAACTGTTACAGAATATTTGTCACTGCTTATAGAAAGAAATATATTTGTTGATTTATTGACCGATAAGGAGGTATGCGATATGACGATGGCGCAGTTTTCGAGGGATGACATGTTAATTTACCAAGGCAGAGAGGAAGGCAGAGAGGAAGGCAGAGCAGAAGGAAAAGCAGAAGGAAAAGCAGAAGCCATAATTGATCTCCTGAGTGATATAGGTGAACTGCCTGACTCCTTGGAAAATTTAATTATGAAACAGACGGATGCACAAACACTTCAAAAATGGCTCAAGACTGCAGCAAGGGCTGATTCAATTAAAGAATTTGAAAAATCGATAGGTCTGATAAGTTTAGAAAGATAAAAAACTAAACAAAAAACATTGGAAATCATGTAGGCTGCTAAATGTTTCTGCATCAAATGTACCGCTAAATGATCGGATAGTATCCATTATTCGCCAAACACCACTGCATAAGACGCTTTGAATTTGTGTAACCGGAAGTATTCTTTGAAAGTGTCGAAGCTTTGCTTAATGTACTATTACCAAAGGAGCCGTCAGGAGTAGTCCCTATTCAAGCTGATTTGCTTTAATCAGATTTTTGTGGCGAATTTATACTAACCGAATCATCTAGCTATGGTTTTTTTGACGAAAAGAGGAAAAACTGACAATACAAATGCAGCTCCTTTAATGGCGGATGTTCATTTATGACTTTCCGCCATGCGCCTTTACGCTGTTATTTTGATATTAAATTGTTTTGCTGATTACGCCAACTGCATAACCTCGGCTTCAATCTTTTTTAATTCTTCAAAAGATAATGTCGGAACACAATCCGCAATATCTTCCAGTGACATCTTGCCTTTTTTTATCATTCTTTCTGCTGTTGCCCTGTCTGCTTCATAAGCAGCAGTATTTGCGGCATCTTTCAGATATGTCCTCATAATCTGCTCATCATCAAATAAACTCATCATTATCGTTACTACCTCCGCTTCTCGGCTAATCAAATATTCTCTTAGGATGTTCCTATCTTTGCAAATACGGATTGTTTCTTTAACAGTCTGTTCTGTCATTCCATACAGCTTTCTCTGTTCATCAAAAACTTTACAGAAAATGATGTATTGATTGATAATGTCCTCTGTATCGCAAACATTGTCTATCGTTACAATATCCAACGTATCCTCTGTTGCGTCTGTATCCTCTGGGTGCAATGTTTTATACAGTTTCAACAAATTCTTTTTATCTTGGAAAAGGTCTAAAAACACACTGTTTTTTGCGGTACGCTTTGCCTTAACTTCCTGCGTCTGTTTTGTATCGTCCGACACCTTACCACCTCGATTTCTAAAAATCTATGACATAAGATACGATATATCCTGCTCCTGCCACATTTCAATTATACACAAAAACGCTTGTCTTTACAATAAAATACACATTAAATTTCCTTCTCCCTCCGTTTCGTTCTGCTCTGTTGCCTGTTCTGCTGTCGGCTCTCGTTCTGAAGCTCCCTCTCAAGGTTCTTTTTATTGTAGCTGATTACCTCGGCATACGCTAATTCTGTGGCGGTCTTGGTCTGCTCCTTGCCGATACTGTCATATTCAGACTGCAAAGACTGTATCTCGGCTTTCCACTGTTTCGGCGTTATCTTCTCGCCATTCTGTAAAAGGCTCCGCATACGGGCTTGTACCTTTGGCATTTTTGCACGCACCTGATATTTATAACCGATATTTGCATCCAGTCCCGTAAAGTCTTTGCTTGTTCCTGCCAGACTGCACACATTCCCGTTAAATTTCAGGTCATAGCCTGTTGCACAGCTTACGGCAGACCAGATGATTCCTGACGAGCTGTGCGTGGATCTTTTTGTAAATATTGGAGAACTTATATAAGGGACAGCATCACGCCGTCCCTTCTTTTTTGCGCCGTACCAGAAACGGAATCTCGTACAGCATCATTGCTGTCCATCCAATCAGATATGACCATGGCAGTGCTGTGATTCCCATTTTGCAGGCAAACACAAGCAGAAAGCAGGAGCTCACACGCGCGCCCATATTTATCAGGCTGCTCCACAGGGTAATCTTCAAATCCCCCATTCCGCGGAAATATCCCTGAATACCGTTCGTGACCGCAGGAACAATGTACATCAGCGCTATCAGGTGCAGATACTGCTCCCCCATGCTGACTGTGCCGGCATCACGCGTAAACAGCTTCATGACCGGATTTGCAAAAAGCAGCAGAAAGATACCCATGGCAGCGCCATACACAAGCTCTATAAGCATTCCGACGCGAAAAGCCGCCCTGACACGTTTCACCTCGCCTGCTCCACGGTTCTGCGCCATTACGCTGGTCATTGCATGTCCGATATTTTGTTCCGGTATGTAGGCATAATCGTCAATCCGGTTGATTGCAGTGAATGCTGCCGTCGCCGTCACACCCATCGTATTGACGATTCCCTGTATCGTAATTTTTCCAAACTGGACAGTCGACTGCTGCATCGCACTGACAAACCCATACCGGATAATCTCTTTGAACAACTTTTTATCAAACACCAGCCATTGCTTCCCCAGATTCAGCAGAGGAATTTTGCGCCTAATATAAATCCAGCAGAGCAGACAGCTTAATGCCTCGCTCAAAACGGTGCTGACGGCGCAGCCTGTCGTTCCCATGGAAAAAAACACGACAAATATCAAATCACCGACAATGTTTATCCCAGCGCTGACGGCCAGAAAATAAAGCGGGGATTTACTGTCCCCCATAGCCCGCAGCGTACTGGCAAAAAAATTGTAGATAAAATTAAAAACAAGACCGCATAGGATAATCCGAAGATATCCCACCGCCTCATGTCGGATTGCTGCATCTACCTGTAAAATTTCCAGAAAAAACGGTGCTGCTGCGAGTGATACAGCAGTCAGCGCAAGCGAAAAGACAACACCGGAAACCATTCCGGTGCTGACCTCCCGTTTTAATGTTTTGTAATCTTTTGCACCAAAAAGCGTGCCTACCAGAATCCCTGCCCCAAGGCAGATTCCCTGCACAAACAGGATAATCAATGTCAGAAGCGGATTGCTCGTTCCGACTGCTGCAAGCGCTTCCTTCCCCACATACCGACCGACAATAATGCTGTCGACTGCATTGTAGGTAAGCTGCAGCAAATTCCCCAGAACCAGCGGTATTGTAAACCGAATCAGGATAGGGAACAGTTTTCCATGTGTCATATCGTTTGTCATTGTTAATCCTTTTCCTCTGGCAAAGCATCGTTTTTAACGTCGCACACTCTGCATTTCCGTTGTCACCACGCACAGAAGAGACTATTCCAGCAGCCCATGTTTTTTCAGCCTTGCCCTGATTGCGCCGTTTGTCCTGCCATGTGCCTTGGCAATCTCCGCTATTTTCATGCCGGACTGGAATTCATTTCTGAGTACATCATCTTCCTCGTTCGTCCACGAGGTGCCAGCATTTTGTTTTACATTTTTCGTTACGGGTATGTCCTCGTCGGCGGTTGTGCTGATAACTGCATCCGGATTGTCGGCGGTAAACTCCGCAATCGCATCTATAAAACGCTGTCCGTACTTCTGGAACTTATTTTCCCCGACACCTGAGACAGCAAGCATTCCTGCTTTGTCAACAGGCGCTTTCGCGCACATATCCACAAGCGTCTTATCGCTAAAAATTATATAAGGCGGCATTGCCTCCTCCTTTGCAATCTCAAGACGCAGCTGGCGGAGTTTTTCAAACAAGTCAAATCCGGCGCTTGTAAGCACATCCGTACTGCGCGCCTTTCTGTTTCTTGTTCCGTCCGCCTGTTCTTTTTCCTCGAATTTTCGGATAACGACACGCGTATCTTCATCCCTAAGCCGCGTGATATCACCTATCTTCAGAACACTGTATTCGTCAGCAGTCTGGATAACGTACCCCTCCATCAGCATCTCGTTTATCAGCACCCGCAGCTCCCTTTCTTTTTTGTCGGACAGTACGCCGTAGGACTTGTAGGATGACGCGCCAATCTCCTTTAATCTGGCGCGGTTTGCTCCTAGCAAAATTCCCATCACAATGTTCTGCCCATATCTGCCTTTTGTCTCCGCAATGCAGTTAATCACCCACTTCGCCTCTGCGGTCATGTCCTCCTGCGTATATTCGCGGTGGCAGTTGCCACAGTTATCACAGGGCACATCAGCCTTTTCCCCAAAATACTCAAGAATGTAGTTTCTCAGACAGGAGGTAATCCTGCAATAGCCTTCCATCGACTGGAGCCTTTGGGCATCCCTCTGCTTTATGAGTTCTATGTCCTCCGCACCGACACCCTCAAACGCTTTCCTTTCCAGCAGAAATTTATTTGTCCGGATATCCTGCGGCGAAAACAGCAGAATGCACTGTGCATCCTCTCCGTCGCGCCCTGCCCGTCCTGCCTCCTGATAATAATTTTCCATGCTCTGCGGCATGTTGTAGTGAATCACGAACCGGACATTGGACTTGTCGATTCCCATGCCAAACGCGTTGGTGGCGACAATGACCGGTGCCCTGTCATAGATAAAATCCTCCTGATTTTTCTTCCGCACCGCGTTGTCAAGCCCGGCATGGTAACTCGTCACCGCGGCGCCATTGCGGGATAAAAGCTCACACACGGCATCCACGTTTTTTCTGGTGGCACAATACACGACGCCGCTCTCATTCGGATGTCTGTCTATGTAGTCAAGTATAAATTTGTCTTTGTTTTTTCCGGAAATCTGCTCTACGCGGTAATACAGGTTTTCGCGGTCAAATCCTGTCACAACAATACTGGGGTGGTTTAGCTGCAAAATGCACTCGATGTCTGCCTTTACCTCCCTTGTCGCTGTCGCCGTAAACGCGCTGATTACCGGTCTTTTGGGCAGCTGCCCGATAAAGTCGACAATTTTCAGGTAACTCGGTCTGAAATCCTGTCCCCACTGCGAAATGCAGTGCGCTTCGTCAACCGTAACCATGGAAATCTCCGCGCTCTGGGCAAACTGTATAAAACCGGCGCTTTCAAGCCGCTCCGGCGCAACATAAATAATCTTATAGGTTCCATTCATTGCAAGCCCGAGCGCTTTGGCTATCTGCGTTTCCGTCAGGGAGGAATTGATGAACGCCGCATGAATCCCGGCCTCGTTTAGTGCCTTGACCTGATCCTGCATCAGTGATATCAGCGGCGATATCACAAGCGTGATACCGGAAAGGAGCAATGCCGGCACCTGATAGCACAATGATTTTCCGGCGCCTGTCGGCATGATTGCCAGCGCGTCCTTTCCGTCTAATATGGATTGAATAATTTCTTCCTGCCCGTCTCGAAAAGAATCATATCCAAAATATGTCTTCAGTATCTTTGATGCATTCATGCGTTTACTCCCTTTTTCTAAGTCTATTTTTGAGGTTCTTCTGATAGATACCCTATATTCCTAATCCATTCTTCTCCGGAAAGGATAACAACATCTTTATCTTTGGAATAGGCATCAAAAATGTTCATATCTGGATGTTTGTATACTCTGCCTTTATCATTTGTTATCAGCCAGTATTCTCCGCCGGACGCCTTGGCTATCGCAACGAGCTCACATTCCCCCATATCCTTCTTTTTAAAATTCTCTTTCTTAATATCCTCGCGGGTCAGAGTCCCTTTTTCAATCATCTTTTGCAGATAATCCGGATTTCTCATCCAGCTATAATATCTGTCCCTTATCTTTTTCAATTCCTCGCGGGCACCAAAAATATCATCCAATTGTATCAATCTTATTGCCTTTATACCCATTCTGCCTTCAAGAAGATTCGTGACACACGTATGCACCTCTTTTGATGATTCATCTTCGCTTTCCCTGTAGTACCCAGGATTCAATTCGTCTAAAATGGTTTTTGTAATGCAAATATCGTTTCCTTTGTCTTTACACACCTCTGCCACACCATATATATTTGAATCAATATCGTGAAGAAATACATTTGTATCTACTAAATAATACATCTAGACAACACCAATTCCATTCCGCAGCTTAATTGACTCGGCTGTGGCTTTACCGATTTTACCCCTGCTAACTAATATATCTATCTTTTTTTCCAATTCCAGATACGGTGTCATAAGCCGCTGATATTCTTTTCTCTCGTCGTTGGGAACATAAAAATCCTTTTCAAAATACTCTGAAATTTTACATCCTAGACTTTTCTCGATCTGCTTATGAACACTATTATACTGAGAGTCTTGCCTGCCTTTATACAATATGTTCCTAAGAACCATGGCAAAACTTAAACAATACTTTTTGCATAGTGCATCAACAGATATTGCCAAATCTTTTCTTTTATCAGGTTGTAGTAACCCCTTATGTAAAATGTCACAATAATCCTGTTCTATGAAACGCTCCGGATATAGCACTTCTGAAGCAAAATTACTCGCTTCTTTTTCCTGAAGCTCACCAGAATATATATGCTTGTCCTCATCTGATATATTCTGCCCCTTATGCAGGAACCAATGCCCCAGTTCATGCGCCAGCGTAAAATTCTGATGACCTATCGGACGTTTGTAGTTAATACAGATTACAGTAAAGCCATCACCTCCATATCCAATGAACCCTGAAAGCTTACCAATATCCTCTTTAAACAATAACATCTTATACTTTTCGGCATAATCCCCTTTTTCTAAAAGGGTAAAAAGGTTGCCAGGAAAATCCTGGATACAAAAGAATTCCCTGGCATTTTTTACCGCTTCAAAAACATTACCTGTCAAGAAAGCACCTCATTTCTAATCTACTTCCAATAATACCTCATTCACAAATGATAAATCATCAATGTAATCCTGCAATTTTGCTTTTACATTTAACGACTTCTCATTGTCAGATCCTCTGTTCATTGACACTGCCAATAAATCACCATCCTTAACGGATTTATCCGTAAAATACTCCGGTTTACAGTGCAGTACACCGCAAATTAAGGAAAAATCAAATTCATCAATGTCAGATAATCCGATTCGGTTCTGAATTATGGCATCCACATCATCTTTTTCCAAGAAGGCTCTGCTTGCCACATCATCCGCAGTCAAGCCCAAAAGATTCATTCTATCCTGCATGTCATTTCCGATATATAGCATATTTCATACCTCCTTTTCCGCACATGATTGAACTGTCAAACATCAACATTGTACACCATCTCCGACATTTTGTCACCATATTTCCTATTTTTATTATATCATAGAATGAAAAAAATGATACCTTTTTGACATATTCAAGCTACCTTTTTTCTGTTAAGAAATAACTTGTTCATTTGACGCCGTCTAATTGATGTGTTATTTGTTAACGGTTCCTTACCCAGTAGTCATAATATGCAGTCTTATCATGCCCCAGAAGCGGTTCTGCGGATTTCGCATAGCCTGCTTTCTGCAATGCCTCTATCCGGTCTACTGCGTACACTGGCGCTTTGGTTGCAATCTTCGAACATGCAAACCAGTCGTGGAACGGTGTCGTTATGAGGGATAAAATGTCATATATCCGTTCTGCCGTTTCACTGTCTCTTCTCAAATCCAGCCGCAGGATTCCGCAGTTATTGTAAAAATCATCTGCCTTTCGGTGAAACATCTCGATAGTACCAATCACCTTGTCCTGTTTCCTGTCAACAATGGAGAAACGCACAAAGCACCGGTTCTCGTGGTATTCAATCAGCCAGTATTTTATCGTGTTTTCCATATCCTCCATGTTCCGGCAGTAAAAGCTGCTGCCATGGCAGTTATCGCTGTTGAAAAAGGGCAATGCAAACTTGTCGCCATAGACTTCCAGCAAATCCTGCGCATCCTCTGATTCGATCAGTCGTATAAACAGATTCTCATTTTCAAGCTGCGGGCATTTTTCATAAATATCCATTGTCATCCTCCTTGTATTGTTTCCTTGCCGCGTCACATGCCGCCACAATGCGGTCAATCACGCTCTGCGGTTCCAGTATTGTAACATTGTTTCCAAAAGACAGGAGGACGCCGAACCAGAAAAACTCGTTTTCAGGCGCGGTAAACTGATACACGAAGCTGCCGTCCGCGCACTCCTCCTTGACCTCACCGTTCAGATACTCCCTGCACTTGGACTTTATCCCTGCATTGCCGCGCAGGGTCACAGTCACCACGTTCCGTTCATCCGAAATGACAATCTCTCGGTGCGCATGATTGATGGTGTTTTCCTGTTCAAGCACCTCAAGCTGCTCCATGCGAACCAGCTTGAACATGCAATAGTCCTGATGTTTGGCATAGAAAGCTGTCAGATACCAGTTATACCACTTGAACTCGAGCCGCACCGGCTCTGCCTCAATCTGCCTGACTTCGTTTTCATTGTTGGTGTACCGAAACGCAACCTTCTTCTGCTGCCGTATCGCACGTTCCAGTATTGCGATATACACATTGATTTCCTGTCTTTCGTTTGCCACGCTGAAATCGAGCCGAACAGGAATGTCTGTCTTGTCATAAAAGGGAAATACCTTGTCCATTGTATGCGCGACACCTTTGTTGGCGTAGGTACTCAGCAATGCGTACAGCGCCATCATGATATGTCCGTAATCCTGACGGTTCATGATTGCCTTGTCAATGACATATGTGTCAAGAATGCTGTAACCGCCGTCAGCCCCCTGCGTTGACTGAATCGGAATTCCTGCCTGCCCCAGCGTTTCCATGTCCCGCACGATAGTCCTTGCCGACACTTCAAACTCCTTTGCCAGCTTCTGCGCGGAGGTTTTCCCATGGCGCAGCAAATAGTTCATGACGGCAACCAGACGGTCTATTTTCACGATTTTCTCCTCTCTTTGGAAACATAACGGAAATGAAATCACTTCCGATAAACGATCTTATCATAGGAACTATGACAGCATTATGTCATAATTCGTAACTGTTCAGCAGGCATACGCATTTACTGCGGATGCCGTGAAAAAACGTAGATTTAGCTGACAAAAATCCATCACCGAAGGTGATTTTGCATGGATTTTTGTTCGTAACTATGAGGGTACTGAATAGTTACCATAATTCTTATTTATTTTGTCCTCTGCAAAGAAACTGTTAAAAAACGAAACAATATCAGCTGTCGTACCTTGGTTCCGCTGTATACTTCCCCCCTTGATGCCATACAATCTCAAGCGGCTGCAAATCATACGCCGCAAGCTGATACCCCTGCGGGGTCAGCGATATGGTAAATTGCGCGATTCCGCCCTTCACACAGCTTTTTTCGGGCTGGGCGCTGATATAATTTCCAATGGAATAGTAGACAAGCATCCGATGCCCATTGCTGCCTGCGCGAAGCTCAAAGGGCTGCAATGTGTGCGGATGGGTGCCGACAACAATGTCCACCTCGCTGTCCAGAAATATCTGTGTCCACTTCTGCTGGAATGCATCCGGTTCGTCCGTATTTTCCGTGCCCCAGTGCGCGAACACAATCACAAAATCCGCCACGGATTTCGCTTCTGCGATTTCGCCCTGTATCTTTTCCTCGTCAGAAAACAGACGCACCATATCGGGACTGTCATCCGGCAGCGGAATTCCGTTTGTGCCATACGTGTAATTGAACAGCGCAAAGCTGACGCCGTTTCTCCTTATCACCTCATACGGTTTCTCGTCTCTCTCCTCCGTGGTCTGAATGCCAAGACATTTCACATGATTTTTTTCAAAAAAATTTTTGGTGAAGTTCACTCCGCCGGCTCCCCTGTCGAGTGCATGGTTGGTTGCACATGTGACTACATGAAATCCGGCATCCACGACTGCCTGTCCGATATTGACTGGCGTTCCAAAACGCGGATAATCAGAAAACTGCTCCGGACTGTCGGTCAGCGGGGTCTCCTGATTGATGACAGCGACATCACTGTCCGAAATAATATCCTGCACATTTTCAAACAAAAATGCAAATGCCGTGTCATGCTGCAGACCATAGCGGTAAACCGGCTCATGCGCCAGAATATCACCAAACACGGCAAACGAAATTTCTGTGTCCTCCCTTGTAAAGCCCCACGAATCCCACACCCAGCTGCTCATTTCATGGCTGGGCGCCTCAAACCAGAGTCGGGTATACGGCGCTTCCTTTCCGTTGAACACAATATCCGCGACATCCTGCCCGATGTAGGAGGACATCCACTTTGGCTGGACGGTATCGGATGCATACTCGTACACAAAAAGGTGCTGAGACCAACCATTGTCGTTTTCCTCGACCCAGAATGGCTTGTGTGCACCATACTGCCCTTTTCTCCAGCACAAAAGAACAAGTTCATCCATATGGTCATTGTCCGCATCACAGGAAAGCGCCTTTTGTACCATCACATTCTCCGGCGAGCTCCAAATGACACCAGTGACATTTTTTACAGTGACTTTCCTGTTTTTCAAAACCGTCTCATATACGCCTGTCCGGTCACAAAACGAGCCGTCATCCCACGAAACCCAACTGGGAAGAAATGGGCAGGAACAAAAGTACAGGCATAGAAACAATAACACAATAGCGCCGGCTGAAGCCAGCGCCATCAATTTCACCGTTTTTCTGTTCAGGTATTTATTCCCACCACTCATATCGGTATCGGTAACTCCCTGTCCATTCGGGTTTCTCAACTGGTCTCTCCTGACTATAGTTTCCGTCGTCATCCGACTGGAATCCCATCATCTGACGCCATCGGGTGTCTGTCAGACGGTCAGACATCGGATGTTCAAACTGATAAAAGGAATATACGCTTCCCTTTGCAGCCTTTATTTTTCCGTCAACCCGCACTGCGACATAAATTTCGGATGGGTTTCCTGTGGCAGCCTCAAGCACAGTCCCCGCATCGGGATTTGTCGCAATATCTGCCACAATCGCGGCGGGATACTCCGGCGTGCTGACATACTCCTCGTCGCTTGCATCCTTTGCGACCTCATACCAAAAATGCTCGATACTGCCGCCGTAGCTTCTGATAAACTCGAATTCCTCATCTGTCGGCAGCTCTTCCTGCAATTCCTTGATGGAAATGTTGAAAAGCTGCGCGGCAATTTGTGACAGCATTGTCAGCATTTCCTCATCCTTTGACGCCAGCATTCCATACTTTTTCAATCCCTCTGCCGTCTGGTCGGCAAGTGCCATGAAACGCGCATACACTACCGGTTCCGGCTCCACGTATCCCCTGTCATCAGGAATCTCGTCAAGCCCGCCGCCCATCTCCGCGATAACCTGTTTTGCGTACAGTATCGTGTCGTGCTTCAATTCCGTGTAGCTGCCGGCAAAGCACTCCAGATCCTTTTTCACCCACTCTTCATTCTGCATGAACACGGGGTAGCCCTCGCCTTTCACCTCAAGCAGGGGACGGAGCGTGTTCAGCCAGCCGGCATAGAGACTTGCAGACCACAATGCCGGATTGTCCTGTGCCAGTCCACTCCTTAGCTTCTCCATGTTTTCCGAGTAACCTACAAAGTCTGTCGCCCCCCTGTCTTCCAATATATGGTACGCCATGTCGCTGCCAAGCGCTGCCGGCACATCCAACGCATCCGGAAGCATCCGTTTATCTCCGGCGCTGTTTTTACCCACAGCCTGAAAAATCAGGTTCTGCATCACAGCCGCGTCAATCGTAAAGCGCTGTCCCATAAAGCGGAAGCCCGGTATTATATTATCCTCTCCCTCCCAGATTGGTACGGAATTAATCTGCGGCGCCGGAAGCTTTGCTGTCATGTCATGAAATGTCCGGAATGCCTCCTCGTTTCCGGCAAGACTGCTGACGGAAATATCCTCACCATATGCCGCGCGGATAACCGGCGCATACTCACACACGCCAAGGTCGTCACTTGCCCCGCTGAAAAATGATGTCACAGCATAGACACCCTCCCAGATGCGGTACGCCTCCGCATCGTCAGCAAGCGCCTTTGTTATCAGGAGCGCGCTCCTGTCCATGTCCTCCTCTTTTTGCGTGAAGTGAATCCTTCCATACCACATCATCGCCTTAAAATATTGTTCCAGCTTCTCGTCGCCCTCATAATACCCACGCGGAATATACTGGGAGTAGTCTTCAAATTCCATTGATATTCGGGATTGGGCAATGCCCTCCGCCTTGTTGACATTTTCCAGTTCATAGGACACGATATCCGCCACGTCGGGGGCAACTGCCGTGCTCTCATCCAATAGCTTACTGCCCACTGTGAAAAAAGCGACATTGCGCTTCGCCGCACTCTCCCACTCGCTGCCTTTGAGCTGCTCATACTGGGCAATGCTGTCATCGAGCATTCTGGCGCTTAACTCCAGAATGCTTCCTGACAGATAATCTTTCTCTATCGTCTTTAACAGAAACGCAAAGTATAGGTGGTAGGTATGCATCAGGGAATCCACTGTTATAAAATTGGGAATCATCTCATACCGGTTATTCTCATATACTTCGAAAAATTCAGAGCCCGCTGTCCCGCACACGACAAAGCCGTTTCTGGTAAATTTGTCTGCTATCTCACCGCCCTGCTGCAGCGCGTATATCTGCCACAAATTATCCACATTGCCCAGCCCCGGTTCCAGCGTGTACGGCTCCACACAAGGGGTTATATCCGGTACCTCACTCTTTGCCGCCGTTTGAATCAGAATCGGACGCTCCCCGATATACGGACTGCTTTCATACGTTACCGGCTCCACCAATTCATCCGTCTGTGCAGCTGACACGTTCTCCGCAGCCTGCTCCTGCGTCGTTTCGGCAGCAACATCTGTTTTTGGAGTTTCCGGCGTACTCTGTGTGGCACACCCGCCCAGCATACTAACCGCCAATATCAACGCTGCTATCTGTTTTCTCTCTTTCCTCATATCCATCCTCCGACTTTTCCTTCCATTCGACATTCTGTTCAGTCAACACCCTCAAAAATATCCCCAAGCGTCATTTTGATATGTGGAAACGCTCTCAGGCAGATTTCCACTTCTGCGTTATAGTCCGCATCCTCCTTGTCCTTTTGCAGCATATAACTCTGCTCCATTACATATTCTCCGCTTTCCAGATAGTAAATCTCGATAGCTCCCTGCGGTGATACAATCCAGTATTCCTCCACGCCCGCTCTCTCATAGACATCTTTTTTCACTGTCTTATCCCGCTTTGCTGTCGAGTGGCTCAATGTCTCGGCAACAAACCTTGGCACTCCGTCATAAGAGCCGCCCTTTAAATGTTTGCGGTCGCACACAATCATGATGTCCGGACAAAGGTAATCATCATTTACTTCAGGATGATACCTGAAATCAAGATTTTCCATGGATACCATGCACAAGCTGTTTTTTAACCCGCTTTTTATTATTGTATGGATATTGCTGTTAATGATTCCATGCCGGAAATTTGGAGACGGTGACATATCGTAAATCACACCGTTTATTTTTTCCTCTTTTCGCCGCTCTGTTTCTGACAGTCCCATCTCGCCACATCCTTTCCAAAAAGTTCCGTTTCTATCAATAAATTATGATTCAAACAAATTATATCATGTACATACCCATAAAAAAAGGGAAATTTGCTTTCCCTTTTTCATTCCATATCCTCAAGTCTTCCATGTTTCTCATAATTTGTCACGCGTGTGATTCGGTTGTTGTCATCGACAAAGAGCACTGTCGGTTTATGTTCCTTTGCTTCCGCGGCGTCCAGCTGCGCATACGCCATAATGATAATTTTGTCCCCGACGGAAACGCAGCGCGCCGCCGCCCCGTTCAGGCAAATCATGCCGCTGCCGCGCTCGCCCGCAATGGTGTATGTCTCAAATCTGCTTCCGTTGTCCACATCCACAATCTGTACTTTTTCGTACTCGTAAATCCCTGATTTTTCCAGCAGCTCCTCGTCCACCGTGATGCTGCCGACGTAGTTCAGCTCTGCCTGCACTACAGTAGCACGGTGTATTTTGCTCTTTAATAATTGTATCTGCATGTTAACGCTCCTTTCCCATCCCGCATTGTCGGACGCACTACTTATTTTTCTACAGTTCCTTATATACCATAATCTTAAATAATCCGCAAAATTTATTCCCAGATAAAATTGTCAATCAGTCTCGTGCTTCCGATGTAGACTGCAATCGCCACAAGCATCGGCTTCTGTACTGTCTGAATCTGCTGCATGGTGCGTCCGTCGACTGCCTTTACATAGTCGATTCTTGCAAGCGGCTCCGAGGCAATTCGTTCTTTCATGGCATCCACTATCTTCTCTGTGCTCGTCTCGCCCTTTTCCACCAGCTCTTTTCCCAGAAAAATACTTTTGCTCAGAATCAGCGCCGCCCTGCGCTCATCTTCTGACAGATACGTGTTTCGGGAACTTTTTGCAAGCCCGTCCTCCTCGCGTACAATGGGGCATCCCACTATCTCTATGTCCATGTTGAGGTCGTCCGCCATGTGGCGGATAACCGCAAGCTGCTGTGCATCTTTCTGTCCAAAATAAGCCCTGTCCGGCGCAACAATGTGAAACAGCTTGCAGACTACGGTGCACACCCCCCTGAAATGTACGGGACGGCTCAATCCGCAAAGCTCCTGCGTCAGCACGTCCATATCCACATAGGAGCTGAAGCCCTCATGGTACATTTCCTCCGGCTCCGGATGGAAAATCAAATCTGCGCCGAGACTGGCACAAAGGGCGCTGTCCTTCTCCAAATCCCGCGGATAGCTCGCCAAATCCTCTGTCGGCCCAAACTGCATCGGATTGACAAAAATGCTCACAACCACCTTGTCATTATTCTCCCTTGCCGCCTGTATGAGGCTTGCATGCCCCTCATGGAGATATCCCATCGTGGGCACAAAACCAACGGTCAGACCGGACTTTCTCCACTCCTTTACCTGATTTCTAACCGCATTGACTGTAGATTCTATTTTCATATGATAACCTCCTGCTTTTATTATATTGTAACTGTTCAGCCTTCGGCTTCCTATACGATATACTCCTTATTCAGCTTTTCCATCACGCCTTCGTCAATCTTGTACGTATGTTCCACTGCGGGAAAAACACCGCTTTTCACCTCTGAAATGTAGTCTGCGAACGCCTTTTTCATAAAGCTTCCGGTATCGGCGAACGTCTTGACAAATTTGGGCTTGATATCCTGAAACATCCCAAGCATATCCTGATAAACCAGCACCTGTCCATCGCACGCAGCGCCTGCGCCAATGCCGATTGTCGGGATGGAGAGTGTCCTTGTAATCAATTCCGCAAGCGGTGCCGGAATTCCCTCAAGCACTACCATGGAAGCGCCCGCCCGCTCGATTGCCTTTGCATCCTCCACAATCTCTCTGGCGGCATCCTCGGTCTTTCCCTGTACCTTGAACCCGCCAAACGCATTGATGGACTGCGGGGTCAGTCCCAGATGTGCACAGACTGGTATCGAGGCTTTCACAATTGCCTCAATCTGCGGGCACACGGATGCACCGCCCTCAAGCTTTACCATGTTTGCACGCCCCTCTTTCATCAGCCTTCCCGCATTGCGCACAGCCTCCTCGACGGAAACCTGATAGGACATGAACGGCATGTCACAGACAATCAGGGCGTTTTTCGCCCCTCTTGCCACTGCTGCCGCGTGGTGTATCATATCTTCCATAGTGACGGACAAGGTGTCTTCATAGCCCAGAATGGTCATTCCAAGCGAGTCGCCAATCAAAAGTGTGTTGATTCCTGCCTCATCCATCAGCCTTGCCATGGAATAGTCATAGCAAGTCAGCATTGTAATCCTGTCACCGTTCCTTTTTTGCTCCTGTACTGTTGCAACTGTGTTCTTTCCTGTCATCATACATCCTCCTTACTTTTCAATCTCTCACCCATGTCCCGGTAGTCCCTTTCCGGATTCTTTTTCTTTGCCAGCCCTAACGCTTTTCCGGAAAGGAGACGGTAAATTTCCCTGTTCTCCGCCACGAGCGTTTCCAGATGCGTGCATACCGTCTGCACATCGCCCCGCTCAACCGGACCTGTCAGGACTTCCTCCGGCGTATGGTTTTCGAGATGTGCCACGTTCCTCTGCATAAACGGCACGAGCGCCCCCAGCGCATCCTTCCTTGAGAAACCGCAGTTTTGCAGTTCCTCCGCTGCCGTCTGGGCAAGCCCGAGCACCAGATTGCTCGCCATCACTGCGGCAGCGTGGTATCTCGCCTTGTCCTGAGGGCGCAGATGAATTACTTGGTTGCCGCATGCGCAGAATATCGCATCTATTTCGTCCGTCTGCGTCTCTGAATGTCTGGCAGCGCCGTCATTTGCGCTGCTTTCTATTGTAAATAATGTGTTGGATAGCTCCTTGTACGAATCAAGCCTGCTGCTTACTGCAAGAAGCGGGTGGATAGAATATCCCCTGCACCGGTAACGCGGCGCGGAAATGTCCGAAAAGATTTCTGATGACAAAACACCACTACAATGACAGACAATTCTGTCACAAATATTTGCAGCCTTTAACTGCTCCCAAATCTGCCCTATGGCATCATCCGGAGTCGTTATAAATATCACTTTACTATCCCGTATCAGGTCGTCAATTGACGCGTAAAAACCTGTACCGGTAAAGTCTGCCGCCTCACGGGCGGACTTCGGGTTTCTGCTGTAATACCCGGACACCTTGATACTGTGTCCGGAAAAATATCTGCCGAGGGAAAAACCGACTTTTCCCGCACCAATAAATCCCACTGCCATACACATCCCTCCTTTTTCCTTTTGTTCCAAGACAAGGGATAATAAAGTCTCACTCTACCTGCCGGTAAATATAAGCTTCGCTGCTGTGTATGATGTTTTCATCAATTCTTTATGCTTGTCATAATGGGTATAGTTTCTTTCGCGAAATCATTTTCGTCCGAATACCATCCGTGTCTAAATATAGCACATAACTGCACAATCTACAATCATTTTATCTGATAAATCCCGCTTTTTTTAATGGACTGCCATAAATCCGGCAGAAATGCGTACCATAACTATAACATACAGTAGGATTTCTCAAAAATCTGTTTTTTGACGATATACACATCCGTCTTGTCACTTGGGGAATAGCAGATATAATCTCCCACATCGCCGTACATATACTTCTCGTAATTCCACTTGGAAAAAACCTTTGCCGGAATTTCGAGCTGTTTTGCATAGATATGCGACGCCTCCCTCCGCACACACTGTCTGGCATGCGGCATAAGCTCATATTTTTTGGATAATGCCGTGTCCACAACGGATGGCGCATAGTCAAATTCCTGATAAAACGCCTCGTCCTTGGGCAGATATTTCTGCACAAACTTATCGCGCTGAATCGGGTATACCTCGCCCATAAGGCCAATCATCACATAGATATCCTCCGAAGCCGTCACAGCGACATCCCCCTCATATGTGCGAATCTTGCATTCTGTCTGCGGCTCCAGAAAATCCAGTGTTTTTACGTAGCCGTACACACCCGGCAGCTTTCTGTACAGCGTAAATGTTTCCGGATTCTTGACGCCCTCTCCGGCGACAATCACCTCACAGCTGTCATAATAAGCCTCCGCCCTAGAAAAAATATAGGTATCAATTCCCATGCTCGCATACTTTTCATTATATTTTCCCATGCTGATAAAGCCGCCCGCCTTGTCCAGATGCCCGCCGCCGCTTCCGATATCCCTAACCAGAAATCCTGCCATATCGTTTGCCGCAACCTCCGGACTGCAGCTTCTGACCGACAGCTTATACCCTTCCGGCAGCTCATTAAAAATAATGCAAACGTCAATGCTGTCAACCTGCAGCACAAAATCGCCGACCAGTCCGAGAATATTGGGATCACATGGCTTTGCCTTAATGATTGCAAGGCGTTTCTTTTCGTTATAATTGTACCGCAGCATTGCCATTCCCGCAGTCTCAAACTCCTCAAGCGTAAAATTCGCGTGGGTGATACGGTTGAAGAGCTGCTCATCAATCTTCAAAAAGTCGAGCATGTCGCGCTCAAGCGGATGCCTTACCTCGGAAAGCTCGTTGCTGTCCATAAAAAGACCATAATACAACGCCGTTGAAACCGCGATATCCCTGTTAACATCATACCCCTCCGCCTTCAAAAGATCGTAACAGATGGTACAGCAGCTTACAATATTACTGCGAATTTCACACATCTCATCGGACGCACGCCCTGTATTATGATGGTCTATCATCGCGACATTGGCAGCATCCATATGCTGAACATTCCCCTCCCCATACTGGCAGTCCACGGTCAGCAGAAGCTCCGGAATCCCGACAGACACATCCGGCTCGTTCAGATACTCTGCCGGAATATGCAGCTTGTCGATCAGCATACAGATATTGCTCTTTGTAATTTTGGAAAAGCCGCCATATACCAGCCGCACGTCCTTCCCCTGTGACTGAAAATACCGGTAAAGCGCATACCCCGAGCCTACTGCGTCCGCATCCGGATTGTCGTGCATCTGAATCACGATGTTTTGATATTGATTCAAATTTTTTAATCTCATTGGAATCTCCACTCTTTCCTTTTAATCGTCGTTCCAGTCTTTATCGTTCTGTCAGCTCCGCGAGCGCATCCACGTCAACGGTCACCGCCGGCCTGATTCCAAAGCCCTCCACGCCAACTGTCTGGGCGGTCACGGCCTCCCCCGAAACGCCGTTTGACACGATACGGCACTGGCTGACACTGCCTTCGACAGGCTCCCGCAGCCACCAGAAATAGTATTCTGTACCCAAATCAAGCGCATACGCACGGTACCATTGTGTCGCGTCCTGACGGACTGCCGCATCGGTCGGTTTTGCCAGAATACTGACATCCGCTTCCCGAAGCCATTCCAGTTCTTCCATATCCAGCAGAAAAACCTTGTCGTCCGTCGCCCGCGCGCTGTCCCCAGAAAGCACATTTCCCTTACTTTTTACCTGCGTCACGACAATGGCGTCCCGCTCCTGCTGCGTAAAACCATACAGGAACCCCGCCTCGTGGTCATATGCGTTTTTCATGTCGGACATCACTCTGCCAGACGGAACGCCGCCCTCATAGCTTACAACCTGTTCGTCCGAATTGAGCCATGTGCGGATGCAGGAGCTGCGCCACGCATTATTTCCGCGCACCTTTGCCTCAATAGCCTTATCCGCAAAATCATCACTTGTGTACTTCCAGTAATCCACTCCCTGATCCATGTTATAGCGCTCGCTTTGCGCTGCGTCATACGCTTTCATCGTGACAATCTGCTCTGTGATAAGAACAGCCTTCGATTCATCTTCCGATAGATGAATCACCCGCCAGCTGACAGGTTCCCCGTTATATGTGCCTAGCGTCACCGTACTCCCAAGCGCAATATCCCCTTGCACCCGCCGCATTCCGTTCATGTAATAAATCACTGCAGCCATTAACACGGCAAAGACGCAAAGCGCGGCAATCAGAAGCTTTCTTTGGAACGGTTTCGCTGTACGGCTCTTTTCCCCCGAGACTGCCGTGACTTCCGCACCGCCCCCTTCGAGTTCCTGCGTTATGTTTTTATGCGTCTCTGTCTGCATATCATTTACACACTTGAGAATTTTCCGGATGCCCTCCTCCGGATTCCGGTTCACCCACTGGTTCGTCATGAGAAAATACTCCATCGACTTCGTGAGTTCCACATCCTCTAGTTGATACACCATAATCGGAATCCCGCTGCTCGCAGCGTGCTCCACCTCACGCAGCACATGCGGCGAGCGGTTCGCAGCATTGGTCATCAGCAAGACAATGACATCAGAGCGCTCAATCCCTAGTATCAGTTCCTCCGCATACTCCCTTCCGGACCGGATATCCCGCGGCGCAATAAAGCACCTGTGTCCCCCGTTCTCCAGCAATGCGCATACTTCCTGTGCGCACGCCGCGTCATTTGAAGAATGCGATATAAATACATGCATAATTCCTGCCTTTCTTTCGCAGTTACTTATGTAATACCGAAATAAACAAAATATATAGAAAATTCTGCGAAATACAATCTCTATGCTTAAACAGATATTAATATTCTACAAGTTTCTACATATTTTGTCTATAAAAATATAATTTTATTTCAAACCAGTTTTTACGAGAACAGCGTTTTTCCAATTGCCTGTCCTGTACCAGAAATATGATATCAGATAATTTACCCCCCATCCCATGGGCACCGCGTACCATATCAGCGCAATCCCCCATATGGGCGAACATAGCTGTGCCACGGCAACACGGATTGTGAGGTTCACGAGGTTCGCGAACATATAGACCTTGATGTCGCCCGCGCCTCTCAGGATTCCGTCCGTTATTGCCTTAAATCCCAGAAAAGAAAAGAAAAAACCGATAAACCGAAAATATGCCGTTCCTGTCTCAAACGCCACTGCCGACTCCCCCTGTTCGACAAAAGCCGACAAAATCGGGGCGTAAAACAGCTGCGACACTGCGGCAATCACGATGCCAAATGCAATGATGATGCCATACGCCGCATGATATCCCTGCCGCACACGCTCCGCTTTCCCCGCCCCTAGATTCTGCGCCGTGAATGTGGACATTGCATTGCCTGTCGCAATCATCGGCACGATGCAGATTGACTCGAGCCGGATTCCTGCCGAATATCCCGCAAGCGCGGATGAGCCAAAGCGGTTGACTGCCGACTGTGTAAGCAGCATGCCGATGCTCACGATAGACTGCTGTATAATGGATGGGACGGCAATCTTAACTCCGGTCACAAACATGTCGCCGCGGAAACGCTCCGCCTTGCCCTCGGTTCTGTACGCGGCGAACAGCCGCATCAGGATGACAAACGAAATCACCGCAGCAATCCCCTGCGCAATCACGGTTGCCGCAGCGGCGCCGGAAACCCCAAGCCCCAGCATCCCCACCATCCACAAATCCAGCACAATATTGAGGATGGAGGAAAAAATCAGCAGCCAGAGCGGAATCTTCGACCTGCCAAGCGCATTGAAATTCGCCGACAAAATATTGTACATAAACATAAACGGCAGACCGATAAAATAAATCTGGAGATACGCGGCGGCATCCTCCATTATATTGTCCGGTGTCCTGAGCATCCGCAGGACTGTCGGATTGATAAAAAAGCCCAGCACCGCAAGAATCGTGCTGAACACAGCAAACGATATCAGAAACGTGTACGCCGAACTTTTCATTTCCTTGTGCTTTCCTGCGCCCAGATACTGGCTCGTAAGCACGGACGCGCCGATTCCGCCCCCTATCGCAATCATGATGAATACCGTCGTAAATGAATACGATGCCCCCACTGCCGCCAGCGCATCCTCCCCCACCAGCTTTCCCACAATAATGGAGTCCGCCATATTGTAAAACTGCTGGAACAAGTTTCCGATAATCATTGGCAGCGCAAAGAAAAAAAGGCTCCGCGCAGGCGGCTGGGTTATCAGGTTCTCTTTTGCATTCTGTGACATTTTCTCACTCCCTATCTCTTATACGTCAAGGAGCCAACCGCAAAACATTTTGTGTTGGCTCCGTTTCCATATATTCTACTATATTTTTACAAAAAATCCAATATAATTACAAAATATCCGTTTTCCAAAATCCATGCAGGTTACAGTATGCGTATGCCGCACAGGCTGTGTCGCCGTCTGCAAGCACAAACTGTGCCACAGGCTCGTCCTGCGGCGTCAGTGTCATAAACTGTCCGCCTTTCTTTGTCTCCAGAAAAATCCAGACGATGCTGTGTTCATCCGTCATCGGGTGAAATACGCTGCCTACCTTTACCGTGATTTTCTGTCCGTTCTTCTCTACGACAGGAATGTGTTTCTCCCCTGCGCCTTCCGCGGCTTTGCTGTCCAGAAACGTAAACTTGTCACCGACTGCCTGTTTCAGCGCATCCTCCTTTCCCGACACAAGATACAAAATTTCCTCGCTGTTCTTTACAAATACACTGTTTTCTGCCATTTTAATCACCTTTCTCCTTTCTCAAACTTCCGTGTGAACATTTTTCACACTTCCTGCTTTAACCGTTGAAATCTTCTGTCAATCTCCTGCTGCAGACTCTCCGCCACAGGTCTGTACTCCTCTCTGCACAAGTGTCTGGTGCGTCCCATCATGGCGAGCCAGTCGGTGACAGGAATCTTTTTGCCCGCCGCATCCGGATCAAAATTCAGTGTCGTTTTCCCCCGTTCTATCTCAAACAGCGGAAAGTAACAGCAGTTTACCCCTGCCTCGATGACGCGCCGCTCTGTCGCCGGATTGTCGTTCCAGTTCAGGGGACATGCCGACAGTGCCTTGACATACGCCGTCCCCTCTGTCTTTGCATAGTATGCCGCCTTTGCCGCCTTCTTGATAAAGTCCGTGGGATTGGATTCTGCCACCGTAGCGATATAGGGAATCCCTGTCGCCGCCATAATGCGGGGCATATCCTTATGGAAAAATGTTTTTCCATACTGCATTTTACCCACATGGGATGTCGCGCTTCTTGCCCCCTTCGGCGTCGAGTATGACAACTGGTAGCCGGTATTCATGTAGCCGCCGTTGTCATACTCAAAAAGAAGAATTCTGTGTCCCCGCAGCGCTGTCCCGATGGCAGAGCCCATACCGATATCCATGCCGCCGTCTCCGCTCACCATCACGAACACGATATCTCCCGGCGGTATTTCTCCTTTTTTCTGTTTGCGGTAACAGATTTCTGCCAATCCGCTGAGTGTTGCCGCTCCGTTCTGGAACAGATTGTGAAGATACGGCACCTTAAAGCTTGTCCGCGGATATGCGGTCGTCACAATCATGCCGCATCCTGTCTGAAACAGAAGAACCACCGGATCTTCAATCGCCCGCAGCAGCAGATTTAAGTTTACCGGAATCCCGCATCCGGGACATGCCCCATGGCCGGGCGCAATGCGTTTGGGCATCGCTGCGGTGGCATTCAAAGCGCCGCCCTTGACCTGCACTTCGCCGGATGCCTCTTTGTGTACGATTGTCGCACCAATCCCGGTTCGGTCTCTTGTCAGCGGGGCAAAGAAATTTCCCTTGTCCGCTGTTTTCCCTGTGTCTCCGGCAGTGACCCCGTAATATTCAAAATCCGGTGTCTCCGGATTCTTTAGGATGCCAAACATCTTTTCCGCATCCTCCGCAAAAAAATCCATCCCGCCAAGTCCGTAGACAAGACTCTTGATTTTTGCCTTTCCACCAAATTTCTGCATCATGGCACGCACCTCAAGCGACAGGTTGCCGCCCCACGCGCCATAGCTGTCCTGCCTGTCGGCAACCAAGATGTCCTTTGCCTTTTCGCAGGCGGCATACAGTTCCTTTTCCGGAAACGGACGCAGCACATTTAATGTCACCGCACCTGCTTTGCCGCCGCGCCTGCGCAGATTGTCCACGCCTTCTTTTGCCGTCTCATACGAAGATCCCAGAAGCACCAAGAGCTCCTCTGCATCCTCATGGAAATAACTTTCCACGGTTTCATATTTCCTGCCGGAAAGTCTGCTGTACGCATCGAACAGCTCCGGAATCCTCTCAGACGCCTCTTTCATGGCAAGATGAAGCTGATACCGGTTGTTGATGATATCGGGTTCGTTCATATAAGACCCAACCGTAACTGGCTGATTCAGATCCAAAAACGGATAGTCCTCCCGCTTTTGTCCGACAAACTGCCGCACAGTCTCATCATTTTCAAACCGCATGCACCGCCTTTTCTGATGGCTTGTAAAAAATCCGTCGTATGCAACCACCACCGGAAGACGAACCTGCTCTGCAAGCCTGATTGCAATCACGTTAAAGTCGTAGACCTGCTGTACGGTATGGGCAAACAAAATCGGCCATCCGGCGTTCAGCAGATACATAATGTCACTGTGGTCGCCCTTGATGGACAAGGGGCCGGAAACCGTCCTGCAGGCCACGTTCATCACCATCGGATACCGCGTTCCCGACTGAACCGGAAACTGTTCCAGCGCATACAACAGACCGTTCGCGCTTGTGGCATTAATGACCCTGCCGCCGCCCACGGCCGCTCCATAGCAGATTCCCGCCGCGCTGTGCTCGCCCTCGGCGGCAATCATGATCAGATCGGTGTCCCCCGCCGCACGCATCGCATCGAGATTTTCGGCAATCTGGGTCGATGGCGTAATCGGATAATATCCCATCAAATCATAGCCAATCTGCTTGATTGCAATTGCCGCCATCTCATTTCCGTTCGCATATTCCATAACCTGTTTTTCCACTATACCTCGCCTCCTTCCATCCTGACTTCCGTCAAATAGGATTCGGAGGTGATATAGCCGTCCGGTCCCGATTCCACATAATCCTCCGGCGCGCGCAGCATATCCTGATTGGGTATAAAGTGCTGTTTCTGCGCATGCTCCGCCTCCGCTCCCTGCACCAGCGCATTCACCGGACAGACATTGACACACCGCATACAGCCCTTGCAGTGGTAATAGTCAAGCCCCTGATTGACCATCATTTCCTTACCGTTGTATTCCCCTTTGGAAAACTGGAACACCATATCCGGGCAGGTTGTGTCACACAGCCCGCAGTTAATGCAGCGCTCCTTGATAAAGACGGGAATATAACCCTGCCGTGACGGAGACAAATCCGCGACAGCCGTATTGCCAAAGCGCGGATTGACACCGCCTATGGGAGCTGTCGCATACCCCCACTCCTGACCGTCCCCGCACTGTCTTTCGTTTCCGGAGGGCGTTTCTGCATGTAATGGCAGTTCCCGCACCTGTTCATAGCCGCTTTCCAGACCGCGCAGATTTCCTTCCAGTGCATCCGGATATTTTCTGCCGAGACTGTCCCTGCAGATCTCGCGGACATCCTCAAGCCGTTCAACGCCCATCACTTTTGCAATCGCCCCAAGCATCACCACATTGACACGCGACTTTGACTCCATTGCAATCCGGCGGGCATTTACCACATAACACGTTTTGACATGGTTCGGAAGTCCGCTGATTTGATTTTCACGCCCCTCGTCAAGCGCTATAAGAACATTTGTCTGCTCGCTGCATCCTTTCCACACACCCTTATCCTGCACCAGCGCCTGATGGAACACTGCCAGAAGGTGCGGAAGAACCACTGGAGCATGTATCCGGATTTCCTTCTCCGGCAGACAGTAACGGATATACCCTTTCACGGGCGTTCCAGTCTTTTCCGAACCATAACTCGAAAATGCCGCACTGTTTAGATTAAGATATCTGACTGCCAGCTCTCCCAGCATTTTCCCGCAAAGATTTGCCCCCAGCCCGCCGATGCTTTCCAGACGAATCTCATAGTAATCCTGCTTTTCCAAAATCTGATTTATATTCTCTGCCATGGCTACCCCCTTTGTTTTGCATTACCTATCTTTTCCATCACCCCATATCCTTTTATGTGACTGCCCCCATCAGCATATAGGCCACCGTACCGACGACACCGCTTCCGAAAATAATGGTGATTGCGCTAACTTTGAACTTCCGCAGAATCACAAGTGCGCCGACAAAAATAACCAGCTCCACAAGCCTGACGTCACGCAGTATAATGTCCGGCAGCTCAGCCTGAAACAGACCCAGCATCAGGATGGAGACACCCGCCGAGGCAATCAGCGCCACGACAGCCGGGCGCAGGGAGCCCAGCACAATCTGTACGCCGCTGACTGTGCGGTATTTATAGTAAAAATGTGCCAGCGCAAGGCAGATGATAAAAGACGGGATAATACATCCCACCGTGCAGATGAGAACTCCCGGAATCCCCGCAATCCGCATTCCTACAAAGGTTGCGGAATTGATGGAAATGGGTCCCGGCGTCATCTCCGCCACAGTGATTAAATCAGAAAACTCCTCCATGGTCATCAGCCCGTGAATGTTTACAATCTGCTCCTGAATCAGTGGAATTGCGGCGTATCCGCCACCCACGCTGAACAGTCCGACCTGAATAAAAGCAAAAAACAATTTTAATAACAGCATTTATGACTCCTTTCCGTTTTTAAGCGTGACAATCAAATCTGCTATCCCGATTCCAAGACATGCAAAAATAATAATCATTGCACTCACATCCAACAGGTATGTTGTCACAAAAGCAATCACCATCATCGCAATATATAAAGCGCGCCTTGTCTTCACGACATTTGTCGCCAGATTTATCACCACGTCAAAAATTACTGCTGCGACACCGGCACGCATGACCTGCAGTGCGACAGCAATATAAGGATTTGTACGGAATTGGTCATAGAATAGTGAAATAACCGAAATAATAACCATCGGGGGAAGAATTGTTCCGAGAATCGCTGTCAAGGAACCGACAATCCCTGCTATCCGGTAACCGATAATAACAGAGGCGTTGACAGGAAGCGGTCCCGGTGCGGACTGCGTTATCGCCGTCACATCCAGCATCTCATCCTCCTCAAGCCATGCAAGTTCCTCGACATACTTCTTTTTCATAAGAGATACGATGACAAAGCCACCGCCAAAAGTGCAGGCGCTCAATACAAACATAGAGCGGAACAGTGTCCACAATTTACTGTAATCCTTTTTCATGATTCCTCCGTTTTCAAACCAAGCATTTTCTTTTCGTATTATGCGGAGTTCTCATAAATTTATGTATGGCACACGATTTTATTTCACGCCTCTGTTGCGCATCCAGCAGACACGCACATTTCCCATTGCCGCGCTCGTTTTTCTCTTTTGTGCAGACATCAGCCGGCGGCACTCCAGCGCAAAGACACTGCCATCCGCCAGCTGTACCATAATGACATTTTTCCTGTCATTCACCACGATATCCCTGATTTCCATGTTGTCTGCATCATTTAGTAAATCAAACATCTTATCCTTAAAGTAGTTCAGCTCCATTTTTATCCCCTTTCTTGTCATTCGTCCCTTAAAGTTCTGTATCTGTCAATATACGACTAATTATCGTCTCTTATCACACTATACCAAGTATTATACAAAATAACAAGAAAAACCGATTTACACTTTTCGACACGAAACGACCATGTCGTCCGTTGTCGTTCCTGACGCATCCCGCAGGAAAGCCCAACGAATACCATCGTATGTAACAGTTCAGCCTTCGGCTTCCTGTTACAGGCATCAAGCCATGCAAAACCACTTCGTGGTGGCTTGATGCATCTCTACCTATATGTTATTTCACGGACTTTGCAGCCAGTGCAAAGTCCTGGGCTGAACTGTTACCATCGTATTACATTTTTGCAAATTTCTTGTTGTCAATCTATGGAAAATTTGATAGAATAAAGTCGAAAATAACAAATACGTAGTCTGTCCAGAGGGGAGGAAATCGCGTTGGAAGAAGGATTTGGCCATTTAGAAATTAAACTGGACGAACTGTTGGAAAAACGGGGATTAAACAAAAACAAACTATCCCATAAGGCTGAAATGAATTGGAAACAAATTGATAATTACTGCACAAACAATGTTACAAGACTGGATGTCGCAGTCCTCTGCAAATTATGTACCGCACTCGACTGCAAAATACAGGATCTGTTGGTTTTCCATCCGGATGACGAAAGAAGTTAGGGCATGTCTGTTGTACAAACACGCCCTAACTTTTTATATTGCTTTATTGATGTATGGCATTTCTTGTCCTGTTGAGGAAACCACGCACGCGCTTCCTCTGAAGGAAAATGTCATAGCTTTTGATAATCAGTACCGAGCACTTTGCCTGCTCCATGATTTTGTCCGTCCGAAATCCGGTAACGACCTCCTGAATTCCCCAGTCAAGGGACGCGCCCATAATAATAAGGTCATACTGACCGGAGAACGATACCACTTTCTCAATCAAGTCGCCGCTGCACACCATAATCTTTGTAGGCTGGTCGAATTTCGCCGCGGATTTGTCCAGATACGCCTTTGTGCTCTCCACATCCTCCTCATGATCCACCACATTCAGAAGTGTAATCTTTGCGCCGTAGGCATTGGCTATCCTGTTGACCACCTTTGCCGTCATTTTGGAATATTTTCCGCCGCCGTATGGGAACAGGATGTTTTTAAACTCCATGTCCTGCTTCTGCATCCGCAGGACGCCGACATCCGCAGGCGCCTCCTGAAGCATCCGGTATGTAATGTTTCCATGCATGTATTTTGCCAGACCGGAACCGTGCCATCCCATAATGACAAGCGGATTTTTCTCCTTTTTCACCACGGACATAATCGCGTGGAATGCATCCCTCGAGTTAATCAGCACAGGCCGCATACAGGATTCCGCCTCATACGCCTTGAGCTTCTGCACGACAATATCCTGTACGCCCATCGACTGCATCATCGTATCATAATCTGCGATTGTCAAAAGGTTATCCGGAAACACATTGACCTTCACAGGAACAACCGTCGTGCTTTCCTCCGACAGGGCAATCTTTCTGCCAAAATCCAGCAGACCATCTGCAGTCTTCGGATTGGAAACCGGAATGACGATTTCGTTTTTCCGATTATCTTTCTTATGCTCCTTTATTTCAGGAATATCGACAATGGATATTCCCTTGGACGCATACTTGAGGTTCGGCATGACAAGATAATAGTAAATGATTCCGGCTCCAATCACGCAAACTGCTATTATCAATGCCGGACGGTCGGATATCGCCAGATTGCAAATCAGGAACAGATTCATCCCAATGCCGAGTAAAGGTGTTATCGGATAAAGGGGAACGCGGAACTTTCGTTCCAGCTCCGGCTTTTTCTGCCGGAAGATAATCAGCGCCACATTGACCAGACTGTAGCCTGTCAGCGAAAAAATGCTTGTGACTGTCGAGATGTGTTCCAGATCACGGATTGTCACAGCAGCAAAAACGATGACGGACGAGACAACAATCGAAAAAACAGGGGTCTTTGTCGTCCTGTTAATTGTCTTGAACAGACTTGGCAGACGCTGGTCACGCGCCATCGCAAAGGACGTCCGCGAAGATGCCATGACTGCCGTGTTAATGGATGAAAGCGTTGCCAGTATTCCGGCGAACGCAAACAAATAGCCGCCAACTGCCCCGCCCATGTAAGCTGCCGTGTCAATCATGGGCGTACTGGTAACCTCCGGCACAAGCTGCTGCCACGGAATAATGCCGCAGCCGATAAAGAATACGGAAGTCTTTATCACGATAACTGCCGCAATCGATATTAAAATCGCTTTCGGAATCGTCTTCTCCGGCTCGATGACCTCCTCGCTCGCAGTCGTTATGAGTCCGTAGCCGATATACGTCATGTACAGAAACCCCATCGCGTTGAAAACGCCCGACATCCCCCGCGGGGTAAACGGCTTCTGGTTTTCCATGTCCAAGTGGAAAATTCCCGCGATAACATAAAGCGCCAGCAGTGCAATCAGCACCGTTGTGATAACATTCTGTAACGTGCCGGAGCTTTTTGTTCCTTTTATGTTCGTAAACATAACGTAGACGACAAGCAGATACGCCGCCGCCATCTGCGGAATAAACGGAAAAATATAGTTGATAAAGTTTCCAAATCCCAGTGCAAACAGTCCGCACGACATGGCATAACCAAGCCAGAATCCCCACCCGCAGATAAAGCCGATAATGTTGTTGCCCGTGGCCTCCTTCACATAGACATAGCCGCCGCCCGCCTTTGGAATAACTGTCACCAGCTCCGCAAAAGACAGTCCCGTGAACACCGCCGCAATGCCTGCCAGAAAAATGGCAAGCGACGCGCCCGGCCCCGCTGTCGCATAGCTTGTTCCTGCCAGAACAAAGATGGCAGAACCAATCATTGTACCAATGCTAATCATCAGTGCAGAATACATTCCCAATGTTCTGTCCAGCTTTTCTTTCACCGTTATCACGTCCTTTCCTAAAAATCCTCATTTTCGCTAACCGTTCAGCCTATGGGCGACGTCCCGCCCATTACAGCTGAAAGAAATAAATCCGTTCATTTCCACTGGCTGCCAAAGCACGATACAGTGTTTCCATTCCCGCTGCCGTGTCTCCCTGCGCATCCGTAATAATGACAACCATGTCATATTTTTGCAGTTCATAGAGATACGTCGTGCGGCTGCTGTCATAAAAGCTTGCAAGCTCATACCTTGTGTGGAACGGGTAATTTTCCGCACTGCTCACGGCAATCGGACTTCTCGTTGTCGCGTGAAAGCGGACATCATTCCCCCGCGCCTCTATTCTGTCTGCCACATAAAGCGCAGGATACATAAACTCCTCTGTCCCAAGCACCAATATCTTCTGCGCATTTTCGAAATCTATCTGTTCCGCAATATCCTGATACAAGGACGCGCAGTATTTTTGGTAGGCTGCCGAATGGACAATCCGTCTGGTATCCATCCGTCCTTTTAATTTACTGCTGCACATAGTGACTTGCCCATTCTGTCCAGCCTGCGCGCCATCCTTGCATCTGACGTAAGTCCCGTCCTCATTATAAGCCTGTGCAATTTCCGCATATGCGGCATGGTCTGTCTTTACAAGCCAGAACAGGTCTATCTGGCTCCGTCCATACGCGTCCAGCGCCGTTTTGTCCATCCCGTTTAATATAGAAGCGACAGAAAACTTTATTTTTTCCGAATACTGTTTTTTCAGGATTGTTATGATGTTCTGGATTGTCTTTCCCGTTGTGACCTCGTCCTCGACAAAAAGGATTCTGTCGATTGATTTGACCACGCTGTCAATGTCATTCCTGACAAGCTTCTGTTCTGTGGCGTGACTGTGCTCCTCCGAAAAATAAAGATACGCGGCATCGGGGACAAGCTCCCTTGTCGTCTGCATATAATCCGCCCCCAGCTCTGCCGCCACCGCCGCGCCGATTGCCGTCGCCGTCTCCGCAAAGCCGATTACCAGCAATGTTTCCTTTTCATATAAACCGCGCAGTTTGTCTGCCAGTGCGCGAAACATCGCAAGCGCCTCACCAGGCTTTACCGGAATATGTTTTCCCTGAAGCCGGTTGACTACCAGATAACTGCGTTTTTTGTTGTTCTCGCGTCTGGCGACCCGCACCAAATCTTGTTCTGTGTACATTCTTTTTCCTTTCCGAATTCCCCCACCACACATTGGCGTTTTTTCGTAACTGTTCAGTACAGCACTGCGCACTTGCTGCGAATTATGGCTTTATAAGCCACGTAAAAAAGCGCAAATTGCGTCAGGCATCAAGCCATGGTACATGGCTTTGACGCCACGAAGTGGATTTGCATGGCTTGATGCTCGTAACTATGAAGGTACTGAATCGTTACGTTTTTTTCTTATTATACAGTTATATGCTTTCCGCCACAAGAGAAAAATGCATTACTGTTCAGACATCCGCCAAAGTAGTGGGAATCGTGCGCCAAAATGCCTGCCTTTTAGCATTTTTGTACAAAATCTGTTATCATTCATACCTCAATAGCTTGTATGCCGATAAAAGCCGGCGTGGGTGTGAATGATAACAAAATTGGCAATTCATCCTATATATCTGTAGAAATAGTATTTACAAGAAGTCCTAAAACGTGATATCTTTTTTGTAGGAAATACCGCCATCGATACGACAAATTCAGGAGGAATTCATCATGCAGAGAAACATATTTACCGCCCCCGGGGCACATATCATCGGCGATGTGCAGGCAGGAGAAAATGTAGGCATATGGTACAATGCCGTTGTCCGCGGGGACACCAATACTATCACAATCGGAGACAACAGCAATGTGCAGGACAATGCCACCATCCACACAGATGCGGACTTCCCAGTCCGTATTGGAGCAGGCGTGACAATCGGGCACAATGCCGTCGTGCATGGCTGCACCATCGGGGACAACACTGTCATCGGCATGGGCAGCATTATTTTAAACGGCGCAGTGATCGGCAGCAGCTGCATCATCGGCGCAGGCTCCCTTGTCACTGGAAAAATGCGGATCCCTGACAATTCACTCGCTTTTGGTAATCCTGCAAAGATTGTCAGAGCCGTAACCGCGGAGGAAGCAGAAGCCAACCGGAAAAATGCAATGAACTATGCGTCTTACTGTACTTTACAAAATTCCATATTGATTTTATAGATACAAAAAGCTATAATGAATACGTTATAGGGGAATCAAGTGAAACTTGGAATTTGTGTGATTACGAAAGAGGGGGAATCAAATGGAATCGTTTTTTATGTTTAGAAATCTAGCCATTATCCTTGTCGCTGCGAAAGTGTGCGGAATTGCAGCCAGAAAATGCAAGGCGCCACAGGTCGTTGGCGAAATCATCGCCGGACTTTTGATTGGTCCGAGCCTTCTGGGGTGGGTGGAGCAATCCGACTTTCTGGTAAAGCTTGCCGAGGTCGGCGTGGTATTGCTGATGTTTTCTGCCGGACTCGAAACAGACTTAAAGGATCTGATGAAGACAGGTCCCATCGCCGCACTGATTGCCTGCACCGGTGTATTCATACCACTAGCGTGCGGGGCGCTGCTCTATATGGCTTTCTACGGTGTCGCACCATGGGGTTCGGAAGAATTCTACAAGGCAGTTTTTGTCGGCACCATCCTGACCGCTACTTCTGTCAGCATCACGGTGGAATCGCTGAAAGAAATGGGGAAATTAAAAGGCAAGGTCGGAACTACCATCCTGAGTGCGGCAATCATTGACGACATCATCGGTATTATCGTACTTACCTTTGTAATCGGATTTAAAAATCCTGAGTCCAAGCCGACGGCAGTGCTCGTCAACACAGTTCTGTTCTTTGTGTTTGCCATCGTGATTGGATTTGTCTGCTACAAAATCTTCCAGTACGTGGACAATAAATACCCGCACACGAGACGTATTCCGATTCTGGGTCTCGCACTCTGTTTTGCCATGGCATATATTGCGGAAAAGTATTTTGGCATCGCGGATATCACCGGAGCATACGTGGCAGGCATTATTCTCTGTTCCATCCGGGATTCCGGCTATATCGCGGAAAAAATGGACACCAACTCCTATATGCTGTTTGGCCCGGTGTTCTTTGCAAGTATCGGTCTGAAAACCAATGTAGAAAGTATGAATATGGGTATTCTGCTCTTTTCCGTCGCGTTTGTCGCAGTCGGATTAATCTCAAAGGTTATCGGGTGCGGACTGATTGCTCGGCTATGCAAATTCAATGGTTTGGATTCGCTCAAAATCGGCGTCGGTATGATGACAAGGGGAGAGGTTGCCCTGATTGTGGCACAGAAAGGATTGACTGCCGGTCTGCTGACCCCGGTATATTTTACATCCGTAATCTTCCTGATTATCGTGTCCTCCATCTCAACACCGATTATTTTGAAAATATTATATTCCAAGGATGCAGCATCCCCGGCTTAACCGGGGATGTTTTTTTCAGTTTAACGCATCAATCCACCACTTAACCACCTCCGGCGTTCCGTCCTCCCTCCATGTTATCAAAAACTGCGCCGTGCCGACACAGTCTGCCGTGCCGCCTTCCCCATGCAGATATTCCGATGCAAGCAAAGCATTTTTCCCCTCATATTCTGCCGCACGCAGATTATAATATCCTCTCGCATTTCCTCCCACAGTCTCTGCCGCAGCCGGTAGATCCCATCCCTCAGTATTCTGGGCGCTAAAAGAAATCTGCTCACCCAGATAAGGGCAATGTGCACTATATTTACCAGACTCCGGCTCCTGTATCACATCAATATGTAGTCCGCAGTCATAATCACCTTCATAGTCGGACGGCAGCAGCATCCGCTCGATGCAGTTCTTTTCCGAACTCGGTTCAGAATGACTCCTGTACTTAAAGATTGCTTTGTAAGAATCCCCCACTGCACCGCATCCGGTTCCCTGCGCGCTGAACACAATCTCCACATTTTCGTCGTTATCAATATCTTCCCAGAAGACATCAAACCATCCATAGAAAGAGCACATGTCCTCCGTAAAGTAATAAGGCGTGTCCTCATTGATGTAGAGCCAAAGTCCACCCCCGCCATAATACGGCTTCTCCTCCATGTCAAGCACCATGACAAGCATGTCCTTCTGACCATTGCCGTCAATATCATCAATCCGAAGTCCCGTGAGTGCCATTGCCCCATCCTGAAAAACATTGTCATCCATCAACGTTTGCAGACAGACTTCGGCGGTATGCTGGTCAATCCCCTGTTTTTCGGCTTCCTCATAAAAGAATTCCGTATTCTGCTCAAGCTGTTGTTCCGGCGTGTTTGTTTCTTCCGATTCCGGCTCCTGTTCCTCTGTCTCCTGTATCGTACTTTCTTTTTCGGTCTGCTGTTCTTGTGTCTGTACGAAATTTTGCACGGTATCCGGTTCTTCGACCGAAATCCGAGCATTCAGGTCTGACGCACATCCGAACGTCATACCCGCACAAAGCAGCACCATACATATATAGCTGGTTTTTTCAACTCTTTTTTTCATCGTATTTGTTTCCTCCTGTGTAATATACGCCCAACAAACTTAAGGAACGGTTAACAAATAACGCATCCATTTAACGTCGTATAAATGAACAAGTTATTTATTAACAGTTCCTAATGAAATCACATGACAGAAAACTTGCCATGTGATTTTACGGTTCCCTTACATTTGGTTTTGCTAGAGCATATATGTTCCATTCATATTACAGGAGAAATGCATCATGATTGTATCAGAATTGCATCAAAGTTGCATCATTCCATCTTGATGCGTCTCCGGTGCTGCGCTATTGTACGTGGCTTGCAAACTATAATTTACAGGAAATCGTCGGCACCCATAACCTTAACTGTCTGTCACGTCATTCGACATCATCAAGTCAAATATGGTCTCCTCGATGACCTTAATGCATTCGTCAATACACTTTATAATGTCGTTCCCCCAAAAGCGGATAACTGTCCAGCCTTCATACAGGAGTCTCTTGTTTACCTTATCGTCCCGTTCCCTGTTTCGGGATATCTTGCTTATCCAGAACGCGCTGTTGCTTCCCCGCTCGAGCCTTGGCTTTAATACCTCCCAGTCCTTGCCGTGAAAAAATTCTCCGTCACAGAAAATGGCTATCTTATACTTCGTCAATACAATATCCGGTGTTCCTGGCAGAGATTTCATATTTTTGCGGTAGCGATACCCCCTATGCCACAATTCCTTCCTCAATAAAACCTCTATCTTAGTATCCTTGCTTTTGATATTTTTCATGTTTTTATGACGCTGCTCTTTTGTCAATACATCTGCCATAAATCTCCCCCATTCATGGTAACAGTTCAGCCTTCGGCTTCCTGTTATAAGCATCAAGCCATGCAAAGTCCTGCGCTAAACTGTTACCACAAGCCTCTCCTGCCCAATCACTTCGATCTGGGAGCTGACAATCGTCTCTTCCTGTGCGCCGCGTAAATGCTCGCCGCGCAGGTATTGCATGCCGCCATGCAAATTGGAGGATACGAGATTGAGCACATAGATGTTGTCAAACCTTCCATAAATGGATTCGCCGCCTAGTCCTGATAAGCAGATAAGCTGTGTGTTCATCTTCTCTGCCATGTCCATCAAGGGCTTGAGCAGATGCTCTGCGTTGGTCTGGGCGAAAGGATTGTCCATCACAAGTACTTTGCCCTCATTGCGGTCCGCAAAAATATCGGTCTCGTCGCGGCGCATATAATACATCAGACTGGACAGGATAACAAATGCTGTCAGGAATCCCTCGCCGCCGGAATTGCGCGCCGCCTGCGCCCATGTGATGGGATACTCGCGCTGTGCCTCGACTTTATATAATTTGATTTGCACATTGCCGATTCCGACAATACTGTCATAAAGATTTTTTGTCGTGATTCTTGTTCCGAAATATTCCTGCGGATTTTCATTTTTCTCCAAAATTTCGATGCCTTTGACCGTCAGTTCGTCAAGGAAATCACCAAGCTTTAACTGATACATACCTTCCTGTTCTGTCCAGTCCGGCAGCTGTAGTTTTAACATCTTGACCGCCTTCCCCCGGATGGTAATGGTCGAATTGCCGTCAATCTGTCCCAGATTGCTATGCACATCCTGACAGTAGTCGCCGAGCAGCTCCGTAATGCGCCCCTTCTCCTTCTCAACAAGGGAGATATCCACAGCAAGCTTCTCCATCTGGCTGTCATAGGACTGCAGTGTCGTGTCAAGCTGCGCCAGAACCAAAGCCGCGTTGTCCGTCAGGGAAAGCATCGATTCAAGCGGCTTTCTGTAGTAGTCCTCCTGATAAATTCCCTTCTGCATCATTTTGTAAAGGTACGTGGTCAGCTTTCCCTTTCTGCGCTCACGCTCCTCCTTCAAATTGCGGTAATCCCGCAGCATCCGTCCTTGGAAATCGCGCAGCTGCTTGGTATCCAGCAGCGTAATGTCCGTCTCCCACTGCGGCTCGTGCCGGCACACAAAATCTTCGTACTCCGCGAGCGTGCTAAGATTCTCCCCCAATCCCTTTAAGCGCTGTTCCACCTTTCTGATATCTTCCTCAATATTCTTGATTCGGTACTGTATCTGATTGATTGCCGCAGAAAAAGCGGTTGTCCTGATTTCTTCTTTCGCAAGCGGCTCCTCCGTTTTGCATTTTTCCAGCATATCTTTCTTTTTTGCACAGATGCGGCTCTGAAAAACCGCGGTCTCCTTGTCCTCGTCGTTCCACTGCCTGTCCTTGAGCTTCCATTGGCTTCGCCTGTCCTCGATCCGTATCTCCTGATGTGCCTCCTCCTTCTCATCATAAGCCACTGCCGCCCAGTCCTGCTGCGCAAGACCGTACTTCCCAGCAAACCGCTCAAGCTCTTTTTGCAGTTTATTGCAGTTTGCAGTCGTCTTTTGCAGCTGTTTTTCCAGATCCTGCACCTGCATGGACATCTTGGACGTGATTGCCTCGAACCGCGCCTCCTGTTCCTGCACTGTCGCCGGCAGGACAATCTCCTCCGCAGGCTCTGCCAGCCGATACGGCTCATAAAAACTGCATTTCGTCCGGCAGTCCAGAACCCTCCTGTCAAGCTCTGCGTGTGCGCGCTCGATACTCTGGATGCGCTCCCTGCATGTCTCCAGCGCATCCCTGACAAGTTTTCGGTTCTGCTCCTGCCGCTCCTGCTCACGCTGGCTGCGGTTCACATTTTCCATGCACATTGTATACGTTTCGTATTCCTTGCAAAACAGCGCAAACGCCTTCTCACGCCGCTGCATTTTTTCCAACTGCTGCTGCTCCTCTGCAATGTCAGCTGCAAGCCTGTTTATCTGCTCCTCATTTTTCTGCATATCGCTTTTCAGTGTCTGTATCGTGTCGGAAAGCACCTCAGACGCCGTTTTCACTTCTGACATCTGTGTCATATTTTTGTCGTATGCTTCCTTCGTAAGTTTCTGGTTTCTGATTCGCTCCCTCTTTTCAAAGTACTCCGCGTACTCCTTCCTGCGCACCGCTGTCTGTTCTTTTTTCTCCCGAATCTGCTGCTCCTTGTCTGCTACCAGCAGGCGAAGCGCTTCCTCGTCAAGCAGCTTTTCATTGAACCAGACGAAAAAATGAATGCCCTCGAGCGCAAAAAGTCCCGCTTCCTGCGCTGCGGCTGTCTCCTCCAGACGCTCACGCTGTATAATCGGAATCGGAAAAGACGTGTAAATTTCCCTGTCATGTCCCGAAAGCACTTTGATATCCTGCCCCGAAAGAATCAGGGCATAAGGCAGAAATGGCTGTCTGCGCACAAGCTCCTCATTTTTCCGCGCGGAATATCCGTTTTTCCCAAGCCAGTCCATACCGTAGACCACGTTGATGTTCAGCCTGTCAAACAATTCCAGCGTTTCTTTCGGAAGTTCGAGTACTTTTCCCTGCGTAAGGCGCACAAAGTCCCTCTGCAGCGCATCCTCCTCCTTTTCCAGCGTGCGTTTTGCCTGTTCGCACACGGCGAGCCTTCTGTCCGCAGCAGCAAGAATTTTGTCCGTACTCCACTGCTCTTTCGCATCCATGTCAAAATAACGCATTATAACAAGCCGCTCAGAAAGCTCCGACTCCAGCGCAGTCTTCTCCCGCTCCAAGTCCGCAAGCATAAATCCCTGACGAAGCTGCTCCTGCCGCCTGTCCTCCATATCGCGGAGCAGGGATTTCTGCCGCTCGTTTGCCTCGTCAAGCTGTTTTTTGTGCGCAGTACAGCTTCTCGTCCCCGCCTCAAGTTCTTTCTGGTACTGTTCCTGTTTGATATCCAGAAATCCCGCCTCGTATTCCCCTACAATGTTTCGGACAAATGTCTCCTGAAACTCCTCGTTAAAGCCGTCCTCAATGCGGTGAAAACCATTCAGGCGCTCCTTGTAGGCACTAATTTCTGTGATGAGCCGGATAATCGCACCATCCAGCCACTGCTGCTTGTCAGCAAGCTCCTGCAATCTTTTGTTTTCCTCCTGACGAGAAGTCTCCTTTTCCTGAAGCTGTTCTGCCATGTCGCCGGCAAGCCGTTCATAATGGACGCCAAGCGCCTTTCCAAGCGCCCTGCGCTCGGGTTCCAGTCTGCCCTCACCCTCACGCAGCACATTCAGGCGCTCCTGAATCAGGCGCTCGTCCTGCCGGACTTCCCCAAGCTGCTCCTGCCGCTTTGCAAGCTCCAGCTTGTGCAGCAGTGTCTCAATCCGCTGTATTTCCTCCTCAAGCGCGTCCCGCTCCACACCAATCATGTCACGGTTACTCACATGAAAGCGAAGCGCATCCGTCAGGCTGTGTATTTCAGCGGAATACTTTTCATACGCAATGCGTTCAAGCTCGGCATCACATTCCGCCTTGCTGTCAAGCAAATGATTTTTCGTATCATTCTGCTCCCCCTCCATGCGTAAAAGCAGTGCACGGAAACCTGCAATCATGTTTTCCTGCTCCTCTACCTTGTCCGTCACAAGCTTGTACCCTCCGGCTGAGGCGGATATCTCCAGCGCGTCCTCCCGAAACTGGCGGATGGTGTTTCTGCGCGCAATTTTCGACTGGTTTGCCTTGTACGAAATGACATACTTCTCTATAATATTCTGAAATTCCTTCATGCGGTCTTTCTCTTTGTTGAGTTTGCTCTCCACCGCATCAAGAAACCATTTTTCAATCAGTCCTTTCTCGTCACGGCAGTCGGAAAATAGCTCCGACAGACCGGACTCCTTGAGGTTGACTTTTTTGATGATGTTTTCCCATTCCTTATAATAAATCTGATACTCCGCGAGCTTGTCAAAGTACTGTCTGGACTGCGCGCTGTTGTTCATGTCATAGCAGCTGAATTTGACCGCATGCTCTTTCTTATACGTCTCGAAAAGCTGCCTGCATTCGCGGTAGCTCTTAAGCACGATTTCCTTGTTCTTTTTCTCAACTACGGGAAGATTGTAGATATCCTGCGCACATCTGCCGCTGTACTCACAGATAAAGCTTATCATCTCGAGCCGGTTGTCATCATCCTCCTCCGTAAGCTGACTCTTGCGCACCATCAGTCCCACAAGACAATATCCCGCTCCGCGGTCAAGCTTCCACTCCACCATAATGAATGTCGGCTTGCTTGTTGTGAAGTAGCTCTCAAACGGCCTGTCCTTTGCATCCCGATAGCGCTTATGCACAAACGGAGCGGTCATCATCTGCACCAGCACAGATTTTCCGCCCCCATTCTGCAGCGACATCAGCGTACTCCGCCCCTGCATCTGAAAGGTGTCGTCGCTGATGCGCATGGTATTGTTATTGTAATTCAGGTTAATCAGTCTCACCGCGTTTATTTTACTCATTGCTGCCTCCTACATAACGGTCTGTACAATAAAAAGAATACCCTACTGCGCAGTGCTCTCCGACAGCACTTTACAGATTCTCTGATAATGGTTCTGGTTAAGCAGATTCCAGTCCATCAGGTTGTCGAGTTTCTTTGTCGTCTTAATCATTTCATCCTCCTGCACATATTCAATTAGTCCCTGATTTTCGAGAAACATAAAAATATGATGCAGAAATCCCTCCTTTGTCGTCCGCGCCCGCGAACCGCGCTCATCGGATTTGAGTGACTCATATGCCTCTTGCATATTACGAAAAGCCAGACCGTTCTTTTCCTCATCCTCATCGGATGTGTTCTCGACACCGTTTTTCAGGCGGTCAGTCACGCAGTTCTGCAGCTCCCCTACCCGAATATAATCCCTCGACTTGGCGCTCGCGCCCTGTCCGTCGTAAAATTCTGACAGCAGTGTCAGAATCACAAACTGCGACAGATAAAAATCCTTGTCCGTCCCGCCCGATTTGCAGAGAATCTCCTTTAGCTTTGCCTTGGAAAATCCCAGAAAAACATTCTCCTCCTTCGGAATCAGATAAATCACATCACCGTATCGCTCAATGCTGCTCTGCGCCTCGTCCCCCTGACTCTTGACCAGAAGCTGCACCTGTTCATTTTCCACATACGCCCTGTACAGCCCGGCAGTCTCATCCTCGCGAAGCTCAAAATGCTCCAAAAGATAATAAAAAATTTGCTGGCTGAGACGTATCTCATCTATTTCATATGCCATTTTAACCTCCATGCCGCCCCCGACGGCTCAAATAGGGATGAAAAATGGTGGCAAAGAACTTTCACCCCCCTACTCGATGCGGATCATCACATTCGTACAGCGTATTGTCCGCTCATTTCCAAAATCGTCCTGTATATGTGCAAATGACACAACAGAGCCATCCTTTGTGCGCTCTGTGAAAATCTTCCGAATCTTCCTTCTGTCCCTGCCGTTTCCTGTGCTGTTCTCCGTCAGCGAAAGCAGCATATCATTCAGTTGAAAATCACTTGCCTGTTCCGTGATGAATTCGCTTTTTTCTTTCCGCAGTGTCTCGATACAGATTTCGCGGTTTTTTATCAGCTCAACCATAATCTCCTTGAACACGTCAATCGACGGAATACAAGTTTCCCGCGCCTTGTCATCCTGTTCCAGAAGAACTTTCAGTTCTGCCATGGACAGGCTTCCTTTTTCGAGCGCCGCATCAATGATGAATGCAAGGCTGTCCTCGTACCTTTTAAGCTTTTCCCTCTTTTTGCGTTCCAGCTCATCCTGCCACTGTCTCTCGTCAAAATCAAGCAGCTCCCCAGCGTCCTCCTCTGCCTTTTTTCTGACAGGGCGCTGTAACTCCATACATTTATTTAAATTGTAGATTTTTGGAATCTGCTGATGAAACAACGGTCTGAAAAACAGGTCGATATTCTCCAAGTACCGCGGTTGTTCGAGTATCTTGTCATAGAGCTCCGTGCGAATCGAAAAACGCTGAATCAGCGACATCTGGGCAAGTGACTGCAGTTCTCTGTCATACAGCAGTTTCAAATCGAAATGCAGGTTTAAAATTTTCTGGTGCTCATCAAGCGTGCGGTTCAAATACCGCTCGATTATGCGCAGATTATCGAGCTTTTCCTCCTCTCTGGCATCAAGCTTGCGCACATTGATATTCTGCTGTTCCAGTTCGGCAGCCCGAAGCCTGACCATCTCGCGGTAGCCCGTGAAGGTTTCCTTTGTGTCACCGATGGCCGCCATGTTTTCCAACATCAGCGCCTCATAATCCGCAACGGAATAGCTCAGTGCATTGCGCCGCACGCGCAGCATTGCCTCCTCAATTTTCTGGAGCTGTATCCGCATGAAATTAAAGACATTCTTAATCTCGTCCACTGCCTTGTCATAGCTCTGCTTTTCGAGATGCATCTTAAAAATCATCTCATGGATCGTGAGCTTCATGTTGTTCTCAATTTCAAGTGTCGAGAGCATCAGATTATAACCGTCCTCCGTCAGATAATAGGACGTTCTCTTGACACTCTCGTCCACATAGATGACGCGGTTTGCAATGTAGCTGATATTCATGGATTTGTATGTCCGGCTGTCAAAATCGTAGCCCTCAAAATACATTGCCCTGCCCTCATTCGACAAAATCACATTCACGACAAAATCCCCAAGCTTCTTGCAGTCGTCGTAGGACATGTTTTTCCGGAAATAGCCAGCGTTCAAGTTGTCAATATATGCGCCGATATCGTCCATCGTGCAGCTTTCCTCCCGCAAGGACTGCTCCATAATGTAAAGCATGACTGCAAAAATCAGGTTGATTTGCTCGTCTGCCTTCATAAATCCATACTGCTTCCATGTCTGTTTTGCCATGCCGTTCTGCAAAAGAAGGGCATACATGCCGACGTGTTTCATTCTCCTGGTAAATTGTTTTAAAAATTCATATTGCATAGCAGCTCCTTATGCCATATCCGCAATATTCAAGATTTCCTGCGGAATATATCTGTCCTGTTCGAGTATTTTTTTGATGACATCCTGCTGCGTCTGAGGGAACTGGCTTAAAAATAAGGTATTTATTTTTCGGTTCTGCCCCTCTTTTGTGACCGGAAGGTTCTCTATGCCGATGCGCTCCGCCTTTGTGAGCATCCGTTCATACGCATTTCGAAAAACCGAAATCGGATAACGCGCCCCGTAGACAGAGGCAAAATTTTCATAGATGCGGATTCCCTCATAGTCCAAATCACCAAAATAAAGAACGGCATTGCCCTGCGCCGTCATATAAGGCTCACCGCTGATATCCAAATCAGAGAAAGCCGCAATGATTCCCTTGCCGGCGCCATAAATCAAAGTGCCTATCGGTTCGCCGCAGATTGTATGCAGCGCGCTGTCCGTCAGACACTTACGCATACTGTAAAAAGTATCCTTATTTTCAATGACCAGAAGATTCTGCGGTGTCTGCCGCATTGCGCAATAGTACGCGAGCGGTTCTGTCGTCCTGTAATAATTCAAACGCTCTGTATCAAAGCCGCAGCGCTTTAAAATCTTTTTCCCCTGCTCCTGCTTAAGAAACTTTTCCCTGTGCCAAATATCAAAGCTGCGCTCATTTTCTGACATTTGTGTCATAAAATTGCCGTTTTTAAGATACGCGTTCAAAAGCAGTACCCACGGCCTGTCCTGAATGTACTGGTCAAGATGTGTCCGGTAATAATCTATCGCAATCGCCGGCACAATTTCATATTTTAATTCATCCAGATAGCCGGACAGATCCTGCTTTTCCTCAAGAATCCAATACTCCTTATACAAGGCTGGCGATTTTCCATTGATTCCGGACGCTTTTACCGGTTTTATTTTATCTTCCTGAATCAGCATGATTACTTTTGCGTAGAGTTCCTTGTAATCCGATACTTTATATTTTATTGAAAGGGCATCAAGTTTTATCTTCTTCATTTAATCGTGCTGTCCTCTCTCAGGAACTGCAATTTCCGCTCCATATACGCCGCCATCTTTTCCCGTATCCTTTCAAACTGCGCATTGGTCTGCGGAAGCTCGGACTGAAAATCCATGAGCCTGTCCAAATACCCCTGCTCGTACACCAGTCTGCAGCTGACGGGATAAACCAGCTCGTACACCAGCGATATATGCCCCACCACATTGTCAACAGGTGTTTTTTTCAGGCTTCGAAGGACTGCGTGTTCCTCATAAAATGCCTGCATGACTTCCTCAGTGACCTGACAGTGCTTAAGGTCATAAGTGGTCACGTTGTAAATCTCCTCGATTGGCACAATAATATTGACTTTTAAAATATCAATCTTGTCCGCATCGCGCAGCAGGTCTGCAAATTTCTTCTCGCGCGCCGTATATTGCGCAGGAACACGGTACGCACTGTGGCATCGAACCGCCTTTTCGAGCAGTTCATCCTCCGAATCGTCCGCAATGTAATCCCTGATTTTTCCTTCCCCGAATAAAATATCCGCGCCAAACGCCGCGTGGTCTATGGATTGCGCATCGCTGAATGTACCGTATTGTCTGAGCTGCTCAAAGCGTCCGACATCGTGCAGCAGTCCGCTCAGCCACGCCAATTCCGTCTCGTCCTTGTCAAACCCCGACTGCATGGCAATCTGCTGGCAAAGACCGCATACCCTGTAGGTATGGTCAATTTTTAATTTTACCTTTTCGTCCGTCACATCATAGTGACGGGTATATTCCTGAAATGCATTGATTGCTTTTTGCCTGTCAATTTTCATTTTCAAACATTCTCCCACCGCCATATCCGGACATTCACGCCCGCAGGGTGCCTGCACCGTCTGCATCATCCGGCATCGCGTTCCGATACGCAGCCTCGGTCTTTTCATCAAACAGCACCCACTCAACAATATCAAACGAATCCGGATTTTCCTGTAAATACTGCCGGACGGCTGCTACTGCAATCTTTGCCGCCCGTTCCACCGGAAATGCATAAATCCCTGTCGAAATGGACGGGAACGCAATCCTTTTTATCCCATGCTCCGCCGCCAGCTTGAGCGAATTAAGGTAACAGTCTGCCAGCAGCTTATCCTCATTGTGGCTTCCCCCGTTCCAGACCGGTCCCACAGTATGGATAATGTAACTGCATGGAATACGATATGCTTTTGTCAGTTTCGCCTGCCCTGTCTTGCAGCCGCCAAGCAGACGGCACTCAAACAACAGCTCCGGTCCCGCCGCCCTGTGTATCGCTCCGTCAACGCCTCCGCCGCCAAGCAGGCTGCTGTTTGCAGCATTGACTATGGCGTCCATTCCGACAACCTTTGTGATATCTCCCTTTACAAACTGTATCATACGCACACTCCCATCTTTGATTTCTAAAACAGATCCGGATTCATAAAAATTATGACAAGCTCACACAGCTCTCCCGACGCATCGACGCCCCAGTAATCCGTATAGTAACCGTCCCCCATGCCGGACGCAAACATTGCAATCATGGAGTCGTCCAACGGGTTGCGCCACATCAGCAGATCGCCCCCCTTGCGCTGCACTGACGGATTTTCCTGATAACTCTGTGCAAACAGTGCGGCAAAATAATCGTCATAAATATTTCCGCCCTCGTGTTCCTGATACCAGCCGTGCAGGAAACGCCAATAGCTTTTTGCCGCCTGCTCGTCACAGAAACATGCCATTCCGCACTCAACCGGAAATCCTGCGAAAGTTGTCTTCTTCTCCTCATTCTCCCCGTTTGCCAGTTCATAGGAAACCGCCTCGCTGTCACTTACTTTCAGGCGTGCACCGACAACACGAAGTCCCGCCATGCGCGAATTCATTATGGAAAGCTCAACCGGATAGGAACCTGCCTTGACGCGTTTTGCTTTCACGAGCACCTCCTTGGGATTTTTCAAATAGTATAAAGGGTCTGCGGTGATGACTGTACCCGTGGGAAATGTACATGTGCCCATTGTATAGTGCTGCAGGTTCTGGGCATCGCCGAAAATATGCCGCACAAATGCCGCGTCCAGCGTATCCTTGCTGATGAATTCGAGATTCTGTTCAAATGCCAGCTGCAGCGGTGATTTTTCAGACGCTTCCCGCTCCTTGTCCTGTTCTTCCTGAATCTTTGCGCGCTCCTCCCATTTGGCAGCTTTTTCCGCATCCGGCGCCACACCTACTCCGTCACGGTACATCAACGCGACCTGATGCATTGCCATTGGATGCCCGCCTTCCGCCGCCTTTAGAAAACATTCAAATCCTTTCTCCGCATCCTTTTCAACGCCATAGCCATTTATGTACGACATACCGAGGTTGCCGAGTGCTGTCGTGTTTCCCATCTCCGCAGCCTGCCTATAGTACCCGATTCCCTTTTCATAGTCTGGCGGCATCTGCTTTCCCGCACAATAAATAAAGCCCAGCTCCAAAAGGGCATCCTCCATGCCGCCCTGCGCCGCCTTTTCATAATATGCTATCGCCTTGTCCAAATCCGGCTCAATGTCATTCTCCGAATGCCCATTCAAATACAAATCCCCCAAAATCTTCAGGGCAGGCAGAACGCCCTGTTCCGCATCCGCGTATAACCGTTCCATATCAAACATCTTTCTCGTCTCCTTTCTATTTGGTGCGGCTGGTATGCTGTCTTCCATTTTTCCCTTCGGATATTGCCACCCTTTTCCATAAACGCACTCGAAATATATCATCGCAATAATGTCTTCATTCCATTTACATTTTATTCCAAGACAAATGTAATACTATTATACCATTCAAGCTGCCTTTTTTCTATGATGAATCCAATTTTTTATCTGCGCTATGTAACAGTTCAGCCTTCGGCTTCCTGTTACAGGCATCAAGCCATGCATAACCACTTCGTGGTGTCAAAGCCACGTACCGTGGCTTGATGCATCTCTACCATTA
>CAJTTO010000036.1 GCA_910579275.1 uncultured Lachnospiraceae bacterium
GGTACTATATGGAAAGTCAGAGAGTTTCTAAAAACTCTTTTGACCCCAACATCTATCATTATTATCGTATCAAAAATTTTACAGGACAAGGGTGCAAAATACGTACATTACGCAAAATGAATTACCATCCTGCAATGCAGATTTCCTAGGAGCATCGATGGCTGCGTCTAGGAAACCCAGCATTGCAGGCGGAAATTCAGGCACGTAATCAGCCAAGTTTACCAGAAGATGGTTATTTTTCCTTAAAGGTCGCACAAAGCGTCTCTCCACTCGTCCCTGCATGATTTCCCTTGATGTCAACATGTTCTGCGCTGCATCTGTAGTCTGTATTGTACACGCATTTCACTGCCTCACAGTCTATGCTAATCGTCTGGCTTGGGTGGGATACGGAACTTGTGAAACTATCCCCGTTTCTCTTATGAAAACTCTCACAGCAGGTATCGTCGCAGTCGCAGGAATGCTTTCCGCCTACCATGATATCGCCCTTGCAGCAGCAATGGTCTTTGTTATAGGTACAATTGGATACTCCACAGGTTAAATCAGTCATAGCTACCTCCTAAATTTAATCACAGCATTTGTTCATTCCCTTGAATGAACTTGTAGATAGTATGCCCCGCTTTAACCTGCCCTATTCTTAAATGATTTATTTTTCCTCCATCGGCATCTCTTCACGGATGGTCTTGTTTTTGATTTCGTCCGTGATATCCGCAATAAAGCTGCCAAGGGACTTTACACCCTCGTCACCCGCAAAGCGGCTTCTGACAGACACTGTGTTATCTGCCTCCTCCTGCTGCCCGACCACAAGCATGTATGGAAGTTTATCCAGTCTTGCCTCGCGAATCTTAAAGCCGATTTTCTCGGATCGGCTGTCAACCGTCGCGTCAATTCCTGACTTCTTCAGCTCCTTGCATACCTTCTGTGCATATTCCTCATACTTGTCAGAAATCGGAAGAACACGCACCTGCTCCGCACACAGCCATGTCGGGAACTTCCCAGCGTATTTCTCTATCAGCCATGCGAGCGTGCGCTCATAACATCCCATTGAAGTTCTGTGGATGATATAAGGACGTACTTTGTCGCCGTTCTGGTCAATATAGTACATGTCGAACTGTTCCGCAAGCAGCGCATCCCATTGAATGGTAATCATGGTATCTTCCTTGCCATACACATTTTTTGCATTGATGTCCACCTTCGGACCATAGAATGCCGCTTCTCCGACATCTTCCACAAACGGAATTCCCAGCTCTGTCAGGATATCCCTGATATGCTGCTCCGTCTCGTCCCATACCTCCGGCTCGCCGATATATTTTTCCTTATTTTCCGGATCCCATTTTGAAAGATGATATGTCACATCCTCGTTGACACCCAGCGTTTCCAGACAATACTTTGCGAGTGCAAGGCATCCTTTGAACTCCTCCACCATCTGATCCGGCCTGACAATCAGATGCCCTTCGGAAATAGTAAACTGACGCACTCTGGTCAAACCATGCATCTCTCCCGAATCCTCATTTCGAAACAGCGTGGACGTCTCGCTGTATCTGCAGGGAAGATCGCGGTACGATTTCTGGGAGTTTTTGTATACATAGTATTGGAACGGGCAGGTCATCGGACGCAGTGCATACACTTCCTTGTCCTTCTCCTCATCGCCGAATACAAACATGCCTTCCTTATAGTGATCCCAGTGCCCTGATATTTTATACAAATCAGATTTTGCCATCAGCGGCGTCCTCGTTCTCATATAGCCCCACTCGTTGTCCTCCAAATCCTCTATCCACCGCTGGAGCTTCATAATCATCTTTGTTCCCTTTGGCGTAAACAGCGGAAGTCCCTGTCCGATGACATCTACCGTGGTAAATAATTCCATCTCGCGCCCAAGGCGGTTGTGGTCACGGCGTTTTGCATCCTCCATCCGCTCTAAGTGTGCTGCAAGTTCTTCTTTTTTGTTGTAAGCCGTTCCGTAGATACGCTGCAAACGCGCCTTGTTCGAATCTCCTCTCCAATATGCCATGGAGGAAGACGTAAGCTTAAATGCCTTCACGCCCTTTGTGCTCATCAGATGTGGTCCTGCACACAAATCGACGAAACCGCCCTGATCATAAAAACTAATCTCTGCATCCTCCGGCAAATCCTGTATCAGCTCTACCTTGAATGGTTCCCCTTTTTCTTCCATATATTTAACCGCTTCTGCCCTCGGGAGCGTAAAACGTGTAATTTCATGACCCTCCTTGATGATTTTTTTCATCTCGGCCTCAATTTTGTCCAGATCCTCCCGGGAAAACGGCTCGGAATCAAAATCATAGTAAAATCCGTCGTCGATGGCAGGTCCGATTGTCACTTTTGCGTTTGGGAACAGGCGCTTTACTGCCTCCGCAAGCACATGTGAAGCCGTGTGCCTGATGACATGGAGCGCCTTTGGGTCTGTCGCCGTGATGATGTTTAACTCGCAGTCATCCGCAATCTCTGTCCTCAAATCCGCAATCTCGCCATTGATTTCACCCGCACATGCCACGCGCGCAAGTCCCTCGCTGATATCCTTTGCAATGTCTATAATTGATTTTGCTTCGCTGTACTCTTTTACAGAGCCGTCCTTTAATGTAATCTTCATGTTCATCTCTCCTTTTTGATGTCTCACTGCTTATTATCTCTCTTTGCGCGCACCAATCATCATGTCGTCCGCTTTATTTCCGCAGCCGTTTTTCGAACCGATTGTATTGTTGCTCAGCACGCATATTCTGCCGCTTTTTACCGGTGATAACAAAAATCCAATCAGGATTCCCACCACAAGGCATAATGCAGGTAATAGATATGCTTTGTAATTTGTTTTGATTTCTTCCATAGTGATTCACTCCTTTTTATTAAATAGGCTCTCGGAATCTCAAATCCTCACTTCATCAGGCTTCTGAAATTCCAGTTGCATGGATTCCCCCACTAGTGTGCTGTCCAGATTATATCTGGCGAAACTCCGCAGGATAAATTTTCATCAGCAAGGCGGAGAAGGGAGGCGATGCGGTGGCATCGTTGACCGCCGACAACGCAGTCTGATGGAAATTTAGGCAAGGAGGTTTGCCTGAATATAATCCGGACAGTACACTAGACACACTCGAGAGGTTAATTATTTAAATATTCCCCGAAAGTTAATTACATAATTCAACCGAATATATTTCTTTCACGGGAAATACAATTTTAACCAGTCCCACCGAAGTAAACTGCCCACGCACTTTCTCAAATGCACGCAATATGACATCACTTGCCTGAAAAAAAGCTTCCTTTTCGTCTTCCCGCGTAAGCGCTATCGTGCAATGCGGCACCCATCTGTCCGGACAATACCATTCCCAGCCATTTGCATCAAAGTCTTTCAGGTGTTCATGTAAATCTTTGTGAAACTGGTACATGCGGCTGTTCATGACTGGTGACACAAATATTGTTTTCGTGTCATTAAACATCCCTACCGATCCAATGTACGCAGGCATTGTTTTATGGTTCTGCGCAAAACTTTCCAGCCGCTCTACGCAAAGTGTTTCATCCACATCATTAAAGCATGCCAGCGTCAGATGCGGCCTTGTTTTCCATTCCATAAACTTTGTGCTGATTTTCCTGTCGGCAACCATCTTAGCCAGCTCAAAAAGCCTGCTTTCCGTCTCTTTGTCATAATACAGTTCTACTGCATACTGCATTTTCACTCCCCCCTTCCCTACATCGGTAGTGTCAAATCCTACCTGATTTTTTGAGCTGCTCGAGCACATTGCGTTCGTAAGACTAACTCTGAATACTTCCTTTGTATGGTGCGGCATGGCTTTAGCGGCTTATTTCCTCTGCAAGGGGCTGTATCTAAAAAATCCCATGCACTACAATTATGTAATGCATGGGACGTATCAACGCGGTTCCACCCTGCTTGCCTGTCTCAGTCAACTGAAAAACAGACCGCTCATCGATTATAACGGAATCACCGGACTGGATTGGAGTCACTCCGAGGTAGTTTTCAGATATCTCCTGCAAGAACGCTTTCAGCACAGACGGCGCTCCTCTCTGATACATTGCAATATCTTACTCGTCTCATCATCGTTTTATATCATTTATTTCGATATTACTATATTATCCCCAAAAGACGATTTTGTAAAGAGCTAATTTAAGCAACTTCTCGCCTGTTTTCAACTATTTATTTTTGCCGCAGCACTTTTTATACTTCTTGCCGCTTCCACACGGACAGGGATCGTTCGGGTAGATTTTGGATTCTTTGACAACAGTTGTCGAAGACTTCTGCTCTTTGTAGAGTGCCTTTTTGGTCTCCTCGTCGAAAATCGCATTCCACTCCTCAAGGTTATACAGCCAGTCTGCCTCGGCAGCCACCATGTTCTTGTAGAGACGTGTCTTGTCAAATCCAAGACATACCTCGGTATCTTCGTTCATCTCCTCAATTGGATTTTCCGTCTTTAAGCTCTCGTTGATTCCATCGAGAAATCCGGTCATTGTCATGATGTCAACATTATATTTTTCTGCCAGCCCCTTTACCGTCCCTCTTACTTCCTCGTCAGGATTCATTAAAAGCTGCTGATAAATTTCTTTTTCTTTCTGGAAATAATCAATCCAGAGTTTCTGGAGCGTATTCTTGTCTGTCTGTTCGTTGTATGCCATTCCTCTCCACTGATCTAATAAAGTCTTTTCTTCTGCCATGATCTCTAACACCCTTTCGTCCTTTAACTCTTTTTTTTAGATATTTCTGTACTGTCATGAAACCTGCGGAATATCATCGCAATATTGCTGCCTGTCTGATACAGACAGTAACAGTATATACTAAACTTCGCGGAAAGTCAAAGGTTTCTCTTTCTCTTGCTTTTTTCCTGACGAAAAGCTATAATGTTACTGTTCACGCTGTTCCGGCAGCAGGGATGTGAACCGTAACACTACAAACGCTTTTATTCATGAAACAATTTACAGAAAGGTTCGGTACCTGACATTATGAAAAAATCTCCAAAGCAGCTCATTGCCATTGCAGCACTGGCTGCCATTGTCCTTTTTATCGCTGCATTTGTAATTTCTGCTTTTACAGCAGATTCCGGAGAAGCCGGAAACCGGTTTATGGCGCTTTTGTTTGGAATCATTGCCGTTCCGCTGCTGGCATGGATTCTTTTGTTCTGCGTTGGAAGGATGCAGAATAAACACACCATCGCCGAAATTTTTCCAGAAGACGCAAAGACGAAAATTACGGACGAAAAAGACGGCGAAAATTTATAGTGGACATCCCGCAGATATCATGCTATCGGAATGCCGCTTAAAGACCTTGGAGTTTTCGGTTCAGCTTGGCATAAATCCACTCCGTCATCCATGGTTCTGTACACGCCTTTAATGCCCCGTCCAGCGGAAACCATTTCACACCGCTGTTCTCATCGGGCTTGATGCGCAGCACCTCCTGTTCCTCTGCTTCCAACAAATATGTGACATTCAGGTGGAGGTGCGACGGCACGTAGCTACCGCGCTTGATATGTCCGTCCACAGTCAGAATCTCGACAGAAAAAATCCCATCAGAAACCGTCGTGATATTTTTAACCCCGGTTTCCTCCATCGCCTCCCTCCTTGCCACTGCAAGCAAGTCTGCATCCCCATCTGCATGTCCTCCTGTCCATGACCATGAATGATAAATATTGTGATAAATCATCAGCAGTTTTGTGTGCTCCTTATTGACAAGCCATGAGGAAGCCGTAAAATGTGCTGTCCGATTGTCACGCGTCAGGAGATTATCCTGTGTTTTTAACAGGTTAAGCATAACATTTTTATCATTTTCTTCCTGTTCATTAAATGGTATGTAAGACTGAATTGACTGAATTAATTTCTGCATGGTAATTACCTGCCTTTCTCATTCTGTGTTTATCGTTTTGTTTCCAGCATCATCATGACACTCAGGCAAAATTCGCCGTCGTTTAGGGTAATGTCAATGTCCCCGTCATATTTCCTCGCAACCCTGCGAATATTGACCAGCCCGTAACCATGACCATCTTTCTTCTCCTTACATGTGACCGGAAGCCCGCTTTCCATGTCCCATTGCAGGCTTTCCTGAAAATCATTTCTGACCTCTATCATGTATGCGTTATTCCTGCGGTATGAACGAACATCGACATACTGTACCGCTTGTTCCACTGCATTCTGCAGGGCGTTATTTAGGATGATGCTCACATCAAACGCATTTGCCGTGGTTTCTGTCGGATATTGAAAAGCGGCATGAAATTGGAGCTTTCTTTTCTGCGCTTCGTTCTTTTGTTCCTGCAAAATCACATCTGTCACGGGATTTCCGGTTCTGATATCTCCTGCAGCTTCCAAAAAAGCCACAGATAATTCTGCGCTGTATGCCTTTGCCTCATCCGCCTTATCGCCAGCATAAAGCCTTTCGATCGTCAGCAGGTGGTTTGCCATGTCATGCTTCATGCTTCGAATATTCTGGTACAGTTGTTCCACTTGACCGATATGCTGCCGGATGCTTTCCATCTGCGCCGCAAGAAGTTCATTCTGAAGTTTTTCACGCTGATTTGCCTGTATCCTCTGATACAGCATGACTACAACCACAACTGCGGCCGCCGATACCACATAGTACAGCAGCGCCAGCGCCTCATAAGACTCTGTTCTTTTTCCATTCTCTATAATATAAAAGGTGCGATAGTACCGCAGGATTTCAAACCCCGCCATTCCGGTGAAGGAGGGAACGCAGAGCATCAGAAGCTCCCTCTTTGTCATCTTCGCCTGTTTGTATGTGTACGCCTTTACGATACAGGAGACGCCAATCGCTATCAGTACGCTTTCCGCCACAAGGCGAAGGCACAGCATGCCTGCATACAAGGCAAGCCATAGTTCCAGATGCACTGCCATGAACTCTGTACATTCCGCATAGTGATAGACATTATCGTACAAAATATCCGCCATTGCAAAAGCAAACCAGTGCAGCGAGAAAAAGGTGACAGTGAGAAACACCTTCTGCGCATGGTTTCTCCTGTCTATCCGACACATGACACAGAACCCGGCAGAAAACGCGACACCATTTATAACGTAATAATCCGCATGAAGCGAGATGATGTGGCACAGGAACAGAATTAGAAAATAAACTGCACTAATGCGGAATACGCCCCTCTTATTTTTCAGAAACGGCTTTGCAAGTCTGACATAAAAATATCCACTAACGGCAATCTCGGCAATTGCAGCCAGATCGGACATCAGTGTCCACTGCAATTCATTATATATCATTTTCTGTCCCTTTCCTGCGGATAAAGCGCAGATAACATTTCACGAAATCCTGATAATTCTGCTTTGCCATGAGTACCTGTCCTTTTTCCAGATAAATTGTTGTGACATCGTATTTTCTGATATAATTCATATTGACAAGATACGCCCTGTGGGGACGGTAGAAACCCTCTCCCACTTTTTTCTCAAGCTCTTTCATTTTTCCGTAATATTCAATCTCGTCCTGCAAAGTATGCAAAATGATTTTGCGGTCAAACACCTCAGCATACATGATTTCCTGAGGATTGACCGTGATATGCTCCCCGCCTTTGGTAATCACAAGGCTTGCGGCAGTCTGTACTCTTTTTTCCGCAAGACGTTTTACGGCAGTTTGCAGCACGTTGGCAAACTTGTCATCGTCAAAGGGCTTTACCAGATAGTGAAACGCCTCCACATCAAATGCCTGAAAGACGTACTCCTCCAGCGCCGTCACAAAAATGATGGCCGCCTGCCTGTTTTTGGCACGAAATTCCCTTGCGGTCTGCATTCCGTCCTTGCCCGGCATCTGAATGTCGAGCAGCAGAATATCTGTCGTTGTATCCGCCAGCAGCAGCTCCTCCCCCGACGGATACAACGCCAGCTCTGCTGATGGAAACAAGCTTCGTATCTTATCCGCCAGCAGTTCGCGGACATTTTTTTCATCATCACATACTGCGATATGCATTGCTTCACTTCCCTTGTAATGTCAAACGCTCTTAACAACCCCCATGTTGTGCCCCATTCTATATAAGACAACTCTTTTTGCGTCTGCGCCCAGACACATAAAAGTACACTCCCGCCGCGTCCGCAAGCATCCACCCTATCGGCACGGACAGCCAGATGCCTGTCACACCGACGGACTCAATCGACGACAATAGATATGCGAGCAGCACGCGCATTCCAAGAGACACCACTGTGAGAATCACGGAGATGCCGGGCTTGTTGACTGCGCGAAAATACCCATAAAACAAAAATAATAGTCCAATGCCAAAGTAAAAAGATGCCTCGATGCGCAGATAGCCCACGCCGACAAGCACCGCGTCTGCACTGCTCTCATCGAGAAACAGCGACATAAGCGGTTTCGCAAAGCTCACTACCAATATGGAAATCACTGCACAGAACACAAATGCGCCGGTCACCGCGTCCCGCATTCCCCTGCGGATTCGCTCACTTTTCCCTGCACCATAGTTCTGCGCCACATACGTTGAAAACGCATTGCCGAAATCCTGCACTGGCGCGTAGGCAAATGAGTCGATTTTGACAGCCGCCGCAAACGCCGCCATCACCACGGATCCGAAGCCGTTGACCAGTCCCTGCACCATCAGAATACCAAAATTCATGACAGACTGCTGCAGGCATGTCAATGACGAGAGACCGAGCAATTCTTTTAAAATACGAGTGTTCCATTGCCTGTTTTCCTTTTTGACATGTACTTCGGGATATTTTTTCACACAGTACATCAGAATACCGATTCCTGCGACATACTGCGAGATGACAGTCGCTGCCGCTGCCCCGCCGACGCCCCACATCAGCACCCTGATAAAAAACATATCCAGAAAGATATTCAGCACGGCAGAAACACCCAGAAAACAAAGTGGTATCATTGAATTTCCGAGCGCACGCATAAAATTTGCAGCAAAGTTATATAGGAACGTCGCCACAATCCCCGCGAATATCCACAAGAGATACTCCCTCATATGCGGAACCACTTCCTCCGGTACGCGGAGAAATGCAAGGATTCCATAAATTCCTGCATAGACCAAAATATTTAGCGCCAAAGTGACCGATCCAATCATCAGAAACGCCATATAGATTCCCTGTTGGAGCCTGTCATGGTCGCGCCTGCCAAACTGCATAGAAAAAAAGGCACTGCTGCCCATGCAGAGCCCTAATATAATGGATGTCACAAATACCATCAGCGTATAGGATGAACCCACTGCCGCCAGTGCGTCTTTACCCAGATACCGCCCGACAATCAGCGTATCCACAACATTGTAAAGCTGTTGAAGCACATTGCCCACCATGATTGGCAATGAGAACTTCAGCAGGTTTTTCATAATATTTCCCTGTGTCAAATCGTAATTCATCCGTATGTCCTCATAGTCCGTTCAATGCTTTTCCGACATGCTTTAGTATAATAAGTATACCGGCACTTGTCAAGAATGAGGACCGCCAAAGACATCTTTAATAGAAGTCATCTTTCGTTCCGTCCAAAAGCCACTTGCGTAGTCTTTCCCTGTCTTCTTCCGTAATCACACAATAATATTTTTTGCAATACCTGCACACACGGCAGTCATCTTTATGGCATTCCTTTATTTTGAAACACTTTATCCGGATTATCAGCCGTATGATATTTCCGACAACGATTATCGTCCAGAATAGTCCGACATAAAAAGAAACAATATTATCTATAAATCCCATGAAAATCCTCCACACTTGTCATAGACTGAGCATTTTTCAAACACGCTCTAGTATTTTGGCGCTAACAGTACCAATTCCAGTTATATCATATAGTGCACATTTTCACAAGTGAATTCATTCACTATTGTTAAAATATTATTATCTGGGGATAATATACACATGGAGGTGATGAATGTGATTGATTATTCGCCGCTTTGGGAAACCATGAAAAAGAAAAAAATAAGCCAATACGTTCTCTTGCAAAAAGATATCAATAACAAGACACTGGATTATCTGCGCAAAAATAAAAACATAACACTACTGACTGTTGAAAAATTATGTGACGCGCTGGACTGTACGCCAAATGACATTGTACGCTTTAAAAAGGACGGCAATTAAGGACATGAGAAAAATGGATTCCCATGTCCTTAATTGCATCCTGCACCGGCTATGCTTTCATAATCTTTACCAGTCTGCTTGTGCCAAGTCTGTCGGCGCCAAGACGAATAAACTCTTCCGCATCATCAAAGGACGCGATTCCTCCCGCCGCTTTTATTTTCACGTCTTTACCGACATGTTCTCTCATCAGTGCGACATCTGCAAACACTGCACCGGCAGTAGAAAAGCCTGTCGATGTCTTGATGTATTCCGCCCCCGCTTTCGTGACAATTTCACACATTTTAATTTTCTCCTCCTCTGTGAGAAGGCAGGTTTCGATAATAACCTTTAACAGTTTGCCGCCGCACGCATCATGAATTTGGCGTATCTCGTCCTCTACAGCCTGATAATTCTTATCTTTAAGGTCACCGATATTAATTACCATGTCAATTTCCGCTGCCCCGTTGGCTACTGCATCCTTTGTCTCAAATACCTTCACGGCAGTTGTGCTGTATCCGTTGGGGAAACCGATTACTGTACAAATCGGCAGCTTACCGTCCACATAATCTGCCGCACGTTTTACATAGGATGCCGGAATGCAGGCAGATGCGGTTTCAAACTGCATTGCATCATCAAGAATCTGACGGATTTCCTCCCATGTGGCAGTCTGCCCCAGTAATGTATGGTCAACAATTTTTAATACCTCTTTCTTTTCCATAATGCTTCCTTTCCAATATCCATTACTTTAATTTGTCAAGAATCGAATTTCCGATTGTTCCTTCCGGCATCTCAACCCCAAAATTGTCAGCGATTGTCGCACCGATTACCGCAAATGTGTCAGCATCCTCCAGTTTTCCGGAGCCTGACATGGAAGGGGAATATGCAAGAAACGGAACCTTTTCCCTTGTGTGGTCTGTGCCTGTGTGTGTCGGGTCATTCCCGTGATCCGCCGTGATAATCAGCAAGTCGTCCTCGCCAAGCAACTCTAGCAGTGTTCCCAGTTTTTCGTCAAACTTTTCCAGCTCCTGCGCATACCCTTCCACGTTGCGGCGGTGTCCCCACAAGGCATCAAAATCCACGAGATTGATATAGCAAAGTCCCTCAAACTCCCTGCCTGCAATTTCAATCGCCTGCTCCATTCCATGTACAGAGCTTTTGGACTTATTGGACTCCGTCAGTCCCTCACCGTCAAAAATATCAAAGATTTTACCGACCGATATCACGTCAAATCCGGCATCCTTTAAGGCATTGAGCGCTGTCTGTCCAAAAGGCTTCAATGCATAGTCATGGCGGTTGCTGGTTCTCTTAAATGCACCTTTTTTCTTTCCGACATAGGGTCTGGCTATGACGCGCCCTACTTTCCATTCATCTTTCATCGTAATTTCACGCGCAATTTCACAGCAGCGGTATAATTCCTCCAACCCAAATGTTTCTTCGTTTCCGCAAATCTGAAGAACGGAGTCGGCAGACGTGTATACAATCATATGGCCGGTGGCAATCTCTTCTTCCGCCAGCTCGTCAAGGATTTCTGTTCCGCTCGCGCTTTTGTTTCCGATAATCACGCGGCCGGTTCTTCTGGACAACTCGTCGAGAAGCTCTTTCGGAAACCCATTTTCCGTAAAAGTCTTGAATGGTTTCGTAATATGAAGTCCCATCATCTCCCAATGCCCTGTCATGGTATCTTTTCCTGTGCTTGCCTCAGACAAATATGCATAATACCCCATCGGATGCTCCACTGCCCCGACCTGTTTTAACGGATGGAGATTCGCCATGCCCATTTTTTGCAGATTGGGAATGGCAAACGTTTCCCTCGACTGTGCAATATGTCCCAATGTATCCGTCCCGGCATCCCCATAGTCTGCCGCATCAGGTAATGCCCCCACGCCAAGCGAATCAATAACGATTGTAAATATACGCTTATATTTTCCCATAGTTCTCTCCTTTAACATTACGATTCACAAATCGGAAGCTTCCCGACCCGCGAAAGGTAACCCCTCAACCGCACCCTGTTACATATTCATGACAACCTTTGTGACAAGCTCCTTAAAGGACTTCGATACACGGTCAGCCGTCTCCTGTACTTCCTTGTGGTTCAGTTTTTGTCTGGAAATTCCTGCTGCCATGTTCGTAATACATGAAATGCCGCAAACTTCCAATCCCATATGGCGCGCCGCCATCGCCTCACACGCCGTACTCATGCCGACGGCATCACCGCCCCATGCTTTTGCCATTCTGATTTCAGCAGGCGTCTCATAGCTTGGTCCCGTAAACTGCACATAGACGCCTTCCTTGATATCTATGCTGCATTCCTTGGCACAGTCCCGTATCACATTCCGCAGGCGCGCGCTGTACACCTCACTCATATCCGGAAATCTGGTTCCAAGCTCCTCAATGTTCGAACCAATCAGCGGGCTGGGGACTGCCGTCGTAATATGGTCGGTAATCATCATAAAATCGCCCGGCTGAAACATTTCATTGACTCCGCCAGCCGCATTTGTCAGAAGAAGCTTTTTTGCGCCGAGCATTCCCATCAGCCGTGTCGGGAGAACCACTTCCTGCATCGGATATCCCTCATAGTAATGGACACGTCCCTGCATAATTACCACTGGTGTCTCCCCGACATATCCAAACACAAAACGGCCTTTATGCCCCTTTACGGTCGACACAGGAAATCCCTCAATATCCGAATATTCAATTGTATCCACAATCTTGATTCCGTCTGCGTAATCACCCAGACCGGATCCCAAAATAATGGCAGTCTCCGGCTGGAAATCAATTTTTTCTTTTACACTTGCAAGGCAGGTCATTAACTTGTTATACATATCTCCAACTCCTCTCCTGAAATATTATCTTGCCCCCTTGTCGTAGGGAATTCCCTCCGCCTTTGGCGCCCTTGATTTCTTTGACACAAACACAAGCACCACCAATGATATGATATAGGGAAGCATATTGTATATCGTGCTCGGAAGCTTGAGTGCCACTAGTGCGTCGAATCCCATGTAAACATTGGAAAGTGCGCGGAACATTCCAAACAGCATTGCCGTAAGTCCGATATTGACAGGCTTCCACTGTCCGAAAATCATAACTGCGAGGGCAAGGAATCCAAAGCCTGCCACACCGTTCTCAAACTTCCACTCACTCACTCCTGCCGTGATGTAGACAAGACCGCCAAGACCGCCAAGTGCTCCTGATATCAGCACACCCGCATAGCGCATCCTATAGACATTGATTCCGACAGAATCCGCCGCCTGTGGATGTTCGCCGCAGGCACAAAGGCGCAGACCGAACTTCGTCTTGTACAACACGATATAGGAGGCGATTAACACAAGCAGCGCAATCAGCATAAACCAGTTCCATTCAAACGAACCGATATTCATGAGAAATGCTTTCTTTGCCTGTCCATAGACTACAGTAGATGACACATTGTCCACACTCTCGGCTGTGTTCACCGCACGTACCAGAACAACTGCTATCGCCGGACCGAGAAGATTCAGTGCAGTCCCGACGAGTGTCTGATCCGCGCTGAACTTGATTGCGGCAATTCCAAGCAGCATGGAAAAAATCATTCCGCTGATGATACTTGCGAGTACCACGACCAAAATCGTGACTGCCGCAGCCGTTCCCGCGGGAATGTACTTCATAGTCAAGGCTCCGCCAAGCGCACCGATAACCATGATGCCTTCCAGACCGATATTGATGACGCCGCTATGTTCCGAAAAGCATCCGCCGAGCGCAACAAGTGTCAGGACAGAAGCAAATATCAACGTATATTGAATCAGTAACAACATTATTTCCCGCCTCCTTTCCGTTCATCCCGTCTGTCAAGATACCGGTTCAGACGGACTTTGAAAAAGAACACAAAACCACACAGATAGATGATGAACGCGGAAATCAAATCCGAAATCTGCGAACAATACATTGTTTTGTCAACATACGTTCCGCCGCTTGTTATATGTTGGATGAAGTAGGAGGCAAAAATTGCCCCGATCGGATTGGAGCCGCCAAGAAATGCCGCCGCAATCCCATTGAATCCCATCGCCGGAACCGATGTCTGCTGAACCATCCACTGTTCAATCCCTGTCAGATAAAAAATTCCCGCTCCGAGACCGGCAAGTCCCCCGGCAATCATCATTGTCAGGATAATATTTGTTTTTTCACGCATGCCGCAGTACTTTGCCGCATTCTTGTTCAGACCAGTCGCTTTCAGCTCATAGCCGAACTTTGTCTTTTCCAGAAGAATCCAGATAGCGACAGCCGCAGCGACAGCCAGCAGAAGTCCTATCGTGACAAAATCATTGTTGGAAAACAGCTTGTTTAGTCCCATGCTGGGCAGCAGTGCACTTTTATTTGTACTGGTAAGCGGTTTTGTGTACGGCGTCGTCTGCTCTTTGACATTTGTAAGGAGCATGTTTACCACATACAGCCCGATCCAGTTGAGCATGATACAGGATATAACTTCATTTACATTGAAGTACGCTTTAAGCGCTCCTGAAACGGCGCCGACAAGCGCAGCTGCCATAATCGCAGCCAGCAGGCACAGATACCACGGCATACCGAACTGCAATCCGCAGTAGAGACATGCGCCTGCGCCGATTACATACTGTCCTGCCGCCCCGATGTTGAACAGTCCCACTTTCCACGCAAACAGTACGGAGAGGGAACACATCAATAGAGCGGACGCTTTCACAAGTGTCGTTCCAAAATATTTTTTTGCCGCCACGGCACTTGGATAATAGAGAAAGTTTTTTAAAATAGCGACAATCGCATTGCCTGCACCCTTGGGGTTGATAATCAGCAGAACGACATATCCGACCAAAAGCCCTATGACAATACAGAGCAGCGAACCCAGTATTGTCTGAAAACCACTGTTCCGAAGCAAGCTTCCTTTCTGTTTTCCTTGCTGTGCATCACTCATTTTGCCGCCCCCTCTCTCTTTGAGCCTGCCATGTAAAGCCCAAGCTCTTCAACCGTAACTTTCTTTGGATCAAATTCACCCACAATTTCTCCCTCGTACATGACTAGAATTCTGTCTGCAACATTCATCACCTCGTCAAGTTCCAGACTGACGAGCAGCACACCCTTTCCGGCATCTCTTTGTGCAACGAGCTGCTTGTGGATATACTCGATGGCACCGACATCCAGCCCTCGTGTCGGCTGGACTGCAATCAAAAGCTCCGGATTCTTATCAATTTCCCTTGCGATAATTGCCTTCTGCTGGTTTCCCCCAGACATGGAACGCGCTTTCGTGACTGCTCCCTGCCCGGAACGGACATCATACTGTTCAATCAGACGGTTCGCGTACTTGCGGATTTCTTTTCTTTTCAGAAATCCGCACCGGTTGGTAAACTCCGGTTCAAAGTATCTTTGCAGCACAATGTTATCCTCAAGCGAATAATCAAGGACAAGCCCGTGTTTATGTCTGTCCTCCGGAATATGGCTCATTCCCAGCGTCAGGCGCCTGCGAATCGGCATATGGGTAATGTCTGTACCGTTTAAGGTTATTGTTCCGCTTTTTAGCGGCTCTAAACCGGACAGTCCATAGACAAACTCTGTCTGTCCATTTCCGTCAATTCCGGCAATGCAGACGATTTCCCCCCTGTGCACCTGAAGGGAGACTTTGTTGACGGCATTGTTTTTGTGCCGTTTTGATGCCACTGTCATCTCCTTAATGTCAAGCACAATGTCTTTTGGCGCTGAGGGTTTCTTCTCCACCACAAAATTAACATCACGTCCTACCATCATGGATGATAGTTTCTCAGGCGTTGTTTCTTTTACGGATACCGTGCCAATGTATTTTCCTTTCCGAAGCACACTGCACCGGTCTGCCACCTGCATGATCTCTGCCAGCTTGTGCGTGATAAAAAGAATGCTTTTGCCCTCGGCCGCCAGATTTTTCATAATTGTCAGAAGCTCATGAATTTCCTGCGGTGTCAATACCGCTGTCGGCTCGTCAAAAATAAGGATGTCATTATCGCGGTACAGCATTTTCAGTATCTCTGTCCGCTGCTGCATACCAACCGTGATATCCTCGATAATGGCATCCGGATCTACCGAAAGACCATATTTTTCAGACAAAGCAATTACTTTTTTGCGCGCCTCCTCTTTCCGAAGCAGTCCTCCTTTTGTGGTTTCCACTCCGAGAATAATGTTGTCCAGAACAGAAAAGCATTCCACAAGTTTGAAGTGCTGGTGTACCATACCGATTCCTAGGGCATTCGCATCGTTGGGGTCATTTATGGTAACACGTTTTCCGTCTTTATGAATCTCCCCCTCCTCCGGCTGGTACAGCCCGAAAAGCACACTCATCAGAGTGGATTTTCCCGCACCATTTTCTCCGAGCAGCGCATGGATTTCCCCTTTTTTGAGCTGTAAAGTAATATTGTCGTTCGCTATTATGCCCGGAAACCTCTTTGTAATGTTCAGCATCTCAATCGCATACTCAGCCATCCTTTACATACCTCCCTCCATATCATATGTGTATCTGTTTTTTCAGCCGCATGTTTTATTTTCATAACAGCAAAAGGTTATGTCCTTTGCCATATTATGAAAAAGGGGAGTAACAATGCTCCCCTTGTGTGTCTGTTTATTTAATACTGCCGTAATCTGTCACTTTAACGCTTGTTGACGGCATTGCCGAGATATCATTGGAAACCTTGATTTCACCGCTGTACATTCCTTTCACAAGCGCGCGGTAATCCTCCTCCGTAAATGCATCGCTCCACTGTGTGCTCTTTATCGGGAGCTGTACATAATTTTCTTCCGGATTCTCTGATACCATTCCGAGGTTCTCAATCTTTCCTGCATGCTCGCTCCACTTTCCGTCCCTGATATCGTTGAGAATGGTGTTGACTGTCGCTGAAAGTCCTTTCATTGCGGATGTGATTGTCATTCCGTCTCCGTATTTTCCGTCGATAACAGGCTGCTGGTCAGAATCGACACCGATTACCTTTCCGTTCACCTTTCCTGCCGCCTCTGCCGCTGATGTGTAGATACCGCCGCCACATGCAAAAACAACTTCGACATTTTTCGTGCCGTACCATGTGTCCATGGCGCTTGTGATATCAGCGTCACCATAGAACTGTCCGCCGCATACATATTCTACCTCAACCTCGTCTGCGATGCCAAGTTCTGCCGCCGCAGCGTCAATGCCCTGTACATAACCGTATCCGAACCGCGTAACTGCCGGAACAGACATGCCGCCGAGAAATCCGAGATGCTTATAACCTGACTTTACGGCTGCATAACCTGCCATATATCCCGAAAGCTCCTCCTGATACGTACAGCAGTAAACATTCGCTTCATTGTAGTAGTCTGTCACATTGTAGTCTGCCGGATTGTAAGTATATCCTTCACCCACACCCTTTTCGCAAATGTCGCCTGCGCTCACGTCGAGGGCTACAAACTTCACGTCGGGATACAATTCAGGCTGTGTGACAACTGCTGCCGCAAACATGTAGCCCGGCATCATGATGACGTTCGCACCGCCCGCCACTGCCTGATCAACACTCGCGCTTCTCGCCTCGTCGGAATCACTGTCAGGCTTGTAATAAGTAAACGGCACATCATTTATCTCCGCCCAAGCCTTGCATGACTCATAAGTTGTCTGGTTAAAGCTCTGGTCCGTAATGTCACCTGAGTCTGTAATCATTGCAATGTTCATGTCGGAAGCAGATGCTGCATTGGAATCTGCCGCCCCATCACTTGGTGTCTCCGCATTCGCCGTGTCTCCCTTGGATGTCTCGGCTCCTGTACTGCCTGCGCTATCCCCAGCGCCACCGTCGGAACCGCATGCTGCCAAAGATAAAACCATGGCAGAAGCCAAAATAAGTGACAATGCTTTTTTCTTCATACGTTTGTCCTCCCTTGGATGGCTTTCCCATCCTGCTATATTATTTTTTTAGTGCACTTTTCCTGTAGATGACATCATCCCTTGCCGGTCCGTTGCTTACAAGCGTTATCGGATATCCTATCTGCTCTTCTATAAACTCGACATACTTGCGGCAGTTTTCAGGAAGTTCATCATAGTTTCTGATTCCCCTGATGTCTGATTTCCAGCCAGGTAATGTCGTCAACACAGGCTTTGCCTTCTCCAGTTTCGATGTGACAGGAAACTGTGTTGTAACTTCCCCGTCTATCTCATAACCGGTACACACAGGTATCTCGTCGAGATATCCAAGTACATCCAAAACAGTAAAGCAGACGTCCGTGGTTCCCTGCAGGCGGCATCCATACTTGGACGCAACACAGTCAAACCATCCCATACGTCTCGGGCGTCCTGTCGTAGCGCCATACTCTCCGCCATCTCCGCCGCGGCGTCTCAGCTCATCAGCCTCATCCCCAAATATTTCAGACACAAATGCACCCGCACCCACCGATGACGAGTACGCCTTGCATACCGTATAGATCTCCTTAATTTCATATGGCGGTATCCCTGCACCGATTGCACCGTAGGCGGCAAGTGTCGATGAGGATGTTACCATCGGGTAGATTCCGTGATCCGGATCCTTCAGCGTGCCAAGCTGTCCCTCCAAAAGAATGTTTTTTCCTGCCTTTATCGCTTCGTCAAGGTAGGCGGAAACATCACAGACAAACGGCTGAATCATGTCCCTGTACCCGTGCAGGGTCTCAAGAAGTTCCGAAGGAACGATTGCCGGCTTGTGGTACAAGTGCTCCAAAATAATATTTTTCTGCTCTGCCACACGCGCAATCTTCTCTTTCAGGAGTTCCTCGTCAAAGAGTTCACTTACCTGAAAACCAATCTTTGCATATTTATCCGAATAAAAAGGAGCAATCCCTGACTTCGTGGAACCGAAAGACTTTCCGCCAAGCCTTTCTTCTTCATACTGGTCAAACAGGATGTGGTAGGGCATTACAATCTGCGCCCTGTCCGATACCAATATTTTGGGCACTGGAACATTCCTGTCCGTTATAGACCGGATTTCATCCATGAGTATCGGAATGTTTAAAGCCACCCCGTTTCCAATGATACTGGTCGTATGATTATAAAATACTCCGGAAGGAAGGGTGTGAAGCGCAAATTTACCATAATTGTTTACAATCGTGTGCCCTGCGTTCGCACCACCCTGAAACCGGATAATGATATCCGCCTCGCGCGCAAGCATATCGGTAATTTTACCTTTCCCTTCATCTCCCCAGTTCGCTCCTACTACTGCCTTTACCATTCACATACCTCCAGTTCTTTATATACTTTGTATATTTTCGCAATTGCATACCGTTAATTATCATACAACTTTTTGGCAGATAAGTAAAGATGCTTTAAACACTTATTTCCGCCTTGATGCCAAGCTCTGACTGATTTGCCGCAAGAACCGGCTTTACTACATTGGCAAGGAAATTGTCGACTTGTATTGGTGACCTGCCTACGTATTTTGCAGGATCCATCGTTGCCTGAAGCTGCTCAGTCGTAAGGTTGAATTCCGGATCGGCTGCAATAAGCTCCAGCAAATTGTTTTCCTTTCCCTCAACCTTGACATTCCTGCCTGCCTCCATTGACAGTGTCCTGATTTTCTCATGAAGCTCCTGACGGTTTCCGCCGTTTTTCACCGCGTCCATCATGATGTTTTCCGTTGCCATAAACGGCAGTTCCGCCATAATGTGTTTTGTGATAACCTTGTCATACACGACAAGCCCGTCCACAACATTCAGGCACAAGTCCAGAATACCATCTATTGCCAGAAATCCTTCGGGAATGGACAGTCTCTTGTTTGCAGAATCATCAAGCGTCCTCTCAAACCATTGTGTTGCCGATGTGACAGCCGGATTGAGTGCGTCAATCATGACATATCTCGCGAGGGATGCAATACGCTCGGAGCGCATTGGATTTCTCTTGTACGCCATGGCTGACGAACCAATCTGATTCTTTTCAAACGGTTCCTCAACCTCTTTTAAATGCTGTAACAGCCGGATATCATTCGACATCTTATGCGCACTCGCCGCAATGCCTGCCAGAATATTTGCCACTCTGGTATCAATCTTTCTGGAATACGTCTGTCCTGATACGGCATAGCACTCTTTAAATCCCATTTTTGCGGCAATCATGGGGTCAATCTTATCTATCGTCTTCTGGTCGCCGTCAAACAGCTCGAGGAAACTTGCCTGTGTCCCGGTCGTTCCCTTGGAGCCCAGCAGCTTAAGGCTTCCCACGACGTACTCCAAATCCTCCAGATCCATCAGAAATTCCTGCATCCAGAGCGTCGCGCGCTTTCCGACTGTCGTCGGCTGCGCAGGCTGAAAGTGTGTAAACGCAAGTGTCGGAAGGTTTTTGTACTTGTCCGCAAACTTTGCCAGCTCGTCAATGACATTCACCAGCTTTTTGTGCACGAGCTTCAGCGCCTCATCCATCACAATGATGTCCGTGTTGTCTCCGACATAGCAGGAGGTTGCTCCAAGGTGGATGATGCCTGCTGCCTTTGGGCACTGCTGTCCATACGCATACACATGGCTCATGACATCATGGCGCACAAGCTTCTCGCGCTCCCTTGCCACCTCATAATTGATGTCCTCCGCATGTGCCTTCAGTTCGTCAATCTGCTCCTGTGAGATAACTGGTTTCCCATTCTCACTAAGCCCCAGCTCCATCTCTGTCTCCGCAAGGGCAATCCAGAGCTTTCTCCATGTGCGGAACTTCATGTCCTGCGAAAAGATGTACTGCATTTCCTTGCTTGCATACCGCTCGGAAAGAGGGCTTGTATATCTGTCTGTACTCATATTTTTTCTCCTTTTCATCTATTTATCAAAGTCACCCCGAATGTCTTCAGTCGGTGGTTCCATCGGATAGTTTCCATTAAAGCACCCTGTACAGATGCCAAGTCCGCCGGCGACTTCCCTTAACCGGCTGATGTCCAGATATCCAAGCGAATCGGCCCCTATGATATCCCTGATTTCGTCTATCGTCCTGTTGTGTGCAATCAGCTGTTCTTTTTCGGGGACATCTGTCCCAAAATAACAAGGCCACAAAAACGGCGGCGAGCTGATGCGCACATGGACTTCCTTTGCACCCGCCTCACGCAGCATTTTTACAATCCGGTCAGACGTCGTGCCGCGCACAATGGAATCGTCTATCATAATGACCCGTTTCCCGCTCACAGCTTCCTTGAGTACATTGAGCTTTACCTTTACACTCGACTCCCGGCTGCTCTGTTTCGGCTTGATAAACGTCCTGCCCACATAACCGTTTTTTACAAATGCAGTGCCATAGGGAATCCCGGACTGTAACGAATATCCGAGCGCTGCCGCATTCCCGGACTCCGGCACACCGACTACCAAATCCGCCTCCACAGGTGAATCCATTGCCAGAAAACGTCCTGCCTGAATCCGCGACGCATACACGCTCACGCCGTCAATATGGCTGTCCGGTCTGGCAAAATAAATATACTCAAAAATACATCTTGCTTCCTTCTCTTTCGGAAGGGCGCGTGACATGTCAGAGACGATTCCCCCGTCGGGCGTGATGGTCACCGTCTCGCCCGGAAACACATCCCGCACATACTCCGCACCGATGGTATCCAGCGCACATGTCTCTGATGTTATGATATAGCTGTTCTCTCTTTTCCCGATACACAGTGGCTTAAATCCATAAGGGTCACGGGCGCCGATAAGTTTTCTGGGGCTCATAACAACAAGCGAATAAGCACCCTTTATCTTCTGGCACGCATTGTTTACAGCCTCCTCGACAGTCCTGGTGTTAAGGCGCTCCCGCGCTATGTGGTAGGCGATGACCTCCGAGTCGATTGTCGTCTGAAAAATGGCTCCTGTGTATTCCAAGTCGTGCCTAAGTTCCGGCGCATTAATCAAATTGCCGTTGTGCGCAAGCGCAAGCGTTCCTTTCACGTAATTCAACACGAGGGGCTGGGCATTCTCACGTGTGGATGCCCCTGCCGTGGAATAGCGCACATGCCCAACGCCGATATCTCCCTTTAGCTGCTCAAAGCTGTCCGGTGTAAACACTTCATTGACAAGCCCCATCCCTTTGTAGGATGACACCTTTCCCTTCGGACCGCCTGTCTCACTCACGGCAATGCCGCAGCTCTCCTGTCCCCTGTGCTGAAGTGCAAAAAGTCCGTAATAAATCGTGGAGGCAACATTCTGTCCGTCAAAATCGTAGATGCCAAAAACACCGCACTCCTCATTCAGCCCTGTCTCATCTATATTTCTGTCTATCTCATCATTGTACATATTTTTCAGATACTCCTCTTATTATGAAGCACTACTTAAATTCTTTGCCTGTCAGCAGGGCAAATGCCTCTTTGTACTTATCCACCGTCTTCGTGACAACTTCCTCCGGAAGAAGGTCGTCATTGTCCGGATTCGCCTTGAGCCAGTCCCTCACAAACTGTTTGTCAAAGGAGGGCTGTCCCTTTCCTGCCTCATATCCCTCCAACGGCCAGAAACGCGAGCTGTCCGGTGTGAGCATCTCATCCCCGAGCACAATGTTTCCGTTCTCGTCAAGGCCAAACTCAAACTTGGTGTCTGCGATGATGATGCCTTTACCCAGCGCATATTCCGCACACTTCTTGTAAAGCGCGATGGTTGCATCCTTTATCCTCGTGGCATACTCCGCGCCCTTTCCGGGGTACTTCTCCTCAAGCACCTCGATGCTTCTCTCAAAGGAAATGTTTTCATCATGCAGCCCAATCTCAGCCTTTGTGCTTGGCGTATAAATCGGTTCAGGAAGCTTCGCGGACTCCAAAAGCCCTTCCGGAAGTTTGATGCCGCATACGGTACCGTTCTCCTTGTAGCTTGCCCAGCCGCTTCCCGTGATATATCCACGCACGATGCACTCGATGGGAAGCATCTCGAGCTTTTGGCACATCATGCTGTTTCCGTCAAATCTATCGTTTTGGAAGAATTCAGGCATATCCTTCACATCCACGGAGAGCATATGGTTTGGCACTACATCCTTCGTGAAATCAAACCAGAACTTAGACATCTGTGTAAGAATCGCGCCCTTGCCGGTTATCTTGTTTTTCAGAATCACATCAAAGGCAGAAATCCTGTCTGTCGCGACAATAATCAAACTGTCCCCGTTGTCGTATACCTCACGTACCTTACCTTCTTTAATTGGTGCAAATTCCTGCATTGTTTCTTCCTCCTCGTTTCCATACGTTTTTACTCATTATTACGACTGATTTTCCCGCGCCCGCATGCGCAAAAAGAAAACAGCTGCGGTTATAAAAATAACCCCAACTGTATCATACCGATTCTTTTCTTTTTATGCAAGTGCTTTTTCATAATCCGACACCAAATCTAATATTTTTTCTGCATATTCAGGATACTTGTCCACAATATCCTTCACCTCGTCCTGTGCCTCCTGTGCCACCTTGGCATTATACTCCATCTGTTTGCGGAGCTTCTGGCGTCTGATAATCAGTCCATGCCTAATTTCCACCATTTCTTTGTTGTCGATCAACGCCTCTGCCTGATGAAGCCATATATTGGGATCTGCCAGATTACAGCCGCGCAAAATCTTGACGAGCGCTGCCTGATTGAAGTCCATATCCTGCTGCATCTGCTTTTCCTGCTCGCGCTGGATATTTTCCTCAAGGTATTTGTCCCAGAGCTTCTTCAACTCGTTTGAGCTGTCTACGTCATACTTGACATACAGGTATTCCAGCAGGTTTGTGTTGTTGACATACCGGATTTTGACCGTGTTTTGCAGCAGTACAAGTTTATTGATGCCTTTTTCCACTTTCACAAGCTCCCTTTGCGCCTCATGGAATTTTACAAACACGAATGCAAGCGCCGATGCTGCCACCAGCACTGCGATGGCATACCCGATTGACACGTCAAGATGCCACGCCGACCCGATCACTGCCAGCATCACAACCAGAAACAGCATGGAGCCTACACATATTGCAGTGATTCCCTTCATGTTTTTCTGGGAATTTATCAACTCGTTCCTTCTAAAATAATAGGCGTGCTTTTCTCCCTCAAGCCTTCCCATGTCTTTCTTCACGAGCACCTGATAATCTTCCGCTTCTTTTAACTTATTATATCCATCGGGCATATACTGCTCAATGCGCTCCATGCGCACGTAATCCTCCATCTTCATGATATGGCGCTTTTTGTCAAGCCTTTCCTTACTGTTTCCGATGTCCAGAATTTTTTTTGCGTATGTGCGGAGCTGCTCTTTTACCTCCTCATTCTGTGCCTCAATCTCCTCCATGTCAGTCAGGTAGGATGTGACAAGGTTATACTCGCCCCCAAGCGCATCCAGCTCCCTGGCCGCCTCCGACATCTGCTCCAGACACGCCTTCACATAGTGTTCGCGCTGTTTTTTGTCATGCATGTCAATATTGTCGCGCTTTAAGGTCTCCTCCTCCCAGTCGTACACATTTTCAAACGTTTCCGGCTCCTTTTTGAAAAATCCCTTAATTTTTCCCAATAATCCCATGTATGTAACCCCTTTCCTATCGTTTCCCCTTATCAGCTAACTTTTTGTCTGTCGTTTGTAATCCTTTTTTAACTGTTTTATAAGCGCCTGCGACCGCTGGCAGTATGCTTCCGTCTGACCGCTAAGCTTCAGGTTGGCAAGCTCTGTCACCAGCTGCCTTTCCCTTGAATCCAGCCACTTTGCATCAGCCTGTGCGCACAGCTGTTCCACCCTGACAAAATCCTCCTCCCAGTCTGGATTTTCCCTCTTGAAAGTTCCATACGCATAATCCGTAAGTGCCTTTCTGCTGGCAAGGATATACGCACATCTCGTCTGTCTGTCCGGATGCAGGAGATAGGCCTCGTAGTACAAATCCGCCGCCTGCCTGTATGCAAAGTCCATCGCGTAGATGGATGCCATATTATAGTAGAGAAGCGCCCTGCCCGCGCTGTCCCTTGCAGGGATATAGTCCACCAGCTCCCTGTAAATGCCAAGCGCCTGCCGGAACCGTCCCTGCTGGTACAAATACTCCGCACGCTTCTTATACCGCTCAATTGTATTCAGGCTTGACTGCTCCTTCAAAACACGGTCAACCTGTTTTATCGTATTTTCATCATACATTCCGGTTCGCTCGAATATTGTCGATACAAACGCAGCGACCGACACATGTTTGCGGACATATACATCCAGCTCGTCGGCAAGCTCCGCAAGCCCGCATTCATGGCGAATCCAGTTTACAAGCTCCGCCGAGACAACTGAGTCATCCAGCAGATGTACCTTTTCCATAAAATAATAACATAACTCCTCCATAGAATACAATGATATGTCGGAAAATTTTAAATAAAATGGAGTTTTTGCGTAATTCCCTATACATAAGCAAACGTTATTCATTTACATAACTCCTTTGTGAAAATAAAATTTACGGCGTATGCTGCCACGCCTTTTATCGGAAATTACAGGCTTTTCTCAATCATATATATTATGTAATCACCTCTAGCGGCAGACACTCCTTCCAAATCTGGCCTGTCGACGGAAAAAATTCCCCAAATCCCTTGTCCCTGATTTCAATCTGCACAGCGCTGGAATCCTCCATGTAGAATCGCAGCTCCACGCGGTTTGTCTTATTTCCCCGCACCTTAAGCCCTTCGAGCGAAATTCTTGCCACTCTCGTCCTGCTCCCGTCCAACGGCGCTATGTTCAGTGTAATGGCGTTATTTTTGACAAGCATCACGTCAAAAATTTTCTGGGCATCATACCAGTTGGTGCCTGCGTCAAGAATCGGATAGTAAACCTCCATCTGCCCCTTGTCACATGTCATTCCAATATTTGCCCGAAGCTTGTCCGCGGACAAATACACATATGTAGTCGAGAGCGTAGACGGATAGGCGCGCTCCCTTGCGCCGTAGCACGCCCCTTTGCTGAAAAGATTATTCCCTTGAAACACGCGTCTTCCGCGGCACATATATTTCAGGGATTCCCTGCACCATTCTTTCGAGAAGGAATCGCCAAGTAAAAAAACAGATGTTATAATTCGCTGTTCACAATTCTTCCGCACAATCTCAAGCAGTGCCGTGTCCAGCTGCTTGTAAAATGCCCCTTTTGCCGTCTCCGATTTGTCTGTCAAATCAGGAATCTTCATCTGCGGATATCTTGACGTATCAATAAAACATGCAACCGGATTTGTCTTCCTGTTCATGGAAAGAATGTGGCTCTTGATGCCGTCACTCCTGTAATCGTACAGAAGGACATCATGAATCCACATCTCCTGCGGCTGATGAATCATATACTGGAAAAAACAGTCCTCATGGCTTAGGAAGTGCACGTCTATTTTTTTCCCGATGCGCTTTACGATGTTCCTAAGCATCTCCATGATGCCCGTGTTCATGTCTTTCAATGTAAATGCGACAGCAGCAATATCCTCTGTCCCCGCATATGCATATAAGACAGAAAATGCCTTTTTCACAAACAGCTCCAGAAGATACTCGGCAGGAAGCTCTTCCTCCTCAACCTTGATGCTGACATTGTTTTTGGCAAGCAGCACCAAGTCTTCGACAAGCGTTCCCTGCCCTTCCTTCGCGCATTTGAGCGCATCATTTCCAATCGACCAAGCCGCGCTTTCCATCGCATCGGGTCTTTTCTCAAAGCGTTTGCACAAAAGCGTCGGTATATTATACTGTTCCTCTCCCATCACCAGACTGACTGTGTCAGGCATGCTTTGGTTGTATCTGCAGTAACTTATCTGTGAATAATCATTTCCAAGGTCAAAGCCGACTACGATTTTATTCTTCTTGGTCAACTCATCCAATGTCTTATCAATTAGCATCTCACAACTTCCTTTCAAGAATATCTGAGGCATGTCTGTCATCACAGCACACGGAACAGCTCCCTGACGCAGAAATCCTGATATAAGTAATCCTCCGTCAGCTGCTGCGCAGTCGTGCCGTCCTGAAGGCTGGTACTTATCATAATGTCATTGAGTATGTTAAACCGGTCAGCCGTTGTGCCGCCCTCCGCTGTCTCTTCTGTCTTTCCAGCCAGTGTTCCGCTCTGTGTCACGCGCTCCTGCGGGACTTTTCCGTCTTCAATAAAATTCTCCGTGATATAATATTGCAGTGTCTCGCCGTGAAACAGCTGAAACATCACCACATATATTCCTGCATACATTTCCTGCATCGCCTTGATATCATAACGCCCGTAATCCGTCTCATCCGCAGCGCCGCCTGCGCCCTCCCCATCCACAGTATCATCATCAAGGGCATAGTGGATATAAACCTGACTCTGCGGCTGTGTCCGGTACTCGATGAAAATGCTGTCCTTGATATAATGCAGCTCCGGCACCATATCGACAAATCTGACATAAAACGGAAAAAAAATTTCTTCTTTCAGCAGCTCCTGTATCAGCTGCCTTGCCGTATCGTCCGGTATCTCCATATCCTGTCTGTTCTCCGCCCAAAATTTCAGCAGCGCCAGACTGCATCCCCTGTCGGTCAGCTCACCCTTTGCATATCTGTGGTACAGCATATCAAAAACTTCCGGACAGACAATCGCCTCACAGACAAAATAATCATATGCCATGTCCGTCAGGATTTTATTGACCAGCGCCACATCATGTTCCTCACAGTGCGCATAGGATATCAAAATTTCGTCACGGTTTTGTACCATAACACCTGTGTGCTCCGTCTGTCGGAGGATGCGCTCCATAATCCGTCTTGTCTCAAGCTCCAGCTCGACTGCGGACTTCCACAGTTTCCGCAGTTCGGAAACCTTTCCGTCATAATTTACCATTAAATAACGCAGGATATTTTCATCATACTTCATATTTTTGTAAATGTAATGCGCCACATTCACCAGAAATTCATCGTACTCAAACTCCCTGCTGACGATACGTTTGCTGACAAGACGCGCCACGGATTTCGGATCGACGTCCGTCACTCCGTAGGATTTTATCCAGTAGTACGCCTTGTCAAACATTCCTCTGGATATCAAATATTTGATAAACTCCGCCCGCTCGGACGCCTCCATCTGATCCGCCTCTATATCCTCCAAAAACGCATCCAGCTCCCCAATCATGTCATTATCATAGTAGAACCGCAGAAGCTTTGTGCGGATTTCCTTTTTAAAGCCCTCCACAATCAGTGGTGACTCTGCCAGATTTTTGAACCGTTTGACATTGTCCTGCGAAATGACCACATAATTCTTTTCCACCTCGCAAAGATAGATGTCAAAGCTTAAGCGCCCCTGCATATAACCGCTGACATAATCCAGCTGCCGCTTTGGCTCCATAAGCTGTTTATTCTCATAATGTATGCTCTTTGTAAACCGGTTTCCATATTCATCCTGCAAAAACAGCTTGTACTCGCTCCCATATATCGGAATCATGCTGACACAGTTTACAACCGGATATGAACTTTCACCGTTTACTTTTTCGTGAATGACAACAATGTTTTTTACGTTCGGGTTGTCCACATAGATGCGGTGCATAAAAAGCAGCGGCGTGTAGGCATACGCCGTCTCATCCATAATCATCTGCGGTGCCAGCATGGTCTTGTACAGATACGCAAGGTTCTCATTGATATGCCCCAGCTTAATCTGATCTACCACAAACCGCTCAACCGCAATGCGGTAGCTCTGTTCCAAATCCGGATATTTTTCTCTGTTGCGTATGACATAGGCATACAAAAAAGCATTCCGCTCATAGTCCAGACTGCTCTGATATGCAAAGTACATCAACACCATTTTGGGTATCTCGATATCCTCCTTGATATCCCCGTACTTGTCAAGTTCCAGCGACATCATATAGTATTCATACAGTCCTGTCACCCGCACCGAATACTCCACGCCAAGTGCATACCACGGATAATAATCCACCCCTTTTTTGTCACCAAGGATTAAAATGTGACAGATCGATGCGATTGTCTGCGGCGACTTATATGTATGGTATATCTCACCAAATATCCTGACCAGCAGTGTCGAATACGCTTTCTTGCGCACTGCGAGATACTGAAGCTGTTCTATCAGCTCCGGTTTCAGTTTCTTCTGTCTTGCCCCGTACCATAACACCTGTTCTTCAAATTTATCCAGTTTCAACAGGAATGTCGGATTTGTGTTGAGCAGCAAAACGGCTTCGCACAGCAGCAGCGGGCTTGTACAGCCGTTCTGGAACATCTCCTCCATAAACTGCCAGCGAAGCTCTCTGCTGCGCAAAAGCTGCTCATTCATCTGCAGCACAAACCAGCCAAGTCTCCACTGTGTCGGATTGTTGGCATAAATCGTCTCGATTTCGTCACTTGCCTCCCTTACATAGTCCTCCTCACACTGAATCAGTGTTGTAAGGTACAGATAGTAACAGTTCAGAAAAATATTTCCCGGCTCCTTTGACAGCCGCCTTTCCAGCATGTCAAGATACCACCCTGCCTCGTTAAAGCGCTCTTTCGCAATCAAAAGCTGTGCCCGGTACAAGTTGTGCAATATGCTGTCCTCGTCAATCTCCAAGAGCATTTCCAGCTCTTTTTCAAAGCTTGCCGTCCACTGCTCGTCTGTCAATCTGTTCAGGCGCATCCCCGCATACGCATTTACCATGTTACATAACGCATGTCTTTGTTTCCGGTTGTCGTTTTTCCGCTCCGGCTCGTCCTCCATCAGGATGTCAAAGGGAATTGTGTAGTCGTTACACGCGTCAGAAAAAATAACACTCCCGCTGTTCAGACCGTTATGCAGCCTTGCCGCATCGACAAAAATCTCAAAATCACATATGTTATTAGTGAAATCCGCGTTGGTCAGCAGCTGTCTGTCCGTACTGATAAATTCACCTGTTATTCTTATATTGACGCAGCTGTAACCCCAGCCGCTTTTTGTGATGACAACCCTTTTCACGATACTGTCCTGAACATCCTCAAGCAAAAATCCCTCTATGTCAAACGAGTATATAACAGGTGGCTTTTTATTTGTTTCAATCAGAAATTCTTCTACATTCTGCTCATTTTCCTCATTTTTGGACAGTCCCACATAGGAGAGTAATATATTTTTGTCTCCTTTATGCAGGATTGAGGAAAAGTTTCTGGAATAGAACAGAGACACTGCCTCTTCCCAGTCTGTCTGCGCCAGATTGGTAAAATGAAACAAATTTTTGATGATTCCGAGGGAGCTCTGGAGCTGTGGTCGGCGGACGCTGACTGTATATGGTATTGCATACTCGCCACAGCTGCTGATCAGCACAAACTCTCCTCTGATGTTGCTGCCCGCCTGATCCGCTGTTCCGTCAAAGCAATACATAACCTGTGTCTGTCCGCCATGGAATTCTGTCTCATATAATCTCATTCTTGTATCCGAGGAATATATTTTTCCCTCTGCATACTGCTCCGCAGCATATATGGTAAAACTTTCCTCCACAATGTCCCCTGGCTCCACACACAATTCTATGTTTTGGCAAGAGAATTCGAGATATGCCGGCTTCTCCCTGTTGTCGCTCATTGTTCCACTCCTTAAAAAATCATAATCATCTTTTAGTATACCCTATCGCTGGACATAAGACAACACGAAAAACACTAGATTTTTACTTGCCAGATATCTGTTTGACCTTGGCCGCAGATGCTAAGTCCTGTTTGACTTGGTACAAACCTCCTTCAATGTAAGGTACAGCTTGTCAACATCCACAGGTTTTGAAAGATATCCGTTCATACCGCACTCCACGGATTTTTTCAAGTCGTCGTCAAACGCATTCGCCGACATCGCAATGATTGGGATTGTCCGACAGTCTGCTCGTTCCATACCACGTATGGCACGTGTCGCATCAAGTCCGTTCATCACGGGCATCAGAATATCCATCAGGATAACATCATATCTGCCTGGTTCCGTATTCTTGATTTTATCAACGGCATCAATGCCGTCCGGAACCCATTCCACTTCAAAGCCAAAGTCCTCAAGGAGACATTGCGCAATCTCGGCATTCAGCTCATTGTCCTCAACAATAAGCACGCGATATCCCGCAAAAGAAAATTGTTCTTCCGTCTCCTCCTCCTCCACGGCATTCTGCCCACACTCCATGCCAACATCAAAGTAAAACCTGCTTCCTTTTCCCGGTTCGCTTTCAAGCTCAATCACACTTCCCATCAGCTGGATTAATCTGCTGCTGATGGAAAGCCCCAATCCGGTTCCCTGCTGCTTGGAAACACTGGAGGTACTTGCCACCCGCTCAAACGAACGGAAGATTCTCTTTTGATCCGCGGCATGAATACCTACTCCGGTATCCTGCACTTCAAAATGAACATGTGCCTGCTTTCCGTCACTGCCGGTTTCGTGAATCCGAAACAGTATCCGGCCACCTTTCGGCGTGAACTTTACCGCATTTCCAAGCAGATTAATCAGCACCTGACTTATGTGCAGCCTGTCGGCATAAAACCAGCTGTGTGTAAGCCGGATATCCTGCTCAAGCACCACACCTTTCATCTCTGCCTGCGGTCTTATCACTTCCCTGACGGTATCAGCCAGCTCATTCATGTCGAAGTTCTCGGGTTCGAGATGTATTTTTCCGCTTTCAATCCGCGACATATCAAGAATGTCATTGATCAGTCCAAGCAGATATTGGGACGAGCTTTGTATCTTGCCAAGGCAGTCCTCAATCCGTTCCCTGCTCTGATTCTGCTGCAGTGCGATTGCAACCATGCCGATAATCCCATTCATCGGTGTGCGGATTTCATGGCTCATCCGTGAGAGGAACTCTGATTTCGCTTTGCTTGCAAGGTCATGCTGCTGCTGGTTGAGCTGGCTCTGTATAACACTTCTGACATCTATCATCCGCTGGCGCACCTCGCCATCCTCAATGATTTCGGAAGCAATCCCTGCAATGCACACGTTACCGTTATAGCTGCCATTATCATATAATGGTAATACAATACCCTGCTGCCCTTCCCTGATATTTAAAAACTTCTGTATCACAGCATCCGAACTTTCTTCTACCGTAAAGAAATGTATCTGTTCATTCCCCATCCACTTCTGAAACGTCTCCCATTCTTCCTTTGTATACTGGCTTACATTTTTAAGACCGGTGTGTCCGCTCCGATGCCACTGATACTCAAGATAATTTGCGTAAAAATCGTGTCGGATTATCGTGGTCAGGACATCCTCCGCGCCGTATCTGCGCCCTATTTTGCTTAATATGAGCACCATCTGTGCCGAAAGGTTTGAACCTCTCCCAAAAAGATTCAACGCCATCAGGGATAATGAAGCTTCCTCTCCATAATCATTTGACATAATTTGTCTTGCTTTCAGCGGGGGCAGTTCTATCCGATCCTTCTTAGGAATATCTTCATAAAACTGATATCTTACCGGCGCATTCTCCTTCAGCATGACCTCAGCACATTTTGCCCGCTTGATTTGACCTTTATTGGATTTTCCCTCCGTAGACTGTACCAGCCCGATACAGACATCCAAACTTAATACCGCACTGTCAAACATTCCCTGCAGTTTATTGGCGAGCTTTTCCGCATATTCCTGCGCCTGTTCACGCGTGCTCTGCGCAAGCCATATCACAAATTCACTGATATTGTGCCGGATGACAAGTGCCTCACCGCATTCACGAATTATTTCTCCTGCCTGCTCAAGAATCAGATCCCCGAACACAATACCATTCGCCCCGCTCAGACTGCGTATATTCGCAATATTCAAAAACACCATAACACCCTCTGGCTGTTTCTTCCTGCATTCCTCAAGCCGCTCCATTCCTGCGTTATAAGTGTACGCACCGGTAAGTACATCTGTGGTGAGCCTTGCAAGCTGCTCCTGCTCCTGTTCTTTTATCTTCTGAATATTGCGGATGCTTCCTATCAGCTTATAGCGGTTACCGTCCGCATCATAAACCACCTTCCCATACAGCCCGATCCATGTGTATCCCTCATGCTCAGGGAGCATCAGGCGAAATTCGAGCGAGGCTTCATCGGGAATATTGCTGAAGAATTTGTCAACCGAATCCCTGTCCTCATACGCTATCAGGTTTAAGTCAATCAGATTTTCCCCGTCACATTTCCAGATACCGTTCATTTTGTGCTCGTTTACCAGGTCAACCTGATGGTTGCGGATATCATAGGAAAAGAATGCGTCATCGGTGCTCTCCACAGCAATGCGGTAGCGTTCCTTCTCCTCAAGCAGCGTGTTCTCAGACTTCTTGCGCCGCTCGGTCAAGTCCCTGACTACGCCATAAAGCGCGTCAATCTCACGTATTCCCGATATGCGGAAGTCCTCCAGTTCCCTGTTCTCACCGCCGATACACTCCATCAGGTTTTTAATCGGTCTTGTCAGGTGCAGGACAATAATATAGATTCCCACAACCCCGAACACAAGCCCGATCAAAATCGCTATCCCAAGCCAGATATAAATCTGCCTGCTTATGCCAAAAAATTCTTCCTCAATGTTCAGTCCGACCAGCACCCAGTCCGTGTCAGGATAGGGGGCAAACTTATCATACAGTTTCAAAGGACAGGTCTCCGCGTATACTTTCTGCTTTCCGGAGCGAAGCCCCCTTACCCGCTTCAGCATGCCATAATTTGTATTATCCAGATGAAACCGCTCTCCCTGTGACACCAGCATACCATACAGCATCCCTTTTCCCGCATAAATATCATAGTCCCCATCCCCGTCATGATGAGCGAGAAGATAGCCTGCCTGCTGGCTGCTGTTCAGCTCGGAAGCAGGCAGAAACTCACAAAGGTATGCCACTGATATCTCAACGCCGAGCACAGCATATACCGTACCCTCATGGCGCAGCGGGACAGAATATGTAATCATCTCATGCGAATCGTGCGGGTTGTCCTCAAGTATAAACGGCCTTGACCAGTATCCCAAATCATCTGTCCTTGCATCGGGATTCTCTATGCCTGCACGCCACGGCTCATAAAAGAAATTATCAGACTCCCGCTGTCTGTGCCCCATCATATGAAACCGCGTTGTCCAGCATGTATCAAACGGCACATTATATTTTCTGGATAAATCCTTCGCGCCTCTCTCCAACAGCATGTCCGTCCCGTTTATATTTTTGCTTTTCGGAGCGGAATCCCTGATAAAAAAACCGTTGAAATCCGACGCGTCTTCCCTGTCACCGTCCGTCAGCACCAAAAAAACACCGGATGAAAAATTATTCTGTAAGGTTTTCAGGCACTCCGGAAAAAATACTGCAAGCAACTCCTGACAGCTGGCATCGTCCCGCAAAAGCTGGTTCAGATCCATCTGTTTTTCCGTCAGAAATTCCTCAAGCAGATTACTCATGACAAGTTCCTCATCCAGTATGGAATTCCACCGCTGTGTCATCTCATTCTCAAGGATAACCTTTCTGTTTTCCACGATTTTTGACATCATGTCAACCGAATAATCCCGAATCATTCCCGAGACATGTCTGGCTGTAAGTGTTCCCACAATAAGCAGACTTTGAATCAGCATAATCACAATCAGCGGTATCAAAAACATTTTAAATATCGTATGCTTTTTATTGTTTTTTAATTTCAGCCCCATATCTTACTATTGTCCCATCATGTCGTTTAACGCAGCGCAAAAATCCACATACCATTCCTGAAATGCTTCCTCCGTCGTATATGGCGCGCTTGCTTCCTCCAGACTCATCCCCTCCGAAAGAGCCCGCACTACTTCCTGCCTGTCTGCCGCCGCTTTGTCAAAAAGATGATACTCCAGCACCTTCCTTGCCGCAGAACCGTTTTGAAAACTTTTGTTGGTATAATATTTTCCGTCTTTCATATTGTCAAAAACATATGTTATGCAATCGTATGTCTTTTCTGCCACCTCAATGCCCTGCTCCGCAATCACCTTATCCAGTACTTCTGTCGTGTTTGCGTCCTCAAGTACCGGCATATATCCCGATACACAGCTGAACCGAAGATTATTTTCCGGCTCTGTGAACCATTTCAGGAATTCAACGGCTGCATACTCGTGTTTTTTGTCAGACTTCGTCACAACCATGCCTGCTCCTTGTTGAACGGCATATTGTTCGCCGCCGTCAAATATGGGTGCCGCCATAATTGTATACTCAATGTCATAATTTTCGCTCTCATCCTCAACCATGCTCGGAAAATAAATCGCCGACGTTGTCGAACCCGTATAGGCAATGAGTTCGCCTGTTTTCACGTCATCCGACCGGAACGAACCATACGCGCCAAAGTACCCTTTGACTGTCGGCACATAATAATTCTCCCAAATCCGCCGAATGCTGTCCTCCGGCAGATTGAAGGTTACCCGTCCCTTGTCCGCCTCGAAAATTTCCACCCCCAGCTGTTTCATCCCGATAATAAAATAGTTCGCCATGGCATCACGGCCATAAAATGCCTTTCCGTCATTGGGTACATCCGGCGTGAGACTGTCTGTCCACTCATAGTACGCCGCGGCAGTGTCCGCCACCCCCTCTATGGTCTTTAAATTCGCAAGCGATGCCCCTGTCGCCTCGGCAAACAGCTCCCAGTCCGTTTTATTCATCATCATGATTTCTGTCGATTTCGCAACAGGAAAAATCCGCAGGCTTCCATCCTCCGCAATACAGCCCTCGTCAATATAGGACGGAATATACCGGTCAAGCGCGCTCTCATCAAGATACTCGGACAGATTCGCAAGCGCCCCCTTCTGCTCAAACTCATACGCTGTATCGGAATATGCGGAGAACATATCCGGCATTTCCGACGCGCCAACTTTTTCGTTGATGGAATCCCTGACCGCAGCCTCTAAATCGGAAACAGATCCCTGGCTATAACTCTGCACATAAATTCCCCTTTTATTGCCCACAGTATTGTTAAACTCCTCTATCAGTGTATCAAAGGCGGCCTGCTGTGTGCCATTATAATAATGCCATATCGTAATGGATACCGGATCATCCGGATTCAGCAGGCTTTTCTCATTTCCGCATCCCGAAAGCACTCCCATCACCGCCAAAAATAATACGCCGCACACTTTCTTCTTCATAATGCTCCCCCATTCTTTACATATTTTGTAAATTTGCACACATATATTTCTTTTTATTTTATCATTTTTTGGTCATGTTTGCAACAAACGAAAAAGTGCAGATTCCTGATTTTCAGGTCCCCCGCACTTTTACCGTCCGTTCTTATAATTTAAATTTCTACAATCCACCCCTTAGGCGCTTCAATGCGCCCCATCTGGATGCCTGTCAGTGTCTCGTAAAGTTTTTTGGTTACAGGTCCCATCTCATCCATGCCTGACGGAAGGCAGATTTCTCCTTCTTTATGAACAATCTTTCCAACGGGTGATATGACTGCCGCCGTGCCGCAAAGCCCGCACTCCGCGAAATCCTTTACCTCCTCGAAAAGAACTTCCCGCTCCTCGACTTCAAGACCAAGATAATCCTTGGCAACAATCATCAGGGAACGGCGCGTGATGGAGGGAAGGATGCTGTCTGATTTTGGTGTCACAACCTTGTTGTCTTTTGTAACAAAAAGGAAATTCGCACCGCCTGTCTCCTCTACTTTTGTCCGTGTCGCCGGATCCAGATACATATTCTCATCAAAACCATCCCTGTGTGCGGAGACAATCGGATGCAGGCTCATGGCATAGTTAAGCCCTGCCTTGATATGACCTGTCCCGTGCGGTGCGGCACGGTCGAAATCACTCACTCTGATTGTAAGCGGTTTGGCGCCGCCCTTGAAATATGGTCCCACAGGAGTCGTAAAGATTCTGAACTGGTACTCGTCAGCCGGTTTCACGCCGATTACAGGATTCATTCCGAACATATAAGGACGCACATAGAGGGTCGCGCCGGAGCCATAGGGCGGTACGTATGCCTCGTTTGCCTTGACTACCTGTTTCACGGCTTCCACGAAACGTCCCTCGGGAAGTGTCGGCATCTCAAGGCGCACACAGCTGTCATGCATGCGCTGGTCGTTCAAGTCCGGACGGAACACGACAGTCTTTCCGTCCTGTGTCGTATACGCCTTCAAGCCCTCAAAACAGGTCTGTGCATACTGCAAAACGCCGGCACACTCATTCAGCACAATATTTGCATCCTCGGTAAGAACGCCATTGTCCCATGCTCCGTCCTTAAAGTTCGTAACATACCTTTTGTCAGTCTGTCTGTAGCCAAAGCCTAGTCCTGACCAGTCCAAATCTTTCTTTTCCATTTTCAAGTCCTCCTCCTCTTTTCGATGAATGCCCCAAAAAGGATTTCGGGAGCGTTCCTTAGTTTTTTATTATCATACGAAAAAATGCAAAAGTCAACATTTCCGATTATTTTTTCGCTCATATTTCAAAAAATAGTACTCCAGATCAAAGTAAGTTTGTTCCTCGCTGTCAGCCGTCAGCTCCCACTCCGGCATCTCGTCCAGTCTCGGCAAAAAAACATCCGCCTGATATGCATAATCAATTTTAGTAATGTGCGCCGTATTGCAATAAGGAAGGAGCTGCTCATACACGCTCGCCCCTCCCACTACATAGACATCTTCAGCGGCATACCCTTTGAGTTCTTCCATAAGCTCGTCAATGGAATGAACCACAATGGCTCCTTTCACCGCGTAGTTTTTATCTCTCGACAATATGATATTGACGCGATTTTTCAGCGGCTGTTTTTGCGGAAAGGTTTCCAGTGTCTTCCTGCCTGTCACAATCACCTTTCCCTCCGTCATCTCCCGAAACATCTGCTGATCCCGCGGTATGCGCACCAGCAGGCTGTTTTTGTAACCGATTGCCCAGTTGCTGTCCACAGCCGCTATGAGATTCATGTCATTTCCCCCTTGTTCTTTTTTCTTTTATTCATATTTATCCGCCAGTGAATTAATCTGGTCGGCAAATCTTGCCAGTTCCTTATTGGGTCTTCCCTCATTCTTGTAAATGACGGCGATCAGCCTCTGGCCGGCAGCAAGCAGTCTCGCAAATACATCAGATACACTGCGCAGACGTTTCTTGACAGCGACAGGTGCCGCCTCAAATTCAATATCTCCCGTTATTAAATTAACTCTGGTGCCGGAATACGGCGCATACGCATCATGTCCATACTCTGTCCTGAGACAGTCCGCAAACAGACTGCACGCAGTGTCCTCACCGTGAACGATAAATACCTTGTCTGGCTTTTCCTCAAAAGCGTTCACCCACTCGATTAAGCCGTTTTTATCCGCATGACCGCTCAGTCCCGGCAGCTGTGTAATCTTTGCCCTGACCTCGACCGGCTCGCCGAAAAGCTTTACCTCGTCCGCTCCTTCCACCAGAATCCGTCCAAGCGTGCCAGCCGCCTGATAACCCACGAAAAGAATCGTACATTCCGGTCTCCACAAATTATGCTTTAAATGGTGCCTGATTCGTCCCGCCTCACACATACCACTCGCAGAGATAATAACCTTCGGCGTCTCGTCAAAGTTAATTTCTTTTGACTCCTCACTGGTAATGGCAAGCTTCAGCCCCGGAAAATTCAGCGGATTGATGCCCTTGTTTACCAGTTCCATCGCCTCCTCGTCAAAGCAGGTATAAATGTTTTTCTGGAACACCCCGGTAGCCTCCACGGCAAGCGGGCTGTCGACATACACTTCAAAGCGCGGGAAGTCGGGAATCATGTTATCCGCCTTAATTTTCCTTAGGAAATACAGGATTTCCTGCGTCCTGCCCACTGCAAACGAAGGAATGACAACATTTCCACCCTTCGCAAAGGTTTTGTTGATGACCTCTGCAAGGTCTGACACATATCCTCCTTTCTGCTTTGCGTGATAACGGTCTCCATAGGTAGCCTCCATAACGACATAATCCGCTTCCTTCGTATAAATCGGGTCTTTAATCAGCGGCTGGTTTTTGTTGCCGATATCGCCGGAAAATACGATTTTCTTGGTCACACCGTCCTCGGTCAGCCACACCTCAATGCTGGCAGAGCCAAGCAGATGCCCCACATCCGTAAAGCGAATCCTGATGCCGTCACTAATCTCGACATCCTGATTGTACGCACACGAAACAAGATTCCTGATGATTCCGTCCGCATCCTCCATCGTGTACGCCGGCTCAACCGGTTCAAGCCCCGAATGCCGCTTTGCCTTTCTGTTCTTCCACTCCGCCTCCTGCATCTGGATATGAGCACAGTCACGCAGCATAATCGAACATAGGCCGACAGATGCCTCCGTCGTAAATACCTGCCCACGAAATCCCCTCGCATACAAAAGCGGCAGATTTCCCGAATGGTCTACATGTGCATGTGTCAGAAACACATAGTCGATTAACGCCTCGTCCACGGGCATGTCACAGCACTCAAAGGGATTGGAACCTTGCTGCATTCCACAGTCCACAAGGATGTTCTTACCACATGCCTGCAGAAAATGGCAGCTTCCAGTCACCTGATGGTCTGCTCCTACAAAAGTAAGTTTCATACAAATTCCTCCTTTATCTCATGATTTTCCGAACTGTATTTATATATATTTTACCATATTAATATCATATTGACCAACTTATTTAAAAAATAATGCTAAAATCCTCTAATTATTTCATTTCCTTTTTTTCATTCTATGATATGATATATTAAACGACAAGCAAATTGCCGTTGCGTTTACGTATATATCCGTCTGCACAGTGCCGGGTGCAGCTGTTTTTAGACGCAGGCAAATGCATTTTATGTCGAAACCGGCGCAGAAAAGAGGTCATGATGAAATTCAGTAACGGCTGCTGGCTGCAGCAGGAGGGCTGTGAGTGCTTCGCACCGCAGCAGGCATATTTTACAAGAGTCGAGGCGGACAAGGTGACAATCTGTGCCCCGACCATCCGCATCAACCACCGGGGCGACACACTTGGCGGCATCAACCTGACACTTGTCATCACCGCTCCCATGGACGAGGTTATCCGTGTCCAGACCTACCACCATCTCGGCGCGGTAAAAACATTTCCGGCATTCGAGATAAACGCTGCCGCAAGACCGCTCAAGGTTGATGACACGGAGGAACGCATCATCATTTACAGCGGTTCCCTTGCCCTTGAAATAGGCAAAAAGAACTGGTACATGCGCTACACGCAAAACGGCAGACTCATCACGGAATCCAAGGCAAAGGATCTTGCTTTGGTAAAGACAGACTGGAGCGGGATTGCCTATGACCGCGGCGATAATTTTGACACTTACATGCGCCAGCAGCTTGGTCTTGGCGTCGATGAGAAAATATACGGTCTCGGCGAGCGCTTTACCCCGTTTGTCAAAAACGGACAGAGCGTGAAAATCTGGAATGCCGACGGCGGCACAAGCACTGAGCAGTGCTACAAAAACATTCCGTTTTATGTCTCAAGCAAAGGCTACGGTGTTTTTGTCAACCATCCGGAAAATGTCGAGTTTGAAATCGGGACGGAAATGGTCACCAAAGCGGAATTTTCCGTGGAGGGCACCTATCTTGACTATTTCCTGATAAACGGTCCCGAAATGAAGGACGTATTAAGACGTTATACAGACATCACAGGCAAGCCGGGACTTCCGGCACCGTGGACATTCGGGCTGTGGCTTTCCACCTCTTTTACGACAAACTATGACGAGGAAACCGTCATGAGCTTCGTCGACGGCATGCTCGAGCGGGGAATTCCTCTGCGGACGTTCCATTTTGACTGTTTCTGGATGAAGGAATTCCATTGGAGCGACTTTTTGTGGGATAACAGGGTATTCCCTGACCCGGTCGGAATGCTCAAACGCATCAAGGACAAAGGGCTGAACATCTGTGTTTGGATTAATTCTTATATCGGTCAGGAGTCCGTTCTCTTCAGGGAAGGCATGGAAAAGGGGTATTTTCTCAAACGTCCCAACGGTCAGGTGTGGCAGTGGGATATGTGGCAGCCCGGCATGGCGATTGTTGATTTTACCAATCCCGAAGCCTGGAAATGGTTTCAGGACAAGCTTGAAATTCTCCTCGACATGGGTGTTGACTGTTTTAAGACGGATTTCGGTGAGCGAATTCCGACGGATGCCATTTACTATGACGGTTCCGATCCCAAAAAGATGCACAACTACTACACTTACTTGTACAACAAATGCGTCTATGAACTGCTTGAGAGAAAACGCGGCAAGGGACAGGCAGTGCTCTTTGCGCGCTCAGCGACAGTGGGCGGCCAGAAATTCCCTGTACACTGGGGCGGCGACTGCTGGTCAGACTATGAATCCATGGAAGAAAGCCTGCGCGGGGGACTGTCACTGTGCATGTCCGGATTCGGATTCTGGGCACACGACATCGGCGGTTTTGAGCATACCTCCACAGCCGACGTCTACAAGCGCTGGGTGGCTTTTGGTCTGCTCTCGTCACACAGCAGGCTCCACGGAAGCCAGTCCTACCGCGTGCCGTGGGCTTATGACGAAGAAGCTGTCGATGTTGTCCGTTTCTTCACCCGCCTGAAAGCAAAGTTGATGCCATACATCTATAAAACTGCCCTCACCGCTGCCATGCAGGGTATTCCAAGCATGCGGAGCATGGTGCTCGAATTCACAAGGGACAAGACGTGCCACTATCTCGATAAGCAGTACATGCTCGGCGACAGCCTGCTTGTCGCACCGATATTCAATGACGAAGGCAGGGCGGAGTACTATCTGCCGCAGGGTATCTGGACAAACTTCTTTACCGGAAAGGAATACAGGGGCGGTACATGGGTCGAGGAACATCACGGCTACCTGAGCATTCCGCTGATGGTACGCGAAAACACTGTCGTGGCAGTAGGTGCACACGACGACAGGCCGGATTATGACTACGCTGATGGCTGCGAACTCCGTGTCTACGCGGTTCACGACGGCGTCAAGATTGACACGGAAGTATACGGCATGAACAATACCGTGGAACTCTCCGCCTCCATCAAGCGGCAGGGACACAGCATTCTGGTCACGGCAGACAGCAGCAAGCCATACACCATCCGCATGGTCAATATGCGCGCTGCGGAAGCCAAAAACGGATTCCTCACCATCGAGGGAAATGATACCATTGTGACGCCTGACCAAGGTGCGAGCGTGATTGAGATTACATTCTAAAATTATCCACAAAATTGCATAAGGTGCAAAGAACTGATTGATTCAGTTGACTTTGCACCTTTATTTAGAATAAACGCCCTTTTCTTTTAGCATAATCACATCGCCCTTTGAAGCAAAGTGCGTGCAATTCACTCGGTTTATTCAATATTGGCGTACATTTGTTCCATTATCAGTCCGCTAAATATCGTACCGATATAATTTATCCCATCCACCTGAAGGGATATAATCTCACAGGTTCCTTCTGTCAGTCGGGGGCTGGTTTTCTTTTAAAGCAGCTCCGCAGTCAGGACACTTTCCTGACGCATCTGCCACTTCCTTTCCACAGTTTGTACAAGTCATTTTGTCGCTCCTTTTCCTATCATTTCAAGACTTTTCTATTTTTCTTTGTTATGATATCAGTATCCGTCTTCGTTTGTTGTTATAGCATCCTATACTTCCACTCAGTCATCTGATTCGTCGGCATTTACCGGCAGATATGCCAGATTACAGGTATCCATGAGACAGTCTGCCCATACAGATACCTGTTCCCTGAGGTACGGCACATCTTCTTTGTCCTGCATCTGCGCAAGCCGGGCAGCAACGCGCTTTTTTCTTCCCATATAGCTATCCTGAACCATTTTCAGCAACGTATCATATTCGGCAGGAACCAGAACCATTTCCCTGACTGTAGCCCGTATTATATTGTCAAATAATTTCTGATAGTGTTCCGGTGACATTCCAAGAATACAGAGCGCATATGCGTCGGCATCCTCGGCAATGCTATAGGACGGTCGGATTACCCAGTCTGCGGGAACCCCATGAAAAGAACCAGTATTGCGTATTTTGTCAATATGGTCGATTTCCCCTTTTAAATAACACACGCCATGTCCTGTTACGTCCGCTTCATTTTGCCCTGTTAGGCAGCGTCCTTCCATGCCCTTTAGAAAATACATCTCCTGACCAATTCCATAGCACAGCATCTCCTGTGTGACTGTCTCCCCATACACTTTTGTCCATCTCTGTACGTCTGCGACAGAGACACCAATGATGTTTCTCTCGTCTCCTGTACAATCCGCACGATGAATGGAAAAGATTCCTCCCATGGCGGATGCTTTCCGAACCACACGAATACTGAACTGCAAATCATCATAGTCAAGGCCTGCCCGGGCATACATACATTCATCAAGCAGATATTCCAATAATTTTGTTTCTTCTTCTGTCTTTCCCATTGTTACCCCTTTCTCCAATTTATTGAGTTTGGATTCTCTTTTTCCAATAAAGGATGCTGTCCTTTGCGCCATAAATAAATTATAACAACTGGGATAGACAGGATTTGTCTATGTCGGATAATAATTTGGAAAAAAATTGACATAAATGAAGTAATTTCATATAATACTATTAGAGACGGAGCAATCCGTCATCGAAAATATTGTCCGTTTACCGGAAGCGTCTAATAAATGTCCGGCTCGAAAATATTGTTCGCTCACCGGAAGCGTCTAATAAATGTCCGGCTTGAGAATTCTAGCCTTATCCCTTAGGAGATAAGGCTATTTTTATGGGGAGAACATTATGGAATACCAAGAGGGATATGTTTATCATATTAAAGACGATTATTTTATTAAAGCAGATGATCCGAACCTTATGCAAAATAAGGAAAATGGCAATTACCGTCCAACTTTCTATTGTATCTCACTAGTCTGTGATATAATTGAAATATCCAGTAACAATTATCCATACCCACCAGTAAAGGAGTCGTATCTATATGATAACACATAAACAGCTCTCTTTGGCAGATATTTTGTAAACTAAATGCGGAAAAATCCATCAACCATTTCAAAGACAGTTTCTGTGTCGCCGGACGCAGGATCCAAAATGAGAAAACAAGGGTGTAATTAGTTTTGTGTCTTTAAGATTCTATTTTCCTAAAATTTCCATCATAGGATATTGCCTAATCATTTTAAGTTAAAGAATCAATATCAGAAATTAGTGAATCAACCCATACTAACTTCATTATCGTCCACAAATTCTGAACAGACTCAGCTAGAGTAACAACCATACTGTGTATTTCTTCAACTGATTCTGTTCGCTTATCAATATCTTCAAATTTATCTGCAACATTCAATAACCTGCTAGCATTATCATTTAAAATTTCTTTAATCTTAAGAATATGTTGAACAGCCTTTTCATCTTGTTCTCTCATTTCCTCAAGATTAGCCATTACACTTGAATCATTATTTTTGATTTTTTCCAATATACTTTTTATATTTTCAATACATAATTCTTGTGCGCCATGAATATTCTCAATAATTTCCCCCGTACTCACTCCCAATAGTTTCTGCATTTCATCACAGATACCTTTGACTTCTTTATCAAGTTTAGAAATCGAATCTAATACCCTTTGTTGGTAATTCGATATGCTATTTACTATATCATCATATTTTGTATCATATGATGATATTAATTCTTCTAACTCCCTATGAGTCGTTCCTAATGTTTCTGCCAATTTTCCAATGTCAGAACGCACATCAAGAATAGAACCAGCAAGAACCTCTTGTTCATTTTGAAGTTGTTGCGTCATTTTCTCGACACACTTATCATTTACGTCTGTAATTAGTTGAAAAAGATTTTTATTATCCTCTCTCAATAAACGATTTTCTTCAATCAAAGAACTAACATTAGATTGTAGTTCCGAAAATTCTTTCTTCCCTACTAATCCAATAAATGACCAAAAACCCATATGTAATCACATCTCCATTTCAAATATTTGAATTATACATTCTGATACTTCCATCATAGGTGCAGCCTTATCCTTCAGCGCATTTACATCAATCTGTCCGCTTTCCGCCTCTAACTGAAGTTTTTCAAGTTCATGAATTCGGGCATTCATTTGATTTTCTTGATCTACTATTCGATTATTTAATCTACCAGAAAATTCTTCTAGAACATGCTCGGCATACTTTTTAAGTTTTGCATTAAATGATTTTTCTGCATCATTTAACACATTTTTCATTGCCAAATCTAATGCATCTTCTTTCGCTTTTCCTGGATTCATCTTCAATACTCCCAAAAACTTTGCATCGTTTTTTGAAAGATGCTCTTTCACATATTTCATTACGGTACCTTTTAATTTCTTCTCTGCTTTCTGCTGTTCACTCTTTATGATTTCTACCAAATCCGGAAATTTTTCTCGTGTTTTCTCAATTAAGTCAGCGAATAAAACAGCTATTGATTCCATACAGCTTTCTTCAGCTTCATTCACAGTGTCCTGAATTCTTTCTCTGAATTCAGCCAACACTGCGTCCACATCAACATGATCTTCTACATCATCCTCATCATATTTTTTTCTTGATAATTTATCGCTTACCCAATCTACAACATCTTCAATTCTATCCTTAACCCACTCCACTGCAGTCTCTACTTTATCTCGCAGCCAACTAACGAATCCCATAGCTAATTCTCCTTTCTCTAAAGATCTTTGATTCTGCTTTTTATAGAATTTTCAAGTCTTTCAGCTGCCTTCTTTAAATCCGTATTTTCCTTCAATAATTCTTCTTTTTCAGCAGCCATACTATCTATTCTCTTCTTTAACGCTTCCGCTCCTGCCATTGCAAGTTCAATTGCATTTTCTTGTTGTTGTATAGCATTTTGGCTCATTGCAACAATTTGCTTTCTGCATCGGATGTATGATTTTACAATATCCTCTATCTTCAGTTTTCTGTAATTTGCTATAAGTGATGTCTCTAGCTTACTTCTGAGTGCAGGAATCCCCGTAGAATCTGAAATTGCTTTGAAATCGTCCTGCGACATCTGCATGAGATTAAAATTTCTTCTTTTAATTGTTTTTCCTGCATAGCTTTGCAAATCATTAAAATCGTCATAACTAAAACAACTTTCATTCTCTTTTTCATTATTTGAAAGGGACATCCATTTGTTTGCAAACAAATCCATTTTTGCAGTTGTTAGAATAATTCTATTCATAACTTTTCGTTTATCACTATATCGCTTTGCATCAACCAAATGTTCAACCCAATTTGACACATATTTTTCACATTCCACATCACTATTTAGGTCTTTCTGTGTACCAACTATATATGCCTTATCCGTATCAGTGCAGTCAAGCACAGTTGTTACAATTTCCAATCCCTCTGCTGTAAACGGACCTGGTTTCAAAGCAATTAGAACCGCATCTGCTTTTTTGATATATTTCTTAGTTATATCTGATCTATACTTTACAGGATCCTTTAATCCTGGCGTGTCTACAAATACTACTTCTTTTGGCATATTAAAAATACTACGATCAACACCGACCTCTACCTCTGATACAAATAGTGTGCTCTCGGAAACTCGAACCCCTTGTTTTATAAGGCTTCAGAAATTTCCGAA
>CAJTTO010000037.1 GCA_910579275.1 uncultured Lachnospiraceae bacterium
TGGTTATGCATGGCTTGATGCCTGTAACAGGAAGCCGAAGGCTGAACTGTTACCACGAATGCAGTAATCCTTCAACATCCAGTGGACTTTCCGTTGTAGCCATGGTACAATAAAAAGACATAGTTTTATGAATGCAATGTTCTTTTCGTGTTTTATTACGGACAATAAAAATCATCCCTAAGGAGTGAATAATAACAGATATGGATACCTTAGATTCTAACAAACAGCTGGAACTACATTTTCCCATGATGGAAAATGACGAATACCAAAAAGCCCAGAATCAGGAGATTCAGCAGGGCATTGAGCAGGGACTCGACGTGTCCCTCTATTCCAATCCTGAGTACAACTGGCTTCAGATGGAACAAATCCGTCTGGGGCTTCGGGACAAAATAGACGCCTCGGTCTACGCCAATCCTGCCTACAGCTATGAGACGATGCGCCAGATCCGGCTTGCCGTCTACTCGGATATCAATCTCATTCCCTACGTCCACAGAGGTTTCACAGATGACGATCTGGAAGAAATACGGCTTGCGCTGCTCAACTACCTTCCCCTTGACAAATGGCTGCAGGATGGTATGTGCGCGCCGCAGATACGTGAAATCCGAATCGGATTGTGCGAGGAGCTGGATATCTCCTTATACTGTGACCACCAGTACAACTGGATGCAGATGCAGGAGATCCGGTTGGGGCTGGAAAAAAAGCTGGACATTTCCATCTATTCCAATCGCCTGTTCAACCATGCGCAGATGCGGGAGATTCGGCTGGGGCTGGAGTCCGGTCTGGATGTTTCCCCCTACTGCAGCTTAGTATTCTCCGCCACAGACATGAAAGAAAAGCGGCTTGCCCTGATCAACCAGAAAAGGTCAAACACGCCTGTACGCACTGATAATAGTAAAAAGACAGAAAAAAACAGCGGTAAAAAATCTATTTTTGACACCCTGAACAAGAAAGAATTTGTCATTTCCATAGAGGAAAACGGCAACAAAGCATATGCCTACATTCCATGGGTTCCCGGAAATGCGGTCGCGAAAGAAGACATCTACCACGACTTAGAGCGGCGCGGAATCATCTACGGAATCAAGCATGATGCAATCGCCGATTTGATTGACAAGCGGCGGATGAACGAGAAAGTACTGATTGCGGAAGGCATTCCAGCCAACAGAGGACAGGACGGATGGTTCGAATTTTTTGTCCGGCTCGATCTGCCGCGCATCCCTGCACCACTTCCGGACGGCAGTGTGGACTATGTCAATATCGAAGCGTTTGAAATGGTCGATGAGGGGGAGCGGATTGTACTCTACCACCCTGCCCAGAAAGGTTCCACGGGGACAAACATCTATGGCGAGTCCATCCACGCAGAGAACGGAACAGAGAAAAAACCGCTGCGCGGCGTGGGCTTTACCATCGCTCCGGACGGCGTAACCTACATATCCAAGATGAACGGAAAATTTGAGTTTGTCGGCGGACGCATCCTCATCACAAACATGCTGGTTGTTCGCGAAGATATCACTGCGGTCACCGGCAGACTGGAAGTGGACGGCTCCGTGCATGTCATCGGCAGCATTTATTCCGGCGGCTACATCAAGGCGACAGGTGATATCATTATCGAACACAATGTCGAGAACGCACAGTTATTTGCAGGCGGAAACATCATGATTAAAAAGGGCAGCTGCTCCAAGAAAGACTGCTTTATTGAGGCTGGCGGCGAAGTTTCGGGAAGCTTTTTCGAAGCGGCAAACATCAAGGCCGGCGGCGATGTCAAGGCGAATTATATCATGAACAGCAACATCTACGCAAAAGGACGGGTGACTGTTTCCGGAAACAAGGCAATCCTGCTTGGCGGAAAAATCTGTGCCATCAAAGGCGTGGATACCTTCAATCTTGGAAACAGGCTGCACCTCAAGACAGTTCTGGACATTGGCAGAAATGAACTGTACGAAAAAATACAGGAACAGTATACCACAGACAGGGAACAGCTTCTGGACGAACTGGACGCGCTGGAAAAAGTGCGAAACAAAATCCGTATGATGTACGCTTCGGGCAAGGAGGTTCCTGAAGACCAGCAGCGCAAAATCTATGCTGCAATCGAGGTCAAAACCCAGAAACTGGCGGAGCTGGACGGTGAGGCATCCAAGTTGGCCAACCTGACGGAACAGACCATGAAAGAACCTATCCGTGTCAGGGGCAGGGCTTACGAGGGCAGCATGATCTCAATCAACGGCATCTCCTACATCCTTCCTACAGAAGTGCGAAGGGTTGTCTTTAAACTTCGAAACAAACAGGTCGTTATGACAAGCCTGTGACAAGTGACTGACAATAAAATATATTATAGAAAGTATGGTAAAATCATGAATCGCGATACTATTTTAATTTTTGAAGACAATGCTATCGACCGCGAAATCCTAGTCGAACTATTCCGGTCCGAATACAAAATTCTGGAAGCAGAAAACGGCAGGGAGGGCATCACCCTCTTAAAGGACAACATTGCTTCCATCGCCGTCGTCCTGCTCGACAATATGATGCCTGTGATGGACGGCTTTAAAGTGCTTGAACACCTAAAAGAGAAAAATATCCTAAACAGAATCCCGTTCATCATGATCACGGGGGATAACTCCCACGACGTCGAGCGAAAAGGCTACGAATACGGGATTGTCAGCTATATCACCAAACCTTATCAGCCTGATGTCGTAAAGCAGGTTGTCCGCAATGCAATCGGCTGGTTCCAGTACAAAATGCAACTGGAAATGATGGTCAAAAAGCAGAATATCAATATCCAGAAACAAAACAGCATGCTGAAACAGCAGGCAAAGAAACTCAACCATATTAATGAAATCCTGATTGATTCCATGAGTAACATCGTGGAATTCAGAAACATGGAATCCAAACAGCACATCAAAAGGGTACGCGAGTACACCTTATGCCTTGGCAAGAGCGTCATGGCGCTTTATCCAGAATATGAACTTACACCCGAAAAGCTGGTGCAGATCGGGTGGGCTTCCTCCCTCCACGATATCGGGAAAATTGCAATCGCAGACAGCATTATCCTGAAACCCGGCAAACTCACACCCGACGAATTTGAACTCATCAAATCCCACACCACCAAGGGTGCGGAAATCATACAGCACAGGATTCGCCTGAACGACCGGGCTATCTACGAGTACGCTTATGATATCGCCAGACATCATCACGAAAAGTATGACGGAAAGGGATATCCCGACGGACTCAAGGGTGATGAAATCAGCATTGCCGCGCAGATTGTCTCCCTTGTGGATGTGTACGATGCCCTTACGTCCAAGCGCGTGTACAAGGATGCCTACGAGCCGGACACAGCTTTCCAAATGATTATCAACGGTCACAGTGGCACCTTCTCGCCCAAACTGCTAAAAGCCTTTGCCGAAGTACGTGCAGAAATCGAACGTCTATTGTCAATGTACCCCGACGAGGAATAAAAATCCAAGGAACATTTTTCATTTTTTGTCATATTTTATAAATAAGTCAGTAAAGAAAAGCGAAATCAGCTTAATTTTAGCAAACAGCTTTGTGCAGTGTCTGCTAAAAAATACGGAGGTTCGATATGACAAAATATGATATAGCAATCTTAGGCGGAGACCGGCGGACTGCGTGCATGGCTCCCATTTTCGTGGAAAAAGGTTACCGCGTTATATGTTTTCGCACAGTACCGGTGCCGTGCAGCCCATCCATAAAATCCAAAATCAGTTTTACCGACTCACTGCGCGAAGCCCTCGACTCCGCACCGGTATTCGTCGGCGGTATTCCGTTTGCAAAGTCCGACTGCCTCTACTGTGAGGGCGGCGCCTCCGACCTCAACCTCTCGGAAATCCAGCGCAGCATCCACAAGCACCAGAAAATTTTTGCGGGCGTCATCCCTGAAGATTTCCGGCGAACCTGCGAGGAACGGGAAATCAGCTGTTATGACTTTATGCGCGATGAGCCCATGACACTCTGCAATGCCGTCTCCACAGCGGAGGGCGCCATTCTCGAGGCACTGCTGCACAAAGACACCAACATCCATATGAGCAATACACTGGTGCTGGGCTTTGGCAGATGCGGAAAGATTCTCGCAGACCGCCTGAGCGGGCTGCACGCCTGTGTCACCGTGTGCTCAAATGACGCAAACGAGCTTGCCCTTGCCTGCGCACTCGGTTTCGAGACGCTGCACCTTTCGAATCTGTGGCGCAAAATCTGCTGTTTCGAATATATTTTCAACACCATTCCTGCGCGTGTCCTAAACCGCAGATGTCTGGAAAAAGTATCGCCAAACGCACTCATCATCGACATTGCTTCCAACAAATCCGGAGCCGACTATGAGACTGCGGAAAAACTAAACGTCAACATCCACTTCTGTCCGGGTCTCCCCGGAAAATACGCCGGAGAAAGCTGCGCAAAATTCCTGACTGACTACGTGATCAATAGAATATAGCATGGAGGTTTCAACGATATGGACATCAAAGGAAAAAAAATCGGTATCGCACTGACCGGATCCTTTTGTACCTTTGAGAAAATGTTTACGGAACTACAGAAACTAAAGGACGCGGGCGCTGACATCTACCCGATTATGTCCGATGCCTCACAGACCATCGAAAGCCGCTTCGGAACACCTGACACTTATGTCACAAAAATAAAAGAAATCACTGGAAAAGAGCCTGTCATCTCCATCTCCGGCGCGGAGCCTATCGGTCCAAAAGCCTTTCTCGACGCGCTGGCAATCCTTCCCTGCACCGGAAATACCGCCGCTAAACTCGCAAACGGCATCACTGACACGCCGGTACTGATGGCTGCCAAGGCGCATATGCGCAACAACAAGCCCCTCGTCATTTCCATCTCGACCAACGACGGGCTTGGCATGAACCTCAAAAATATCGGACTGCTGTGCAACAGCAAAAACATCTATTTCGTCCCGTTCGGGCAGGATAACCACAAGACAAAGCCAAACTCTCTGGTGGCGCACGTAGAACTGCTGATACCGACCTTGGAAATGGCATTGGAACATAAGCAGTACCAGCCAATCCTCAAGGACTATCTTGAATAAAATGAATAGAACGTGATAATAAATTGGAAAGGACTTTCATAAAATGTGTGGAATCGCAGGCTTTAGCAGCTTTCATACCAACTATAAGGAAGAATCCGCAAGATGGTTTTCCACCCTGCAAACAATGAATACCTGCCAGCATCACCGCGGTCCTGACGAAAACGGACTGTATCTGTCAAGAAACTGCGGGCTCTCCCACACCCGCCTGTCCATTCTGGATCTTGCGTGCGGGAAACAGCCCATGGCAAGGCAGCTCGGAAACCAGCGTGCAGTCATCGCCTACAACGGTGAGATTTACAACATGCCCACCCTCCGTCGGGAGCTTGAACAGGAGGGCATTGTCTTTGAAACAACCTGCGATACAGAAGTGATTCTAATGGGATATCTTCTCCATGGCACTTCCTATGTGACACGCCTAAACGGCATCTTTGCCTTTGCCATATTTGACGAAACAAGACAGCGATTATACCTGTTTCGCGACAGACTTGGTGTAAAGCCTTTGTTTTACACCCATTTTTGCAACACCCTCATCTTTTCCTCAGAGCTGAAAGGAATCCTGTGCTATCCTGAATTTAAGGCGCAGGCAGACCGCGACGGGCTCTGTGAAATTTTCGGTCTTGGCCCTGCAAAGACCTACGGAAAGGGTGTTTTCAAAAACATAGATGAGCTGCTGCCGGGACATTATCTGGAATATTACGGCTCTGATTTTTGCACAGCATGTTACTGGAAGCTTGAGAGCCATCCACACGAGGAGGACTGGCAACAGACAGTCGAAAAAACCCGCTATCTGGTCACAGACGCCATCAAAATGCAGATGCTCTCCGATGTGCCTGTGTGTACCTTCCTGTCGGGCGGTGTGGACAGCAGTCTTGTCACAGCGGTATGCAGCAGCGAGCTTCGAAAGCAGGGCAAGAAGCTCGATACATACTCCTTTGACTTCAAGGACAACGACAAAAATTTCAGGGCAAACGCATTCCAGCCCTCTCAGGACAGACCATGGGTGGATAAAATGATTGCCTATTGCCACACAAACCACCAGTACTTAGAATGCGCCAACGCCGACCTGTACGACTATCTGTTTGAGGCAGTGGACGCCAGAGATCTGCCCTGTATGGCAGATGTCGAGGCATCCATGCTCTATTTCTGCAAACGGGTTGCCGCCAGCCATAAAGTGACGCTGACCGGCGAGTGCGCGGACGAAATATTTGGCGGATATCCATGGTTCCACAAGAAAGAATGCTTTGACGCCGACTGTTTTCCATGGTCGATGGACTTCTCGCCGCGCACCATGCTCCTAAAAGACAATGTGCTCGCGCTCCTGCCGCTGGAGGAGTACGCACACGCCGCATACGCAAAAACAATCTCCGAAGTTCCTATATTGGCCGGGGAAGATAAAGAAGAAAAACGCAGAAGGGAAATTTCTTATTTGAACCTCAAATGGTTTATGCAGACCCTTCTCGACCGCATGGATCGCACAAGCATGCACGCCGGTCTGGAAGCGCGCGTTCCGTTCGCCGACCACCGCATCGTGGAATATCTCTGGAACGTGCCCTGGTCCATGAAATGCAAGGACGGCGTCGTCAAAGGGCTGCTGCGCGCCGCCGCGGACGGACTGCTTCCGGGCGAAGTCCTGTACCGTCGCAAAAGCCCCTACCCCAAGACCTACGACCCTGCCTATGAGAACCTCCTGCGCACTGCGATTGTCGAGACGCTTTCCGACACGCGCGCACCGCTGCGGGAGTTGATAGACATGGGCAAGGTGCTTGACTATATCAGCCAGCCTTCCGACTACGGCAGACCCTTCTACGGGCAGCTGATGGCAGGTCCGCAGCTGCTTGCTTATCTCTTACAGGTAAATTACTGGCTGGAAAAATATCATGTGGAACTGCTGCTTTAAAAATCGTTCCGCCTTTGGATTCCTTCCACGCTCAGGGGAAAATTTCCCCTGAGCGGTTACATTTCCGCTGTCCTTGGAAGCACCACGCTAAACCGTGTTCCCAGCCCCTCTCGGCTCACAATATCATAATACCCTTGGTGTTTGTCGACAATCCACTTGGCGATGGACAGTCCAAGCCCCGTGCCGCCCGTCTTGCTGTTTCGCACCGTGTCAGCCCTGTAAAAGCGGTCAAATGCGCGCGCGACATCCTCCTGTGACATGCCGATTCCGTTGTCCTGTATTGCGTAAAACGCAGACCCGTCTTTCCATGTGCCCACGCGTATCAGAATCTCCTCGCCCGGTTTCGTATATTTTGCGGCATTGTCAATCAGGATTCTGGCGGACTGTTTGAGCATATCGCAGTCCCCGAATACGCTGGCATACCCGCATTCCTCAAAACGGTACCTATGGTTCTCGTCAATCATCAGCGATTCCTCATAGACCTCCCGCATAATGCTGTTAAGCTCCTGCTTTTTCATGTCCAGACTCTGCCTGTTGGAATCCCCCCGCGCAAGGAACAGGAGCTGCTCCACAAGCTTCTGCATATGATTGGATTCATTTTTAATTGCCTCGATGGACTCCTCAAGAATCGCCGTGTCTTCCTTCCCCCATCGGTCAAGCATGTTGACATATCCCTGTATGACAGCAATCGGGGTGCGCAGCTCGTGCGAGGCGTCCGATACAAACTGCGCCTGCTGCTTGTAGGAAGCCCTGATACGTTCCAGCAGGTCGTTCAGCGCCGTCTCGATGCCCTGAAGCTCCTTGTCATGCATATGGATTCCCTTTTCCATGGCATCCACTTTGAGATTAGAAATGGCGTCTTCAAGGTTATGGTACTTTGTCTCGTCAAACGCGATATTGCTAAGCTGCCGTGCCCTCACAGCAATCTGGTTCAGCGGACGGAGTTCCTTGCGCACTTCCTTTGTCCCCATAAATACCATCATTATCAAGTCGGACAGCTGTGTCAGCAATATTAAGGCGCCTCCATAGTAAGCCAAGGAAAGCCATATGCCAATCGGTATCTCATACAGCTGCTCATCGTAAATCGTACTTACGGTGTACGTCACATCCCGCAGGGCATCCCCTAGGGAAAACGACCTGACATAGGCAAAAGAAAACTTTCCTGTCATCTGCAAGTCCATTCCGACCAGAAACACTCCCGCCGCAACAAGGAACAGCAGCACATCCAGACACAGATACGAGAGCATCAGATGTCCTATGTAATTCCAGTTAATCTTCCGCGCGATGGAGGTCACACGCATAGACTCGGACGATTTATTTTTCCCCTGCAGAGGCTGCTTTTTTTTTTCGGTATAAATCCTTTTCTTTCCTTTTTCAATTTTCATCTTTGATACAATACCCCACCCCGCGAACGGTCTGAATAATTTTCACCTGATATACATCATCAAGCTTGCTCCTGAGATACCGCACATACACATCAATGATATTGGTCTCTCCCATATAGTCATAACCACATACTTTTTCCAGAAGTGTGTCTCTGGAAATCACGATATTCTTGTTTTCGAGCAGCACCTTCAGAAGTTCAAACTCCCTGTGCGTAAGCTCCACCTGCTGGCCGTCATAATACACTTCATACCGGTTTACATCCATTCCAAGCTTTCCGACGCCAAGCCGGCTTTTGTCCGCGCACACCATGCCGCCGCGTTTCTTGAGCACCAGCCTGATGCGGGCAAGCAGCTCCTCTATGGCAAAAGGCTTTGTCATATAGTCATCCGCACCTCCGTCCAGACCGGCAACCTTATCCATGACTTCATCCCTCGCCGTCAGCATTATGACAGGAATGTCAGAATTTTTCCGCAGACGCCGCAGCACCTCAAAGCCGTTTAATTCCGGAAGCATCACATCAAGCACGACCAAATCCGCCTTGCCGCTCTGTGCTTTCTCAAGCCCTTCCCTGCCGTTTTCCGCTTTCATGACCGCATAGCCCTCATGCAAAAGCTCAAGCTCCAGAAAACGTCCTATCTTTTCTTCATCCTCAACGATTAAAACCGTCACTGCCATAACTGCCTCCTTTTATATGTATCATCTCAGGGAATCGCCCTGTCAGCGCACAATCCATGTGTGCACAAACAGACCGGCCATCCCAGCGCAGACTGCGCTAATGAACTGTCGGTCTGTGTATCGTATTACTTGTTATCTTCGTTGGCTGCCGCGCTGGCGAACTCATTCTTGATGTTCTCAACGGTCTCTGCCGCACCGTCCATCGCTTTGTTGATGTCAATGTCAACGCTTCTGATATCCGGCCCGGCAAAGTGATATCTCATGTCAAAGAACAGTCCGATAACCAGCAGGGGCACCACAACCCAGAATGCAAAGATCAGAAGTACTAACAGCAATGTAATTGGCACCCTGAATATTTCCCGTCTGTCCTGCTCCACACAAAAGCTGTTGTTGTTTGCCTTTTCAAGCCACTTTAAGCACCAGTCCCCAAATCGTTTCAAGTTGTCCGAGAAACTTGATTTGCACTCCTTGTCCTCAATATCAATCTTCACCTTTTCTGCCTGAGTCGTGTAGCTTGAATGCTCCGGACCGTGAACCTTTCCACTCTGCTCCAGATAAATCATTGCGTCAAGGATATCCCAGTTGCTGCTCTCGAGCGCCTGCTTTGCCTCCTCATAAGATACGTTTGCGTGCTCCCTTAATTTTTCTACTTTTTCAAAATTATCCATCTCTTTTTCTCCTTTTGATTATTTTTTGTTTTCAGCTGATGATGATATCATAAACAATCAAAATTAAACCAAAATGTTGAAAAGATTAAAAACTGATTAATCTATTATTAGTAAACGGAAAATGAATTTCATTTACTCTATATTATCCAAAAAGACTGCATAAATCAAGAGAGAAAATGCGCAGCTTTTGCACACAAAATGCTAATAGGAAAGCATTTTGGCGGATGTCTGGACAGTAAATCCCTAAGTCCTGTTTGAACAGCAGCCTGACATGTGCTATTATTTATAGGAAAAATGAATTTTATAGAATGAGGGATTGCCATGAAATTTTATCTTGCCCCGATGGAGGGAATCACTACCTATCTTTATAGAAATGCCTACAGCCGCTACTTCGGCGGCATTGACAAGTACTTTACGCCATTTATTGCCAGTCCAAAAATGAACCGCCGCGAGCAAAACGAGATTCTTCCGGAGCACAACCAGTCTCTAACTGTCGTTCCCCAGATACTGGCCAACCGCTCCGAAGAATTTCTCAAAATTACGAAAAAGATTGCAGAGTACGGATATACCACTGTGAATCTAAACCTTGGATGTCCCTCCGGAACGGTCACCGCCAGAAAGCGCGGTGCCGGTTTCCTAAGCGTCCCTGACGAGCTCGACCGTTTTCTGTATGAAATCTATGAACGGTCACCGCTTAAAATTTCCGTCAAAACCAGAATCGGTATTTCGTCCGTCGACGAGTGGGAACCGATTCTCGACATTTACCGCAAATACCCGCTCGAAGAACTGATTATCCATCCCCGTCTGCAAAAGGAACTTTACAAATTCACGCCGCACAAGGAGGCATATCTTACTGCCGCCGCCAAATTGTCCGAGATTCCGCTTTGCTACAACGGGGATATCACATCCCTAAAAGGCTATTCGGAACTTTTGGACACTGCCCCCCGAACGGAACGCGTCATGATCGGACGCGGGATTTTGAAGAATCCGTTGCTGGCTGTGCAGCTTAAAGCAGCAGAGTCCGCCGAACAGCCGACTTTAAAAAAAGAAACATTAAAGGCCTTCCATGATGAACTGTTTGAGGGCTATGCCGCACAAATGGCAGGTGAAACACCCACACTGTTCAAAATGAAAGACCTTTGGACTTACCTTAGCGAAAGCTTTGCAGCGTCTGACAGACATCTCAAGAAAATTCGCAAGGCATCCGGTTACGCGGAATACAAGGCTGCCGTAAACAGCATATTCCGCGAATGCGAACTGGCTGCGCATGTCTGAAAATGACTCCGTCAGGTTTGTGCCACGCTTTGCGGAAAGGTTTTAAGGAACGGGGTTTTCACTGACAGATGACACACAGTTGTACATCAGCATGGCGATGGTCATGGGACCTACGCCGCCCGGAACCGGCGTGATGGCGCTTGTGTGCGGCGCAGCCTTTTCAAAGTCGACATCACCGCAGAGCTTGTTGTCCGCGCCCCTGTGGATTCCGACATCAATAACGACTGCACCTTCTTTTATATAGGTATCGTCAATGAGCTTTGGCTTTCCGACTGCCACCACCAGTATATCTGCCTGTTTTGTGATTTCCTTCATATTCTGTGTGCGCGAATGGCATACGGTGACTGTGCCGTTCTCCCGCAGCAGCAGCAGCGCCATCGGTTTTCCGACAATATTGCTGCGCCCGATTACAACACAGTTTTTTCCGGCAATCTCAACTCCCGAACGTTTCAAAAGCTGGATAATCCCCAGCGGGGTGCAGGAGACATAGCCCTTGCTGCCGACGCAGAGCGCACCGACATTTTTCTCGTGAAATCCATCCACGTCCTTTTCCGGCGCGATTGTCTGAATCACTTTCCCCTCGTCAATCTGTTTCGGAAGCGGAAGCTGGACAAGAATCCCGTTTACCTTGTCATCCGCATTCAGCCTTTGCACCAGCTCCAAAAGCTCCTGCTGGGTCGTCTCCTCGGGAAGCTCATAGGACTGCGACTCGATTCCGATATACGCGCATGCCTTTTTCTTGTTGCCGACATACACGCTTGACGCCGGGTCATTTCCCACCTGAATCACCGCAAGACAGATGGTTTTGCCCTGTTCCTTTAGAACAGCCACTTTCTCTTTGAGTTCTTCCTTTATTTCCTGTGAAATTTTCTTTCCGTCGATAATCTGATACATTGAACGTCTCTCCTTTGTCTTATTTTTGTTTTCCGTCACTTATCACGCACAAAACGCCTCTGTCCCTTTTCGCCGCTCTTTTCCAGTGCAAACCCCTGCATATTTTCGCGCAGTTTCTCACGCTGCTGGCGTTCAATCGTCAAATGAATGTCATTCTCACATGCCTGACAATAACGTCCGCTGCGAATTTCCCTGCCGCAGCCCTCACAGCGCAGAAAGGACTTCGCGCCCTCTACAATCTCAAAGCGCGACTCCTTAAGCATTTCCCGAATTGCCACTTTGCTCACGCCAGTGTTTTTCTCGATGTCCACCGCCGACGCACCCGGGTTTTTCTCGATATAATTACGTGTTTTCCCATAATTGTCATAGTCCTTTCCCCTGCATTTTTCGCAGCGGTATTCACCAAGGCCTCTATAAACCAACACGCCGCCACAGATCTTGCAAACGGTCGGTACATCATAAATCTGCGCATACTGGATTAATTTCGTATCCATACAGCATCCCCCCTTCTTGTGATATACAAGTGCCCATTCGGCATAACATTTTCCAGACTACCGTATGCCAATTGCATGAACAAACTTTATATTTAAAGAAATTATATCATATTATCTGTCAATTTACTACAACAATTCCTTCATGAACTTTTCATTTTGTAAAAGTTCATCTCTGCCACTGCGCTGTTTCACGGACTTTGCAGTATCTGCAAAGTTCTGGGATGAACTGCTGTTTCATTTCCATATACTTGAATATCACTTCCGAAAAAAATCCCGCCGGACAACATTTCTGTTCTGTCTGGCGGGATGGTAAACGCTTTTACAGGCGCATGTCAATATGTTTTTTGGCAGAAGGGCGCACATCGCTTTCTGCTGATACAGTTGTCTCCTCCGGCTTTGCCGACGCCTTATCCTCGGCGCGCTCGTCTGCATCCGCTCTGATTTCTCCGGTTTCCTGCGCGCTGTCATCTTTCTTGTCTGCCTTATCCGTTTTGTTTTCCGTATCTGTCTCGTTCGCTTTCTTTTCTGTTTTTTCGGCTTCCTCCATTGTCCGGTTTGCCTCGGCAAGCGTGTTCATCTGTGCGGTTTCGGCCTGCGAAGCTATCTGCTCAGCCTCGGCGAGTTCCGCCTCCTTCGCCGACGTGTCCTGTCCTTCATCCTGCTTGATTTCGATTTTCAGGACACCTGCCCTGCCCTCCATCCGCGTCGCAACGCTGCCCTGCACCTTTGCCTGTTTCAAAGATGAATCTGCGGAAATCATTGCCTGCATACTTGTCGTCGAAAACCCGTTTTCCTGTTTCGCTTCCTGCTGCGTCGCCGCATTCTGGCTGTGCTCTCCCGCAGCTGTACGCTGCGCCTGCTGTTCTTTGCGTTTCTCAATCTGGTGCTGCCGCAACTGCTGGTTGAGATTTGCTATCTCCTGCTGAATCTCCTGCCGCCGCTTCATTTTTTCTTCCATTGCCATTTCCTTGTCAGCGCCAAGCTCCTGCAGCCGCTTCTGGGCATTCATAATCTGATCCTGAATGCTTTTGCTGACAGCGTCATTCTGCATATTCATTCCGGAACATACGGACGGCATCTTGTCTGCTGCCCCATTCACACTGTTAATCGTCATCATGTTTTCGTCTCCTTCCATTGTATAAAATATGAATCCTGAGCTTCAGTAATTGTTTCGGATTCATGCCATGAAAAGTAAACCGGAATGCTGTGAAACGGACTTTTTTTGTTGTGGGATTTCATTGCCAAGTACATTTAAGATTGCAAAGTTGTCGGGATTCCCTTATGATTAAAGAAAATCATTCCAAACGGTTTATATTGAGAAAGGGGCATTGAATATGAATCAAGAGAACAGCGCATCACCAAACGGCAAAGGCAGCAGCCTTGATCCCGCCACAATCGTGGCATTGGCAGAAAGCAAGGACGCGGAAAAACTGGATTCCCTTGGCGACTGTTACAAGCATGGCTGGGGTGTACAAAAAGATTATCACGCTGCCGTATTATGCTACGAGAAAGCTGCCGAGCTCGGAAACGCCGACGCACAGCGAAGTCTCGGCTACTGTTACAATTATGGGCAGGGTGTCGAAGAAAACATGGAGCTTGCTGTCTATTGGTATCAAAAGGCGGCGGATGGCGGCGACATCGACGCACAGCGCAATCTTGGAAACTGTTATTACTACGGCACGGGTGTAGCGCAGGATTATGAGAAAGCCGTCTACTGGTATCAGATTGCCGCAAAGGGCGGTCATCCACACGCCCAGAACAGTCTGGCGTTTTGCTACGACAAGGGACAGGGCGTTGCACAGGATTACAAAAAAGCGATGGAATGGTACCTGAAAGCCGCAAAACAGAACGACGAAATGGCACAGTACAATCTCGGGAACTGCTACGCTTTTGGTCACGGCATGGAGCCGGACCTGCAAGCGGCTGTGGACTGGTATCGGAAAGCCGCCCTCAACGGTCATCCGCTAGCCCAGTATAACCTTGCATGCTGCTACTACAGCGGCGACGGAACAGAACAGGACTACAACGAAGCTTTCCATTGGTTTGTAAAGTCGGCAGAGCAGGATTGCGTCGCGGCCGTTTACTATGTCGGTCTGTGCTACGAGGAAGGCACTGGCGTAGAGCAGGACTATGCCAAGGCGGTTCGGTTCTACCAGAAAGCCGCGCAAAAGAATCACGCCGACGCCATGTATCATCTGGCACAATGCTGCTATCAGGGTACCGGTGTGGAGCAGGATTACCACAAAGCCTTCCAGCTCTACAAAAAAGCTGCCGAACAAGGACTTGCGGAAGCACAGTGCAGTCTCGCATGGTGCTACAATGAGGGAATTGGCACATCCTGCGATTACGACGCCGCTTTCGGATGGTACGAAAAAGCTGCCCGACAGGACGATGCACTGGCGCAGTACAATGTCGGAAACTGTTACATGGAAGGGCGGGGCACAGTGCAGAATCCTGCGAAAGCTTCCAAATGGTACAAAAAAGCCGCCGAGCAGGGCAATGCCGACGCGCAGTTCAATCTGGGTGAATGCTACTATAACGGCGACGGAGTAAGCCTCAATTACCGCAAGGCTTTCGAGTGGTTTGAGAAATCTGCCATGCAGGGCAACAGCTCCGCGCAGTGGCGGCTAGGCTGCATCTATCAGTTCGGCACCGGCCAGCGTGAGGATTACGGCGCAGCATTCCAGTGGTATCAGGCTGCCGCCATGCAGGGAAATTCGGACGCCCAGTGCAGCCTTGGAGACTGTTACCACCAAGGACTATTTGTAGCCAAGGATGCACAGATGGCTGCCGAATGGTACTTAAAAGCCGCCGAGCAGGGAGACGTCGATGCACAGTTCAATATGGGCGTCTATTTCCGAAACGGCACAGGCGTTGCGCAGGATTTGCACAAGGCGGCACAATGGTTTCAAAAAGCCGCCGAGCAAGGGGATGCCGAGGCTCTGGATGCCCTGCAGAAGCTAGGGCTTACCCCACAGTCCTCCAAGCCGCTGATTGCAGGGGACTCCGATGCCCTAAACGCCCTGAAAGACTTTTAACAGACACGTGTGTATGCCACACTTTTGACTGTCTATGCGGAAGATGGTTTTAGTGACGTTGCTGATTTTCGTCGAGGAGTGGTCGAGACTCTTCGTTGCAGTGATTAACTGTTCCATTTTGGTATCTGCCTCGGCGGCATAACCTGTCGCGCGCGCGACAAGGCCGCTTGCATCGTTGCACCGCAGCGTGCTGTTTTGTTCACGACATCAAGACAGGCACGGAATCCACAAACCTTGCCATTTCCGCCATGCAGGACATCAATGAATGTATCCAGTCCATCAAAATGCAGATGGATGAGATTGCTCATGCAAGGACGCAGCAGTCGGAAATGATAATCTCCGTGGAAAACAGAATTAATTAGCCAGTTCCGAATTTCTTAAAATATTCTTTGACATTCATGCGCAGGGCGTCCGTCAGCCTGCAGCATGTTACATTTTGACACCCATGTGCATAGGGAATGGAGCAGGCACTGCCTGCTCCATTCTCTATTTCTTCTTAAGAACCAGATGCTGCGGAAGACCATTTACCATAAACGGCTGGTAATCTCCCTGAATCAACGGTTCTATATAATTGATAAACTCATCTGTCACATAGTTGCCTTCTTTGTTCACCCAGTTTCTGGGAACAAGCTTCTCATTGTTTGCAATGCGGTGCACATCATAAATACCGGCAGCGCTCATATACGGATCGTCTGAAACACGGTCAATCACGACCATCTTTCCGGTGTCTCCCTCGTCCGCAGCCTTCACCGCGGCACCGCCCACCATAAACGCCTCATTCACATCGACACGCGATGCCATATGGGACGCGCTCCTTTGCAGAGTGGAGAATTCAATGCTGCGCGTCTTGCAGCCAATCTCCGCGCCAAGGAATCCTGCAAGGTACGCGGCCGTTCCCTGAAGCTGTTTGTGTCCAAATGCGTCCACATAGTCCGCACCGCCTGACAATTCACAGACATATCTGCCATCGGAAAGCTTAATTCCCTCCGAAACTGCAACGACGATGGACTCTTTCTTTTTCAACAGTTCCTGCACTTTTTTCAGAAACTTGTCAATATCAAACGGAAGCTCCGGAAGATAAATCAAATCCGGCCCCTCGCACTCCTCTGTCTTTGCAAGCGCTGTCGCGCCTGTGAGCCACCCTGCATTGCGCCCCATAACCTCAATGACCGTAATCATCTCTTTGTGGTAGGTAAGACCCAGCGCATCACGGATAACCTCTTTTGTGGACGCCGCAATATATTTCGCCGCGCTGCCGAAACCGGGCGTATGGTCCGTGAGTGCCAAGTCATTGTCAATCGTCTTCGGCACGCCTAGAAACTTCTGCGCATGACCTTTTATAATCGCATAATCGGACAATTTCTTAATTGTATCCATGGAGTCATTTCCACCGATATAGATAAACGTCTCAATGTCAAGTTTGTCAAGGATATTGAAAATCTTGTCATAAATATCCGGATTCTCATGAATCTCAGGCAGTTTGTAGCGGCATGAGCCCAAAAATGCGGACGGCGTCCGTTTTAAAAGCTCAATATCCATGTCCGAATGAATCTGCGTGGACAAATCCACATACTGTTCATCCAGAAATCCCTGAATTCCGTGAAGCATGCCGTACACCTTGTGGAATCCCCTCTCCTTGGCAGTCTTATATACGCCTGCAAGGCTGGAATTGATTACGGATGTCGGTCCTCCCGACTGTCCTACTATGATGTTACGTTTTTTCTCCATTTCTTGTCCTCCTTATACAACAATATTTTATGGTGTGCCCTGCAAAAGGATTTTCCATCATTCCATTAACAGGTTGCCCCGCCTACCACTGTTTTCTTCAAAACACTCTCGCGGTCAATTTTGCTGTTGAGCAGCTTATCCTGCACATACGAAAAGCCAAGACGGTCTATCGTATCTGCAAACCGTTCACCGGAGAGTCCCTCGTCGCGGAAGAATAAAATTGCGCGCTCCGCCATCTCAAGCACCTCATCCTCGGAAACCAAAATTTTATCGAGCATATGTCCCTGTGCCACTTTCTTCCCCCAGCGTCCGCCAATATAGATTCTGTAGCCGGAAACGGACTCGTTCACCGCGCCGAACGGGCATTTATTGACACATCTGCCGCAGTGGTTGCATGCATCGGAATCAATCTTTATCTTTCCGTCCTCCATCTGCGCCACGTGAATGGGGCATCCTTTTTCAACCTGACATACCTTGCATCCACGACACTTTGACAAGTCAATCTCCGGAACGCGCTGTCCCACGATACCAAGGTCGTTCAAATCAGGCTTCACGCAGTTATTGGGACAGCCGCCAACCGCAATCTTGAACTTATGCGGAAGCGCGACATCATGGTATCCCTTAAAGTACAAATCATGCATTTTCTGTGACAGCGCAAAGGTATCAATCAAACCGTACTGGCAGGTTGTTCCCTTACATGCGACAACCGGACGCACCTTGGAACCCGTACCGCCTGTCTCCAGTCCTGCCTCAGCCAGAAATTCGCGCAATTCATCAATACTGTCGTATGGCACGCCCTGAATTTCCAGTGTCAGCCGCGTGGTCATGGTAACCTCGCCTGTCCCAAAACGTTGTGCGGCCTCGGCAATCTTTTTCTGCTCGTCTGCCGTAATTTTTCCGTTTCTGGTGATAACGCGCACATTAAAAATATCATCATACCGCTTATCCTGCAGACAGCCAAGCCCTTTCACGCGCTTGATGTCCTCGGGTGACAGTTTCTTCCCATCACGCGGCACTTTCACTTCGTTGAACGTGACACCGCCCTCCAGAACCAGTGTATTTGTATATCCAAGCGCTTTGAGCCGGTTTTGTAAAAAATAGCCCCTTTTCCCCTTTGCACATACAAGCAGCAGCTTCGCATCCTTATCCAGTCCGTCTATCGGCTCCGTCACTTTGGAGAGCTCTATCCAGCGCGCGTTTGGTATTGCAGGCGCAGGCTGTACGTCAAGGACAGTATAGTCCTTTGCCGCACCGGATGCATACGCCGCCGGAGTCATACTGTCAAGTACGCCGTCCAGTTTATTCTCCAGTATGTAACATGCCGTGACAAACGGATGGATTGCCGTCGAAAACGGCGGCGCATAGGCAAAGTCCATCGTGTCAAAATCGTCCAGTTTCATATTCTGGTAAATTCCCGTCACCGCGATATCCACCATTTTGTCCACCGCGCCTGCGCCCAATACCTGTATACCGAGAATTCTGCGGCTCTTGGCATCTGCCGTAAGCTTTACTATGAAAGAGGACGCGTCCGGATAATAATGTGCCTTGTCATCAAGAACGCAGACAACGGATACCGCATCGTACCCAGCCGCCTCTGCCTGTTCCTGTGTAAGCCCTGTCCTTCCTCCATTCAATGTCGGAAGCAGCCGCACGACACCCGTCCCGAGGCATCCGCCATACCCGTCTCCGGCATCATACAATTTTTTTGCCATCGCGCGCGCAGCAAGATTTGCCGTGGAACCCATCGCAGACCACTGTGGTTTCTCTGTAATGGCATTCTTTACCATGGCACAGTCGCCTGCTGCATAAATATCGGGGATGTTTGTCCGCATGTCCTTGTCTACGATAATTGTCCCCTTAAACATCTCAATTCCGGAATCATTCAGAAATGCAGTCGCCGGACGCACGCCAATTGCAAGAATGACAAGATCCGCCGCTAAAATGCCGCCATCCGTGGAAACACCTTCAACATGTTCGTTCCCGTTTATTCCTGTCAGGCTCACCGATGTCAGCACGCGCATTCCGCTTGCTTTCAGCCGGCGTTTGGCATATCCTGCCATATCCGCGTCAAATGCGTTTGGCATAATCTGGGAAGCCGCGTCAATCACCGTCACTTCCATCTGCATTGCCGCCAGATTTTCTGCCACCTCAAGACCGATAAATCCGGCGCCGCACACGACTGCCTTCCGGCAATTGTTTTTTTCGGCATATTCCCGTATTTGCACTGCGTCATCCGGTGTGCGCACGCAAAACGCACCGTGAAGCGCCACGCCCTCTACCGGAGGAACAAAAGGCACTGCCCCGGTCGCAATAATCAGTTTATCATATGTCTCTGTAAAAATACTGCCATCCGCACGGCGGACAGATACCTGCTTTTTCCCACTGTCGACGCCAACCGCCTCACATCCCGTCTGCACCTGTGCACCCGTAAGCCCCGCATACTTCGCCGGTGAATTTACGATAAGCCCCTCACGCGTCGGTATATCGCCGCCAATATAATATGGCAGTCCGCATCCCGCATAAGAAATATCCTGACTTTTTGTAAAGATAATGACTTGTGCCTGCCGGTCAAGCCGTTTTAACTTTGCCGCAGCCTTTGTTCCGGCGGCAACGCCGCCTAAAATAACATACTTCATTTCACATCCTCCTTGTTCGCAGCGTATTTTCCATTATATATTAGTATAGTGCAGTCTGTCGGTTTTTACAATCTTTTTCGCTCCGATTTTGTATAGATTTGTTGCAAATAACAGGCAGGGGATTGTCTCTCCCCTGCCTGTCCTCTAATATTCTTCCGCTATCTTTTCCTCGATATCCGCTGCCGGTTTCTCCAGCCCCTCAATTACAATCCCGTTCTTCTCTGCATAGTCCCAGAGTGCCGCATGTATCGCTTCCTCCGCAAGCAGGGAACAATGCACTTTTACAGGCGGAAGACCGTCGAGCGCGTCCATGACTGCCTTGTTCGTCACTTCAAGTGCCTGCTGAATATTTTTCCCTTTCACAAGCTCTGTCGCCATGCTGCTTGTCGCAACCGCAGCGCCGCAGCCAAATGTCTTGAATTTTACATCCTTTATTATGCCGTCGTCATCAATCTCGAGGTACATCCGCATAATGTCTCCGCATTTTGCGTTTCCGACCGTTCCTACTCCGCTTGGGTTCGCAATTTCCCCCACGTTCCGCGGATTGTTAAAATGATCCATAACCTTTTCACTGTACATTGTCTCATCCCTCCTGATTCCTGCAAAAATCTTCATATAGTGGTGAAATAGAGCGCAGACGCTCCACAATCTTTTTCAATTCCTCCACAGTAAAGTCAATCTCCTCTTTCGTCGTTTCCTCCGAGAGGGAAAGCCTCAGCGACCCATGTGCCGTCTCGTGCGGCAGTCCGATTGCAAGAAGCACATGCGACGGATCTAAGGAACCGGACGTGCATGCCGACCCCGACGAAGCGCAGATTCCTTTCTGATCCAGCAATATCAGCAAGGACTCACCCTCTATAAAGCGAAAGCAAAAGCTGGCATTTCCCGGCAGCCTGTCAACAGGATGACCGTTTAGCCGGCTGTATGGTATTTCCTCAAGTACCCTCCGAATCAGGTAATCCCGAATGGCTGCCACTTTTTTCATGTTCTCCCCAAGATTCGACGCCGCAAGACAAGCCGCAGCACCCATCCCCACAATTCCGGGCGTGTTAAGTGTTCCCGCGCGACGCGAACGCTCCTGCGCGCCACCGTGCATATATGCACCAATCCGCACGCCTTTTCTGATAAAGAGCAGTCCGATTCCCTTAGGCCCATGCATCTTATGACCGCTTGCGCTGAGCATATCAATTCCAAGCGCGTCAACATTCAGCGGGATATGCCCGTATGCCTGCACTGCATCTGTGTGGAAAAGGATACCATTCTTTCTGGCAATTTCACCGATTTCTTTGAGCGGCTGAATCGTACCGATTTCATTGTTTGCCGCCATAATCGATATCAAAACCGTGTCCTCCCTGACTGCCGCCGCAAGCTCGTCCAGCTTTACCACACCGTGTTCATCCACATTGACATAAGTGACTTCATACCCCTGCTTCTCAAGGTACTGGCATGTATGCAGGACGGCATGATGCTCTATGGTAGAGGTTATAATATGCTTTCCTTTCGCTTTGTATGTCTCCGCTGCCGCCTTTACCGCCCAGTTGTCAGACTCACTTCCGCCGGCCGTAAAATAAATTTCATTGGCTTGCGCCCCAATCAGCTCCGCCACGCTTTTCCTCGCCGCATCGACAGCCTTCATGGCTTTTCCCGCAAAGGTATATATCGCAGACGGATTCGCATACTGTTCGCAGAAATATGGTTTCATCGCCGCAAAAACATCTTCCGCGACTTTCGTCGTTGCTGCATTATCCAAATAAATCATCTTTTTCCTCCTATTATACACTATATTTCCTATATGTTTACTATAGATTATGACAAAAGAAAACAGCTTCACAAATTCCCTTATATTACGTAGTGATCCGCTGACTTCTCACGCTCAATGTCAATCAGATCCTGTACGGTAGTCGAATCGATCACTTCATTTACTGCCGCATAAATACGCCTGTACACCTCAATCGTGGCACATCCGTCCTGCCGCTCACATGGAAGCGCATTTTCCGTAAGGCACTCAACCGGTGCGAGAGACCCTTCCGTCAGCCTAAGAATCATGCCGACCGTATATTCTCCGGGTGACTTTGCAAGCTGGTATCCACCCTGCGCGCCGCGGGTACTTCTGACATACCCCGCCTTATTCAGCACGGCAATAATCTGCTCCATATACTTTTCGGAAATATCCTGTCTGGCAGCGATATCCTTCAGCTTTATTGTCTCCCCGATATGATTCGCTAGATCCATCATAATTCGCAGGGCATAGCGCCCTTTCGTCGATATTGTCATAGTCGCCTCCCAAAGAAACTGCACGATTCCTGATTTATGATTGTCATTCACTATAATATATATCATTTATTTCCTATAAAGTCAATAGGATTAATTGCATTTTACGCTGTGTCAATATATGCCCCAAATGCCCTAAAATATGGGATTTTTGCGAATTGCCATTTTCAATATGTATCGTTATATTTTAGCTTTTATAACTTCTTATGTTACAATTTTGTTATAAAATCTATCATATAACATCCGACTGGTCTCACAGCTCCTCTTTCTTTTCAGCATGACAAAAGGCGCTTAATAGGATTTGTCATGGAAACCAAATAGAACTTCCATTCCCATCATACATTATTTTTATTCCCAGAAGTGTGTTCACATGTCGTTTTCCTTATCTCCCACTTCAACGATTCGCAAACTATGCATTTTAGAACAGTTGAAGTCTTATGCGCAGAAATTCCCTATTTATACGGCTTTCCGGACTTTTCTCTTTTTCCATGTTATGCCGTTTTTGTTTCAACACTGACAGTTTTTTGTTAATTTCATCAATTTTCTGTTCTTTCTCCAGCAAAGTCATATAATCACCTCATTCTTTGTTAGTTGTAATTACATAATAGTAATTTATTTTAACTCTGCCAAGCATTGTTTGTTAATTATACTAACTTTTTTTATTGACGTTTCAATTGTTAAGTGCTATTCTTTATCTAAAGGGAGTGAAAAAATGACGGCAAATGAACGTGTTAAGGAAATAAGAAAATCAGCTGAATTAACTATGGAAAAATTTGGTGAACGGTTAGGCGTAAGCAAGGTGGCAATATCATGTATTGAAAGTGGAAAAAATAATGTTACCGAACAAATGATTAAATCAATTTGCCGCGAATTTGGATATCGTGAAGAATGGCTACGTGATGGCACAGAACCGAAGCAGCCACCAAAATTAGAGGAGGATGAACTTGCTGAATATATAGAAGACCTACTATCAACCGAAAGCCCCACATATACAGTAATCAAAAGTGTTCTCAACGTATACTGCAAACTGGATGATAAATCAAGACAGCTTGCAGATAGCATCATAGATAAAATTATCGTTGAAATCAAAAAGGAATGAAAAGAAAGGAAGTGTAGCCAATGCCACTACCACAAGAAAAATATTATTCTGTTGACGACTTCTATAATTTGCCGGATGATACCCCGGCAGAACTGATAAACGGTCGTATCGTCTATATGGCAACGCCCAGTTCAAAACACCAGATAATATCCAGTGAACTGCACTTTGCCATTAACAGCTATATAAAGTCAAAAAATGGACGCTGTCGTGTTCTCGCAGCTCCATTCGGCGTACAGCTCCGGAAAGAAGAGGACACGGTTCTTCAACCCGATATCTCTGTTATATGCAATACTGAAAAGATTACCCCCAAGTGCTGCGTCGGTGCTCCTGACTGGATTATCGAGATTGTCTCTCCCTCCAACCCCGGTCATGACTATATAACCAAACTTGGCTTGTATCATGAAGCCGGTGTCCGTGAGTACTGGATTGTTGATGCACAACGTGAATATATCCACGTCTACGACCTGATAACTGGTGATTTGAAAATCCATACCTTTCATGACACTGTCAAAGCCGGAATATATGAAGACTTGTACATTGACTTTTCAAGCCTTAGCCTAGATGTCTGATACCCACATCCAAAACTGCTGCCATGGCTCCCATATGGCAGCAGTTTTCTGTTTGTTCGCTGCTGCCAGTGCCGGATTATTTTCCGGTAGTCAAATGCGTTATATTTTGCCCCGTAACGCATTTTATCCGTAACAGTTCAGCCTTCGGCTTCCTGTTACAGGCATCAAGCCATGCAAAACCACTTCGTGGTGTCAAAGCCACGTACCGTGGCTTGATGCATCTCTGCCACTACGTTATTTCACGGACTTTGCAGCCAGTGCAAAGTCCTGGGCTGAACTGTTACTTTTATCCCCCCGATGGCACAAAATATTTCTTGACATTTAAATAGAGTTATGGTAAGTTATTAAAAAAGTTGAGGAGAACATGGAAATGAAGAACTTACATTTTACAATGAATTATATGTACATGTATTACAGACGTACTTAAAAGTAATTGTGTTTCGATTGGATGCACAGTTACGCAGTAGGTCTGATATGTCTGTGCATATAAATCGGTAGATGTAAGTTGTAATTATGATAGAATGCTTGTAATAGCCGATAGATTTAGAAGTGCACTGGACATATTGTATGTTTGGTGCTTTTTTGTTTGGAAAGGAGGTTTTATGAAATTCTCAATAAAGGATATGAATATAAAAATGGAATAAAAGCGCCGGATGATGCGCAGCATTACCGGTTGGAGAAATTCAGAAAGCTTCGTTAGGAGGAATGGTGATAATGACAATTAGGACATTGAGTATCGGGGACAGGGAATCGGGAAAAAACTGGTCGATTCGGCAATGAAGGCTTTGGAAGCAGAAGGCATACACAAAGTGGCATTGGTGGCATTTGAGAAAAATGTATCCGGCAATGCTTTTTGGGAAAACGTCGGATTTACTGTAAGGGATGACTTGGTTTATAGAAATAAAAATATACATCAGCTCAAAAGGGTTGATTTCATTTAATACGGAGGTTGTATATGGAAATAACATTATTAAGGGCAACGATTGACAACGCACAAGAAATACATGCTATGCAGATTGAAGCTTTCAAAGAATTGTTGGAAAAATATCAAGATTTTGACACCAGTCCCGGAAATGAAAACTTGGAAAAAGTAGCAGCACGCTTGAAACAGGACTTTACATTTTACTATTTTATCTGTATCGGACAGAAGAAAGCAGGAGCGATTCGTATTGTTGACTTCAAGGAAAACGGAAAAAACAAAAGAATTTCCCCAATATTTATATTGCCGGAATTTCAAGGGAAAGGTATTGCACAGAAAGCAATCCGGCTGTGTGAAGAAATACATGGAAATGAAAATTGGGAGCTGGACACAATTTTGCAGGAATCTAAAAACTGTTATCTGTATGAAAAAATGGGGTATCGTAAGACTGGAAAAACAGAAGTCATTAACGAAAGACTTACATTAGTATTTTATGAAAAGAAGGGGTCAGACATAACATGAATGTAATCATACTTGGTTCCGGCGGCTGTGTCAGCGCGCCAAGAGCATATTGTAACTGCCGTGTATGTACAGAAGCACGGCAGAAAGGATTTCCTTATGCAAGAACGGGGTGCAGTAAGACTTATTGTTGATGTTCAATAATCCATTGTAAGATTTCCTTTTCGCCAATATTACCAGATGCCAGTGCAAGAATTACATCACTTAACTCCTTTTGGCTGTATGACAATTCATATCCATTCAATGCAAGAAAAACTAACATAACATGCGTACCAAGTCTTTTGTTCCCGTCCAGCATTGCATGATTTCTTACCAATCCAAAACAAAGCCGTGCCGCCTTTGCCTGAATGCTTGGATAAAGCTCTTTTCCGCCAAATGACTGAAACGGATTATTTAACGCCAAATCCAGCATTCCCTCATCACGAATACCGTCACTTCCTCCAGTGGTTTTGATTAAACTTGTATGAAGTTTTAGTACTTGCTCCTTGCTTAAAATAATCATTTGGCAAGAACCCCATATGCTTCCATATTCTGTTTTATTAATCGTTCGGATATTGCAAATACATCCTCATTACTGGCAACTTTTTCTTTTTCCGCTTTACTGAAATCAATAACCAGATATCTGGGCACATTGTTTTTCAGAATAACCGCTGTTCCATGTTCGTCAACTACTTTGGCTACTTTTGAAAAATTTTGATTCGCTTCTGTAATTGAAATCATGGTGTTTGTATCTATTGTCATTTTATATGCACCTCACTTCCACTTATATTATATGTAAATTCTAGCTAGAAAACAACCTATTTTGCGTTTTCGATTATTATACAACTGAAAGCTGCCCTTGTAAACTGCCTATAAGGGCAAAAACAAGGGAAAGTACATAACAATTCAATGTATGAGGCTTGAAAAGCCTTGAAAAATAAGGAAAGTTCAAGAAATTCATCTGCGAGTTCCGATTTGCAATAATTTGTACACTCTAAAAATCTGATTTGGATGTGTTGATATTCTTGAAAGGCTGTGGTCATTTTTAGTTAAACCATAACGATGGGAAATGGGAATTAAATCTGGTTAAACGACAATTGGTAATGCTGACCTTGAATATCTGCAATTATTACTTTACTGTTCCAAATAAAATATGTTTCTATATCCATCTCTGTTGAAAAAGCTCCCAAATGTTTCCATGCCGACAAATTGACGTCTGATTGGTATAGGGCGTAGAAACCATCACATTCCAAAAGTATATAGAAATTGCCTTCTTCGCTATTAAATATTGGCGCATATCCATACCGGCATTTTTCGATTGTCTCGTCGATGATAACTGGATTCCAACTCTTACCTCCATCAATTGTTTCAAACAAATATCCGTCGCTTCGCATCTGTACACCAATATATAAATGCTTGTCTGATAGTGCCGACAGGCTAGTGGGATAGCCGTCAATCTGACTGCTGATATCCATTTGACTCCATGTCTGCCATCTGTCTTTTGTAATATACATTTGTTTCATCATCTGTCGAGTGGAATGATTACCAGTTCCAAATTTGCCGGCTTTTTGTTCGCCGTTCGGATGCACCGTTTCATGTATGTGGTCGAATCATATTTTAAACATGTACAACACCGCAATCGCTGCCCCCAGGCACAAAACACCTGTCAGCGCCGGAAGGGCTATTGTGAGCGCCGACATCACGACTCTGTTTCGTTTGTAGAAACGACGGTTCCTGATATCCGCCACTGCCGTTACGCATCCTTGCAGCGCGCACAATGCTGCCACAATCACAAAGGACAGCGCAATCGGATAAACGACTTTGTTCCCGCTATCGCTTTTATCGGCAAGGTTCTCTGTGCCTATCCGCTCTATCTCAAGCCGGAATGTCGTTCCTGCCGCAAGTTCCCTGTCGAAGCATTCTTCCACTTTTTTCCGCAGTGCAGCCTGATGCACACCATATTCCCTTATCGTCTCATTCTGCAGGACATAGTCCGCATACCATTCCAGTGATACCTGACAAAAAATCCGTTCAAATAATACCTCGTTCACAATCGGTACTGCGATGGCATCCGCATCCTGATAAACCGTAACGGACTTGTTTGCACGCCGTGATACCAAACTTTCCCCAAGATTTTCGGGCAGGACATAGCCGCATTCGGCACTGCCTCTTTGAACCGCATCCATCACCTGTTCCCTGCTTTCATATATGTTGAAGCAGATAAGACCTTCATATGCTTCAAGAAGCTCCTGATAATTTCCCGACGCGTCATACACAGCCACATCAATCTGTGACGCAGCGTTCTTTTCCGCACGGACAATGAACGCAGACAATACAATGAACATCCCCACAAACAGCCAGATACTCTTTTTGTGCAGCGTGCGCCGTAATAATACCATGCCGATTGCAGGCACATGCACTCCTGCCATAAAATGCCTGTGACGGATTTTGTCAGCTGCCATGTCCCGTTCTCCTGCGTACATGCAGGCGATTGTCAGCAAAAACAGAAGCAATGCCCATATTACAAGCCCTGCTGCCATATGGGTAAAATCCTTCCGCTCCCCCGTAAAAAGAAGGGTGAAACCTTTTTTCAGAAAAGCTGCCGGAAGCAGCTCCCCAATCTTTGCAACTGCCCTTGGGAGAAGTACCGACGGAATCAGGCAGCCTGCCATGTACGCCTGAAGCAGCGCCAGTATTCCGCTCACCACAACCGCCGATTCCCTTTTTTCCACCATCTGGTAAATCATCATGTTATAACTGGTCAAAAAAAGCGTTATCAAAATCAGACCGGCGCCTCCTGCCAACGTAAGTTCCGGCGACAGCACTGCCCGAACCTGCGGTATGGCAAACAGCAAAAACGGAAGTGCCGTCACAACAAACATCAGCAGGCTTCCCGCAAGGCATCTGTCAACAAGCTGACCCACAAATCCCACGCCGATGCGCTTAGCAGCCATCCTCTGCCGGAACTGACTTCGCTTGCAAAAGTCCCCCAGAAAAAGTCCCGCAAGCATTGCATAGATTGTAAAAAGAGCGCTTCCATAATACACTGCATACGTGTCATTACCTGTCGGGGAAAGGTTTTTCGTCTGAAACAAGTCCTCTCTTGTCGTGACTACGCCAAGATTGAATCTGTTGATATCGTCGTACATTGCCTGCAAGAAAGCACTGTCTGCATCCTCCTCCCTGCCCGTCATAAGTTCCCGCAGCAGAGTGGACGACGCATAGATCTCCGCCTGCGCAGTCTGCAGCATCCCCATTCCCGCCGCTGCAAGCTCCTCAAACAGCATCTCGCTTACAGTCTCAAAACCACCGCCCGACAATACGCGCGCATCTCTCTTTGGCAGATACAGCTTTGCCGGCGCATTCCTTCCGGAAAGAATTTCATCCACGACATCCTCAGGCAGTACAATCAGTGCAGACAGCCCTCCTTCTGCCAAACGCTTTTTCCCTTCCTGCTCCCCAACAGGTTCAAGCAAGCACAGACTCCGAATCGACTCCATGTCCCGCACATAGGAAACCGCCAGCTCCGTAAGCACGTTGTCCGTCGCCGTATATCCGATGCGCAGCTTAGGCTCCTCTCCTTTGGTGTCTCTGAATCGTCCAGCGCAAAAAGCAATGATACCGCCAACTGCCAGACACACAGCTGTCAATATCATCGCCCTTTTCAAAACGAAGGGCAGCATCAGCGCTGCCCTTTTGTATTCTGTCCGTAACCAAATCCCATTTTTTGACATTTTTCTCATATCACCTTATTGCAGTGAATAAACCGCATTATAAATTACACCCATAATATCCTGCCTGCTCATTTTCAGAACGTCGATGGCATTTTCGGGTATGCTGATATCGCCGCTGTCAGCAGGTTCTATAGAGATGACGCCGCTCATAAGCAGCAAATCCTCATCATCCATAGTCAGTGCACCATTGTTCACCCGAAACGTGTAACCCTCGCCCTTTACAATGTTCTCAAAACTACCATCCGCAGTCAGAGCCATTGTCTCACCAGACGCCTCGATTAATACCTTCATATCATACGACTTGTCAGCATAGCCCCAGTCATTCCCATAATAAAAGGTAATGTCATCATCTCTGCTGTCACTCTGAAGTCTTATCGTCAAATCCTCGCTGTAAAAATCCTCCGTGACATAGGCAGTCCGCGATATGCCCAAATAGAGTATTTCCTCTCCTGCCTGTATATAAATGCCGCCCTCGATGGAATCCAGCGCACGTTCATCGCCGCCAAAATCAATGTCAACTGCAATGGATTCGACATTGGAATACTGGCTGGACACTGCGATATCCTCCGGTGTGGAGATATTGATAATGCGTCCTTTTTTGTCGAGGTAAAACTGGAACACCGGATCCTGTTCATACCGCATTCCGAAAATCATTTCCATGGCAGTGTCAAGTTCTTCCTTGTAGTCGTCAACCGCACTGCCATACATCGGCTTATATTGTTCCAAATAGTCTGTGTAAAAATCGCTGGAAAGAATATCATTTTTGATGTTTTCCAAAGCGGCATTGACCGCATCCTTGTCCGCCGTAACCTGTACGCCGCCAAACGCTGCCAGCTCGCCGCCGTATGGGAACTCCCTTTTCTCTTTGATGAGCGTATATGTGCAGGCATCATTGACGCCCTTACTATACTTCTCAAAGATTTTGCCAAGTTCAAGCGCATGGGCCGCATCAATCCCAGCACTGTCATTATCATCGTCAAAAAGTGTGTAATTGCCGTCCTCGGGAATGGTAGTCTCAAGCAATTCCGCCCACGCCGAACTGTTAAAATCTTTCCCCAGATTTGTCAAGTCAAGACTGTACACATCATCCTGAAGGATAAGCGGCGAGCTAAAATACAATGTGTTGTCGTCCGCAACAACGCTCCCCAGATCCATGTCAAATCCGTAGGTACCAACCTTCACATCAAATTTTTCCTGCTTGTTTTTGGCATCCGAAACGGCATCAATCTCGACACTCACATTGTCAAAGCTTCCCGAAGCCTCCGGGTCAGTAAATGACAAATCAATATTGGCATGCATCGGTTTCTCATCCGACAGTTTCTGCAGCGCCACAATATCAATATCCTGAGATATGCCGCTTGAATATGCCGCCATCTCGTTTGAAAAATTTATCATCCCCTTTGTAAACTGCTGCTTCGCTCCGCCGCCCATAAAAGACTTTGACAGCAGAATGCCTGCTACGCCCATAACGACAACCGCTGTCCCGACAGCAAGCCCGATAATCAGCCCTGTTCTGCGTTTCTTCGGCTGAGCGCATGGCAGTATCTGCTGACCGTTATAATTCGGCTGATACCCATTCATCGGATAGTTTGGGTTCATCTGCTGACCGTTGTAATTTGTTGGATATCCGTTCACGGGATTTCCCCCCATTGGCTGTCCATTGTAATTCGGCTGGTATCCGTTTGGCTGGTTCGGGAACACTGGCTGGCCATAAAAACCCTGTTGTCCCCCATTTTGCGGCTGACCGCCCATTGGCTGATACGGCGCACCCGCCTGTGGCTGTTCCCCGTTTGGTGTTTTCTCAAGGGAGACAGGTACCGGCGGTTCTTTTGGCTGCTCAGTTGCCTGTGCTGTTTCCGCCAAAGGCTGCGGCTGTTCCGGCGCTGTTTCCGCTACAGGCTGCGGCTGTCCGGAAACGGGCAACGGCTCCTGTGGCTGCTTCGGCTCGGGCACAGCTTCCTGTACAGGCTGCTCCGGCGCTGTTTCCGCCAAAGGCTGCGGCTGCTCCGGCGCTGTTTCTGCTACGGGCTGCGGCTGCTCCGGCGCTGTTTCTGCTACGGGCTGCGGCTGTTCCGGCTTTATATCCACCGGCTGCGGCTGTCCATAGACGGACGACTGATCTGTCGTTTCCGGCTGCGGCTCCGTGCCGTAAAGTGAGCTCCCATACAAGGAACCGTTCGTGTTGTTACCTAAGTTGTTGTTTTCTTCCAATTTTTTACTCCTCATTCCTCATCTGTTTTATTAGCTGTTCCCCCCGCAGGGCACGGTCTGTCTCCCTGCTCATTCCCCCATTCAGGACAAAAATCCTGTCACACAAATCCAAATCTATCTCATCATGCGTAGCGAGGAGAATCGTTCCTCCAAGCTGCTTATACATTGTAAGATATCTCCTGATATCTGCCTTTCCCGGCAGATCAAGCGCGGCGTCCGGCTCGTCCAGTATCAGAACCGGCGGGTTTCCTGCCAGCGCACACCCGATACTGACGCGTTTTTTCATGCCGCCGGAAAGCTTTCCGGCTTTCATCCCGCACATCGCATCCACGCCAAGTTCACGCAGAAACCCCTGACATAATCCCTGACGCAGCGAATCCGCATCATGGTACCATAAGCGCAGATTGTCCATCACGCTAAGTTCCGGTATCAGATTGCTCTCCTGCGGTACATATCCCGCATACTGCATAAAAAGTTGATTTCCATGTCGGCCTGAAGCCAGTTTCCCATCAAAATAAATCTCTCCGCTGTCCGGCTTTCTTAACCCTGCAAGAATATTTAACAGCGTGGATTTCCCACAGCCGTTTGTCCCGACAATGCCGACGCACTGTCCCGCCCCGGCTGCTATGTTCACACCGGAAAGTACTTTTTTGCGTCCATAGGAACACACGATATTTGCCGCCAGTAACCGTTCCATAAATAATCCTTTTCCTGATGCCGCTCTTTTAATTTGACAAAATCTGTTTTTCCAAATCGGCAAAATTCATCTGTGAATATGCCGTGTCAAGCTCCTTGTTTTTCCATGACGAACCACTGGGCTTTCCCTCAAACTTTGTCGGCTCATTGTAACCGTTTTTGAGAATTGTAAGCACATAACCGACTTTATTCTCCACCTGTTTTTTCAGTGTATATGTCAGTATTTCTATCATTTGTTCATGCGTGCGGTCATTGGCTTTCGCTGTCCGCAGGATATCCTTAGCCTCCTTGAGACTGCAGTCAAGAATATCTATAATCTCCTGCTCCTCCTCTGTAGCGACCACCGTTTCCCCGTTTTTCTCTATTGTCTCATACTCGACAACAGTACGGTTTCGTTTTATCCGGGTCACCCGGAACCGGACGGCGCTGATGCTCTGCTGCCCGCTCGGCAGACGCTCATATATGAGTTCATACTCAAAAGAAATATCGGTATTCCCGTTAATCTCCTGAAATGGCTTGTCCAGAATTTCACGCTTCACGTTGCCATTGGCATAGGAGTCCGGTATTTTCATCATTTTTCTAAGCTCGTCAAATGCAATCACGAAAACACCGCCGTTGAACGTCTCCTTGTCCTTTAACAGATAATAAAGACGTTTGGAATATTTTTTCGTAAGGTTCAACGGGTATTCAATACGATAGTATGCCCCCTGTTTCGCGGACATAATCATTTCCTTGACCTCCGGATGGAGATCCAGCACGATTTTGCTCCGGTTCTCATCCCCGCGCTTTTTCTGGTACTTTATCTTGCTGAACCAAGGGTAATAAATATCCGTTCCCTCGTCCTCCTTTAGGCGGAAACCAAGACCTTCAAATTTTTTCACCGCCTTTTGCAGATAACTGTACGCATTTGACTCATCATGCAGATTATACAGATGCTTGACATCACCTATATTAATCTCATATCGCGTATTTTCCTCGGTGTCATCTCCCTCGCCGACAATTCCCAGCAGGATATCAAGGATGTCATTTTGTCTCCTGTCAAGATCATACCTTGCCTCAATAATGGTCTGTGGCCTGAAAGCGACTTCCGTACCGCCTCTTTTTTTCTTACGATTCATTTAATAACCTCTTTCGCAGCGTGATTGTTCCGATACATATAATTTTTATAATACCTCAATTTCAAGGTTTACGCAAGTATTATTGAAAAATACGTCTACCAAATACGTCTGCCGTACCGCACCTTTTCATAGTCTTTATGAAGCTGCTGCATCTGCTCGTCGTCCTTTAGCCCGGCCTGCTCCTCAATCTCGGCGGGCGCTTCGTGCGGCGCAGGCACATCCTTTCTATGTCTGCGTATTGTTTTCCGGTATCTGCGCCTGATTTTTTCCGCCTCGCTGTCTGCCCCCCGAAGACTCCGGCGCATCAGGATTCCGGCATCTGCCTTTTCCGATTCTTCAATCTCCTCTATTTTGTCACCATTCTCATCGCAGCTGTTTCGAAAATCGCGAAAGAGCTGCCGAATCAGCTGAAAAATTCCATAGGCAAGCCCCAGAACGCACGCGCCGCCAACCGCCCAGAAAATGCCGTTCATGAGCGCCGACGGCTCCGGAGCCGGTTCCCCGTCCATCATCAGCTCCATCATTCCCATCCCGCCGGAAGCCACGCCTTCAAATTCCGCGCTGCTTTCGTACTCATAGGAAGCAAAATCGACGTCATCAAACCAATGCCTGATATCCGTGTAGGATCTTTGTCCGGCCATCAGGACAGACGGCAGGATTGCGATTAGCAGGAACACGCAAAACAGCAAAAGCATGGAAAAGCTCACACCGTACAGACGTTTTTTAGGAATTCCCTTTGTCCGCTTATTGATTTCCAGATAAGCGTTTGTCTCACGGTAATATGTATAAAACAATGCCAGAAAAAGATAGACAATGGCACTGTAAAACGCCATGTCACACAGCGGCTTTGCATCCAGAAGCAGTCCGAAAAAATAGATTACGACAAAATACCACACCAGCGGCAGCAACGGCGTATCCAAAAACTCCTCCTCCTTTGGCGCAAACGGCTCGCTCGCTTTCCTGTGGTCAGATTCTTTCAGTCTGCGGCGCAGCCGTTTCAGCGCGATGGCAAACGTCTCGGCAGACAAACCGATACAATAGCCGACAGCATATGCCCCGGAAACATTCGACACCCCTGCGCCGAACCAGATACCCGCTATCAAAACCGCACATATGACAAGATACAGCCCAAGGCTTTTGACGCGTTTTGCCGCCTGCTCTGTAACAATTACCGGTATCACCACAAGCAGGCACTTGATGTACAAAACACCCGCGCCCGCAGGATCTCGCAGATCTGTGATGGTATATAAGAGCGGAATCATCAGGGCAAAGAAAAGCGTGGCATGAACATATCCCGCCATTTTCAGGACATGGTTCCGTTTCATCCTCTCTCCACCTCCTTGACCAGAACACGGATATTGTCCTTACTTTTGACAACGTCCCTTGAAATCATTTTTTCCCCGCGAAAGACAGGCATCACCACCAATGTATGGTAGGTGCCGGCGCACTCCCTGATGCGTTCCATCAGGCTCTCATCCAGATTTTTGGTAATAAATATAAGAAGCGTATCCTGCGTGGGCGGCTTTTTGGAAAACACGCCGGAGAAAAGTTCCCAAAGCAGCTCTCCAAACGCCTTTGTCGTTCCCTCGCCGCAATGCTCCGCAAGCATTCTCTCCAACCCTGTCAGAATGCCCTTGTCGTTGGTCGGCATCACTGTCTGCCCCTCCCCGTTGTAGGCAAATCCCACCTCGGTACTCTGCCGCAAAAGCTTCCTGACAATCGTCGCCGCCATGGCGATGCTTTCTTCCACCAAGTCCTCGCGCTTTAGGATGCCTGAATCCTCCACGTCCAGAAAAACCATCGCCTTGCGCGACTGTACGGAATCAAATGTATTTACCATCAGCGCCCCCGTCTTAGCACTCGCCTTCCAGTTGACTGCTTTCATGGGGTCGTCCGTCGTGTAGCCTCTGATTGTGCGAAAGGCAAAAGGATCTTCATAGAGCCTTTTCGCACACTGTATCGTCCCCAGCATCTGTTCACATATGGACATTATTTCTGACACATCTGTCATTTTTGAGTACACATACAGCTCTGCCGGCGTCTCGATTCCTTTGCTGTAGTGTCTTCCGTAAAGCAGGCTGTACGCCGTGATTTCCGCGTCACTGACTTTATATTTTCCGCGTTTGGTGCACTTCACCGGAATTTCCCTTGTAATTTTCTGTCTGCCCAGTATGGAAAACACATCCCTCTTATAAATGTAATCGCTGACATTGGTATTTTCCGTGTCCGTAAAGTCCAGCTCCTTTCTGGTACGGAACCGCACCTCGAGAACGGGAACCGGCATTTGTTTCCTGTTCTCAATCACCTCATAAAGCTTTGTTTCCTGTCCTGCATAAACTGCACCAGACGCAAACCACAGTTTCACATCAATATTCTTTGACCATTGAATTTTGTAAAAGAGGCGCCACAGCAGTCCTGCCGTGATAACCCCAAGCAGCAAAAATACTATCATCTCTTTGACCAGTCCTCTGTCGGCAGCTCAACGCTGCTTAAAATATTGGTAACAACCACTTCCTTCTGTGCCTCGTCAAAATCACCGATTAGCCTGTGGCAGAGCACGCAGTACGCAACCTCCTTGATGTCCTCGGGCACCACATAGTCCCTCCCCTGAACAAGCGCATACCCCTGTGACACGCGCAGAAAGGCAAGCGTCCCTCTCGGGCTGACGCCCACATTCGTTTTTCTGGTTTCCTGAACAAGCGCAACAATATAATCGCGCAGGTCATCATGCACATATACCTGTCTGCACGCGCCCTGCAGCACCCTGATATCTTCCGCGCTGCACACCGCCTGAATTTCGGCAAGCGGCTCCGCACTGATAAAGCGGTCAACCATCTGGCGCTCTTCCTTTTGTGTCAGTCCGCCCATGCGGATTTTCATGAGAAATCGGTCAAGCTGTGCCTCCGGAAGCGGAAAACAACCGATTGTCTCCACAGGATTCTGTGTGGCAATCACGATAAACGGTGTCCCGAGCACCCTTGTCTCCCCATCCACCGTCACCTGCCCCTCTGCCATGCATTCCAGAAGGCTTGACTGCGTCCTCGGCGTCGCCCTGTTTATCTCGTCTGCCAGCAGGATGTTGGTAAAGACAGGCCCCTCCTTAAACGTAAAAGCGGCTTTTTCCTGATTAAAAAATGACAGACCTGTCACATCGCTCGGCAGCAAATCCGGCGTAAACTGTACCCTGTCAAACGCGCATCCCATCGACTTCGCAAGCGCTTTTGCAAGAACCGTCTTTCCGGTTCCCGGGACATCCTCCAAAAGCACATGCCCGCCTGCCGCCACAGCCGCAAGCAGAAGTCTTGTCACTTCGCTTTTCCCGATAATCACCCTTGATACATTTTCCTCAATTTTCGACAATATCCCCTTTGACACTGCACTATCCATACACAACCAGCCTCCCATTCCTTTCTTTATATAATGATTCTACCACAAACTGTCTGAATCCGCCACCACAATAGTCACTGTCTGGCAGAACCCGACGTCTGCCAAGACATATTTTGCACGGATTTCTATGTGTTACCGCAGGAAAGTGCACTGTGACGAAAATAGTCTGGTACAGGCATTTTTTTACGCACCTGTAAATATGCTTTAAGTAAGAACTGTTAAGGTACTGTTTTATGAAAATCAGACTGAAAAAAGCAGCGTTACTAATTGCACTTCTGGCTTCGGCTTTTCTGTTAGGAAGAGGAGTTGCTTATGTCAGATACGAGAAATTTGCCCAGCTGGCCATTCCCGCCAGCGGAAGTGTGTCTACCGCGAACTGGGGACTTGGCTTTGGCCAGGAAGGCAGCCAGCCTACCGGAAATGCCACGGTGGAGGAATTAAAAAAATACGACGCATACTATGTCGGAAACAATTCGGAAAAAGTAATTTACCTGACTTTTGACGCGGGATTTGAAAACGGGAATACTGCGCCGATTCTGGACGCATTGAAAAAACACAATGTACCGGCAACCTTTTTTGTGGTCGGACACTATCTTGAATCTGCACCGGAGCTCGTAAAACGCATGGTGGCAGAAGGGCACTATGTCGGAAACCATACTTACCATCATCTGGATATGTCCTCGATTTCGTCCAAAGAATCCTTTGAGAAAGAGATGAAGGATGTCGAAACCAAATTTAAGGAAATTACCGGCGGCGAGCTGGCACGGTTCTACCGCCCGCCACAGGGCAAATACAACACGAAAAATCTGGAGATGGCAAAAGATATGGGTTACCATACATTTTTCTGGAGCCTCGCCTATGTCGACTGGTATCAGGATAAGCAGCCAACCCACGAAGAAGCCTTTAAAAAGCTTGTCGGGCGGATTCATCCGGGCGCGGTCGTGCTCCTGCACAGCACTTCAAAAACCAATGGAGAAATTCTGGATGAACTGCTGACGAAATGGGAAGAAATGGGATATACATTCCGGACACTTGAAGACTTCGCGCAGAACAAATAGGGAAACCCGTTTCCACAGCATGATTGCAGGGCGCCGTTCTGACGACGCCCTGTTCTTAGTGACTTTTTAAATCTTTTGCGAGTTCGTAAATGGACTCAAATATTCCCCTGCACGTATCTACCTGCGCCACCGTAATGTTTGAATTCGCAAGTCCGTCATTTGACGATGCCGCAACCTCCTCACTCGCCGCCGAAAGCTGTGAGATGCTGTCGTAAATGCTGTTGGAAAGTTTTCGCGTCTGTTCCATGCATTCCTTTACCTCGTCTATGTTTCCGGAGAGAATCTGCACTTCACTGGATACCTGTCCGAACTTTTCCCGCGTCTCGGCAATCAGGTCATTTTGTTTCACAACAGACTCCACGGCTGCTGCAATACTTTCATTGGCAAGTCTGGTATCCGCATTGAGTTCCTGTATAATGCGTGTAATATTGTTCGACGCCTCCTTGGTATCCTCGGACAGCTGCCGGATTTCGTCCGCCACCACGGAAAAGCCGCGTCCTGCCTCCCCTGCCCTTGCCGCCTCTATGGAAGCATTGAGCGCTAACAGGTTTGTCTGGCTGGAAATGCTTAAAATCGTATCGACAAATCCTCCTACTTTCTGAACCTTGGTTGTCAGTTCCGTTATCACGTCCTCCACGACCTTACTGCTGCTGCTGACATTGTCTGCCTGTCTGCCAAGCTCCTGCACGGATGACGCCCCGCTGTCAACAGTACTATTTACACGCTTTGAGGCCGCCATCATGGACTCCGTCGCCTCCCCGGCCTGATCTGCCTGCGCAAGAATTTCACCGCAGATAGACGCCTCCTCCTGTATTGCCTCGGCAGTGCTCTCTGTGCTGCCTGCGATATTCTCCATGGATGTGTGGCTGTTTTTCAGGCTCTCGCCCAATGTTTCAAAGCGCTCCATCGCCTCGCCGAAATGCTTGATGATATTGTCCGCAACCGTAATTATGACAATATTGTCTTCCTCCTGTTTCTTTGCAGCCGCCACAATCACTCCCATATTCTCCTCGTTGAACTTCACCAAAATCTGCGTAATCCGGATGGATGCGCATGCCACGAGAATACTCACCAGCATATTCATAATTATTTCAGAGGCATCCGAGCCACTGAGCTTGTCCAGATGCATAATCAGCCTGAATGCATTCGCGCCGACCAGAACGCTGTTTCCCCAGATTATCAGCCTGACATTGAGGTAGGCCATGCTGGCAAAAAGGATTGGATACGCATAGACACTTGTATTCTCGGATACGCCAAAAAGCCGGAATACCAGATAGACGAATGCGCCTGCACCCATCATACAGATACCGCACAGCTTCGTGTCTTTCTTTGCAAGAAAAATAATTATCACCACAAGCAAAGCAAGCAATGATGCACCCATCTCAAGATATGTGTACCATTCAGCTGTCCCTAAAAACACAGCCAGCCCCATCGCCACAAACAAATACCCTAAAATGATTAACATTACAGGAAAAACCACCTTATTCGCACGCCGATATTGTTCTCTTGTCATTCTCTTTTTCTCCTTTGTGTAAAATATCCATTTTTTAACATGATTACCCTGACAATATTATTATAATCCCACAAATTTAAAATGTACAGAAAGAATTAATGGAAAATTTGCACAGAATATACTTTTTTTCCTTTCCATATAGGCTGTCATTTTGCCATTGCCCCTTGACAAACACAATGACAGCTTTCCAATCCTTGACTTTTGTTTTAGTATTCACTATAATATTAGCAATACTAGTTAAATGGATATCAGGTGAAAGGGGGCAGAATGTCTTATGCTGTACTTTCGTTCCGTCGGTGAAGCCGAAAATGTCTTTAAGGCATTGAGCACACCTATGCGCGTGAAAATTATGGAAATGATCTATGAAAACGACTCCCTCAGCATGAATGATCTCGCCGAAGCACTTGGCCTTACCAATGGTGCAATATCCATGCATGTAGGAAAACTGGAGGAAGCGGGGCTTGTGCGCATCAAGATTACCTCCGGCAAGCGCGGAACCATGAAAATTGTCCGCCCGCGGTATCACAGACTAATGATTGATCTTGCCCCGGTCAAGGAAGCGCGGCGCTGCTACACGGATGATATTCGTGTAGGATATTATACCACATGTCATGGTACCCCGACCTGCGGACTTGCAACCAGCAAGGAAATTATCGGTTCTTTCGATGACCCGAAAGTGTTTTCGTTTCCTGACCGCTTTCAGGCAGGCATCCTATGGTTTACCAGTGGATACGTGGAATACAACCTGCCAAACCACCTGCTTGCAGGACAGACCTTGACAGAACTTCAAATATCGTTTGAGATATCGTCGGAGTGCCCAAATACAAATGAAGACTATCCGTCCGATATCTATTTTTCCATCAACGGAACAGCGCTTGGCATGTGGATTAGTCCAGGCGATTACGGCAGCCGCAGCGGCTATGTATCCCCGGCATGGTGGCCGGAAAACCTGAATCAGTATGGGCTGCTCAAAACACTCATTATCAACAATGAAGGCTGCTTTATGGACGGCACCAACAAGCTTTCCGACGTGACCATACAGGACCTGAACATCGACTACAACAGTTATATCACCTTTCGGCTCGAGGTTCCCAAAGACACCGCAAACTGCGGCGGATGCACCCTGTTTGGCGAGGACTTTGGCGATCACAATCAGGCAATCCGCATGAAAGCCTATTATGATGAAGATACAAATGAAACATAAAAAACTGCCCAAACGGCAGCATCTGCACGCTCCATTTTGCGTGATAATTGTGCCAAATAAAGGTTGCATAGCTCGCTATGCAACCTTTATTTGGCACAATTAGAAAAAAGTTCCCTATGCAGTTATCACGCCGCATGCCCCCAGTATAATGACAATTGCGCCTAATATAATCCGGTACCAGCCAAAAACCTGAAAATCGTGTTTCTTGATATAGTCCATCAGAAATTTGATGACAAAAACCGAGACGAAGAATGACACAAGCATTCCGATAATCAGAATCCCTGCCTCCATCGCCGTAAACGAAAGCCCGAATTTCGCAAGCTTTAGCAGACTCGCACCAAACATTACCGGAATGGCAAGAAAAAACGTAAATTCAGCCGCCACACTTCTTGAGACTCCGATGAGCAGCGCGCCGACAATCGTTGCGCCCGAACGCGATGTTCCCGGAAATACCGCCGCTATCAGCTGAAATATCCCAATCATAAATGCCGTCTGAAAAGTGATGTCATCAAGTGTTTTTACCTTTGCTTTTTTCCCTTTGTTTCTGCGCTCCACAACGATAAATGCCACGCCGAATATAATCAGCGCAAGCGCCACCGGCATCGCGTGGTAAAACAGTGCGTCCAGCACATCGTCAAACAATATCCCCACGATCGCCGCCGGAATACATGCCACGACAATTTTCATCCACAGCATAATCTTATCCATCTCAATCAACGGTTTCGTTTTGTCCTTAAACTGAAACGGAAATATCTTGTTCCAGAACAGAATCACGACTGCCAGAATCGCCCCAAGCTGAATAACGACCAGAAACATTTCCAAAAACTCCGGTGTGCAGTCAAGCTTGATAAATTCATCCAGAATAATCATGTGCCCTGTACTGCTGACGGGAAGCCACTCGGTGATTCCCTCAACGATACCAAACAGTATCGCCTTTAGAAGCTCTATCATATTTTAATCCCCCGCATCCGCGCTGCCATTTCCTGTCCGCAGATACAATCCTTTCTATTATAATAATTACAGTATTTCTCAGGAAGCATCCGTTTCCAAAAATTGCATCAGTTCCGCATAACACTTTTTGGCATCCCGATAGCCCATCTGATACAGTATCTCCAGTTTTTCCCTGTCCTTCTCTATCCGTCCAATATCATTCGCCCTCAGCGGACGGATGACAAATGCCCTGCCCGCTTTTTCCTCGTCGTCGAGAAACTGCAGCGTTTCATTGTAGCGCACATAGCGGTTTGCCGTCAGCTCGTATACCTTAGGATATTTCGCATATTTAAGTTTGATCACATTTAGCATCGCGGGCGAGACCTGCTTTCGGACATATCCGACTTCCTTTGTGAGGATAACCACGTTCTTCCTGTTTCCGTCCGCAATCGCCCTGCGGATTGGAACTGCATCGGCAATGCCGCCATCGAGATAGTATTCGCTGCCGATTTTAACATTTCTGGAAACCAGCGGCAGGGAAGCGGATGCCCGCACAGCAATCGTATCCTTGTGCATCTCCCGCATTGGCATATACTCCGGCTTCCCCGTGCGGATATTCGTCACCACTGCATAGGCGTTTCCCTCATATTTTACAGCAGTCTTGTAATCGTAAGGATCCAGCTTGTTTGGAATCTGGTTATAGCACATATCGGCATTGAACAAATCCCCTGTCGTGAGAAGACTCTGTACGCTGCAATAGTGCTTATCTTTCAGGTAATTTAGCGCCACCCGGTAAGCGCGCTTTTTCTGTTTTGAAATATAACTGCACAAGTGGCACGCCCCCGCCGAGACACCGTAGCAATTCCGAAAATATAAATCTTTCTCCATGAAGTACTCAAGAACACCGGCAGTATACATTCCCTTCATACCGCCGCCCTCAAGCACCAGACCGCATTCAACCATAATTTCCTCCCCGCGCGTACCTCAAAATCTACGCGCCTGCCCATCGCGAAGAATGTCTTCGCCATTCTGCCTTGACTTCACATTAACCCTGTTCCGCCTCTGCGGGCGTTCCATTCAGGATGGTGAAATGCCCGGCTTCACACCGTATTCCTGCTCGACAAACCTACGCATTGCAGGCATTGCGCGGCGCACCTTCTCCGTCTCAATACAGTATGCCATTCGGAAATATCCCGGACATCCAAACGTGTCACCCGGCACAAGCACCAAGTCATAATTCATTGCCCTCCGGCAGAATGCCACTGAATCCTCCTCGAGCGCTTTCGGAAAAATATAGAATGTTCCCCCCGGCTTCACGACCTCAAATCCAAGGCTGACAAGCGTATCATAGATAATCTTCATATTTGTCTCATAGACCGACAAATCCGAGGTTAGCCCTAAAACCTCTGCCACTGCTATCTGTATGATGGAAGGCGGGCAGTTATGACCGATTCCCCTTGAAATCTGCGCGCATATCGGCGAAATCAACGCACTGTCCGTGCACCTTGGATTTGCGGCAATATATCCCAGACGCTCCCCCGGTATAGAAAGCGACTTCGCAAAGGAATAACAGGAAAGGGAATTGTCATAATATTTTGAAATATATGGCGCGTCCACACCGTCAAAAATAATGTCGCGGTACGGCTCGTCCGAAATCAGGAAAATATCATGCCCATACTCTTTCTGTTTCGTCTCGAGCAGCTGCGCCAGCCTTTTGACGGTCTCTGTCGAATAGACAGTACCGGACGGGTTGTTCGGCGTATTGATAAGCAGCGCCATTGTTTTGGGGTTCAGCAGCTTTTCCAGCTCTCCGAAATTAATCTGGAACCGCTCTGTATCGGCAGGCACTACCCGCAGCACTGCCCCTGTCTGATTAACATAGTGATTATATTCCGGAAAATACGGTGCAAATGTGATGACCTCATCCCCAGGCTGGGTGACTGCCCGCACCGCGTGCGCCACGGCGCCTGCAGCGCCTGTCGTCATGAACAGATGCTCTGCCGTGTACTCCATTCCGTACATCCGATTCAAAAATTCAGCGAACTTCGCACGCACTGCCGGAATTCCCTGCGACTGGCTGTATCCGTGAAGCGCCATCGTGTCGCGCGTCTGCAAAAGTTCTACCATTTTATCTGTAAATGCCTGCGGCACTGGCACAGACGGATTTCCAAGACTGAAATCAAATACATTCTCACTCCCGATTTCCTTTGCCCGTCCCGCTGCCCACTCCGACATCTGCCTGATGACGGACTTCGCACCAAGCATATCCTTATAGTTCTGTGAAACCATTTTACTCCTCCATTCTATTTTCTGCTTTGTCAACTCATTGTATCACCATGAAAGAGAAAATGCAATTTTTTCACATTGTATTTATTTTTAAATAATATTTGCTTTTTGATATACTGTGTGCTACGATATATGTACAGGAGGTACAGTATATGAATATTGACGATTGGAAATCCCAGATTAAGCGTGGAACCCTTGAATACTGTATATTGCTGCTGATTCGGAAACAATCCACTTACGGATATGAGCTGATCAGCACATTGGAAAACTACCCGATTATGGCTGCAAAGGAGAACACCATTTACCCGCTGCTGCGGCGGCTGTTAAAGGAGGCTTTTATCTCCTCGTCATGGCAGGAAAGCTCCGAAGGGCTGCCGCCGCGAAAATATTATACCATCACGGACAAAGGGCTGGAATACCTATCTGCAATGTCTGCCGAATGGGACAACCTGATACATACCATCAATGAAATCAAAGGAGTGTGAAAATTATGGAAGCAATGGAAAAAACATTAAACAACTATCTGGAACAGATTGACAAATACCTTAAACCAATGCCAGTCTCCGAGCGCGTTGACATTGTGAAGGAAATCCAGAGCCAGATGCTGGAGCTTCAGCAAAACGGCAGCCTGCCCGAACAAATTATCGAGCGGCTCGGCAGCCCAAAAGCACTGGCAAAAGCCTATCTGGGCGAAACGATATCAAAAACCCACAGCTTTAGCTGGCGCAAATTGAGCGCAGTCATTGCATTTTACAGCCTTGCAGGTTTTGGCGGCATGATGGTTCTGCCCTTTACCAGCATTTGCGGGATTGCCTTTATGTTCACCGGAGTGCTTTGTCCGATTATGGGAATCATCAAATTTGGTGCGCATCTTGTTGGCATCGAAATGCCAGAGATTGGCATTGTGTATAACAACTATACCGTCAGTGCCGCCGCCTTTCTGCCAATTTCATTTGTGACAGGCATTGTGCTGTTCGTTGTAGGATGGCTCTTCTGGAAACTCACTATTTTTACGATTAAAGCCATGAGCCGCGGAAAGAAAAAACTTGTGTGCTGACAAACGGTCAGCACATTACTTATTATAGGTCAAGTGTCGTAGGTGAAACCTGCCCAAAGATAACCATGCCGTCAAAGGTGTTTTTGGGTATGATCTCTGTGGTATAAAACGACTTCATAATTGTAACCGCTGTAACATTTAAACATGTAATCCGCTGTTCATCCGATATTATCTGATTCCATTGACTGTCTTTCGCCGCTGATGAAAAGTCGATATAATAATAATTCTGTTCTGCTTCATCTGCCAATGCATTCAAAGAATTTTTGTTTTTGACATTCCGCTCCTCAAACCCATCGTCCGTTTGCGAATTGAACGCCGTGGCCGCAGCATCCGTTCCTATGGCAAAATAATTGTCCCCAAGCTCCGCTGCCAGTAATTTTCCAAGACAGTCGTAATAGGGTGTGGTATTGACTTTCCCGATATGCCCGTTGTGCCCATTGATAAAAAGAACACTGCCGTCGCCATGCTCTATATACCACTGCACTTTTTCTGCCATGTGGCAGTCACGCACTGCGTTATACGTGCTGTCCGACTTACGGATATCACAGCAATTATAAAGGCTGCGGGCGCACTCTCGCGCATATGCAAAGGTTTCACTTCCAAATAGTTCTGTAATGCGCCCTTTCGCATCATCAACTTCCCGTATCAGATTTTCTGCGGCGGTCATTCCCTGTTCAAATGCATCCGGCCGGATATCATACATTGCATCATCATTTAAAAAGGCAAGTGCTTCCCTATGCTGCGCACACGCATCCGGATCAATCTGCTCCAGTATGTCAAAAACATACGCTTTGCTATTGTCTGCCCACTGCATATCCATTCCGTAAAAATGCAGATCTTTTCCCTCTTCAGCGGTTTCATTGTAAGTCCGCATCCATTGTATCAGTTCCTCCATCTGTGCTGTGCGGTAAATGCGGAATCCAATCTGGGCGGCGGCTTCTTTTGCCGTGCCCTCTCCGCCATGGATGTAGTCGTCTACTTTCAGGGCGCTCCCGAAATCTCCTTCTATAATGAAAGTGTGCTCTCGGAAACTCGAACCCCTTGTTTTATAAGGCTTCAGAAATTTC
>CAJTTO010000038.1 GCA_910579275.1 uncultured Lachnospiraceae bacterium
TTTTCTAGCCGGTGTTAGAAGCCGTGGCTAAACGGGCAGGCTGAACTGTTACAATAATTTTCAATTTTTTCAAAATTATACTTGATTTTTTATCCTATTCTGTGATATACTATTATTCGTCAGTGAGCGAATGATTTCCGTTGACTGACTGAAGGGGCATAGTTCAACGGTAGAACAGCGGTCTCCAAAACCGTCAATGCGAGTTCGATTCTTGCTGCCCCTGCTACCTGCAGGACAAAACCATCGGTGAACCCGGTGGTTTTTGTTTTGCCGCAACACGCGCACGCATTGCATCTGTGAGTCACTTCCTCCCGGTTATTCCGCCTGTGACGGGTGAGCAATATGCCGCTATGCAACTGTCAGTTGATAAAAACACAAAGTTTGAGCGCCTGCATCAACCAGGTTTTGCGTTTATCATGAACACATACCGATACGAAAAGCGCGCATTGATCCCGTGTACATATAGCAGTTCTGTGACTTCATCACAGAACAAAAGACTTTTTACCTGTATACTATAAAGAAAGCAGTCTCTCGGAGTCTATAAACTAGCAAAAGGAGTTTTATCATGACAAGAAAAAAAGCAGTTGTCAGTATCCAGGATTGTGTCGCCTGCGGATGCTGTATGAAAGTCTGTCCGCGGAACGCGATCACCATCCCAAACGGCATCCATGCAGTCATCGACAGGGAACGCTGTGTCGGGTGCGGAATATGTACTAAAGAATGCCCTGCCAGCATCATCACTCTGGAGGTGGCGGAAAAATGACAAAAAAGGAAATGGTCAAAAAGAACATAACAAAAAAGAACATGACGATAAAGAAATGGTACGATTATCTCTGGGTCGTCTCGCTCGCTTACCTGATCCTTGGATTTTTCAATATCCTGTTTGCATGGCTGGGACTTCTCTGCTTCTTTATACCGCTTCTCATAGCGGTCGCAAAAGGCAACAAGGCTTACTGCAACAAGTACTGCGGCAGGGGACAGCTCTTTTCCCTGGTCGGCGGCAGGTTCGGGCTGTCCCGTCGAAAGGACATACCAGGATGGATGAAGTCAAAGTTCTTCCGCTATGGATTTCTGATCTTTTTCTTCGCAATGTTTTTCCTCATGCTGTGGAACACCTGGCTGGTATTCGCCGGCGCCAAGGATCTCGGCACGGTCGTGACACTGCTGTGGACGTTCAGGCTCCCGTGGCACTGGGCTTATCACGGCACCCTGTTTTCCGACGGCGTCGCGCAGTTTGCCTTTGGCTTCTACAGTGTGATGCTCACATCCACCGTGCTGGGATTCCTTACCATGGTCTTATTCAAGCCCCGCTCCTGGTGCGTGTACTGTCCTATGGGTACGATGACACAGCTGATCTGCCGGGCAAAAAAGTCCCTGTCCCGTTAGAGGGCCAATTCCCGGAGGCGCTTTCTGTCCAGAATCGTAACGCCTCCCCTTGAGACTTCCACGATGCCCTCGCTGGCAAAATATTTCAGCATCCTGGACACAACCTCACGGGCAGACCCCATATACCGGGCGATCTGCCCGTGCGTCAATGCGATCGTATCTGAACCAAGCCTCGCCGATTCATCGGAGAGGAAGATCGCCAGCCGCCGGTCCATGCTCATGAACAGGATCTGCTGCATCACCCACATCACATCGGAAAAGCGGCTGACCGCCGTTTCCAGCGCAAATATCCGGATGTCGGGGTTCCGATCCGATACTGCCGCAAATGCAGTTCCCCTGACCACACAACACTCGCTGTCCTCCTCCGCATCCACGAACACATCAAACGTGACCGCCTGCAGCACGCAGGAGGCAGACAGCATACACATGTCCCCCCTGTGCAGACGGTACAGAGTAATGTCCTTCCCCTCATCCGACATCATGTAGAGCCGCAGGCTCCCTGAGCGGACAAGGATCACACCGGAACATTCCTCGCCATTGTGGATATTCTTTCCTTTCGGATATGTGAGCATATACGAATTCTGACAGATATAATCCCTGTCCGCACCAGATATCTTCTCCCAGAAAGGAAAGCATTCTGCATAAATACGTTCAAACACTTCATCCGGCATTTCCCGACGCCCTCCCTGCACATTTGTACTACAATTCTCTAATACATTCATCCCGGTCGCTTGTGGCCTCCCGTCTGAATTGATGACATCAATCCAGGAATTCCTGATCTTTTAATTTCTCTCCAACCAGTTTTTTATGATAAAAATAATTGACATAATCTAATCCCAGCGCATCACAATATGTCTTGAGCAGGTCAGCCAGCTCACTCCAATAAGTGTTATCTTTTTTCAAATAAATAGCAGCATATTTTTCTTTTAAATCCGGATAATTTCTATCGATATACGAGAGGATGCTGCTTTTATATTCCCCTCTAAGGTTCAGGTTTTCAAACCAATATTCACAGACAATCTCTTTCGTACTGTCGATTATGTCTTTCCATTCTGTGATATACGGAAAAATAGGCGACATGAATAATACCGTGTGAATACCCGCCTGATGCAGTCTTGTTATCGCATGAATCCTGTCCTGTATGGAACTGCCTTTATCCATGTCCGCCCGAAAAGCATCATTTAAAGTATTGATGGAAAATGCCACCTTGAGGTTGGATATCTTTTTTAACAATTCGATATCCCGCAAAATAAGTGTTGATTTTGTTGCAATTGTAAGTTGGCAGTCTGCATCTACAAGCCGCTCTACGATCTTCCTTGTGATGCCATATTTCTCTTCATATGGATTATAGCAGTCTGTTACGGACGACATAAAAACAGATTTCCCTTTCAACCGCTTTATATCAATGGGTTTTTCACATTCTTTAACATCTATAAATTTCCCCCATTCTTCCCTATGTGCTGTAAATCTTTTCATAAATCTTGCGTAGCAGTATTTACAGGCATGCGTACAACCGACATAGGGATTGATCACATAATCGCTTGCCGGCAGATTGGACCTCGTCAGATAATCCTTCGTGTTTATTCTTTGCACTGCGATATCCATCTACTGAACCACACCTCCATGAAAATAACATTCGTATATTTTTTCGTCCAGATAAAAAATATCTTCATACCCTTGAAACCAGACAAATTCCCCGTCGACTTTACAGTGATAATGATAGTCGCCCTTCGCATAGATCTCCGGTCCCCGATAGGGAAATTTTTCCGTAACCTGCAGCAACGCCTCTTTCAAAAACCTGCTGTCAAAGTTACTCCCTATGACCCTGCCAGTATAATTCATGCACCAAACAGGGGCGTCATCGTACCATACCGCTTCCTCGCCGGTAAACTTTTCACCACCCAAATAGGTATCATAATATTTATATTTGTTTTCTGCATAACAGAAATCATTCGATTTCATCCGCGAAGACTGTACTTTGTTTTCATTGATCGGATATGTTTTCTTTTTTGCAGAGACCAAAAAGGAAACTGCCTGATCGATGTCGATGTCCGCACTCCTGCACAATAAAATATTGCACGCATCATCGTCCTTCACGATCCTGTCAATGGTTACGCCATACAATTCGCTCAACAGTATCAATCCATTCAACTCCGGGATCGCCTGTCCGTTTTCCCACTTGCTCACAGTCTGCCTCGCTATCCCGATCTTATCAGCCAGCTGCTCCTGGGAATAACCGTTCTTCTTCCTCAGCAGCTGCAGTTTTTCTTGCAGATCCATATATATCACCTCTCAGATAACATTATATATGTTTTTTGCGAGAAAAACCACCATGGAAAGCAGGAAATTATGCCACCCTCAATATGCAAAAATGCAAGTTTCCCCCTCTACACCTTAACCCTCCTTGACCATTTCCTCACGGCAAACGGCATACACCCCACACCGATCAGCACCGGAACGGTGATCAACAGATATGGCGACCACACATAGTTCCCAAAGATATGAAACGTATATGTCCGAAAAATGTCAGTCCCGCTTCCCACCAGTGGAATGAAACCCAGCGCTTTCTGCAGTCCGAAGGGAAGATATGGATCGACTGCTGTTGGAACATAGACAACTGCCAGACTGAGGATCAACGCCAGTACATTACTTTTTACAGCCGAGGATATCAGCATGACAATCCCGGCAAAGCCGATCATCCCAAGCAGTGTGAACGCCCACTCATAGATTTCTGCCTGCAGCATATTCATCGGTGCGATCGCAGTCAGCTTGATCAGCTGAACCGGCATATCCCATCCTGTGGTTCCCAAAAAGAAAAGCTGCAAAGCAATATCACAAGCCGCGATCATTGCAAACAATTCCACTGTGAAAGCCAGACCGGTAAGAACTTTTGCAAGAGCAACCGTTCTCCAGCCGTTTTTTGTTGTCAACACGAAGGAACTTGTATTGTCATGCCATTCTCCGGCAAACAGCGCGGACAAGACGATCGCCAGAAACAGTGCCATAGACTCCGCCGACGTGTCGATCATAAAGCTCAAAACTGTCTGCCAGCCTCGGATCCATCCGTAATGAAACGGTTTGATCACCTTCTCATCTATTTGCAGTAAATACGCCTTTTCCGCTCCTGTCTGATTATTATTTTCCAGATATTTTTCAAGAACCTGCTGCCTTCTTCCATAAAAATCCGTCAATTTTTTCGGGTCAAAATAGCTGATATCCACCTGATAACTTCCGGTCTCATGAAGTTCAGGCCACAGATCTCCCAGCCATCCATTGATGATCACCCAGTCCGTCAAGTCCCACGCCCTTTTTGCGTCGACCGATTCCATCCTCTGATAATCCCGAATGATTTGCTGCATGGACTCGTCAGTCAGATCTCCCCCAAAGGAAAGCGCATACGCCTGCCTGTCCCTTACAGCGGCATACCCGTCGAAATTTCTTCCGAAATCCGATCTTGTAAAATCAACCTTGCTGCCAAAATTGAACCACTGAAAAGAAAGAATGCCCCCGCATTTTGATGCAAAGTGCCCTGCGCTTTCATCGCGGCGCCGGAATCCATCTCCAGACTTGCCGTGCGGAACGCATCATAGCAGGCTTCCTCCACGCCCTCCTACAAACGAATGTCGACCGGTCTGTAGGGTGTCGACCGCTGTGGTGTGCTCTCGGCTGCCGCCGCACCGTCGGAAACGGAAACATCCGCTTGTGCATTGGCGCCTTCGCCCTGGAATGCGCTTCTTTCATTTGCGTCTGTATCGGACACATGCTCATCCGCATCTTTTTTATGAATAGTCTTTGTGTCCTTGTCATCCCTTTCTTCCCTGCTGTCCGCCTTTGCTGCTTCCTCCAATGTCCTGCCCGCGTCCGCCAGCGCAGAAAGCTGTGATGATGATGCTGCCTGTGCTTTCTGTTCTACCTCGGCAAGTTCTCCTTCCTTTTTCTGCGTATCGCCGCCTCTTGCCTGATCCAGCTTGATCTCAGATTTCAGGATACCGGATCTTCCCTCCATTTTTGTTGCCACGCTGCCATGTGCCTTCGCCTGTTTTATGGAGCTGTCCGCGGAGATCATTGCTGTCATGCTCGCCTGTGAAAGCCCGGCGCTTTTGTTTCCCGCTTTTGCATTTGCGCCGCCTCCCATATCGTCCATAGCAGAACCTTTTGCCTGCTGCTCAGCACTGTTCATGGCAGCTCTGCGCTGCTCCATCTGGTGCTGCCTCAGCTGCATATTCAGGTCACTGATCTGCTGCTGTATTTCCTGCCGCCTCTTCATCTTTTCTTCCTGTGGTATATCCCCATTGGAAGAAAGCTCCTGCAGCTGCTTCTGTGCATTGGCGATCTGGCTCTGAATGTTCCGGCTGTAAGAATCTGTTGCCTGGTTCATTCCCATCTGCGCCGTTTGTGTGTTTGTTCCGTTAATACCATTGATTGTCATCTTCCTTTTCCTCCTGATCCATTTTTGTTTTTTACCAGCGGCTCTTTTGTCACTCGCTGCCTCAACTATTGTTTCGGCGTCAGATCCCACAAACTAAACAGATATGCGGTGAACCGACCTTTTTCTGCGGTGAACCCCTGACAGTACGCCCACACAGACCTATTTGGAGAAAATATCTTTTTCATTCCATCATCAGCATGATACTGAGGCGGAATTCATCATCTTTCAGGTCAATGGCTATATCCCCGGAATATTTTTTCGCCACCATGCGGATATTTGCCAACCCATATCCATGGGTTTGACCATATCCATGGGTTTGACCATATCCATTCCCCTCTGTTTTTTCTTTTGATGTGACCGGCAGCCCACGTTCTTCATCCCATTGCAGGTTTCCGGTGAAGCTGTTGGCAATCTCGATCATGTAGGCATTATTCCTGTGGTAGGAAAGGACGGATATATACGGCGCCTTGCGCTCTGCCGCATTTTCCGCCGGAACATGCAGCACATGTTCCATTGCGTTCTGCAGGGCATTGTTCAATATCACGCTGACATCAAAAGCGTTGATGTTCGTGCCAGTGGGATAATAAAAGTCGGATCGGAATCGTACCTTTCTTTGCTCCGCTTCATTTTTTATGTCCTGCAGGATCACATCCGTTACGGGGTTTCCGCTTTTTATCTCCCCTGTTATCCGGGACAGGGCGGACTTTAGTTCCTCGCCGTAATCCATTGCTTCCTGCACATTGTTTCCGGCATAAAGCCTTTCCAGCGTAAGGATATGGTTTGTCATGTCGTGCCTGATGCTGCGTATGTTCTGGTACAGACTCTCCACCTGCCCGATATGTCTCTTTATACTGTCAACCTGTGTGGCAAGCAGTTCATTCTGCAGCTTTTCTTCCTGCCTTGCCTTGATGTTCTGGAACAGTACGGTCATCACCACTATCGTGACAATAGATATGCCAAAATGCAGGAATGCCAGTCCATTGTACAGACCGTAAATAGGCTCCATCCAACTCATTCCCGAGCTGGTCTGGTACTGTATCAGGATTCCGTATCCTGTTATTCCCGTGATGGAAGGGACGATCAGCATGAACATTTCCTTGATGCTCATATCCTCCCTTTTGTAAACGTAATTTTTTACGATGTATCTCACACTGATCCCCAATAATGCGAAGCCGATCGCCATGTCCAGCAATTCCACTCCCCCAAATATCAAGATCTTTGCCGTCGGATGTCTTCCTGATACATAAAAAACATCATACACAATCTTTACATTGTATATGGCATCTGACAGGATCCTCGTCATATACTCAGAAAGCCAGCGCAGGGAAAAGAATGTTGCCGCTATAAACGTCTTCTGTTTATAATTCCTGCGGTCTATCCTGCACATGACAATAAACGCCGACAAGATCCCCAGACTGTATGCCGCAAATGTGTTGATCTCCATCGGCGCGAGATACAGGATCAGCATCGTGGCAGCATAAGCGATCCCTATGCAGACTGCGCCCTTTTTATTCTCCATGAATGGCATTGCAAAACGAAACAGGATATACCCTGTTCCGGACATTGCCATGATGGTGTAGACCGCAGATATTGCCATCAATGCTTTATCCATGTATTCCATCTATCTTCTCCCTTTCCTCTGATTATATCTCAGATACTGTCTCACAAAATCCTGATAATTCTGTTTTGCCATGGGCACCTGTCCCTTTTTCAGATAGACGGTTGTCGCATTATATTTTTTGATAAAACCAAAATTGACAAGAAACGACCTGTGGGTACGGTAAAATTCATCACCTGCTTTTTCTTCCAGCTCTTTCATTTTCCCATAGTATTCGATATCTGCATCCATCGTATGCAGGATCACTTTTCGGTCAAACACCTCCGCATATACGATATCCTCCAGACTGACGGTGACATGTTTTCCCCCAGTGGTTATCAGCAGACTCGGCATTTCCACTCTCCTGCCTGCGCCCTCCAGCTTCTTTCTGTCCTCATACTGTTCTACCGCACTCTGCAATACCTCTGCGAACTTTGCATCATGAAAGGGCTTTACCAGATAGTGGAACGCCCCTACATCGAACGCCTGAAACACAAAATCATCCAGAGCCGTCACAAAGATAATGATCACCTTTTTGTTTGTTCTGCGCAGTTCCTTTGCCGTTTCCATGCCGTTCCTGCCTGGCATCTGAATGTCAAGCAGCACGATATCCGGCTCTTTGGCTGACGACAGCAGCTCCTCCCCCGACCGGTACAGTGACAGGTCTGCTTTCGGATAGAGCTTTCCTATCTTTTCCGCAAACATTTCCCTGATCTCTCTTTCATCGTCGCATACTGCTATCTGCATTTTTTCACTCCTTCTGTATTTTCTAAAGAGTATATCGGATTTTTATTGTTGCTGCGATAATCAAAATGGCGTGGAAAGGATATTTTTTGTTGCGAACCGCGCAGTACTATGATCATATAGTTGTATAATTTCTGCCGCCTCCCACAATGACAGGGATATAGTCAGCACTTCTTCCGACCTGCCATTGCGCAGTTCCTTAGTTTGCGAGACTGCTCTCCAGGTCAAGGTTTAACTGTTCAAGAATTGTTTCGTACATCTCCGCCCAGTCAGGAAACCCGTTGTTCCTGAACAAAACGATAACATTCTGGATCTGCTGCAGCAATTGTTCCTGCGTTATGGTAATCCAATAGTTATCGCTTTGATAAAAATCATTCTCGAGCCATTCATAGCGTTCATATGCTTGTTTGTTCGCATCTATGCCCCATTCATAGACCTCTACTGGTCCAAAACATCCTTTTGAGATGAGAATGATATTTCCGTCCTGATTTGGCATAAGTTTGGGTTTGTTATAAACCCATTTTTCAATATACACGGTTTTATTATTCAAATGCATTCTAAATTCTTTTCCTTTTGATATAATTCGTTAAAATATGCGTTCTTTTCCAACAGCTCAGAAAAAGTTCCACTGCCGACAATACTTCCCTCCCGAAAGACATAGATTTTGTCAAAATCGCGAATGGAAGTTAGGCGGTGGGCAATTGCAATCACGGCTGCATCTTTTACCTGTGCCAAAACATTCTTCATAACAATGTGCTCTGTGACATTGTCGAGCGCGGATGTCGCTTCATCCAAAACGACAATCTCTGCATGGTCAAACCATAGTCTAGCCAGTGCAAGCCGCTGCTTCTCACCGCCAGACAGACAAGCTCCCTTCTCACCGATTCTCGTGTCAAGACCACTGTCCAAAGCTGCAAGCAGTGGCAGCAGTTGTGTATTTTCGAGACTCGTATAGAGTTCGTCCTCCAGGACTTCCTTCTCAAAAACCAGATTTTCTCTGATTGTACCATCAAATACGGGCGTGTCCTGAGAGAGATAAGACACCTTTTCATACAGCGATTCCAGCGAGAACCTTTTTAATGGTTTATCATCAATCAGAATTTCGCCAGACTCATACTTGAGCAAGCCGATTAATATTTTTGCCAATGTTGATTTTCCAGAACCGGACTCCCCGACAAATGCCACCTTTTGCCCCTTCTGAATTGTCAGACTCACATTGTTTAGTATTTTCTTGTTATTTTCTGCGATATTTTCATAACTATAAGAAAATGAAACGTTTTCAACACGAATTTCATTAGAGAACGCATCAAAAAGTTCTCCTTCCTGCAGCTGCCTGTCCTCCTTCAAATCCAGCAGTCCTTCAAACCGTACCCATGCGGCTTTGTCCAATTTGTACTGAATATATATGACATTTAATATGGCAATGGGCGTGTATGCGTTGTCAATCAGCGTGATGAGCGCAACGACAGAACCAACGGACAACTGGCGGTTGTTCCACGCATAGACCATAAGCCCGATATCCAGGCAGGCAACCAACAAGGCAAATATGGTAAAAAAGGCTTCATGTATCATGGTCATTTTGACTTTTGATGCCACGATGCTTCGCTTGGCACGGGACGCCCTATGAAGCTCGGTTGGAAATTGATACTTCATGCGAAAAACAGGCATTTCCATAAAGCCCCGCACGAGGAAATGATTGAGCTGCTCCTCGTTGTTCAATATCTTTTCTTTAATCTGATACAGTCCCTTCAGCAGTAAATTGGTCACAATAAAAACTACGACATACCCTGCAATCAGGGAATATGTTATCTTGGAGTCGATTTTCCAGATAAAAAATAAGCTGAACAAAATCGTTGGAAGTATTTGTCTGACAACGCAGAACCAAAAGTTATAGAGGACTCCTTTCCCTGCATTGGCGCCGTTTTCAATCTGCTGTACCAATTTCCCTGTGCCGAGCTTTTGGTATTCCGCATAATCCATTCTGCCAATTTTTTGCAATGCCAGCAGTTTAAAATCCAGATAAATCTCATTGGACAGTTTTGCCGTCGGGTACTCATCCAGATAATTCATTCCATAATTGATAACAAGCACCGCACCGTACAACAGTATTCCAGAAATGGTTATTGTTCGTTCTGTCAGACCGTCTACAATCCTTTGAAAATAATCCGCCTTATAATTTGCCATAAATGCATTCAACAATCCAATTGCCAGATATACAAGAACCCAAATTTTATTTTTTCTTACAATTTCTTTCATATAGCGCATAACTGTACTCCTTTACTAAATTCAATCATTCTGCCACCTATTTGTGTCTTTGAATCAGTACAGTTGCGACTGTCAGCAAGTTCAAAATTCCTCAGCACAATCTGCTAACAGTTTTAATCAACTGTACTGAGTAGTTATCTCGGATTAATTTCTTCAAGTGAATTCACCTCCAATGCTGTTTGAATCTATATCGTATTCCTTCTTAACCATTAAGACATCGCCTGAAAAACGTCTATACTATCGGCATGATATCCACACTGCTGTTCATATTCCTCAGAGTGAAAGGCTGTGACAATAATGTCACTTTTGAAGCTATGACTAAAGGTACAACAGCAAATAAAATCATCTCCTAGCAAAGCTTTTGGATTATTATGCAAAACTATGTAATAATAAAATCTTTTTAACAATACATTTCCAATCTTCAAATTGTCACAATAACACGGATATCCCATGAAGGTATTTCCTGATGCTGATGTAAATTTCTTCGGTTTTAATCTGCCCTCTTGTATATTCTTCAAAAGTACAGAAGTCTGCACATCATCAAATCCTAGCGCACCAGTAGTAATTATAGTATTCGTTGCCCCTGTATCAAATTTTATAGATACAAAATCTTTTTCATTCTTCTGTATATCCAAAGAGGTTCTATAACTTCTGGTTGTCTTGTTGTATCTAAAATGAATCAATGCTGCAAACCTCCTCTTCAGGAATACCTCTGTACAAACTTGTATCCTGTCTGTTTTTATTAATCTCATTTAACTTTGCATTAAAACGTTTATCTTTTGCATATGCCAGGACATAGATTACATCATTGTCTAGTGCTTGTCTGTTTCTGACAAACAATGTATCTAGCCCTATATGTGTATCCAGCCATGCCCATAAATCTGTTTTGTATGGCTCTTCAAAATAAATAATTCCTTCCTCTTCATATGTTTCTGCCACAGACACCCCTGCCTTTCCCATAATTATATACAACAATATTTTAATATTCTATCTAATTCCTTGCCAGCACATTACTTCACCGCAACAATCACAGAAAACTTTTGACAGGTATAGACGCATTTGACAAGGTCAAATCCGCTGTGTATAAGCCACTGTGTCTCCTGTTCTACAGAGCATTCTCTGTCTAATTTTCTGCGTTCCCTCCACAGTGCGATATCCTTGTCTGTCAGGCCGCGGTCTGACAACTGGTTTTCCCAATAGGCGTCAAACCATCGATTCAGTTCAGGCTGGCCTGCACAGAACTGGTCATAGTTTACGAACACGCCTCCCTGCGGCAGTCGGTCATATAGTTCTGAAAATAAGTTCTTTTTCTCCTTATCTTCCAAATGATGAATAGACAGTGCTGAAATCACTGCATCAAACGCTGCGTCGGGCAACTTATGGCTATAATTACCAACTTCATAAGAAATGGTTTCTATGTGGTCAAAGCGTTTGCGGGCTATGTCCAGCATATCATCAGCGATATCGACAAGGATATACTCAGCGCTGGGAAAATGCTGATACCAATAAGAAGTCAGCAATCCCGTTCCCGCCCCCAAATCAATAACCCTGTTTGGTGCGTTTATATTTGACGTGATGAACGCTGTTGTTTTCAGGTAAAATTCGTCAAAACAGGGAATAAATTTCCTGCGGTTTACATCGTATTCTCTTGCGATTTTGTTAAATTGTTCTTGTATATCCACACGCATATCCATTTGTAATACCTCTTATTTTGTATTCCTCTTTCTGTACTTCTTTTCGATGACGAGCACATAAACCATCATGGCAGCAATGCTTTCGATCATGACCCCCACTATGGAGAGCATTGCCCATGCGGAATTTTGCCCTGCAAGCAGCGGAAAGCCTAAGACCATCAGCACAACGCCAAATGTGCCAAACAGCTTCGACATCGCATGGTTATACTTTTTAATATCCGTAACTTCAAACATCTCCGCGTTTACCCAAAATCCCATTGGTCTTGGTTTCTTTGAAAACCATGCATAAACAGCCCAGCAAAGAAATGCCACCCCAATCATACAGACTACTATAAAACCCAATATCCGCCCCTCCATGTTCACACCTCCATAAAATGAGAAATTATCACGTCTGTTATTTTGTCAATGGACGCGCCCAGATTGCTTTCGCCCCAGCCTAATTCCCAGCGGTTCTCATCAAACACATCTGAAATCACATAGATTGCTGACGCTGCGCATTTTCTATAGTTTGCGATGGTAAATAGCCCTACGCCTTCCATCTCCACGCATAAAGCGCCTTTTTCCCTGTAGTCTATAATCTGCCCCCATGTCTCGTGGTATCCCGCGTCGGTGGTCCAGTGTTTTCCCCTTCGAAATGAAATGGCATTTTGGGTGAGAAGCCTGTCAAGACCGTCTGTCAGCGCTTTCGTGGCGTCGATGATCTCCTCATCAAATCCATACAGTCTTGCAACCGCTGTGTCATTGTATGCACCGTCTGTCAGCACGATATCTCCCGGCTTCAAATCGGTCTGCAAACCGCCCGCAAAACCTATGTGAATCAATTCCTCAACGCCGCCCGCAATCAAATCCTCCGCCTGCGTTGCAATTGCGGGCGAACACATATGCCCTTTGATAAATCCGACTTCTTCATTTTCATAAAATACGTAGAGTTCTCCGCCCAACGGATATCTATATTCCCCGCAATTTCTGGAAAGCATAGTATCATAAAAGCTGTCTGCCAGCAGAAATACTCTTTTGGGGATATGGATAGTATCCATATCATAGCCAGCATTTTCCAGCTCCAGACGGACTATTTGGGCAGGGTCTGTCAGTACGTCATTCTTGTTTATAGTGTTATTTTTATTCATATGTATCTTCTTTCTTAAGTGAACGATTGTCCGGCTCTCAGTTCTAATATATAAAAAATTCGACTAGAACACAACCTGTTTTCATGAATTTACCTTGTCATTTGTATAGAAATCCTTTATTTTTTAATTTGAGGCGGTTGGATGCCGACGGAAAAATTGAGTTGCATCCCTTATTTTCCTACAGTTCCTAAATAAAAATAGTGCACCATCCGATTCCTAACCGGATGGTGCACTATACAAAACGAATTCTTCAAATCAATTTGAATACTGCTCCAACGCGGAAAACGTCACGCTGTTGTTCCTGGCAAACAGCTTAACCGGCTTTCCGCTCACGCCGTACAGCCTGACTGTCAATACCGCCATGCCGTCAATATAAAACACGCCCACAGACCCCTCCTGTATGTACGTAAAAGAATAGTCTTTTCCTGGCTCAAGGTGAATCTCTGTCTCCGCAATCGGCGTGATTCCTTCATTAAATGAGAGCTGAAGGATGTTGTCATCCGGACAGATTGAGATCAGCTTGTATTTGTCAGCCTCGCCATTGTAGTCAAAGCAGAGCCCAAAGGAGCCGCTTCCCGAATATGTAAAGTTTCCTTTGAGCAGGAACCTTTCATAACAGGTGCACACATCGGCGTACTGATACGCATCCCCCGCCTCGACAGACATCTGCGTGTCGCCAGACAGCAGCTTGCGCTTGTTCTGAAACTGCTGCATAACCGTGTCTGCCGGAGCCAGCGCCAGGTCCCCGTTTTCTTTCTGGATGATCTTTTGTACGACCAGATTCCCCGCCCATGCCGAAACACTCCGTGTGGAGGCAGGAGATTCTGACCTTCTTGCCCAGCCCGCCATATACGCGCTTTCGCCATCCTCCACATGCTTTGCCGCGTAAAACAGCTTTCCATCCAGGCGCTTTGCCTCGGAATAAGGTCCAAACTGTTCATCGGCGGAAGCGTACCAGAGCGTATCATCCTGCGCCGAATATGTCAGATACCACTTATCACCTATTTTGAATGTATCGCTGCATTCCAGATTCCAGAAATCCCCTACAGTGTTGGTGAAAATAATGCCGTCATACTGTGTTTCCTGCAGGTCCGCGCTGACCGTATACTTCAAAATCCTTGCCACATTGTCCTTCGACGCTGTTATTGTCAGGGATATCGTGTCTGTATCCGGATCATAATAGGCCTGCGGGTCCCTGAAATCGTTTTTTTGCCCCAGTTCGTCAGGCGGCGTGATCTCCCATCCCGAAATCTTATGAAACGCTGTCAGATCATCGCCCTCGGCAACCATTATCTTTTCTTTGTATTCCACGTCTGCCGAGTCTGCATGACCGGTATAAAAGAAATAATACTTTCCTCCTGCCTTCACGACAGACCCCGTACCGATCCAGGCATCCTGCCCGGTGTCGGAAGCTTCGAGCACGACCTCGTCCTGTTCCGTGTAGGTCACAAAATCCTTTGTAGTCGTAAGATATATGGAATGGTTATAGGAGTCGCCGCCTTCTTTCAGATAGTAAATATAATACACCCCGTCCTCGTAATACGGCATTGCATCTCCGACATACGGCTGAATCGGCCCATCCTTGGCAGGCAGAAAAAATGTGCGGTACTCATACGCCTCCTCCTGACTCCCCGGTGTTGTCAGTTCGGAAAAGTCCTTATCCTTCACACCGGACTGCCCGCAGCTGCAGAGCAGAAAACTCATAGACAGGCATAGAATACTATATAATCTTTTCCGTATTCTTTTCATAGACTCATCAACGCCTCCACCTCCTCCTCCGATGGCATCACACGCAGCGCCACCACGTCAAACTGTTTTTCCATAGTCCCATTCTCCATTCCATACCCTCCATCTGATGTTTGCTGCTCCTTAATCGCGCCAGCCGCATCCGCAATGCGGCATGTTTCCTTACGCGGCTGTGCGCATCATATCAATCAGCCAGCTCATACCTGGTAATATCCATCCGCACAGCACCGTCCGCCGAGAAGGAAATGCCGTCTGCCTCCTGTTCTGTATAAATGGTCGCAGTCATCACCTGTTCGCCGTCGTTGACAAAGATCTCCGCACTGAAACGGTCTAAGATTATCCTGAGTTTCAGCGCGCCGTTTTTACTGTTGACAAGGCTTCTGCGCTGGTGTATGATCGCCCTCCTCGAACCGGAAAACTTTCTGTCGATCTTGAGAATCGAATTTCTGGTATGAAAGCTGAGTGTTGTATGGTATTTATCATTCTGCGCAAAATTCAGTATAAACTCATGATAGACTTCCTGCCCGTCCTCCGGCCTGATTGCAAGCTCCATGTCCACCCTCCGGCCGCGGATGCCCTCCAGATGAATCTGCTCGGAAACCAGCACATTCTGGTAATCCACCCGGTTGCGCCGCAGCTGGTCGAGTTCCCGTATTGGAGTCTGGTACAGCCTTCCGTCCCTGACATGCAGCTCCCTCGGAAGGCTCATCTGCCCAAACCATGACACATTCTGCGAACGGAAATTGCAGGTGTCCCAGTTCTGCATCCAGCCGATCATAATACGGCGCCCGTCCGGCGCAAGCACTGTCTGGGGTGCATAGAAGTCAATGCCATAATCAACCGACTGATTATACCGTTCGGTGAAGGTATCTGTCTTTTCGTCATAATCACCGATCAGGCAGAGCGTCCCATTGCCGTTATGATACTCAAATCCCTCGGGAAGCATATCCTGCGGGCTGACAAGCAGTACCGCGCTGCCATCGAGCAGAAAGAAATCCGGGCATTCCCACATGAGCCCAAAGCGGTTGTTGTTGGCCGCAAACACCTTCTCATATTTCCATGAAAAACAGTCCGGGCTGGAAAACAGCAGGATCTGTCCGCTCCCGTCCGCAGGCCTGTTTCCGACAATGCAGCGGTACGTTCCATCGGATTTGCGCCACAATTTCGGATCGCGGAAATCCTGTCTGCTGAATCCCTCCGGCAGATCCTTCGCATCAATCACAGGATTGTTCTCATATTTCTCATAATCCACGCCGTCCCCCACTGCGATGCACTGATTCTGCCAGTCAACGACCGCTTTATTTTTCTGCCGCTCCTGGACGACGCCGGTATACATCAACAGCTGCCTGCCGTCAGGCAGTGTCATTGCATTTCCTGAGAAACATCCGTCCCTGTCATACGACTCGTCCGGTGCAAGCGCCGCCGGAAGGTAGTCCCAATGCAGCAGGTCATCGCTCACCGCATGCCCCCAATGCATGGAATCCCAGTGGGAATCATAGGGATAATACTGATAAAACATATGGTATCTTCCCTTGTAATAAGAAAAACCATTCGGGTCATTCATCCACCCGGTACGCACAGACAAATGCAATGACGGTCTGTGGTCGGCAGGTATCATTTTTTCCGAAGCTTCCTCGTACTTGCGCGCTTCGCGCAATGTCTGACTGTTCATAACGAATCACCTGTTTAGAAATTATTCCTTACCTTTCATATTCATATTTTATTTTCTAAAAAGAGCTGGCTGTACAGCCAGCTCTTTTTATCCTCAGCGCTCATTCAATGTTATTCATAGTAAGCATCAAGATACTTCTGGAAGATTGCAAGCATATCCTCGAGGCCGTACGCGTCAAGGCTCTTGATATACTCGTCCCAGTCCGCATCCGTAAAACCGTTCATGATCCAGTCAGACCGCTTTGCGTTGATTGTCTTTGTAATGTCCGTCTGCAGATTGGAAAGCTCCTCTGTATCCTCCTGGCTCATAAACACATTCGGATAGACATATTTGGTGTTCATGTCCGGCGTGTAGTAATCCTTAATCCAGTCCAGTCTGTACTGCGCGTCATCCGGACATGTGACATACACGCCGTAATATTCGTCCAGGATTGCCAGCGGCCCGTTTACACTCTCAGCCTCCCTTACTTCTACAGGAGAAGCGTCCCCAAGCGGCGCATGCTGCAGCATATCGTCTCCGTTTTCATTCTTTCCAAGCACGAAGATATCAAAGTCATCGTCTTCGCCATACGTACCCCAGTTATTCTGTGGGGACTGGAACGGGTCGTACATCTGGTCGAGCCATGCGCACACAAGCGCGGGATTCTTTGCGACAGCCGTCACAACACAGCGTCCGCGGTCATAGCCGCTGGTAAAGGAACCGTTCTCAGGCGTAATGTTTCTGACATCGGCAGTCAGCGCCGGAAGCGGCACCCAGCCGTTGAAATCATCAATAATATTGGCATTATCCCAGCTAAAGCACACACCGTAACGCCCTGATTTACCCTTTGACACGTAAGTAGACCACTCCTGCGTAAATGCTTCCGGGTCAATCAGACCTTCTTCGTACAGCTTATGCAGCCATGCGATACCATCCTTAAAGCCCTCCTGTGTCGCTGTACAGATTACCTTCTTGTCGTCTGTAACCGCAATATGCCTGCCCTGGTCGCAGTCCCCATAGCCTTCGCCAAATCCGTTAATTAAAATGGCGGGATCCTGGTTTCCGTCATTGACAATGCATGACATTGGAATAATGCTTCCGTCAATATTGAATTCTTTCTGCAGTTCAGAGGCGTGGTCGCGGAACGCGATCAAAACCTGCTCAAACTCGTCAACAGTTGTCGGAATATCCAGTCCAAGAAAATCAAGCCATTTTTTATTGATAAAGCTCATATCGCCCACTGCCTGGATTGCCGTTTTCTCAGAGCCAAGCTGTTCTATCCATGGAAGCGCCCATATATGGCCGTTCGTATCCGTACTCATTTTCCTGTATTCAGGGTACTTGTCGAATACAGCTTTCAGGTTTGGCATGTAAGCGTCAATATAATCCTCCAACGGAATAATGACGCCCTGGTCAGCGTACCGCAGCAGATCATTATCGCCAAAACCTGCCGAGAAAATGAAATCTGTCAATGTGTTCGTATCCGCCATTGCCAGCGTGATTTTTTCACCCCACTGATCCCCCTGAATCGCCTTCCACTCAATCTCCACATTGGTCTTTTCCTGCAGACGCTTAAAGATGGTGCGTTTGTTCGGATCCGACTCCGTATTTGCCGGATACTGGGTCATTCCGGTCAGGGTCGCTTTCTCAGCCAGCGGGAATTGCAGGTCCGCCACATCCACTTCCTGCATTTCCGCACTACCCAGTGTATTATCAGACTTGTTTCCGCCGCATGCTGCCAGGGAAGTGAGCATACTTGCCGCCAGTGCAAGAACTATTATTCGTTTTGCCAACTTATTTTTCATAACTGCTCTCCTTTTCTTTTATCAATTCCTTTTTATTTATCTAGCCTTTTACAGAACCTGCCATAATTCCGCTGTCAAAATACTTCTGGAAGAATGGGTACATGACAAGCAGCGGGAGGCTCGAAATAATAATGGTTGCATATTTGAGCAGCTCACTGAGCTGTGCGCGCTCCGCGGTACTCTGCATGTCCGAAATCATTCCCTCGTCAGGTTTGCTCTGAATCAGGATTGCGCGGAGTACGAGCTGCAGGGGCTGTTTGGATGACTCATCCAGGTAAATCATTGCATCAAAATAGCTGTTCCACATGCCTACAAACTGCCACAGGGACAGTGTCGCAATGATCGGCGTACATACCGGGAGCAGAATCCTGAAGAAAAAGGTCAGCTCATTTGCGCCGTCCACATCAGCGGCTTCCCTGAGTTCTCCCGGAATCCCCTGATAATAAGTCCTTGCGATAATCATGTTCCAGACGCTGAACGCTCCCGGAAGGATGATCGCCCACATACTGTTTTTCAAACCCATATCGCTGATCAACAGGTAAGTCGGTATCAGACCGCCGCCAAAGAACATGGTAATCACAAAGATGACGTTAAAGAACTTCTTTCCCCTGAAATCCGGCCTTGACATGGGATAGGCAGCCAGCATGGTAATCAGTACCGAAACAAAAGTAAATACCACGGAATAGATGACTGCATTTTTAAAGCCAATCCATATCTGGTCATTGGTCATGACACGCTCGTAGGCAGTCAGCGTCCATTTGCTGAAATCAAAGGTAATTCCCTTGTTCTGCAAGGTAACAGGGTCAATAAAGGATGCAACGATAATATAAATCATGGGAACAATGATTGCAACGACAAACAATCCAAGCAGTATATATCCTACTGTCAGCAATGCCTTATCCTGCAAAGAATATCTGGCAAATTTACTTTTCTTTTTCATAGATACCTCCATTCTTCCAATATCCGCAAATTTGTATCCCTGCACAAATTTGCCGTCTGAAAAAACTTTCGCATATGGTTTTTTCAGACTATATTCCCTGACCGTCATTCATTTTTGCAACAATCTTGTTCACGGCAACCAGCAGGATGACATTGATGACTGTGTTAAATAATCCCACCGCGGTCGAAAAGCTGTAGTCGCCGCTGATAAGACCTTTCTTATACACATAGGTCGCAATGATTTCTGATGATGCAAGGTTCAAATCGGTCTGCAGTGCATAAGCCTTCTCAAAACCGACGCTCATAATGTTGCCGGCCTGCATGATAAACTGGATGACTACCGTGCTCTTGATGGCAGGCCACTCCACCGCCTTGATCTGCTGGAAGATGTTTGCCCCGTCGATTACTGCGGCTTCTTTTAATTCCGTGCTTGCGTTTGACAGCGCCGCTGTATAAATGATAGACCCCCAGCCTGCGCCCTGCCAGATTCCGCTGGCGATGTAGATTGTGCGCCATGCCTCCGGCATGGTCATAAAGTTAATCTGTGTGCCAAGCAGCATGTTTACAGGACCTGTGACAGATAAGAAAATCCTGACGATACCGCAAAGTACAATGACGGAAATAAAGTTCGGCATGTACAGCGCCAGCTGGATTTTCTTCTTGACGCCTGTGCGCTCAATCCTGTTCAGCAGAAATGCCAGAAGGATTGGAATCGGAAATCCCCAAAGCATACCGAATACACTCAGCTTAATGGTATTTCCCAGATAGCTCAGGAAATCGGGCGATGACAGGAAACGCTGAAAGTGCTTAAACCCTACCCACTCGCTTCCCAGTATGCCCTTGATTGGATTATACTTCTCAAAAGCAATCAGGATACCGCCCATTGGTATGTACCGAAAGATAATTGTCAATGCCAACGCCGGGAGCAGGAAGAATACATACAGCTGCCAGTGTTGGACAACATAGACAAGCGAGTTGTGCAGTCCTGCATCTTTCTGATTTGCAGTGACAGTTTTTGTTTTGCCCATCGTTTTGCTCCTTTCTTGATTTTGATTCTTGTTAAAATGTTATATTTGTTTCCTTTCATTTGTGCATTTGTAAAAATCGCGATTTAACTCTGTAAATATAAGTTACCATATTTTTTACATTTGGTCAATAGTTTTTTTATAAATCTGCCTAAAAAATTTTTATGTTTTTTACATTTAATGTTTTATTTCACGATTCAAAACGTTATTTTTTATAAATTTTAGGAAATTATTATTTTGTGTATTTTGCATTTGACACATTTGTATTTTTACACTATAATATCATTAAGCGCACCAAAAATACAAAACATTCTTTTTCCGCAAGTGCATACCTGAAATCAAATCGATGCATATGCAAATCAAATGTATAAATCGAAGTGGCTCATTCAGGGAGATAAAGTACAGAAAACCATTGCAAAAAAACGTTATATTACATTATATTATAAGAAAGGATGTGATCTTTCATGGCAGACCGCGTTACGATTCAGGATATTGCGGATGAACTGGGCGTTTCCCGCAATACGGTATCCAAGGCAATCAACAATACAGGAATTCTTGCCGACGCCACAAGGGAACGTGTTTTGAAAAAGGCGATCGAGATGGGCTATAAACAGATTTCCTATGACAATATCTATGGCTCCGGCAGAACCGGAACCAGTCTCCCGTCCGAGACGGACAAAAGGGAAATTTCCCTGTTTACATCCAATTCCATTGGAAGTTCCCATTTTGCCTCCACCATGTTGGACAAATTCCAGCGGGAACTCTCCGGAATGGGACACAGCTTCACCATGCACCGGCTCCGGGAACACGAAATCGAAAGCCTGTCCCTTCCCAGTTTTTATAATGAAAAAAGGACTGCCGGAATCATCTGTGTCGAAATGTTCAACAAAGACTACTGTCACATGCTCTGCGGACTTGACGTTCCCACGCTCTTTGTAGATTCGCCGGTGGCAGACTTCGACATGCCGTTAAAGTCAGACTGCCTCTATATGGATAACCAGACGGACATCGGCTGCTTCGTACACGAGATGATCCGCAGGGGCAAGAAGCGCATCGGGTTTATCGGCGATATTTCGCACTGCCAGTCCTTCTATGAGCGTTTCCTCGGCTATCGGAATGCCATGTATCTCTCCGGGCTCTCCTGCCCCGGCGACTACTGCATCACCGGCAACCGGAAAAACGCCAGAATCCCAGGGTATGAACCATACCGTGAATACATAAAGGAAGAAATCAAAAAACGGCGGGAGCTTCCAGACGTGTTTATCTGCGCAAACGACTTCGTCGCGCTCGATACCATGCATGTGTTTAAGGAGTTAGGTATCAATGTCCCCAAAGATGTCTGGCTGTGCGGTTTTGACGATTCCCCGGAATCAAGAGTCACTTCGCCCACGCTGACTACGGTTCATATCCACAGCCAGATCATGGGGCTTTCCGCAGTGCACCTGCTCATGTCAAGAATCAAGGAACCCACCCTGAACTTCCGCAGGATTTATACGGAGACCAGCTTGATTTACAGGGAGTCTACCGAAGATTAAAGCATGCAAAGATTTTCTAAGCCCGCAAAGTACGCGGACTAAGAAAATCTAAATTGCACGCAGGAAGAATGCCAAGAGCAGGCATTCTTCTCATGAATTGTTTGTGCTGCTGACGCGGCAAGGGCAGCGTTCTTCATAGATTGTTTGTGCTGCTGACGCGGCATGACGGGAAGTGTGTAAAGAATGAAGTTTTATATATAGAAGGGAGAAGTTTTATGCACGGTATCTTAAACCCCGAAGGTCCGGTTATGTCTTTCATTACCAAGATCACTTACAGCGCCTACCTGAATCTGTTATGGCTGGTCTGCTGCCTGCCCATTGTCACAGCCGGCGCGTCCACTACCGCCTTGTTTTATGTGACCCTGAAGGTTGCCAAAAACGAGGAGGGCAGCCTGACGAAATCATTTTTCCACTCATTTCGGGAAAATTTCAGACAGGCCACTGTCATCTGGCTGATCCTTCTCGCCGTGGGGATCGTTCTCGGAGTTGACGGCTACATCTTTTATCATATGCGGTTTGAGAATGCCTTCTGGACTGTTGCCACAGCAGTTTTTCTCGTCGCCGCGGCCGCCTATGCCATCATACTGATGTACATATTCCCGCTGCTTGCGCGATTTGACAACACCACCGCGGCAATGTTCAAGAACGCCATCATGCTCGGCATGCGCTTTTTGCTCTGCACGGCGGTCATGGCCGTCATATACTTTGCCATGGCATTTGTCATCATCAACGTCTTTACGCCGATGATTGTCTTCGGGGAGGGACTCTGCGCACTGCTGTGCTCCTACCTGCTCTCCAACATCCTGCTGCTCTGCCAGGAAAAACAGGAAGAACCCGCCTCAAACAGCGAACCCACTGAGACAGAAGAACCTGCCGGAATCATTGAATCCTCCGAAATAGAAATAAAGGAGCGCGAACTCCCATGAAAGCAATCCGCGATGACAATCTCAAAACACTGAAAGGCAGGACAAAAATACAGTATATCTGGGATTACTACAAGCTTCCGCTCGCTATCCTTGGCATCCTGCTGTATGTACTCGCCTATATCCTGTACGGCCATTTTACAGCCAGGGAGCCCGTACTGTATGTCGCGCTCGTCAATGTGAACGTCGGCGGAAATCTAAAAAAAGGACTCGGGGAAGATTTTCTCGGCCACAGGAACCTGAATCCGTCCAAAAACAAGCTAGAACTGTACACCGGACTGTACCTGACCGATGACGAGCTGAACGAAAACCACCAGTACACCTACGCGTCACGCATGAAAATCCTCGCTGTCATCGACGGGGAACTGCTCGATGTTGTCCTGATGAACAGAGAAGCGTTTGATGCGTTTTCCCAGAACGGCTACCTGTATGATCTCGGGGACTTTCTTCCGCAGGCGGACTCCGGCTTATATAACGCCGTAAAGCCGGATCTTGCCGCCAATATTGTCATTCTCGAGGACAATCAGGAAGAACTGATGTTTGACGCATCCGCATCCTATCATGCGGTGACCGAGGAGCACTATTACGGCATCGACCTGTCGCGCACGACGCTGATCGACAGTGCCGGGTTTCATGAACCCGTCTACTTTGGCATCATTGCAAATACACCGCGCACGGACAACGCCGTGGAATATTTAAAATACCTATACAACTACGAATCGTCAGGAAGTGATATCCAATGAAACCAGAAATCTCCAATCCGACAATGAAAGACGTGGCAAGGGAGGCTGGCGTTGCCCTTGGCACCGTATCCAAGGTAGTCAACGGCATACCGGTCGGCGAATCTTACAGAACCCGCGTGGAAGATGCCATAAACAAGCTCGGCTACCAGGTTAACAGTTATGCCCAGGGACTCCGGGCAGACAAGACCCATACCGTCGTTTTCCTGATTCCCAATACAACGGAGCCTTTTTACGCCTCCCTCACCTACCATGTCAATCTGGTGCTGTTACGGCAGGGATACCGGATGCTGCTCTGCTGCACCGACTACGATTCGGGCCTGGAACAGGAATATATCGCGATGGCACAGCAGAACAAGGTTGACGGCATCATCGGGCTGACCTACAACCCGGATCTGAGCGTTCATAAAAATACGCCTTTCGTCTCCATTGACCGCTGCATGGGACCGGGTATCCCCTGTGTGGCGAGCGACAATTTCGCAGGCGGACAGCTGGCCGCCGAAAAACTGGCCGATTTGGGATGTAAGAATGTTGCCTTTCTGTGCAAAAGCTCCTCCATCAACAATGAACCGAACAAGCGCAAAGCCGGCTTTGAGAACGGCTGCCTCGCCCGCGGACTCCATTGTGAGCTGAAAATAGTGGGCGACAACGAACCCTATGACACATTCGAACAGTTCCTTGCGGACCACGCCCCCGGCGGAAAAATGTCCCTGGACGGAATTTTCTGCGTGACAGACGGGCTCGCATATTTTATAATGAAAATGCTGCGCAGGCTTGGCCTGGACATCCCACAGGACATCCAGCTGATCGGGTAACACAGGAAACATTAAAGTATTAAAACCAAACCAGGCTGACCATGACCGCCCCTATGTATATATGACCACAATCGATGTCGTGGCCGCACTCTATCTATGCAACGCCGTGGACAGGCCCTATTACTGGTTTCCTTATGGTTTTGAGGGCGGCAGCGATATCCCGGTCTACCACAAACTGTACCCGGATCGCTGAGAGAAGTATCGGACGGCGTCAGCGGATATATCTACGAAGTCCATGCAGAAGAAAGCCAGGTCATTCCATTCAAAAATATCCCCTGTGCGAGGCTGGCGACAGAACCTGTTGAAGTAACGAAGTATGTCCGGGTAGAAAATGCATACGATCTATTTATGGAATATGTGAAACAGGGAAAAATGAAGGTAAGCCATTTTGAAGACAAATCGGAGCAGCAGCTGGAATGGTGGTATTCATGCCTTGTCGACTATTTAAAGGAAAAACACATGATAGAAACCCCTGACTGCTCCTATGCCTGTTTCATAAAATCAAAATTACCACAAGTGTGGGAAAGATATACTGCTGAATAAATATTTCTGTTGATCGGAAAATTACATAAGAAAAATAACATTTAGAATATTGACAATATGAAATTCGCAAAGGAAAGGAACCATCCATGGAAACAAAAGATTTGATATTGCGAAACTGGCGTGACAGTGATGCAAAGGCTTTATATGAAATGTGTCTTGACGAAGCCTTGAGAAAAAGCGGGATTGATTTCTACAATTCGATTACTGACAGCCAGAGTGCTATCCAATGTTGGATGAATGACAGTGGATTTAAAGTGATTGCCGACAAAAGAAATGATAACTTTATAGGATTTATCAGCCTGGGTGGCATGAACCGATATGATGGCTATATGGAAATAGAGTACGCTATCGCTGCCCCATACCGGAACAACGGCTACGCAATACAGGCAGTGAAAAGGATGCTTGATTATGGATTCAAAGAGATGAATTTATCAGTCATCGCCGCATGGGTGAGGTCACACAATCGGGCGAGCATAAGCGTTTTAGATAAATGTTCCTTTACCTTTGAAGGAAGATTAAGAAAGCACGCGCGTGATAAAAGCGATACACTGTGCTACTCTATTTTAAAAGAAGACTGGGAAAGGAAATCTGCAAGGCAGACGGCGACGAGAGCCAGAAGAATATCGCCTATTTAAAACGGCAGCTGGATAACTAGTACAGCATTGCGCAAATAGCAGTGAATACAGCACCTGATATTTGCACCAGTCCTGCGTTGTCGTCAGTCAACAATGCCACCGCATTGCCTCCTTCCTCCGCCTTGTCCTGTCACAAATATCAGGCACTGTTTTTCACTGTTATTTAGGCAACGCTGTACTAGTACAGCGTTGCTGGCATTGTACAACGGTACTGCCGCAGGATATGTATTTTTGTAATAAAATATATCTGGATGTCTGCTTAAACAGCGACTACGGTCCTGCACAGAGATTCTATATAAAAAGAGGCTACATTCCTGATGGAAAAGGAGTTTATTATGAAGAAAAAATATGTGAAACAGATGCTGTCTGCCGGAATAATGATGAATTGACATTATGTCTGGTAAAAGAACTGTGAATCGTATCCAAAGGAAACGATGCCGTGAGGGGAGCAACTGGCTGTCATCCCTTCACAGCATCCCCTGCTCACGACAATGCCTGTATCATATTATCAAATTCTTCCATACTGCGGACAGCATCAAAATCCTCTGCTGCCAGCCACTTATCCCGCACAATCTCGCAAAGTGTTCTGGAATCAGATGTTTCAAAATCCGTTCTCTCCTTTTTCATTTCGCCGAGAAGCACCGACGAAACACTGTATTTCCCTGGACGCATATCAAACTCCCTCGCAGTCTTTACAACAGTCTTTAACTCGTCGTACATCGAATCATACTGCTTTAACCGGGCTAACAACGCCGCCATAGTGCAATGGTTTCTTACAGTCCCCCATTCGACAGGTTCTTTTGCGTCAAAAACAAGTTCCTGCAAGGCAAACAATTTGCGGCATACCTTCAACAACTCTTCATCCGGAAGAAGCCTTTCCCCAAGCAGCAGGTAAATTCCATGATGCATCGCTGCATACCCCTCCTGGATTCTGGTGCGGATAAACGGAAGTTTCTCTTCTTCGTCCAGCGCCCACCAAATCTGTGTTTCTTTACAATATTTCTGGGACGGTAATGTTTCAAAAATTGCCCTGCCTACTGCTCTTCGTCCCATTTCACAATGGTTAAACGCAAGCCTTGCCGCCGCTTCCAGCCTGATATCCTGATCAGGGCAATACTTCATGATCCGCTCGCCGATCATTGTGATTTCCGAATCATATTTTTTCATATTCTCCTGCCACTCTGGTATGTTTCCATCACTATCGCCTGCCAGAAACAATGCATACATAAGCTTGTTCAGCAGCATATAACTATTGGGGTATTCTGCAATGCCATTTCTCGCGACAGCAATACAGTCGTCAATTCTTCCCTGACTGACTGCCTCCTGAAACTGTTCCAGATACTTCGCAATCCTCTCTTTCCTGACTGTTTCGTTTATCCCCATCAGACAGTCAACAGTAACTCCGAAAAACTCCGCGATGTCTGGCAGCAGCTCTATATCAGGATAGCAGATACCATTCTCCCAACGTGATACAGATTGACAGGATACCCCAAGGATTGCCGCAAACTCTTCCTGCGTAATATCCTTTTCATGCCGCAGACACCTGATTTTATCTCCAACATTCAGATTCATTTTTATACTTCCTCCAATCACTCAAACTTATTCTTATCGTTTACTGAAAGGTGCGCCTCTTTCTACTGTTCAATTTATCAGATTTTCATGACAGGATCAACCACGCATTGAGTGAGGTTTCCTCACGCAGCAATTGAAATACAAGCTGCATATTTTTTTCATTTTTTACATTTGACACATTTTATTTTTTACATTATAATGATATAAAACTCAAGAAATTCTCGCATATCATGCAGATATGAGAGAAAAACCATCTGGGGAAAATATCAAAATACACTATATTGAGAAAGGATGTGACTTCCATGGCTGACCGTGTCACCATTCAGGACATCGCGGATGAACTGGGCGTCTCGCGCAACACTGTATCCAAAGCAATCAACAATACAGGGCTGCTCGCCGACGCCACCAGGGAACGCGTTTTGAAAAAGGCGATCGAAATGGGATATAAACAATTCTCCTATATAAATATCTATGGTTCCGGCAAGCCCGAAACCGACCTTACTCCCGCGACAAACAAACGGGAGATTTCGCTGTTTACGTCCAATTTTATAGGAAGCTCCCACTTTGCCTCCACGATGCTGGACAAATTTCAGCGGGAACTTTCCAGCATGGGTTACAGTTTCACCATGCACAGACTTCAGGAACATGAGATCAAAAGCCTGTCCCTTCCCGGCTCTTACAATGAAGAACGGACTGCAGGAATCATCTGCATTGAAATGTTTCACAAGGACTATTGCCATATGCTCTGCGGGCTCGACATTCCTACACTATTTGTTGATTCACCGGTAGCGGATCTTGATAACCCGATTAAATCGGACTGCCTCTACATGGATAACCAGACAGACATAGGCTGTTTTGTGCGCGAGATGATCCGCAGGGGTAAGAAACGAATCGGATTTATCGGCGACATCTCGCACTGCCAGTCTTTTCATGAGCGCTTTCTGGGGTACCGGAATGCCATGTATCTGTCCGGGCTCTCCTGTCCTGAGGAATACTGCATCACCAAAAACAAAACAGGCGTAAAGGTGCCCGGATATAATCTATACCGCGAATATATAATGGAGGAGATTCAGAAACGAAAAGAACTGCCAGACGTGTTCATCTGCGCAAACGACTTTATTGCCGTGGACGTCATGTCTGTGTTCAAACAGCTGGGAATCCGTGTGCCGCAGGATGTCTACCTGTGCGGGTTTGACGATTCCCCCGAATCGCATGTGACCTCGCCCACACTGACCACGATCCATATCCACAGCCAGATTATGGGATTCTCCGCAGTGCACCTGCTTATGTCGCGAATCAAGGAACCGTCACTGAACTTCCGCAGGATTTACACAGAAACCAGTCTGATTTACAGAGAGTCAACCGAAGATTAAAATTTTATAGTTTCACATTGCTAAGCCGGTCTGCGCCTCCGCGGGACAGGCACGTTTCAACAGGGGCACGGTTTTTGCCAGCAGGATTTCCGCATTATATGGCTTTGTGACAAAGGATCACCGCCCAACGTAATACTGTTCAGCTCGTCCATGTCTGTGGTGCAGCCTGTCACAAAGATAATCGGTACATTGAAAAAACTGCGAATTTGCGAACAAATGGTAAAACCGTTTGTTCGCGGCAGCTTTATATCCAGCAAAATCAGATGCAGCTGCACAGATTTCATGGTTTGAATCGTAGCAGAAAAGTCCGTGACTGCCGATGCCTCATAGTCGATTCCATTCAGAAGCGCTATAAGCTCCGCCTGTATTACAGGGTCATCTTCAATTATAAGTATTTTTGACTTCATCGCACCGCCTTCATTACCGGATGTTGTAGCAATAGTACAGTCTCAAAAACCTCTCAACGCAAGAGAAAGAATGCTGGTGACTGGTACGATTACGGAGTCACAGCAGACATAACGGATGACCGAAATTTTTTTCATCAGTGTAAAGTTGAGGTGTAAATATTGTTTCCGCTGGCGTGGCTGTTCTGGATATCAGGAACACGGACAATATATGCTCTCTGTCCCTTTGGTGTGCCTGATAAGAAGTTTTGCGGATGCCGGACGGTAAAACACATAAGCGTCCGTTGTCAGCAGTCTCAAAAATGAAAGAAGCAGATAAAAGCTGCTATTTTATCTCGGCTTTTCTGAAAACAAAATGTGTTGCTGTCAGCGAAATAACTATTATTACTGCTGCAAACACCGCCGACAACACAAGTGTTCTATTATCGCTTGTTTGTGCAAGGCTGAAACAGGTCAGCCTGAAAACGCTCTTGCTGATGAAATTTCTAAGAATGTTGCAGGATACAAAGCTGAAAACAACCGTTACTGCTATTCCTGATGTAACTTTTTTGAGGGCAAAAACAATAAACATAACGATACAGATGTTGGCGCATATCTGCATCATGACTACCAGCAGCCAGCCAAAGTGCCTCATGGAAAATATGCTGCTGTCAAACCTGTATTTCACAGCAAATCCGAGAACCGTTGCAAAAACATAGGTCAAATGAAGCAGCTCTGCCATAATAACGGCTGTAATCGTTCTTGCCATGAATACCGAAAAACGGCTGTATCCTACTTTTATTTCATTATGTATCGTCCGGTTTTGAAAATCATTTCCTGCAAACCATGCTGCAACAAGTGAAATGAGAAACATAAAAGATGTATCGCAAACCGATAAAGAAAATACCTTTGCCGTATCCATATATTCGGGGAGTTTAAGCAATCCGAGGAAGAATCCTGCTGCTGCAAGGACAGCCGCCGCAAGATACATTATAATAAATCTTTTCGCTTTGTATTTTTCGATCATCAGCTGATTATGCATCGTTGTCACCTCCCGTGATGCCAAGAAAGTATTCTTCAAGGCTTTGCTCTGTAACTGAAAATTCCTTAGTGACAATATGGTTCTCCATGAGAAGCCTTGCTATGCCCTCTGCCCTGTCGGTATGCGAGAACAGGTGCAGTGTCTCATCATCAATGGCAGTGTATTCCGCATCAATAAACGCATCCTCAATGACGGTTATGCATTTCGGCAGATCGGAGGTCTTTATCTTTATGTACTGCCGGCACTTTTCGTCAAGCTCATCATGGGTGAGCGACTCGATTATCTTCCCCTTGTGGATAATATAATAATCAGTGGCAAGCAGATATAGCTCATTAAGGATATGGCTTGATATGAACAGCGTCATATCATCTTCCTCATTCAGCTTTTTAAGCAGGCTGCGCAGTTCAGATATGTTTTTCGGGTCAAGTCCGTTTATCGGCTCATCGAGGATAAGCAGCCTCGGCCTGCCGACAAGAGCCATTGCTATGCTGAACCTCTGCTTCATACCCATAGAGAACTTTCTTACCTTCTTATCCTTCACCTCCGTCAGCCCCACTATTCCCAGCAGCTTACCGCATATTTCCTTGTCGGGATTGCCGATAAGGATACGCTGTAATTCAAGATTACGGTAAGCAGAGTATTCCGGATAAAGGGCAGGAGCTTCAATGGTGCTGCCAATATTCCGGCGCACTTTCAGTATGTCTGACGGTGCGCTCTTCCCGAACAGCGAAAAGGTACCGCTTGTCGGATAAAGCAGCCCCGTCAGCACTTTCATCAATGTGGTCTTGCCTGCGCCGTTCTCACCGATAAAGCCGTAGATATGCTTATTTTTGAGACTGATGCTCACATCATCAAGAGCAGGAAAATTGCCGTATTTCACGGATATTCCGTGTGTTTGCAGAATTATGTTTTCCATTTTGTAAACCTCCATTCTTGCACGCTTATACCTCTTTATGTTAGCAGGCATTTAACAGCTCTGCGAATATGTCCATAATCGGTAGGTTTTTGTCCACGAAAAAGTATAGTTTACAAGGGACTACACAGGGGAACGGCGGTAATCATCAAGTCCACCACCCGCCGCTTGTCGTCAAAGGATACATTCTCCCATGTGTCGAGATAGCCGGAAATCTGGCTGACCTGTTCCGGGCTGATGGCTTCCACCGTCAACTCCGCTATCCGGGTAAGAAGTTCCTGCTTGCGCCCGTCCAGTTCGGCTATCTTTTATAATTCTCCAGAGCAAAATCCCGCCATCAGGCTCTATTTTGCACCCAAAGAGTTCTACTGTTATTATTACTCCATTCTGCCCTGTCGAAATTGATTCTGCTGCCAGCCTTCCCCCTGCCTCAAATGCCTTCCGGCATTGCTCTGGGAAGACTGTTTCTCGTCTCACTTTTCTGTCCTCCGCATTGAACATTGTCCAGTTGAACTGGCCATAATCAGAAACCTGCATTGTTTCCCCAACCGCCAGTATTTCTGTCGGCCCCTAGTACAGCGTTTTCTTAATCCCCATATACTTAGTGCTTGATATTTTCGTCAGCGCAAGGCGGAGGAAGGAGGCAATGCGGTGGCATTGTTGACTGACGACAACGCGGCGATGGCGTAAATAGCGAGTGCTAAGTGTATGAGGGATTAGGAAATGCTGTACTAGGTTACTGCCATCTGGTGTATTGCTTGTCATGATAAGCAGCACTGGAATTCTATGGTCATTGTAGCTTTGTGCCTCCCCGCACTGATATGGAACAAGGGAACCGAACATGAAGTGTTACTATGAATCACGCCTTGACAATCTTCCATGATCCATTTCATACACCTCGTCACATAAAATTTCTATATCTTCTTTATTATGGCTTGCCAGTATTATTGTTTTTCCCTCATCCCGCAGGCCTGTCAAAATTCCCCGTACCTCGTCTACGCCCTGATTGTCCAGACTATTCATCGGCTCGTCCAGAATCAGTATCTCCGGATTTTCCATGATGGCCTGGGCTATGCCCAGACGCTGTTTCATTCCCAGCGAATATTTCCCAACCTTTTTACGGCTGTCCGGGTCAAGTCCTACTTTCACCATGCTCTCCCTGATTTCCTCTTTGCCGATTACATTGCGTATACCTGCCAGATATGCGAGGTTCTTAAATCCTGTATATCCCTTTAAGAATCCGGGATTTTCTATGATAATCCCTATATTTTCCGCAAAGTCCGTATCCTTTCCGATTTCTTTTCCGCTTACGATGACTCTCCCGGCAGTGGGTTTTAAATAACCCGTTATAAGTTTGAACAAAACAGTCTTTCCAGAACCGTTTCTCCCGACAATTCCATAAATTTTCCCTCTCCCAATGCTCAGATTCACATTTTCAAGAGCGGTAACATCTCCGAATTTTTTCGTTAAATTTTCTATTTCGATAATCTCTGCCATGCGAAAGACCTTTCCTTTCTGATTATAGTTTCAAAAATACACCGTTTCAGATTGCCAACCGTCTTTCCGTTTTAAAAGCATACGATTGATTTTTGTACGGCTTTCTTTAACAAAATCCCCCCTGCCAGATAGGCAAGCATAATCAATACCCCCTCTGTTATCAGGGAAGGCAGCACGGAAACTCCCCCCTCACCATAATACCATTTGCTCTGGAAATACATCCCCCACATTCCAAACATGAACCGGGCTGCTCTCATAGATGCAAACCCCGCCAGAAACGTACCTCCTTCCAGCAATATCAGGATTGCCGGCGCAGACTTTCCAAGGCCGGACACATCCAGCAAAAGCAGAAAAGATAAAATAGTAGTCATATGAGCAATCCATAGAACGAACACCTTCCAAACCTCATCGAGGATTCCACCTGCATTCACAATATCAACAGCCACTGCAATGAGGAACAAAACTGCCGCCAACGCTATGCCGTATAGCAGACTTCTGCCAAATTTATATCTCCACCATATTCTCATAGCTTCATAGCGGTAACACGAAAGCCGCTCTATGTTCCTCCGTTTTTCAAGCCGGACTCCCTCCGCCAGCAGACAGATGCCAATGGGCAAAAACCATCTTGCAAGCTCATACAACACTTTATCATAATCAACCGCCCAGCTTAAGCCGTCCTGTGAAACGCCGCCAAAAAACTGAAAAACAATGCTCTGATCCATCAATACACCTCCCTATGCTCTCATACCGCCGCCGGAATCCCACCGCCCCTGTGCTCCCGTGAATTTTCCCGGTGCCTATCTGACCTGAATGTCCACTCTCTCTATAGCGGCCAGGGAGACCAGCCCCATAGCGAAAATGAACCCGCACATCATACCGGGATACCGCCAATGACTGCCTGCACCGTCCACATAATATACCGGACTCTGATGCAGTCCGGCAGTAAAGGACAAGACAGCGCCTCCTAAATGCACTGCCGCCACTGCCATAAGTCCCCAGAAACCACCAAGTACCAGGTTGCAGACATACAGAAGGACTCCAAGGAAAGCAATATAGCAGAACAGGTACAAAAAAGTAATACCAAACGCCTGTAACACTGTCATGTGCTTCATCATCGCCGCACCTTCAAAGAAAACGCGATATTTTTCCGCGATGGCGCCGGAGGCATTGGCCGCCAGCAAATAGACAGGACTGCTCCAAAGCCTTCCGAAAAAGCCACAGGGAATCCCGGCTGCAACGGAACCTACCGCAAGACAGCCTGAATACGCAAATGCCTGAGTCAAAACATATAACAACATTCCCATATTCCAACCCCGTCTCCCGCTGCGATACAGGAGCATATAAGTATTTCTCCTGATAAAAGGCGCATCCGCAATGATGAGCAGATACCCCAGCACCCAGAATCTGCCTGCGATGCCCTGATTCTCCATGACAATAAATGCCTCAAAGATGTTGACAGGTTCTTTGATATCCATTGCATATCCGAAAAAATCGTTTAACGCCAGCGCCAGAAATGTCATTCCCAGCAGGTATCCCATTATCACCCTGATGCTGCCCATTTCCTGCCGTAAAGTGCCAAAGGCAATTCTGACCGCCATGGGAATCCTTCTCACTTTACGCATCCCGGCACCTCCTCTTAAATCCCGCCATGGATGCGGCTGCGGCTGCCAGAAGCCAGACACACTCCAGTTCCACTGACAGCAAATGCCCTGCATCATCCCCGCGCACTAACACGGCAGGATTCAGACCGTTTGGCATCAAAATATAAAGGGACTCATACAGGACAAAAGGCGCGACCAACGCCACATACTGATTTGGCATCCATACTGCAAATGCCAGTCCCACCAATGCCCATGCGGCTCCGAACAGAAATCCCAGCAGTACCTTGAGAGCCACCATCACACCAATCCCATAGGTCATACCGATCTTTGCCATTTCAATATCCTCCGGAATCTTCAAAACGTTCACCCCTGAAGCATCCAGTCCCAATGAATTCATATCAGCCAGTCCCGGCATCTCTAAAGCAACAGCCAAAAGGCATATAAAAAGATAGGGCAATGCAACGACCGTCCCGCCCGACATCGCCACACTGATAACCCTCACCGCTGCAAATTTCTGCGGTTTCATCCGGGCAAGAATCAGTCTGTAATATCCGCTTTCATACTCCCTGCAAAATTGAGACGCATACCCCAGCACCGGAAACACGGGCAGAAACACAGTAAAGCCCGATACCGCCAGTATATTCACAATGGCATAATAGGGACTCCCCGAATGGAGCGATTCCGTAACAAAATTATAGGTAAGCAGCGCCCCAAGTCCGAAACATCCTGCAAAAAATCCCGGATTGGAAAAGCTTCTCTTCATATCCTCCCTTAAAAACTTCATATCCATGCCCTCTGCGCCTTCCATTCATACTTCCACTATTCCTAATCAGTCACTACCAGCTCTCCCGTGACAGCATTTACACAAATGTGTGACGGTCCCGCTGCATCATAATAGCCTCCGTCTACATATTCGTCTATCGGCATATAAATATGCCATATGGGCGTAAGCGTAAGCTCGGACTTATACTCAATCGCATCCGGGTCAGGCGCAGGATTGGGTACCGGATAATAGTTCAGCTCCACCCTGTCGTAAATGATCGTCCCATCCGATACTATCATGCCATTGTCCAGATACTGCTCCAGTATCTTCAAAACCTGTTCAAAAGAAATTACCGTAACAGGCTCCTTCTCTGCCGCCTTTCCGCAAAAGTCTATAAGGTTTACATCCGCAACGCCTTCCCCGGTAACAAACCCGGACCCGTTTGGAAAAACTTGTCCCAAAGTATAACTGTCGCTCCCGATATCTACAGCAATCCCGTCATAAACAGGTACGAACTGCATCTCATAATAGCTGTAGCCGTCACCCTCAACAAAACAGATTTCTTTCATGGCAATGTCGTCCACTCCCACAGCCCTCAGCTTGTCTAAAAGGATTTCCTTTGCCCTTTCTGCGGAAAAGCTGCCTTCGCCCATCTGGTCCTGCGTGATATACGTTTCGCTGTAATTCCCGCTGTAAATCCCATGGCACTTATCCAATAAATCATGGTCAACATAATACGCGCTTGTGTGGAACGTAAACAGCGCTTCCTTTTTTCCGTCGCCAAGCCGCAGCGCGCTGTGATCACCGAACCTGGAATATAGAAATCTGTCACCGTTTTCCTGAAGCGTGGCATTCTCTTTGTCATTTTCCCCGATCTGCCTCAAAAGCTCCTGCGAAGTGTCCTCAACAGTGCCGCTTTCGCTGTCAAGAAAAACACGCAGGGCGTCCATGTCAAGCCCATCGTCCGGCTTCAGCGTGATGACGGACAGGTTATCGGGTATCGCAGGAATTTCGGCGTTGATATTGATGATGCTGCCGCCCGTGCCTACCGTGCCCTGATACCCACCCGCCGCCTGCGGCTGCGTCCTGTTTTCTGCCTGCGGCTGTCCGCGGTCATCTGACGCGGCAATGTCCTGCACCTGCCTTTCCATATCGCCCTGCGCATGCAGGATGCCGTTACTTTCCGCCACATCCGGCGCCTTCTGGCAGCCGGTAAGGGCAGCTGCGCAAACTACCGCCGCCATTGTCAGGTAAACTGTTTTTTTCATTCTGATACCTCCCACTGATACACATCTGTATTGGACATGCAGACAAGCCGTCTTTCTCTCCTGCCAGACGATTTTCGCCTGCATGTCTTTGAAAGCATACCACAAATACAGAAGTATTTTGAAATTTGGCGAAATCAGACCATATTTTTGCCGAAAATGACCGAAGGAGCCGTCCTCAAACCTGCAGGCGGCTCCTTGTCTCACATTTCTTTTATATACATGATAATGTCCGTCTCCATGCTTCCGTCTTTACAGAGCAGATCCATCTCTCCCTGATATTTTTCAACAATCCTCCGCACATTGCCCAGACCAATACCATGATTTGACGCGTCTTCCTTTGTCGTTTCCAGACCCCGCTGCTTTCCGTCCGCAATTCCCTGACAGCTGTTTCGGATATTGATAAACAGGACTCCCTTCTCAAGCTTGATCATCACCCTCAGCCTTTTCTCCTGCGTCCGGCTCGCCGCCTCTGTTGCATTGTCAAGCAGATTCCCCAATACCACATTTAGATCAAAGGTATGCAGCATCAGCTTTTCCGGTATGCTAATCCTCGCCTCCACCATTTCCAGAATCTCATTCGCCCTCTGCAGCTTATAATTTAACAGACTGTCCACAGACTCGTTTCCTGATGCGATATACTCTGACGGATTTACCATAAAATCCTGCATAGAGTCCACATATCTGCAGGCTTCCGCCCAATCCTTTTTCTGTAAAAGCATCTGAAGCGCCAATATATGGTTCTTCATATCATGTCTTAACGCCCGGATACGCCCCTGAGACTCCATAATCACATCCAGCTGGTTCCGGTATGCATAGGTCTGCTGCCTGTAAATGTCATTTTCCCTCAAATTTCTGTAATTCTCCGCCATCATATGGTAAAGGTAAAAGATGCTCAGGTTGATTATGAGTGTGGAAACACAAATCAGCGTTGCCGCCATACCCTGATATCCCCCATACAGCAAAACACTTAAAATAAGTATGCCAGCCGCCGGGACTGCGATCAAAATACCTGTCTGCCTTTTGTCGAAAGCGATTTCCCTGTCGGCTGCCGTATCAGAGGTACGGCTGATTATGGTAACGCAGATCAGAAGCAAAAGCGTCTGGACTGCCTGCAGATTCACGATGAATTGATGCGAAAAAGCAAAATACACTGCCAGACTGCATGCCAGGTCCGTAGCGAATACCGCCAGCGATACCCATATCCGTTTTTTCCATGTCCCCCGGTAAAAAGAAGTAAGTCCTGCAATTCCCAGATAAGTACAAATCCCATAAAGCGCCGATATTTTGAAAGTACAGAGCAGAATCGTCGCCAGCAGATAATAACACACATATCCAATCCGTATCTTTTTTATTTCATCTTCCTCCGCCGGAAGAAACAGCTCCATCAGTTTTCTGATCAGCAGCACTCTCAGAATATTTACAATCATCAGCTCAAATATCACTCTATCATTCACCATGTATTTCTGCTCTCCGATATTGCCTTATTTTGCCTCTTATTTCTTTCCTATATGGCTTACTGATGCTGAAAACAGTTCCGTCAGACATTTTTACGCAGTCATAGGCGTACTCGCTGACATATAACTGATTGACAATATAAGACTGGTGTATCATCATAAAATCGTCAGGAAGTTCTTCCATGATATTCTTCAGTTTTCCATAAAATTCCTCTTCGCCGTCCTTTGTAGTGAACCTGATTTTTTTATCCACACTCACAAAATAGGCAATATCCTTTGCCGGAACTCTGAATACCGCGCTCCCCTTCCGGTACTCGAAACAGCTTTTAAAGCTCTGCTTCTGCCTGATGCTTCTGGCAAGAACTTCCCTGATCTGCTCATTAGATATGGGTTTTACCAGAAAATCAAGGGGCTGGATCTTGAATAGCTGCATGGCATAACTTTGTCTGGCGGAAATATACACGATATGCGTCTGCATATCCTCCATCTCGCCACGAATGAACTTTCCTACCGATATACCGTTTTCCCGAACCAGTTCAATATCCAGAAATAACAGATCCAACCGCGTGCCATTCCCAATATCCTTTCGTATGCCTTCACCAGAATACCAGACTTCCACATCAGCCTTCACTTTCAAGTCTTTCGTAATCTGATAAATTTGTTCTTCTAATCCGGAGCATAGCTCCTTGTCGTCATCACAAATTCCTATCCTGTACATCCGTCAATACCTCTCTGCGAATCATGGTCCGCAACCGCAGTTTTTCTGTTACTGTTCACTCGTCAATAAAAGTAGTGAAAAGCGTGCTGCAAATGGGTTGCTGTTTACGCCTTCATTACATAAAATTGTGTCAGAATTAGTTGGGGCGTGAACAGTAACGTTTTTCTGACACTATTCATTCGTTTCTATCGCTATATTATTATCTTAATGGCAGGCCGGCACATATGGCGGATGAATTCCAAAATTCAAGCTGCCCGTATAGCTTTCAAGCATATATGACCAGATAACATTTGGGGATATTGCCCCCCGTTATAATTCCGGGTCCTCTCGGATGAAATCTTCTTCTGACATGCGTGCCCTTCTCTGGAACTGCTATTCCACAGAACGTCATAAACTCTCGTCCCTCAGCCTTGACCCTGCCGGGGAATATCTTTCGCTGTTTTGATGACCTCCCGCCCGGCGCCGCCACTGCCGGCTCGGCAGCGGCGGCGCATCAAAATTCAGCCTGGCAAGAGTTTATAAACACAGACCATTGAAAGTTTGCAGCAGTATACCGCTCAAATTATGGGCTTCCCACAGTAAGGAACTGTTTCAGATGCGCTATCGCCACCCTGTCATGTCTTTTTAAAAATCCATGCCTGCCGCCATCTATTGGAAAGAACGATACAACCCTTCGTTTATCTTTCTTTCCTTTATTCTCTAAGTACAGCTCATATGCACGTTTTGAATACTCAATATTCACAATTTTATCCTGCGTACCATGAACAATCAAAACATCCCCTGAAAAATCCTGTATTTCCTGATAGGGATCTATTCCTATTACATCTTTTACATAACATTTTCCCAGCTTCATCGGTCCGCAATGGATAATGTCGGGTATATTGTCTGGATCAAATTTGGCGAATATCATCTTTCCTGCTCTTGCATCATCAGGGATGCAGAAGGCTGGATAAAACAGAACTAATTTAGATATTTGTGCCAGTACCGCGTTGTCATCAGTCAACGATGCCACCGCATCGCCTCCCCCTCCGCCTAATATCAAGCACTTTGTATACGAGGATTAAGCAAGCGGTGTATAGTATCAACTAACCTGATTTTAAGTATACCTCTTCGATTTTACTTCTGTCAATAGGCTAGAAAACCATCTGCAGAATAAACGCATGAACGAAAATAGAGAAGAAAAAGAGCCTATTTTTGTGAAATTCGCTGGCAACATGATAATCAATCACTGACTTTAGAACCCTGATATATTGAAGTATGTATTCTTTTGTCATTTCTTCCTCCCTGATAAATGTTGAATACCTTCTGGTACAGCGTTGCGTAAATAACAGTGACGGTACTCCCTTTTTCCGTCACTTTTCCAGCCTCCCGTGCTCCCCGCAGAGGTCTTTATGGTAACGTCCCGCCTTTTCCAAAACATCTTTCTTTTCTGTAAATACATCTTTTTCAAAATGCTTCCTGATATCGTCCATAAGTGTCTGCTGATTCCCTTTCACCTGCAGGATAGAATCCGCGTTTTTGTGGATGCTCTTCCTGGCGATCCCTTTCTGCGTTCCCATCGCATCGATCGCGTGACAATACACCAAACGCACCTCATATTTTTTGCATAACGCAAAAGTCTGTATGGTATATTCCTATCCTGTCACCTGCCTTCATATACGATCTTTGATGTCGAAACGACCAATTTCTTCTGAAGAAAGAAAAATATGATAAGCTGCATCAGAAATACTATAAGTGATAATCCTATGGCGACCAGTGTTATTTCTAAAATGCGTGTTGCCGAAGATGCTTCCATAAAACGGTTTATCATGAATGAAGCTGTGACACATCCGCAAATTACAGGGAAAAAATAAATAAGCCCTATCTGTTTCCGGATAATCTTTTTCAGGTCATTTTCCTTTAGCCCAAGATACATCGCCCTCTTGTAGCACTCAACATCCTGCAGTATCGTTCCTGCTATTTTCAATCCCATTATCATAGTTGCCGACACAAAAGAAATAATGGCAATAAAGAAAATCAGGATCAGATAAACTGCGCCTGCCTCCATCTGGACATCAAGCTCCGTCTGCTTTGCATAAGGGTAAAATTCCCACCAGCGGGCAGCATACAGTTCGTTTCCATCATAAGGAATATAAATATCTTCATAATTCTCCATTTTATCTTTAATAACCTGATCTTGCCAGCTGACAAATATTTCCCCATTGTTTATTGCTACAATCTCCGCCAGAAGCCTCTCTTGAAACTCACTGCTGTTTTCAGTATTACTGCCATGAAACAGATAATAGGTCATTTTATAGGAGGAATCCAACGTATCACTTATCCTGTAAAAAGTATTATCACTGACGACTGCAAAGGAATTTATCTTTGCGGTTTCATTCAGTACACTTTCCTTTGATACCAGCTCAATTCTTTGCAACGTAAAGTCTTCTTTTATACATGGATTGTAAAACAGTCCTCTATCCTCCGAGCAGGTTTGAAACATAGAATCATCAGAGTCCTGAAAGTAACTATATCCGTCATCAGGAACAGACAGCTTCATGCCGGAAAGTGCATTAAAATCAGACACATTAACAACCATTTCCGGTGCCCACTCATTTCTCGAAGCATCCATATACTGATGCTCCCGTCCCAGCAAAAGCATATCCAATGAATGCCATTCGCTTAAAGAAATGCCGCTTTCTTCTGCAAAGGAGCGTATCCTGTTTTCATCGAGCTTCTCTCCTGATGCCCCGGCTAAAACAGCATAATCATATGGTTCCTCCTTGATTGCATAGTAAAGTTCCAGGAACATACCCCCATTAAAACATATAGAAAATATCGCAAGCGTAATCAACAGTGAGGAAACAAACAAGGACAATGTGTATTGGTTTCCTTTTTGCCTTACAAGATTGTAAAACAAGATACTTTTTCTGTATGCGTTAGGAAAAAAACGCTTTACAATGCTGCCCATAGAAGTAATCTGTGCCGTCAGAATATACATTCCGATCAGGCTGACGCCAAGAAAGAGAACGGAGAAACTTTTCAGTGGGTAGATAACCGCAGTAATATTAAACAATATCAGTCCCAAAGGAACTGCTGTCAACCCTATGATACCCAAAAGCGGGTGGGCGGCTTTCACCTCCTCGCATTCTGATGATGAACGCAGAATCCTGATTACATCCAGCCTTGCTATATGAACTGCATTCCTGATACGCAGGATAACCCATGCCAGTATCCATAATCCTCCTGCAATCAGCAGCCCTTTTTCTCCCACACGAAAGGCACCATCCGTATAGGAAATAAATAAGGACAGCAGCGACCATATGCCAAAAGAGAACGGAACAGCCAAAACAAGCCCGGCAGCCCCTCCAATCAAAAATATGATGTCAAGCTGCCGGTTTTGTATTTTACCAACAGATTTTGGCGGAAGACCAAGGGAAAGGTATACCCCGATTTCCCTCATTTGAAGCTGAATATAAATGGCGTTAGCATAGAAAAGAAAAACAACAATACCAATCATCGTAATCCCATACATTCCAAGCGAAATTAAGTAAGTCGATCCATCTGTCATCAATACATCGGTTATAACCCTGCTGAAAAGCAGAACACCATACGCCCCGGCCATGGCAACGGCAAAACAGATTGACAAGCCAAAAAGAATGTACCGGCTTTTATTCTGGCGGATCAGTTTTCGGGTGATTTCATTTAATGTCATTGCCCCACCTCCACAATTTTCAGAAATTCCAGAATGTCATTCATAAACTGCCTCTGCTCTTTCTGACGTACCAATTCCCTTACTACCATTCCATCCGACAAAGCAATCACACGATCCGCATGTGAAGCAGCAATCGCATCATGTGTCACCATCAAAACGGTAGCCCCCAGCTGTTCCCTGGCAAACAGAAACGCTTCTATGACAGCATTGCTCGACTTGGAATCAAGATTGCCTGTCGGCTCATCAGCCAGGATTAGCAACGGTTCGTTGGATAGAGCCCTTGCAATAGCCACCCGCTGCTTTTGACCGCCGGAAAGCTCGCCCGGATATTTGCCGGAAATGTCCTCAATGCCAAAGGCGCACAGCAGATCACTTGTTTTTCTTTCCATATCTGCTGCAGGCTTTTTGGCGATGATCTGTGGAAGAAAAATATTTTCCTGCACTGTCAATCCATCTATCAGCATAAAATCCTGAAAGATAAAGCCTAATATACCGGAACGGATTTCAGCCTGTTTTTCTTTATCAGTATGAAGCATATCCACAGATCCCACTTTCACCTGACCACTGTCTGCTGATAAAAAACCCGACACAATATTCAGCAGTGTCGTTTTTCCGCTGCCGGACGGTCCCATGACCGCAACAAATTCACCTCTGTCCATCTCCATGCTGACACCTCTCAGCACAGGGTAGGTATTCCCTTTCGTAACGTAAGATTTTTGCAATCCTGATACAGATAGTATTTTTTCCATATACGAATACTCCTTCACAAGTTATTTTCCGAAGAAAATAAAAACTCTCCTTCGTAATACAAGGAGAGTGTAACTGAAAAATATCACAAAAGTATCTACTTTTCCAACAAAAATGAAAATTGTACTCTGGCGCCTGAATCCGAAATATTGCTGATCGTAATGCTGCCGCCATGTTTTTCACATAAGATTTTACAGATATTCAATCCAAGGCCAAAATGAGAAGTTCCGGATAGCCCTGAAGTGTAAAAGGGTTTTAGCGCCTGCTCCAGAGCTTCCGGACGAAACCCTGCTCCATCATCTATCACTTCAAAATAAAGCAATTGATCCTGCTCATACAGACGCACAAAAATTTCGTTCTCAGCATATCGGCAGGCATTTTTCATAACATTTTCCAACACCCTGAAAATCAGGGAAATATCGCCCCGAACCTCCTGCAATTCCGTTTCATTTATAACTGATATATCTTTCCCGTATTCCTTAGCTGTCAATTTTATGTTGTCATCCAACATTTTCATAAAACTGTCTATTGGAACAGTCTGCATTTTGACGGGTGTATCCTCCAATTTTTGGATTGTATTCATAACTTCGACATAATCTTCCAGACGCTTAATATAATATGCCATCATACGGTTCGTTTCCAGCAGTTTTGTATCTTCTTTTTCCGGAAATGGGATATATTCATCCAAAAAATCCGTATATCCCTGCAATACTGTAAGCGGCGTGCGTAAATCATGTGCAAAGGCTGCATTGAGTTTTCTGCGCTCCTCCGTCATACGCCATATCCTTTTATAATTATTTTGCAGTTCATTCTTCATCCGTTCAAAAGACCTGCAGAGCGCCCCTAATTCATCTTCCGCATCATACTGTACCGAAAAATCCAGATTATCTATGGCTATCTGCTCTATTCCCTCCGTTAATGCCTTTAACGGATCAGAAAGTTTAAATCTATAGAAAATATACGATCCTGCGATGATTACAACACAAACATAGATACCCACAGTTGATATGCAAAAGAAATCATGCCAATACATAGCCGGATTTTCCGAATTTTCCGCTACAAGAGCATAATAGCTTGGACGTGTCGCCAATAATATCGTCATCGCTCCTAAAAAGGCGATAAAAAGAGAACCCACAATTGTAATGGTTAAAGCCTTTTTCAAAGGAAGATTTTGATAAACTGTTTTCAATTTTCCCATTTATATCCTATCCCCCAAACTGTTTCTATATAATTTCTCTCTGTATACTCCATGAACTTTTTTCTGATTCTCCGTATATGTTCTACGATAATGGAACTATTCCCATCACCATCGTATCCCCAGATCAATTCATAAATTCTTTCTTTATCAAAGACCTGTCCCGGATTTCTTGTAAGCAACTCAACAATATCAAATTCTTTTTTGGTAAACGGTATCACTTTGTCTTGGTAAGACACCTGCCTTTTATTAAAATTTATAGTAAGGTTATCAAAAAATTTTGCTGACAAACCAGAATCCCCTCGGCTTTCACGGCGTAAATGCGCTTCTACCCTTGCGCCTAACTCGCCTAACTTAAAGGGCTTTACCACATAATCATCTCCACCTGACTGAAACCCAATAATTGCATCCGTTTCTTCTATTCTTGCAGTCAAGAAAATAATAGGGCACGATACATGATTTCTGATTGTTCTGCATACTTCAAGCCCATCCATGCCAGGCATATTGATATCAAGCAGAATAATATCAGGTTTTGAATTAATCCCCTTAAGGGCTTCTGTTCCACTCATAGCTGTATATACCAAGTACCCATGAAATTCAAAATAGTCCTTCAACATAGTGACAATGCCCTGTTCATCATCAACTATTAAAATTTTATATTTTATCATAAAATTTCTCCCGTTTTGCAAGTATGCTATACATTATACTGCTCAGACAATATATATACAATTCCCGTTTCTCTATTACTTCGGCTGAAAACCCTCCATGCTAAAGCAATACCCCACTGAATTATACCATAAAAATTTGCTATTTTTCATCCGATAGCTCGTAACATCTATTTTGCGGGCATGGAAAACAAAAAGGGACTACGCAAGCAGCCCCTTTCCTTGTTTTACCAATATTTCATTCTGTTTTTATCATGAATCTGTATGCCATCGCGGAAACCCTTATTCATAGGCTGGGCCGTTCGTTAGCTCCCCTGAACAGGCAGAATCTCCGCTTTTTATCATATTCTCGATTCATGTTGGCTTTCTTTTCCTTCCTTACAGTTTTTTCACAAACAGGCAGCGGATCGCATTCAGCACCGCAAG
>CAJTTO010000039.1 GCA_910579275.1 uncultured Lachnospiraceae bacterium
ATGTTATTTCACGGACTTTGCAGCCAGTGCAAAGTCCTGGGCTGAACTGTTACATGAATTCATTAAGATTTTCTGAAATGATTGTGTTTTGAAATGTTTTGTTATAATATAAATATATCTGTGAAAATAGGTGCGGCAGAAGAACACACGGCACCGGACGGGAACAGATAGTGTATTGCATGGAAAATTCAAAAATCACATATATTGAATCATATTAAGCTGAGAGGTTGACAGAGATGAAAAAGAAAATAATAGCACTGTTTATGGCAGTGATTTTGACCCTGCAGTTAGCGGGCTGTGATGCGGGGGACGACAAGGGCAATGCGATAGCGGAGAGTGACGGGAAGACCAGCATCAAGGATCTTTTTCACGATTCTGTGAAAGAGGACAATGGGAAACAGCGTGAGACGGACGCGGAAACTGCCGGTGAACAGGACAGCAGCGCAGATATGACTGAAGACACAGATACAGATGATGACGAGGATGTCAGGTATCAGGATGATTACTATGAATTTGTAAACAAAAATCTCCTTTCCAAGATAGAGCTTGCCGCGACGGATGCACATTGGGACTGGTTCGGGGAACTCAACGCTGTCGTGAGCAATGAGATGGAAAGCATTACCGAGGAGCTGGCGAATGACGGGAAAACTTATGAAAAAGGAACCTCCGAGCAAAAAATAAAAGACATGTACGAGTGCGTTACAGACATGGAAAACCGCAACGAAACCGGTCTCGGACCGCTGAAACCGCACATGGACAGCATCAGGAATGCGTCTAGCATTGATGAGTATGTGGATGCGCTCGCACATTTGAGCGGGGAGTTTGGCTTCAGCAGTATTGTCGGCGGATACAGCATTATGCAGGACAAGGCGGATTCCAGCCAGTATTCCGTGTATATGATGTATGCGGACACACTCATCGGCAAGGAATATATCGAGGGTGAGAACACACAGGAATACGTGGATTTATATCTGGACTATATCAATGACATGTTTATGGAGTTCGGGATGACGGCACAGGAGGCGGCGGTGAGTACGGATTCAGTCGAAGGACTGCTGCGCGATATCTGTTCCTCAACCTTGACGACAGAGCAGTTATATGACCCGTCACTGACATACAATGTGTACACGCAGCAGGATTTGCAGAAGCTGTACACCAATGTCGATGTGCCCAAGATGCTCAAGACGCTCCGCGTAAATGGTCAGGACAAATATATTGTCATGGATGTGGAACAGGCAAAGAAAATCAATTCGCTCCTTGTCGAGGAGAATCTGCAGGCGCTGAAAGACTACTCGACTTTTGTAATGCTCAATGACACGGCAAAGTATGCGAATGCCAACTATGCCAAACTGAGTGACGACATGCAGAATGCGCTGTATGGCATTACAGAGAGCTGGGGCGATGAAAAAACATGGAAGCGGCTGACGCAGGAATTGCTGCCATGGGAATTCGGCATGATTTATGTAAAAGATCATTTCTCCGCCAAGGATAAAGAGGACGTGGAGAAAATGATTGAACAGATTCTGGAGGAGTACGAGACCATTATCAACAGGCAGGAGTGGATGAGCGAGGCGACTAAGAAGAAAGCAGTCAGGAAGCTGGAAACCATGCAGGTCAAAATCGGGTATCCTGACAAATGGCCGGCAGAACGCGACATGATGCAGGTGACACCGATATCGGAGGGCGGAAGCCTTCTGTCCAATCTTTTAGTCAGCATGCAGGTATCAATTGACGACAGCCTCAGTAAGCTGGGAACGAAGGTTGACAGGGCAGAGTGGGATGTCACACCGCAGACAATCAATGCGATGTATGATCCGCTCAACAACGAGATTGTATTTCCTGCGGCGATTTTGCAGGCGCCGTTTTATGACAGAAACAACAGCTACGGAGCCAACATGGGAGGAATTGGCTTTGTGATTGCACACGAAGTCAGCCACGCTTTTGACTCGACCGGAGCGCTGTATGATGAATATGGAAACTACAATGTGTGGTGGACGGAAAAAGAGATGGACGAATACAAGAAAATGTCGCAGTCCATTATTGATTATTACAACAATTACGAGATGATGGGCGTCAAGGTAAACGGAGAGCTTACCCTGATGGAAAATATTGCAGACCTAGGCGCAATGACATGCATCACATCCATTATCGGTGAAGACGCAGCCGCGCTTGACGAAGCGTTCGGGCAGATGACATACAACTGGGCAAGCGAGGACACGGCAAGCTTTATGATGTATCTGCTCAATACGGATACACATTCGCCGAACAAGGTCCGCGTCAATGCGGTTCTGAGTTCATGTGATGCGTTCTACAGGATATATGACATCAAGGAAAGCGATGGAATGTATGTTGCACCGGAAAAGCGGGTCGGAATCTGGAAATAAGTTTTGGGATGAAAGGGAAAGGATATGAAGCGAACGAAAGAATTGGCGGTCAAAGTAACAGGGGCATTTCTGGCGGCAGTTATAGCCGCAGCTTCAGCGCCGGCAGCTGGATTTGGCCAGCCAGTGTCAAAAGTGTATGCAGTTGAGTTTACGGTTACAGAGAGCAAGGCAGTACTTTACAGCAATGAAAATGCCAAAGTTTATCAGCAGCCGGATATCAATTCCGGCGTTGTGACTGTTCTGGCAAAGGATATGCCTGTCAATGTGACAGGAATCACATCAAACGGATGGTTCCGGGTGTCGATAAACGGTACATACTATATACCGGGGGACGGTCTTGTGTCAAAGAACGCCGGAACCAATGCCGTGGTGGCGGGAAATGACATCACAAGCCTTACGAAGGGGACATTTTCCTTTTTCAAGAATCCGCAGTTGAGTGATTTTGAAAAGAGTGATGTGCAGGATATGGATGAGAATACATATATCAAGTACCTCGACTCCTTTCTGATGGGTTATGCCATGCTCGACAACTGCATTATGCAGGACAGCGGAAAGTTCCTCAAGGAAGTGTACGAGAGTGAGGCTAAGGTTGACCAGAAGGTGGCGGCAATGACCATGCAGGCGTACCTAATCAATTACAGAAATAATTATCTCAGTGACAGTCTGGCGGGACCGTTTCGCAACGACAAGGATTTGAAGCTGGCACTCAACAGGGCAATCCGCTATAACATAGCAAAATTTGGGGCAGTCTATAAGAATTCCAGTGTCGGAAGTGACGACAGCAAGATAAAAAAGGTGATGGAAAATGTTGTGAATGAAATGAAAGCAGAACAGGGCGTGTCGTTTACCTGCCGCATGGAATACGGAAATTACAAGACAAGTGATGGCAGCGAAGGAAAAGGATGGATTATCGAATTTACAAAAAAGGATTGAGCAATGGACAAAGATAAACATATTGTGATTGCGGACAGCGAAGGATATTTTTACTGCAGGGCAGTGGACAGTGTCCTGAATTATAAGAGGGAACAGCAGGTATGCGGGCGCGGCTGCCCGTGCTGCACCGGACAGCAGGATGATGCGGCGGGGCAGTTTGTGTGCTGTTATCGTGATGAAGGGATGGAGGAAAAACCAGCCCTTTTTCCGTTTGTCACGGGGCTTGACAAGGAACTTTACAGGGCGTATGCATATGCGGCAAAAGCGCATGCAGGCCAGTACCGCAAAAAAACGAAAATACCATATTTTACGCATATTATCACGACGATGAATTATGCCATGGAGCTGACGCAGGATATCGAAGTGCTTCAGGCTGCAATTCTGCATGACACCGTGGAGGATACATGGGTTACTTTTGACGATTTGCGCAGTGCGTTTGGAGACAGGGTGGTGACGCTGGTTGCGGCAGAGACGGAAAATAAACGGCCGGATCTGCCGGCATCCGAGACATGGGAGATTCGGAAAAGGGAAACAGTGGAACATCTCAACAGCAAGTCCATGGATGCAAAGATTGTTGTGCTTGCGGACAAGACGGCAAATCTGGAGTCGATCGCAAAAGAGCAGAAGTATCTGGGGGAACGAGTCTGGGACAAATTTAACCAGACGGATAAGAAAAAGCACGAGTGGTATTTTAAGGCAATTCGCGAGCAGCTCACGGAATTAAATGACACAAATGTCATAAAAGCGTATGACAGGTATCTGGAAATACTGTTCCGCGGCTGAAAGAAATCTGACAGGAGAAGGGTGGCGTTTACATATGGGTGAGGCAGTCGTGACACTCAAAAAAGGAGAGGGAAGGAGCCTGAAAGCGGGAGGACTCTGGATTTATGACAATGAGATTGATACCATTATGGGCACGTTCCAGAATGGGGATATTGTGGTAGTCCATGATTTTGACGGATTTATGATGGGGCGCGGTTTTATAAACCAGAATTCAAAAATTCGGATTCGCATGATGACGCGCGACAAAAACCAGCAGATTGACAGGGCGTTCCTGAAAATGCGTGTGCGGGACGCGTGGGAATACCGCAAAAAGACAGTAGATACGTCCAGCTGCCGCATCATATTCGGGGAAGCGGATTTTCTGCCGGGCATCGTGATAGACAAGTTTTCGGACGTGCTGGTCGTGGAGTCGCTCGCCCTTGGCATTGACAGGATGAAAACGGATATTGTCGAATGCCTGCGTGAAGTTCTATCCGATGACGGAATACCCATAAGGGGCGTATATGAGCGAAGTGACGCGAAGGTAAGGCTTCAGGAAGGCATGGAGCGGCAGAAAGGATTTATCGGCGCGGCGTTTGACACCAATGTCGAGATTCTGGAAAACGGGGTCAGATATCTTGTCGATGTGCGTGACGGGCAAAAGACAGGCTTTTTTCTGGATCAGAAATACAACCGGCTTGCGATACAGAAGCTGTGCAGGAATGCAAAGGTGCTTGACTGTTTCACCCACACGGGATCATTTGCACTAAATGCAGGTGCTGCGGGTGCGTCCAGTGTACTTGGCGTGGACGCATCGGAACTGGCAGTGGAGCAGGCAAATAAAAATGCGAGGCTGAATCAGCTTCAGGATGTGGTACGGTTTCAGTGCGCGGATGTGTTTGACCTTTTGCCGCGTCTTGAGGAGGCAGGAGAACAGTACGATGTCGTAATCCTTGACCCGCCCGCATTCACGAAGTCGAGAAATTCCGTGAAAAATGCCGTAAAAGGGTATCGCGAGATTAATATGAGAGGGATGAAGCTTGTGAAGGACGGCGGATTTCTGGCGACTTGTTCCTGCTCGCATTTTATGGACTACGCACTTTTTACGCAGACGATCGCGCAGGCAGCAAAGAGCGTCCACTGTAGGTTAAGGCAGGTAGAATTCCGGACACAGTCGGCAGACCATCCGATTTTGTGGGATGCCAACGAGTCCTATTACTTGAAATTTTATATTTTTCAAGTGCGCAGGACATGACAAATGTGATAAAACGACAGGGTAAATCATAACAAAGTATTAAAATTATATAAAAAATTTTGTCAACATATGTTGACATTCTGCGAAAAATGGTATATCATAGCAATTGTGCATTGGTTGTATGCCATGTTGCATGGGACATGACAAGTATTCTGTAGGAGAGGGTCAATGTTATTTGCGGCGTATAGGTGGATAAAATTGATTGCACACAACATATGTTTTTAAAATAAAAACGATTTATTACTAGGAGGTAAAAAAAATGGATGAAGTAGCAATTTTGGCAGCTCTTGGCGCTTATCTGGTTTTGGTGTTAGTTATTTGCGTTGTATGTTATGTTGTATCGTCTCTGGCACATATGAAGGCGCTTAAAGCGATGGGTTATGACAAGGCATGGATGGCATGGATACCGTTTGCACAGTGGTATGCATGTGCGGACGCGGCGACAGCAGGAAAGCAGGATAACGTAACGCTTTTCGGATCATTTTCTGTTCCGGTATCACTTTACAAGTTCTGGTGGGCATTGTGGCTTGTTCTTCAGGTACTCAGCCAGTTTTTACTTGGTAGCATCCTTGGTCTTTTAGCTACAGTGGTACAGATTATTTTCCTTGGAAACAGCTATGTAAAGATGTACGCAGCGCTTGACGGTACAGATGAGAAGGATCAGCAGGTTATCGGATACATTTCAGGTTTCCTTGTAATCATTGCAGTATTCAAGTTCCTTTTTGGCAATTACAAGGCAAGAAAATAATATCGTATAGAATTATGCGGAGCAGTCATCAAAGACTGTTCCGTTTTTTCAGTTACCGGAAAATGCTGAACGGAATTTTTTAGGCAGAGTGCATCCGGTATTCGCAGATGCATTCAGAATGGAGGTTTTTATGGGGAAAGCGGATACGTCAGACAGCAATTTGAAAACATGCCCTTATGTGGCAAAGTGTGGCGCCTGTCATATTGGAGAAAAAAGCTATGCGGAAGAACTGGCACAAAAGAAAGAGCTGGTTGTCGCGCATATCGGAAAATATTGCGGAAAAATCAATGATGTGGCAGGGATGTATTATCCATATCATTATCGAAATAAAGTGCATGCAGTATTCGGCAGGATAAAGGATGAGGTGGTTGCAGGAACATATGCGGAGGGAACGCACACAATTATACCGGTCAGTGACTGTTTGATAGAGGATACGCAGGCATCGGCAATTATCAGGACCGTGACGGAACTGATCCAATCCTTTAAACTGTGGGTGTACAATGAGGATACCGGAAGGGGGCTGATGCGCCATATCCTTGTGCGCAAAGGTTCGTCCACAAAGCAGATTATGGTAGTGCTGGTCACGGCCGCGCTGGAGTTCCCGCACAAAAATAATTTTGTTGCGGAGCTTCGCCGGCGTCATCCTGAAATTACGACGATTGTGCAGAATATCAACGATAATCAGACGACAATGGTACTTGGTGACAGGGAAAAGACGCTATTTGGACAAGGCTATATTGAAGATGTGCTGTTGGGACTGCGTTTCCGCATATCACCATCATCGTTTTATCAGGTCAACACGGCACAGACACAGGTATTGTACAAAAAAGCGATTCAGGCAGCAGGTCTTACGGGGAAAGAGCGTGTGATTGACGCTTACTGCGGAATCGGAACAATCGGGATGTGCATGAGTTCCAAGGCAGGGCATGTGACAGGAATTGAACTGAACGCACAGGCTGTGAAGGACGCAAAGGCAAATGCCAAAAGAAATGGCATTAACAATATTCGTTTTATTGCGGCAGATGCCACAGAATACATGACACATATGTCACAAAATGGGGAAAGGGCAGATGTAATCATCATGGATCCGCCAAGAAGCGGGAGTACCGAAGCATTTGTCAAGTCGGCCGTCTCATTAAAACCGTCTCGAATCGTATATGTATCGTGCAATCCCGAGACACTCGGCAGGGACTTGGCATGGTTTGCCAGAGAAGGATATCGCGCACAGGAGGCATGGCCGGTTGACATGTTTGGGTTTACGGGGCATGTCGAAAGTATCGTGTTGCTTTCAAAACTTCATACAAAACAGAATATAGAAGTGGAATTGGAAATGAGCGAGATGGACTTGACGGCTGCGGAGAGTAAAGCAACCTATGAAGAAATCAAGGATTATGTACTGAAGCATATAGGATTGAAAGTCAGTAGCTTATATATTGCACAGGTAAAGGAGAAATGTGGGATTATTGAGAGGGTGAATTATAATCAGCCGAAATCAGAAAATTCCAGACAGCCGAAATGCCCGCCAGAGAAAGAAGTGGTTATAAGGGAAGCGTTGAAACATTTTCGGATGATTTGATAATATTTTAGAAATAGTGAAACATTTTTTGAATGACACATTGTGCTAACATTATTTTTAGCTAAACAAGAAAGGAACGGATTTATGTGGTTAGATAAAGAATCTCAAATTGATTTATTAGCATATAGTCCTTTTGCAGAATTAATTACAAATATAACAGCAAATGAACGATTAAACCCATTAACTATTGGTTTGTTTGGTCGATGGGGTGCCGGGAAGTCTACATTATTAAAATTAGTTGAAAAAAATATCGAAGAAAGAGACGAAACAAAGAAAAAATTTGTCTGCATATCATTAAATTCTTGGGTGTTTGAAGGGTATGATGATGCTAAAAGTGCGATTATGGAAAGCTTGCTTCGAACTCTTATGGATAATCAGCCTGCTTTTGAAGGACTTAAGGATGAAATAAGGAGTTTGATTGGAAGAATTAACTTTATGAAATTAGGGGCAACAGCAATAAAACATGGAATGCCTTTAGTAATGAGCGCAATAAATCCGACGACAGCTACACTTACTATGGCACAATATTTTTCAAAAGCAAAAAGAAAAGAAATTTTAGATGATATAAAACAAGTCTGGAGTAAGAAAGAAGTCGAGGAAGATAAGGATACTACTGTTGAAAATATTCGGCTTTTTAGAAAAGAATTCAGTGATTTGATTGATAAATCAAAAATAGATAATCTGATTGTCATGATAGATGATTTGGATAGATGTACGCCTGAACGTGTAATAGAAACACTGGAAGCTGTAAAATTATTTTTATCTGTTCCTAAAACGACATTTATAATAGCGATAGATAATCAAGTTATGAAATATTCTATTGAAAACAAATACCCTAAAATCACAGAGGACTCAGAAGATTTTTCAGATAGTTATATTGAAAAGATTATTCAGTTACCGATAAGTATACCAGAGTTATCGGAAACAGATATAAAAAATTATTTGCTATTGTTAATATGTGAACTTTTTTTGTCCAAAGGAGTTCCTTCAACAAAAGAAAATCAATTGGATATTCTTTTGGCTAAAGTTAAAGAAACCAATGTTCAATTTGGAGTAGGTTTCCATCCGCAAAATGCAGGAAAAGTGAGTTTTGGGAAAGCATCATTCTTAAGAGGTTTATCATGTACAAAGTATGTTGGAGAAGTTGGATTAGATTTTTCCAAGGAATTTCTGTGTTACAAAGACAGACAGATGGAAAATTTTAATTATATATGCCAAGTTTCTAGAGATAAAATCATGTCAGTTCACTGCCGTATGGCAGAAGGAGATATATAGGATTCTTAAAGAAAATAATAATAAAAAGGTAGTTATGCACTGGTATTCTGGAGATGAAAAGTGGATGGAGAAGTTTATTGAATTAGGATGCTTTTTTTCGATTAATTCAAATATGATAAGAAGTAATACTGGAAAACAAATTATAAACCAAATTCCAATAAATAGAATTTTTGTGGAAAGCGATGGTCCATTTACAAAAGTGTTAGGAAGAAAATATACAGTAGAAAAATTAAGTGCAATTTATGAAGAATTAGCTTGTGTGAAAAAAATTTATGAAGTAGATGTTTTAAAAAGGCAAGTTACACATAATTACTTAACCTTAATAAAGGAAGATTATTAAACTTTATAACGAGATAATTTTTTATGACAAAATAGTCCTTATTTGAGTATAAAAGGCTTATTTTTTTATTTGTAATTCAGAGTGATTAATGGACTACTAAATTTGTTAAGAAAGAGTAAAATACTTGATGTGGACTGGTACATAGTAGTAGATACGAGTGATATAGAAGATGAATTAGATAATAAAAGTGCAACGGGCGTTGCACAATTTAGAAGTGAGGTGTATGTGTGAATAACCGAGAAAATATGGAACAGAAATCGAACATCATCATTTATACAACAGAAGATGGTTTAACAAAAATCGAAACGACTTTTGATGAAGATACCGTATGGTTATCCATTGACCAGATGGCTGAATTATTCCAAAGAGACAAATCAACGATTTCGAGGCATATAAAAAACGTCTTTTCTGAAGGAGAGCTAGTGAGAGAATCAGTTGTTGCAAATTTTGCAACAACTGCGGCAGATGGAAAAACATATCAGGTTGATTATTATAATTTGGACGTCATTATTTCTGTGGGTTATCGTGTGAAATCCAAGCGTGGTACGCAGTTCAGAATTTGGGCGCTCAATGTATTGAAAGAATATATGCGAAAAGGTTTTGTACTGGATGATGAACGGTTGAAAAATCTGGGGGGCGGTGGCTATTTTAAAGAATTACTTGAACGAATCAGAGACATACGAGCTTCTGAAAAAGTATTTTATAGACAAGTTTTGGAAATTTACGCTACCAGTATTGATTACGACCCAAAAGCAGAAATATCTATTTTATTCTTTAAAAAAGTGCAGAACAAAATTCATTATGCCATTCATGGACAAACGGCAGCTGAGGTTATTTATACACGGGCAGATGCTGAAAAAGATTTCATGGGGCTTACAACATTTGTGGGAAATCAACCAACTTTGAAAGAAGCTGTTATAGCCAAGAATTATTTGAGTGAAAAGGAACTTCGGGCAATGGGGCAGCTTGTGTCTGGGTATTTGGATTTTGCAGAACGTCAGGCAGAACGTGAACAGGTAATGACTATGAGGGATTGGGCAGAACATCTGGATCGTATACTTACAATGAGTGGAGAACAGTTGTTACAGGGAAATGGAAATATTTCTCATAAGCAAGCTGTTGATAAGGCGGCAGATGAATATAAAAAATATAAAGCAAGAACCATCAGTGATGTAGAAGAAGATTATTTGAACTCTATAAAACTATTGGAACAAAAGACAGATAAGAAATAAAAAGGTATGTGATTTGGTTTGGACAACGATAATCATGTTGAGACAGTAGTACTGCTTTGTGGTTTGGTTTCTAAGGAAGATTTGTCTGTATTCAAGTAACACAAAAAGACAGATTGTCTTTATTGCAAAGTGTAAATTGACAATATTCAACTGCTGCAAAAAATATTTGACTGAGAAGTCACCTTTTGACATCTTTGTGCGTGTTATAAGTGAAGAGGAGGTGAGAGATATGAACTTGGAGGAAGCGGTAAGGACATACAGCGATATGCTCTATAAGATCTGTATTGTAATGCTGTGCAATGAGCAGGACGCTCAGGATGTGATTCAGGAAACATTTTGCAGATATCTGGAAAAGGCGCCGGTTTTTTCGGATACGGAACACGAAAAAGCATGGCTCATCAGGGTAGCGGCAAATCACTGTAAAGATGTGCTGAGATTTAGATTCCGTCATCCGCAGGTTCCCATCGATTTGCTTGCAGAAAGTCTGGTCATGGAACAGGAACAGCAGGAGACACTGACAGAGCTTTTCGAGCTGCCTGTTAGGCAGAGAACTGTTATTTATCTTTATTATGTGGAAGGATATCAGATGAAGGAAATTGCTGATATCCTTGGTATCTCAGTACAGGCAGTCAAAAAGAGGATGCAGCGGGGAAGGGAACAGCTGCGGGTAGTTTGGAAGGAGGAATGTTGCAGATGAATAGACTGAAATTAAAAGAAACTATGGATCAGATACATATGAAAGAAGAAATGCAAAAGGAAATAATCATGAAAGTAAAAAGAAAGACGGATCGCAGAGCGTTTGGAATGAAAAGATTACATCAGGCCGCTGCGGCCGCTGCTGTTTTTGTATTGATCGCAGGAGCAGCTATCCCTAGTCAGGCGGGGTTCCGGTATTTTGTAAAAGAGCGTTTGGAGAATATGCCAAAGCAGGAGCTGGAAGCAGTTAATCAGATGGTGCAGAGCCAGAACAATGCAGAGGCGGACAGTTTTTCCAGAGAATACTCGAAAGAGGAGATAAAACGCATGCAGCAGCTGCAGGAAGCCTATCAGAACGGAAGATTTCCGCAGCAGACGATCACTTATACAGACGGTGTCGGACAGATACCAGATGACTTGCTCAGATACGATCCGGATACGGGTTTTCTTTACCTTCCTGACCGCACGCTGACGGATGAAGAGCTGCTGCAGATCATAGATTTTAATTATACGAGGGATTATGCTGTTTCTCAAGGAACGGCCGCGCAGGAAGCGAGAAAGGAATGGGAGGAGAAAGAAGAAGGCCTGAAAGCAAAGGTTCAGAAAGAAGGCTGGATTACCGAAAAAGAAGCGCTGCAGGCAGCAGAAGTATATTTGCAGACGGAGTTTGGTCTGTCGGCGGAAGGGATGAAAGTATATGTATTTTTGGATGAGCTAAAGACGGGACTTTTCATTTATCATGTGAGTTATCAGACAGAGGATGATACTTCTACTTATGCCTATGGCATCGATCTGAATGCAGAGGACGGAAGTCTTGTGGATACCAGTGATGCGTCCATTCGAAAAGACCGGGATTCAGAAACAGATAAAGATATTGACAAAATGACAGAATAATCAAATAGTAAAAAACATCTGCCCATGCAGGCATCCATGTGTGGGTTCTCCGTCCTCCGGTTCGTCAAGAACCCAGCCGGATGCTGCATCAGTACCCATAAGGATAGCTTCGGCAAATGTGTCGCCTTCATTGACACAGCCGGCTATAGCGAAGGACAACTTTGAATTTAACAACCTGACAAATCTTCGCAAGCCGGGAAATGTAATCATACCAAATTGCTTTTATAATAGGCTTCAACAGGAGGAATAAAGTATGGAGTGGATAGCAGCAATGCAACAGGCAATTACTTATATGGAAGAACATCTTATGGAGGAAATAAACTATGAAGATGTAGCGAGGCATGTACACACTTCGAGCTATGAGTTTCATAGAGCGTTTAGTTTTCTTGCAGGGATGACTGCCAATACCTATCTTCGCAACCGCAGATTATCCTTAGCAGGAAGAGAAATTGTAGAAACCGATGCTAAAATAACAGACATCGCGCTGAAGTATGGTTATGAAACACCAGAGAGTTTTACAAAGGCATTTACAAGGTTTCATGGAATTGCGCCTAAATTTGCCAGAGAAGAATCTGCGAAGCTCCTGCTTTTCAATCCTCTTGTTATTAAAATAACCGTGGAAGGTGGTAAAAGTATGGATTACAGAATCGTACAAACAAAAGAACAAAAATTTATTGCAGTGGTAAGAAGTTTTCAAAATGAAATCATTAATGACGAGGAAAATCATGATATTCCTGATTTTTGGGGAGAGTGTAATGACAAAAAACTTATAGAGCCGATTTGCAACCTGCGACCAGAAGGAAAACGGGACTTGTATGGGTTATGTTCTCCGGCGAAAAAAGATGCGGATACGTTTGAATATGGAATTGGTGTCTTGATTGATGAAGATACATCGGAGTTTGATTTCTCAGAAATGCAAAAAGCAGGTTATAGCATCTGGGATGTGAAACCGGGAACTTATGTTGTATTTGACTGCATCGGTGAGGATGGTGATTGTATCGGTGACACTTGGGCCAGATTCTATAAAGAATTCTTGCCACAAATGAGGTATGAAGCAGAAGCAGAAACAGATTATGAAATATACTTTGAAAAAGGAAGAAGTGGTATATTCTGTGAACTGTGGATTCCGATAAGAAGAAAATAATGAAGTCAGGTATGTTAAGAATGTGAAAATTTCTGTTTGATGCAGATTGTTATCAAAAAGGAGTACCGCTCACTTTTGCGAAAGTGAACGGTATTTTTAAACCTTAACTTAATGCGCATGTGCCATAAAGTAACAAACAAAAATTTGTTAGACAGCAGCCCCGCTATTCCGTACAGCCAAAGGGCAGATAGCCCAAAGTTCCACCGCTTTCTTTTGCTATCGTTAAAGAGAGTATAGACAATTTTCGGACAAATGCTATAATATGACAGGGAGTTTAACAGCTCTTTCTAAAGTAACAAATTAGGAGCAAACAAAATGGAGAGTATTTGCAAAACAAAAAATCTAACAAAAAAGTATCAGAACTTTTCAGCATTGGACACAGTTAATATGAATATCCGTAAAGGCGATATATATGGTCTGATTGGTGAAAACGGAGCTGGAAAAACAACTCTGATAAAATCTATTGCCGGGTTGATACAGCCCACAAGTGGCACAATCGAATTATTCGGTGCATGAAACAGCGTCTCGCATTGGCGGCAGCCCTGTTAGGAAAGCCGGAATTTTTGGTATTGGACGAACCCTTAAACGGTCTTGACCCTACGGGTATTGTAGAATTGCGTTCTTTACTATCGGATTTGAACCAAAAGTGGGGAATTACGATTCTGCTTTCAAGTCACATTTTGAGTGAACTGCATAAATTAGCAACTTGCTATGGTATCGTCCATAAAGGCAGATTAGTTGAGGAAATTACTGCCGAAGAATTAGACAAAAAGTGTGAAAAACATATTTCTATCATAACCTCAGATGTGGCTAGGGCGATTGATATTTTGGAAAAAGAATATGGGACACTTGATTACACAACTACGGGCGACAATACAATATCTATCTTTCAAACGAATGAAGCCTGTGCTGCAATAAATAAGGCATTGGTATTAGGCGGAGTTGATGTATCAGAAATTCGCATAAAAGGCGATAGTCTGGAAGGATATTTTGAAACTGTTAATTGGAGGTGGTTCCCATGCGTAATCTGATTAAAAGCGAGATATATAAACTTTTTCATGGGAAAGAGTTAATATGTGTATTGTGGCAGTTATTCTGTTTTCAATCATTACGATTGTTTTTGGCGGTTATGAAAATGGAAAGACTGCATTGACAACAGAAAGCCGTGAAATCATCGGTCTGGTAATATGTACGCAATTTGCAGTTTCCTATATCGGGAAAGACTTTACTGCAAAAACTGTCCACCCTGCACTTACCGCGGGGAACAAACCCGCCTCTGCCCCGCCGCCCTGTTTTCAGACTTTTGTTAGACTTGATACACTGGTCAATAAAAAATATGTTTTTTATGATATTGAATGAAATCCTCTTTATTAAAAGATGGCAGATATCCGTATTCGTCTAAAATCAACTTAAGTATTGCGGCAGCTCTTGCTTGGGTATTGATACTTTTCGTAGGATTAAATTCAATATCTGTAAAATAATTGTAACTTGAAATTACATTGATTTCATCTGTTGTAAATGATTGTTTTATAGCAGTAATATAGATAAAATCATAGAATACCGTTTGAGGAATTAAAGGAAAATCTTCATTTTGGTAACGAAATGCTTTTAGGCTTCCTGATTTATGCAATCTCTCATCACGCTTGGCTTCTTTCGGTGACACATCAAGCAAATCAAGATAAGGTCCTCCATTCTCAAAAACTTTAGCACTCTGAAAAATATTCTCAAGAGTATAGCTATTTATCTTGAGATTAAACGCACTTAATTTAATTCCAATGGCTTCCATGCTCTTAGTGCTGATTTCCAATGGTTTAGCGTTTACATCTGCTTTTATAATTGCATTGTGTAGACTTTTTATGGATTTTTGTTTTTGAGATACTGCAAAACCAGAATACCATTCAAACGAATACATTTCACTAATAACTTTTCCTTGATTAACAAAGAATGCAGGTCGTTTTGCCATTGTCCCTCCTACATAAAATATGGTTTATTCTTCTAATGAACTAATTATTTCTTGTATTTCAGATATAGCATCTTCCACACGCAGTTCCACTTCTTCACTCCAAAATCGACTTCCGCCGGACAATTCATCAATTAAGTTGAAGATAGATACTGCATCAGCAACAGGTATAAAACCAGTCGATTTCCATTCGGACAAGTGCTTATTAAGATAGTTTGTAATATCTGTATAGATTTTCTCGTTGAAAGAATTATGAAAACGCAATTCCACCAATAATCCACTTTTTCCTACAACCATATCAGAAAAACTCATTTTAACACACCTCCAACTTCTGATTTATCGGTTTGTACTGGAGAAAATTATACCATACCAAATTACGAAAAGCAATTTGCACTTTGTCCCGTTCCGACTACTCGCCCCTTGACGGTCTGGATTTTTGCCGTTGCCATTTCGCCGCCGAAAACGGGGAACAGGATTTGACAATCCTGCCCCCCGCTTTCGTCCGCTTCATTCTAACGGCAAAACCGTCTGCACTATTTCGGCGGCTGGCGTTAGGTTTTGCGGTGCGCCCCTTTTCTTGCCCCATTTCCCGCCGCGCTGAAAAGTTTTCCGTCAATAACTCAAAAAAACAGCCCGCAGTAAGGTTCCACGGTCTAAAGGTAAAGGAACTTTAGTTCCTTGGACACACGGTCTCTCGGGTATACAGCTTTTAGTAATTGTCAATAACTCCTAAATTTATAATATCAATATAATCATTCATGCTTTTAAATTTCTGATAGTATAAATGATCTAAATTGAGTTCGATTTCAAATTTACCATTATTAAGCTGATTGACAGCGCATTCTAAACTTTTGGCAGCTGCGGAACTAAATCCGTTGATGTTATAATATGCCAATGTAATATGTGGGGTAAAAGGGTAATTTAGCTTCTTCACATCATCGAAGATGGAATATAATTCCATTAACCGGTAATATACAGCTTCGTCAGCAGGGTATAGCCCCAAAACCAAACTGGTGTCAACCATATTAAATATGTACTTACTTTTCATTTTTAATATAACTTTTTCTTGCTGTTGAATTTCTCTCTTTTTTTCAATTACCCTAAGTTCATTCTCAAACAATTCAACAGCCACGTTCTGTAAAACAGGGGAATTACTGAGATCATGTAAAGTAACATGAAATGTATTTGAGACTAATCTCTCACAAAAGCATTCTGGAGCTGCCTGATATAATAGCTCCACATATTCAGCTAATTTTTCTTTCACAACATCAGCTAACGCAAAAACAATAGTATCTCCATAAAAATTTCTGAATGTGTTATCTGTATCAACTTTTTGTGAGACTGATGGACTTCCCTTAAAGTAGTTATTTCCATAATTTATTTCCTTTTTTTCAAATGAATTTATTCGGTCTAAGAATTCCTGATAAGTTTCCATAAAAGCATCATCCTTTTTAATCTAATATCTTATTTATGAGTATACAACATATGGCTATTATATTCTACAGGTTTCTAAAAGCGCTCTTTGTTTTCTGGAAAACTTTTCTGTATGGCAACACAGGGCAGGCAGGAGTGGTTTGGAGGGCTGTGGATATGTTCGGTGCAGGTAATTCGTAAAAATTGGCAGGAAGATTGACGGAGCCACGAGCGGGAATGCTTGTGGCTTTGCTGTTTTTGGGGTATAATGACATTAAATGCCAAAAAAGAAAAGTTTTTGACATTTAAAGGTGAATGAGCAATATGAAAATACAGATAGTTTGATTAATAAAATTAGTTGATATAAAAATGATAACAGTTATAAATATTAAGAAGGAAAAGAATATCATGCAATACAACAATACTCTTGGCTATTATGATAGTTATGCTGACGAATTTTATAAAAGCACAGTAAATATTAATTTTACAATTATGCAGGAACATTTTTTAGCAAAGTTGAAAAAGGGATCCGATATACTTGATTTCGGCTGCGGTTCTGGGCGTGATACAAAATATTTTCTGGAACAAGGATATAATGTAGAGGCTATTGATGGTTCGGCAGAGTTGTGTAAATTGGCCAGCGAACACACTGGCATTAAAGTGAGAAACATTTTTTTTCAGGATCTATCGGAAGTAGATAAGTACGATGGTATTTGGGCATGTTCGTCTATACTGCATTTACCGGTCGGAGAATTGTCTGAGGTAATGAGAAAGATGATGATTGCATTAAAGAAAAAAGGAATTATATACACATCTTTCAAATATGGTATTTTTGCAGGTGAAAGGAACGGACGATATTTTACAGATATGACAGAAGAGACTTTTGCAGAATTTTTGAGTAAAATAGATGGTTTGGAGAAAGAAGATCAGTGGATAACTTCGGATGTGCGACCGGGAAGAGGTGAAGAAAAATGGCTCAACCTGATTTTGAGGAAAGGCTAGATATTGATGAATTACAAATAGAATATACTGATGTCATGACTGGCGATAAAAACAGAAATCGTTTTTTATATTACCAGTTAAAAATGAGTATGCTAAAAGCAAATAAGATTGATATTATTGTCTCTTTTCTTATGGAATCGGGCGTGAGAATGATTCTGAAGGATTTAAAGACGGCGTTGGATCGCGGTGTACAGGTGAGGATTCTTACCGGAAATTATCTTGGAATTACCCAGCCGTCGGCTCTATGCCTGATAAAAAAAGAATTGGGCAACAGGGTAGATTTAAGATTTTATAATGATAAAGACCGTTCATTTCATCCGAAGTCATACATATTTCATTATGAGAATGTTGGAGAAATATATATTGGTTCTTCTAATATTTCGAGAAGTGCACTGACTTCCGGAATAGAGTGGAATTACCGATTTAGTAGTCTTGATGATCAAAAGAATTTTAGTTTGTTTTATGATACATTTGTGGAGCTGTTTGAAAATCATTCCCTTGTGATTGATGACGATGAACTCACAAGATATTCTAAGAACTGGCACAAGCCAGCTGTATCAAAAGATTTAGCGAAATATGATAATTTGGAGGATGATGAAGATACTAAGCTTGAAATATTGTTTCAACCGCGAGGAGCACAGATAGAAGCTTTGTATGCATTGGAAGATAGCAGATCGGAAGGGGGAACGAAGGGATTGGTGCAGGCAGCTACCGGTGTGGGAAAGACATACCTTGCGGCATTTGATTCAGCAAAATACGAGCATGTATTATTTGTGGCTCATAGAGAAGAGATATTAAAACAGGCAGCAATATCCTTTAAAAATGTGAGGCATTCCGATGACTATGGTTTCTTTTACGGAAAACAGAAGGATACGGATAAAGCAGTGATTTTTGCATCTGTAGCGACACTTGGGAGAAAAGAGTATTTGACAGAAGATTTTTTTGCGCCGGATTATTTCGATTATGTGATTATTGATGAATTTCATCATGCGGTAAATGAACAATATCAAAGGATTGTAAAATATTTTAAGCCTCAGTTTTTGCTGGGGCTTACTGCGACACCTGAAAGAATGGATGGAAAAAACATTTATGAAATCTGTGATTATAATGTGCCATATGAAATTTCATTAAAAGAAGCAATCAATAAAGGTATGCTTGTTCCATTTCACTATTACGGTATTTATGATGAAACAGACTATTCATCATTGCATCTAGTAAAAGGTCATTATGATGAAAAGGAATTAAATGAAACTTATATTGGCAATATAAAGCGCTATGATTTGATCTATAAATACTACATGAAATATCGTTCTAAAAGGGCTCTTGGCTTTTGCTGTTCCAGACAACATGCAGAAGAAATGGCAAAGGAATTTTGTAAAAGAGGTATTGAGGCTGTTGCAGTATATAGTAATGCGAATGGAGCGTTTTCAGAAGACAGGGATAAAGCAATTGAGAAACTAAAGAAACAGGAAATAAAGATGATTTTCTCTGTAGATATGTTTAATGAAGGGGTAGATATTGCTGCTCTTGATATGGTTATGTTTTTAAGGCCAACCGAGTCACCAATTGTATTTTTACAGCAGTTAGGGCGTGGGCTTCGCATCAGTAAAGGCAAAGAATATCTAAATGTTTTAGACTTTATTGGCAACTATGAAAAAGCAGGACAAGCACCATTACTATTAAGTGGTGGGAAAGATCTTGGAGAGAAGAGTGCCTGCAATTATGCTGATATTGAGTATCCTGACGATTGTATTGTGGATTTCGACATGAGACTGATTGATTTATTCAAGGAACTGGAGAAGAAATCACTATCTGTAAAAGAGCGAATTAAGCAGGAATTTTACAGGGTAAAAGAACTACTAGATGGTAAAGTTCCATCTCGTATAGAATTGTTTACATATATGGATGATGATATTTATCAATATTGTATGAAACACGCAAAGGAAAATCCATTTCGAAGATATATGGAATTTTTAAATGAATTGCACGAGCTTTCGGTAGACGAAGAAGTGGTATATTCGGGGATAGGAAGAGAATTTCTTTCCTTGATTGAAACTACTGATATGCAGAAGGTTTATAAGATGCCAATTTTATATAGTTTCTATAATGATGGAGATATACGACTGGCAGTTAAAGATGAAGATGTGTTAGCAGCATGGAAAACATTTTTTGATAATGGAACAAATTGGAAAGATTTTGCGGCGGACATATCATATACTGATTATAAAGCTATGATGGATAAACAGCATTTAAGTAAGGCGAAAAGTATGCCGATTAAATTTTTAAAGGCTTCCGGAAAAGGGTTCTTTATTGAGAAAGATGGCTATGCGATTGCAATTCGGGATGATTTGGAAGAAATAATAAGGAATGATGTGTTTAAGAGACACATGAAGGATATTTTGGAATACCGTACTATGGACTATTATCGCAGGAGATACGAAGAAAAAGCACAATTATGTTTCCGGAGCAGGATCGACAGGTATGATTCCACGTCCAGCTTTTAGAATAATTTTAGCAGTACGGGAAGGAGAGAAGTGATATGTTGGAGGTAAAATTTTATGATACAGTTGATGACGCTTTGTTGAAATTTGCAGTAATTATTTCAGAGAGCAATGGCAAATGGGTAGTTTGCAAACATAGGGAACGAGATACCTATGAGGTTCCGGGAGGTCATCGTGAAGCCGGAGAAGATATTTTGGAAACTGCCAAGAGAGAACTTCGGGAAGAAACAAGTGCTATCCGGTTTGATATTAAGCCAATATGCGTTTATTCTGTTACGGGTAAGAATAGTGTCAATGAGACAGGTGAGGAATCATTTGGATTATTATGTTTTGCAGAAATAAAGGAATTTTCCGGTAAGCTTGAAAGTGAGATAGAGAAAGTTGAACTTATGGATGAGCTGCCTGAAAACTGGACATATCCGTTGATTCAGCCTAAATTGATTGAAAAGTATCTGCAGATAGAAAGACAATATTACAGTCAGATACAGCTGGCAGCGGAACAGACTATAGAATACATAAAGAATATGATCAAGCCGGGAATGAATTTACTCGAGATTCGAAAGTTATGTGAGGAAAAACTGTTAGAGCTGGGTGCAGATTCGTTCTGGTATTGGGATGTTGGTGCATTTGCATTTGCAGGGGATGAAACAACGGTTTCTATATCCGGTAAGCAGTATGTGACTTCGGATAGAGTTATAGGAAACAACGATATAATAACCATTGATTTAAGCCCACAGGCAGGTAACATCTGGGGAGATTATGCGAGAACTATTATTGTGGAGAATGGCAAGGTTATAGAGGATGTAGGCCTGATTGAAAATCCGGAATGGAAACGTGGTCTCCGGATGGAAGAGAAATTGCATGCAGAATTGCTGCGTTTTGCTACGAAGGAAACAACCTTTGAGGAATTGTACGATCATATGAATGCGTTCATAGCGGAAAATGGATTTGTTAATCTGGATTTTATGGGTAATCTGGGACATTCCATTGTGAAAACGAAAGGGGATAGAATTTATATTGAAAAAGGGAATAAGACGAAGCTTGGGGATGTGAAGTATTTTACATTTGAACCGCACATAGCATTTCCGGATTCAAAGTATGGTTATAAGAAAGAGAATATTTATTATTTTGATGAAAACGGGCTGATGGAGCTTTAGGATATCGAATGGGTGGAAATATTCGTCCATATGCATTTGTTGAAAACGTGGTAACGCATGGGGAGTACCGAAAGAAAGGATATGCTGCGGATTGCCTGAATTTTGCCAAGAAAATCGCGGAAGAGAATAATTACTACAAGATGATGCTGCTCACAGGTTCAAAGGAAGAAAGTACATTGAATTTCTATCGAAATGCCGGTTATAACAGTTCAGACAAGACAGCATTTATACAGTGGATTGATATGTGAAATATGGAGCAGGCTATGTGCAGGTTCAAAATCATACACAAAAAATCCTGAGAATGAAAGTGAATTGAGGACTATCAAGTATAGTGATAGATTATAGGGATACCTGAATACACGATTACAGCGGCATATATTGACGGCGGCAAAAGGCAGATACAAGAGGCGGAAATGATACTTCTGCCAAAGGAAATCCGGCATATGAAAAAGGATGTCACGCACATGGTATGGTTAATGAAATGACAGAGAGAAACCCTGTCCTGAATCTATATTCGGGGCAGGGTTTTTATGGCATTATTCGACATAACGTGTCATAATTCTCTTGGTCAGATTAGAGCGAGTGGGGGATAGTCTGCGGCTGTCCTTCCATTCTTATCTTGCAGTACCATGCAGAAATGCACCATTCTCTTTTGCAAAAGAATCATTATTCTGGTATGCATCCCAGTTAATGGACCAACTCATAATGCCTCTCATGCCAGGGTACGCAGCGTCCAGCTTGGTGAATGCTGACTGCAGTGCAGAATTTGCAATCTGTCCGGATCCTGCCGCTCCCGGAGAACAGGGAACAGCGATTACCACTTGATCAGGACGTAACGGTTTGAAAAAGCCGCCAGATGTGGTGGTTGCATATAAACCGCTGGTTTCAAAGCCTTCCAATAACATCTTACACATAGCAACTACTGCATCTTCATTGCCCATAGAGTAGCTCTTTCCGTCCGGAGCTGTAATTGCCGCGGAGTTGTAAAGCTGTACATGAACAAAGGATGTTTCTTCACGAAGAGCATTAATCATCGGAAGATAAACACCGCTTCGAGGATCTGCATAGGCACTTGTTCCGCCATAATATGCATAACCCAACTGCATATAAAAGGTTTCAGGCGCCCAGCTTAAGATGAAATCGTCACCATAACTGTGTACAATCTGTCTGATTGCTTCAATCATATTTACAATTTTGGGAGATTTCGGATTATTGATATCCGGATCATTTCCTGAATCAAATTGCACGCTGCTCTGCTCTAAGTCAATATCAATCCCGTCAAAGCCATATTCATCCACAAAGCCCTTGATATCGCTGACAAATTGATTGACTGCCATATCGCTGGTTAAGGAAAAATATCCTTCATAACCGCCGATCGCCAGTACGACCTTTTTGCCCTGTGCCTGTAATGCTTTGATATCTGCTTTAAAGTCGTCTTTGGTATAGCTGTCATTTAGGCCAGACACTTCAAACTTCATCTTTCCGTCTGTGGAACCTGCGCTGACAGGCTCTGCAAAGGAAATATTGATAACATCCCAGTTCGGGTCCACATCACGAAGTTTTACAAAAGGAACACCGCCAGATGCATTGCCGCCCCATGTGTGCCAGTAACCGATCATTAATCTTTCGGTATTGCCTGGCAGCGGAGCCGGTTTTTCAGGATCTGTAGGTTTAACAGGCTCAACAGGATCAACAGGCTCTGTAGGTTTTGTCGTTTCTCCTGTCTCTAACGCAGGAAGCTTATCTAAACATTTGGAAACAGTATTGGCAAATTCATAGTTATTGGATGCGTCCCAGTTAATGGACCACGTCATGGCGCCACGCAGATTCGCATATGCTTTCGGAGGTGTAAATCCACCCGCTTCTTTGCCGTAAACAAGGCTTTCAATTGCAGTTGTTACATTGGAAGGATTTTGATATCCGCCGCCTGCGGCTCTGCTTGTGGCAGGAAGTCCTAGACCTATCTGATCAGGACGAAGGCCGCTTTCCAGCTGTGTCGTTGCTAATGCTGTCAAAAATCCGATAGTTCCCTGATTAAAGTTACTTCCGTCATAACCCGGCATTCCGCCAGAGTTGTAGTACTGAGTATTCATTATGGTCAAAATATCTTTTACTTCACGTGCAAGCCTCAAATAAGTTGCATCATAGGTATAAATATCCATGGTCTGAGGCGCCATAGTCAAAATGAAGCTGTCGCCTGCTTTTTCTGCCAGAAGTTTTAATGCCTGAGACAGATGCGGCACATCAATTCCATGTTCCAAATCTACATCCACACCGTCAAAGCCATATTCCTGCATTACCTTCCATGCGCTGTCTGCGAATGCTTTCGCTGCTTCATCGGAATTAATAATTACATTTCCCACTTCACCGCCGATTGCAATGATAACCTTCTGGTTCTTTTCGTGCGCTTTATTTACGTCGGCTTTAAAATCAGCTACGGTATAGCCGCCCAGCTCTTTACATAAAGTGGAATCCAAATTGAAAACGATTTCACCGGGTTTACTTGTTGCATCCGCGAAGGAAATGCAGATAATGTCATAGGTTTCCGGTACATCGCCCAGTTTTAGGGGAGTTGCACCATTGATAAAGTTCTGCCAGTAGCCTGTCAGCACACGATCCGGAAGGGGAGATGTACTAGGCATTGGCGCCGGTTCTTCCGGTTCGGTCGGCTCTACGGGCTCTGTCGGATCAGTAGGTTCCGTTGGCTCGGTCGGTTCTGTCGGTTCTGTCGGCTGTTCCGGTTCGCCAGGTTTCACCTCATCAGTATACTCCTGCCACAGAGCTGGTACATTGGGGGGCTGCCAGCCGTCTAATGCAGTATGCGGCAGGCGGCATTCATAATTTACGTTATTGTAAGAAACAATATCTCCGATTTTGTATGTATTGCCGATTTTCCAAGCATAGGCAACTGTTTCGTTTCCGTCAGAAGTATCTGTCGGGTCAGTCTGTTCCTCCGGCTCGGTCGTTTCTGCCGATTCAGTCTGTTCTTCCGGATCGGTCGTTTCTGCCGGGTCAGTCTGTTCTTCCGGATCGGTCGTTTCTGCCGGTTCAGTTTGTTCAGGGGTATCCTTTCCGTTGCGAACCGTTACAACGGTACTTCCGCTGCACTTTCCATAGCTGTTAGAAAGCTCCAGCTTATATACATAGGTACCATTTGCTTTGTCTTTCATAGACCAGCTCCGGCTCTGTCCGTTCGGGGAATTTGCTTCCAAGTCGCCACTGTCAATTAGTACGTCATTTTCAAATAATTCATATGCTGTTGCATTTGTTCCCCACCAGATATTAAAAGTAATCTGATAATCGGACTCTCCATTCCACGCATTATGCGTAACTGCGGGAGCTGCAGGCGCGCCACTCGGTGTTCCCTTATCTGTTCCTGCCGCCAAAACAGTTGCCGGCAAAAGTGTCAATACCATCATAACGATAAGCCACCATGAAAGCAGCTTTTGAATACGTTTTGTCATTTACTTTAGTCCCTCCGATTAATATTACAGAATGCCTGTATTGACAGGCATTCTGTGATTTTTGTTTATCCTACGACTTTCCACGCTCCCCATGCGCTGGAACCAGGAACTTCTCCCTGTGTCCACCACTGTGCTCTGTATGTTTTTCCGTCATAGATTACTGTGTCGCCACTATTATAAATTGCGGATGCAGACCATGTGTTTTCAGCAGGCATTTCCGGTTCTGCAGGCTCTGTAGAATCTGTAGAATCTGCCGCGTCTCCGATTTCTTTCCATGCTCCCCATGCGCTGGAACCAGGCGTTTCTCCCTGTGTCCACCATTGTGCTTGATAATACTTACCGTTGTATATAACAGTGTCACCGGAGTTATAAACCTTGGAAGCATCCCATGTTTCTGTGGCAGGCGCCTCCGGTTCAGACGGATCTACCGGATCTACAGGGTCTACCGGTTCAGACGGATCTACCGGATCTACTGGTTCAGTCGGCTCAGTCGGGTCTACCGGATCTACTGGTTCAGTCGGCTCAGACGGGTCTACCGGATCCACAGGGTCTACCGGTTCGGTCGGGTCTACCGGATCCACCGGTGTTTCTTCTTCAACTACAGTAATTACTGCCTTTGCCACTACCTTATGTCCTGCAGAATCTTCTACAGTGTATACCAGTTCATAAGAGCCGGCCGTTAAAACATCAACTTCTCCGGTAACAACAACTTTTTCTGTAAGGTCTCCGTCCTCTTTATCGGTAACGGATACACCCTCCATTGCGTCAAATTTGTCGCCTAATGTAATCTCTTTATTCTTCACTCCGACAAAAACAGGTTTCTGGTCTACAGCAGCAGCATTATTTTCATAAATAACCTGTCTGCCGATTTCCGGACCATCTGCAGTAATACGCTGTGCAAGTTCGATTTTTTCGATATTATCTAATGTAGCATTCTCATTTGCGCTAGCCAGTTCGATCATAATGGATGCACCCTGACCGATTGTCTGGTTGTCGTATACAGTTGCAAGATCAACCTCAACTACATGACCTTTGTTGGTAACTGTACCACATCCATATCCGGAAGGAGAAAGGTTATCAGCTTCCATCAATGTGATATACAGTTTCGGGCTTTTGATGGTTTCATATGCCATTTCGGTAAGCTGTAATACTTCACCGGATTCGTTCTTGGTTTCATTATTCTTTAATGTGATTTGATAACCGCGTTTCATCGCGCCCCAGTTTTCACTGAACATCGTAACATCGGCGGTAACATCAACCTGTGGCGCTGCTATTTCATGCTGAGGCAGCGGTGCAGAACCAAACAGCCCCTGTTTAATTGCATTGGTCAGTTCGTCGCGCTTTGTAGAATTAGTGGCTTTATCCTGAGATGCCATCCAGCTGATGCAGCCGCCCAGACCGTTTGCTTTTACATATTCTGCCTTTAACGTAACAGATTTTACATTATCATAAGTAAAGAAAGCACCGGTACTTTCATCATACAAGTAAGGAGCCTGTGCAACATCATCCCAGTATTCCTTCATGCCGGTATATCTTCCTTTTAAGGTATTCAGCGCATTGTAGCTCCAAACACCGCCTGCACGTCCGCCTTCACCCACTTTCATGGGCGCTTCGTTGACTGCACCGTAGGTAGGTGTCTGGTCAGCATCCTTATTGGCTTTTGCGGCTTCTCCAAACAGACCAGGCATTCCGGGTACGGTACCTTTATCTACCTGCGCCCATCCGCGGGTATAAAATGCGCAGCCTATAACGATCTTCTCTGCAGGCGCCCCCTGACTAAGCATGTATTTTACAGTCTGGTCTACAGAGAGGCCTGACTCATAATAAGGGTCTGCCGGATTGCCATACAGCGGTGTCTGGTGTCCGCTGACAGGATCCCATGCGCCACGCATGTCATAAGTCATCATGTTGCCGAAATCGATGATTTTGAATAAACGCTTAATATCAACACCGTCTTCCAGTTTAGAGGAAGGCGCAGGCAATGCACAGCTTAACTCGTAAGTCCTCCCTAGCGCTGCGCCCTGCTTGTCCAGTGCGTTACGCAAATCCTGCATCAGCTTGATATAGTTCGCTTTGTCTTCTGCAGATGCATAGATTGTACCCTCATCGTTGGTGTTATCAACATTGTCGGGTTCACGGTACTGATTCTCACCGGGATATTCCCAGTCAATATCTACGAAATCCATATTATTGTATTTGATGAATTTCATGACATTGGACACGAAGTTCGCACGTGCTGCATCGTTTGCGGACATGCGGGAGAATTCGTTGGATTTGGACCATCCGCCGATGGAAATACCAATCTTCAAATTGGGATTTTCTGCGCGGAGAACCTGAAACGCGTTCAAAAGACCTGCGTTTGCAGCGCCCCAAGTAACGTTCATACCTACAGGTGCGCCTGTTGCGGCGTCCTTGTCGGTAAATTTCAGATTGCCGTCCTTGTCAAAATACAGGAAAGCAAAGTTCAAATGTGTAATCTGGTCTGCCGGAATATCCTTCGGATAGAAGTTTCCCTGCCCACCCCAGATGGACCAGTCGCCATAATACATTACATTTCTGTAGACCGGCGCATTTTCTTTTGCCTGTGCCGTGAGGGTAACGCCGCTGAACAGCGTAAACACCATAGCCAGTGCAGTCAATAGACTAAAAATTCTGTTATGTAACTTTTTCAAAGTGCTATACCTCCTTTTTTATTTGTTGTCACATAAGCTGTTTTTGTTTCATTATGACGAAGTACGGTCACTTATTCCGGATATTTTCGTCATTCTGCCACACAAATAAAGTATATCAATCCTTTTTGCACGCTACAAGGTGATAATCTTGTCATTTATTTGTTTTTATTGTGCAAATTTGAGTATTCTGATCCGATGGTGCATGTTTTTTGAAATTCAGAGTACCCTTCTTCGGAAGAGTGGTCATACTTCCATTCATTTATTGGGCGGCTGTCTGTTGCACAAATGTTGTCATACCCACAGTATCGCAATGCTCGCCTGTTATATCAGCACCCATTTTGTCTGTAAAGATACGGTAATATTTAGCACGCCTTGCAACAGCTCCCGTACCGTTTTCTGATTGACCTGCTTCGTTATTGATGATAATGATGGTTAATCCGAAATTACCATTGTACTGTGCATTTGCTCCGCCTTTCTTTGGCTCCCATATTCCTGTAATTACCTGATGGCACGAAGGCTTAGGCGGCTGTGGAGTCATCCAGAACCAGATACCTGTCATAAATCCAAGAACGCCATCCTGCTCCAGCTTGTCAGGATCATTTAAAAGAATAGAGCTGTCTCCAAACAATACATCAGAACATAAACCATAATTATAATTATAAGAAAGCTGTATAGGCCCGCGTCCATGATAACTCTTTCCTTCTACAGGAAGATAAGCGGTATCGCTTCCCTGTACATAACCGATCGCATCGGAGCCGATAAAACCGACTTCTTCATTGAAGTAAAGACCGGAAAGACTCTCATCTACAATTCCGTCAATGGTTCCGCCGCCTGTTTCATGAGAGATATTTGCCAGAAAACCTGCAAGCTCACGTTTCCGTGTATTCAAATCACCGTCTGCCAGAAAAGAACCATAGTCACATACGGAAGTACAAAGCTTTGTGGCGTCCAGCCAATCCTCGCCAAAGCTTGGATCACTGTAAACCAGCTTTTGTTCCTTGGTTGTCTTGTTCAGGCGAATCAGACGATAACACCATTCGGAACCTTCATACCACTGTACTTTGATAATGGTATTTGACAAAGTATGCAATGCTTCCTGCAGATTTTCATAGGAAAAATAGTCGGGCATAGCGTCTGCATTCGGATAATACTGCTTTGTTGCCGGACAATTCTTCCAGTTTTCCGATCCGAAACGATATGGGAACAACTCTTCATAAGAAGATTTCGGAATCAGCTCTTCCAGTCTGCCAAGCGCTGCCTCCGGTGAATAAGCTTCGTTGATCCCGCCGTATAACTCGTCAATTTCCCCATCAGTCAGGACTTTGTTAAATATGTTGCTATCTGCATTTTCATTTTTCTGATAATTTTTTTCATCTTCTGGTACCGTCCACTCAGCATCTCCTACCAAAACCCACGGATCTCCTGAATCAGGTTTTACTCCTGCGTTGGAATACCATTTGTTGGAATAAATCTTTCCTTTGTAATATACCATTGTATCCTTTGTGGGATAATTCTTATAATCCAGCCAGAATGGGTGAGGTGGTGCAGTCTTATCCGGATCTGTAATGGGGGTGTTACGGTCTCTGCCTCTTTTACGATAACTTTGCATGTTGCACTGGCAGTCAGCCCTTTGCTGTCCTCCACGGAATATATCAGTTCATATGTACCTGCTTTTTCCATATCGACACTGCCTGATATAACAATAGACTTTGTCAGATCCCCGTCTTCTTTGTCTGTTGCAGCGATTCCGTTTAATGCATCAAATGCATCCCCGACTGTAACGGTAATGGATGCCTGTACTCCTGTCAGTACCGGTGCTTCGTTTTCTTCCGTTTCTGTCGGCTTGTCCGTTTCTGCCGGATCCGTAGCTTCTATCGCTCCGACTTCTTTCCATGCCGCGGACTGACTCGGAATTTCGCCTTGTACCCACCATAGCGCCTCATAAACGGTATTGCTGTAAACCGCCTGTTTTCCGCCAGTATAAACTGTCGCGGAGTCCCACTGGGGAATGTCCGCTTCATTTGGTGTACTTCCTGTATCTCTGTCACCTGTATTGTCGGCATTCTCATTACTTATCTTTTTCCATGCGCCCCATGCATCGGAACCGGGTTTCTCATTCTGTGTCCACCATTGCGCTTCATAAGTGCTGCCATCGTAGCATACCTGATTCCCCGCGGTGTAAACACTGTCGGCTGTCCACTCAGGTGCTGCCAGTGCCGAGCTGCTGATCATCATACTGGCTCCAAGGACACAAGCCATTGTTTTTGTGCAAAATTTCTTCATCTGAATTTGCTCCCTTCATTTTATTATTGTGCTGTAATGTATACCTGGCATACTTTACAATTTTATGGCATTTTTTTTCTGCCTTTTACAATAGTAGCACAATTTTTGACAATTGTACGTGTCTTTATTTGTGCTTTTTTGATACATTTTGTTCATTATGCACCATTGTTTAATGCATTTTGTTGTGTTTTGCAATAATTACACTACCTTACACTTTTATGTTAAATTGCACTTATTTGTTGGGGGAAATGCCATATGACAAGAAAAGAACAAAAGGAAGCCGGAAAAATGCAGATTCTTCGGGCTGCGTTGGATTTATTTGTGGAATAGGGATGCTATAGAACGAAATGCCTGTATTATGAAAGCCAATCTGGACAGGCTTCAAGAAAATGGGATTTATAAAATAATTGATAAGGAACTGTCAAGCAATATTAAAAGTTATTTTTGGGCAGTTCCTAAGCAAATTAACAAGCTCAAAATCAATGAGCAAAAGCGCTTTGATTTTGAGCTTACAACAGATCCAAATGACTATTTCAGGAGCGAATTTACCTATGCGCCTTTCATTTGGCACAAATCTCCCAAAAAGTAATAGGGTTTACTTAATAATCGTATATCTCGATTGCTGTATAAGGATGGCTATAATGGTATCCTAATTTTTCTGCGAGCGCGACAGAGCCTTTATTATGTGCGTCCCAGCTTGGATATAAATTCCGCTTTAAGCATTCTAATATCAGTTTTGCCCCACATACATAGGCGAATCCTTTGCGCCTGTATTCTTGTCTGGTGTCAATTTCTATTTCTATGCCTTCTTTGTATCGGGAATAAGAAGAAGCACCTGATAGAATGATATTTTCTTTGCAAATGACGGCGCCTATTCCTAATTCACTGTAATTTTCATAATTTGGAAACTGTGATACCAAATCAGCGCTCCACGTTTCCGCTTTGCACATTTGATAAAGCCGTTCATCAATCATGGATAGGGTGTATTGTTCCGGAAGAGAAGCGACTGCTTTTTCCAACATTTCTTTATCAAAAATGTGAGGTTCTTTCTTGATTGCGTATCGAGAAATGACAGTCGCTCTTTTTCCATAAAAATTTAGGATTGCATTTTTCCAAAACTCGTTTTGCGGTACCATAATCATAAAGCTTTGCGTACACCAGTCCGGCTTATAGGATACGAGTTCTATATTTGGTTTTCCGGCAAAAAAGGTAAAGTCTCCGATAATAGCCATTGCTGCTGTCGGGGCGCTCAAATTATCTGCATAGATTTTTCCCATTATTCCCTGCAGGCAAGACCAGATAAGCGTTTCTTCCCATTTGTCAAATAGTGATGATACATTGTCCATGTCTGTAATTTCGTATACCATTTTCTGCTCCTAAGGGTCAAATAATAGAGGTTATAGCTGGAATTTTGCGGTTGCATCATTCAGTCTGCCCACAATTCCGTTGGCATTCTGAAGGGACGTGCTGACGGAATCCGAAATATCCACAACTTCCAGCACGCGGTTTGCGATGCTTGCCGTTCCCTGTGCACTTTCCTGCGCTGCCTGCGCAATGCCGTTCAGGGAGTCGGTGATGTTGTTGATGGATGCGAGAAGCTCCTCGGAAATTGCGCTGAAGTCGGTTACGAGGGAATCAATTTCCCCGGCATCCTCATTGTAATCGTTTGCAATTGTTTCAAACATGCCGATGCTTTCCATGACTTGCGTGTCGATAAAGGAGAGCAGCTGTTCCGCGTCCGTCGCCAGTGTGCCGACGGAATTGTTGACCTGCTCGGTCACCTTCTTGATGTTTTCTGTGCTGCTCTGTGACTGTTCAGCGAGCTTGCGGATTTCGTCGGCGACAACCGCAAACCCTTTTCCGGCTTCTCCGGCTCTGGCGGCCTCAATGCTGGCATTTAGCGACAGGAGATTGGTCTGCGAGGTAATTTCCATAATGGATTCGGCGAGTGTTGAAATCTCCGATACGACTTTGACCTTTGCCAAGGCATCCAGCAGACTGCCCTCGATTGCCTTTTTCTGCTGCACAAGGCTGTTTTTACTCTCGGATGCCGAACTCTTTGCACCGACAGCTTTCTTGTGGATGACCTCGGCGCGTCCGGCGCCTTCCTGCGCGCGCTCTGCGATATTTCTAGCCGCGGACTCGATTTCCTTCGTCATCTCGCTGATGTTTCCGGCGGTGGCGGCAGTCTCGTCCATGGATGCCGAGAGCTGTGTCGTTGTGGAGGAGACATCCTCCACCTTGGTATTCAGGTGTACCATGTTTTCTGAAATACCGTTGACGCTCTCCGTGGTCAGCGTGGTTTCATCTTTGACATTATGTATCAGCCCGCCGATGTTGACACGCATCTTTTCCAGAATATTTGAAAGTCTGCCGAAATCGTCCCGGCGTTTTAAGGTTCTCTCGTCTATTTTGACTGAGAAATTACCGACGGACATACTGCCAAGGATTTCGCCGACCTGATGCAGCGGCTTGGTGATGTTGAGAATGGTTATCACAAGGCATAAAATGATAATGAATGCAAACACAATGCACACGGTGATAAACGTTCCTATTTTCTGATTCGTAAATGCGAGGGCTGTCTCCGTGGATGTGGCAATCTGTGCGTCGATATTGTCAACATAATTTCCGGTGCCGACAACCCAGTCGAACGGCTCGAAATATTCGGTGTACGCACGTTTGGGCATTGGCTCCTCCGCACCTTCTTTCGGGTACTGGTAGTCACAGAAATAACTTCCTTGTGCAACGGCGCCTTCAATGAAATCTTTTACCATTTTAAAGCCAGTCACATCTTCCGTTCCCAGACGGTTTGTACCCTCAATGTCGTTTCCCAACAGAACGACATTGGTTCCGTCGGACTGGTCTACCCAGAAGTAACCTTCCGTGCCATATCGCAGCGCCCGAATCTTGTCCGCCGCTTGTTTCATACCCTCCTCTTTGGTGTAGGTGCCCGCATCAATTTCCGCCTGATAAGTCTTAAGCAGTGATATGACCTGGGAAACCTGCTGTCTGATACTGTCATCATAATCCTTTCGGATATTGTCTTCCTCCTCTTGCAAAATACGCTTGTTAATAGCCTGCATACTGCTTACAGAGAACTGGATGCTAAACAACATAAAGACAACGACCATGATGCCGATAATTGTCATTTTTAGTCTTACGTTCAGATTTTTCATAGAACATCTCTCCCTTCCCGACAATGATGTCAAAAATAATTTACTTTTGCATTCCCTCTTAAACGTTATTATAGCACCATAGGAAAGCATGGTAAAGAAAAATGTATAATTTGTACAAAAACAGACCGAAATAATATAGAAATTGTGCACAAGTGACAATAAAAGGGGAACGATTTTATATAGAAAACGAAAACGTTTTCGAGACCCAAAGGCAAAACTGCTTGCAGTTCATTCCTATATCTATTATGATAAAATTACAAGAAAAATTGAAACAGAAAGGCAGTGAAAATATGGATAAGAGAAGTACAAACAACGAAAAATGGTGGAAGCGCGCGGTAATTTACCAGATTTATCCCCGCAGTTTTGCGGACAGCAATGGGGATGGTATCGGTGATTTGCAGGGAATCATCTCAAAGCTGGATTATTTGGAGGAACTGGGCATTGACGCGGTCTGGCTCTCTCCGGTGTGCAAATCGCCGCAGGATGACAACGGATATGATATTTCTGACTATCAGGATATCGATCCGATGTTTGGCTCGCTGGCGGACATGGAACAACTGATTCAGGAGGCAAAAAAGCATCATATCCGCATTATTTTGGACTTGGTGCTCAATCATTCGTCGGACGAGCATTTCTGGTTTCAGGAGGCGAAAAAGGACAGGGACAATCCATATCATGACTATTATGTCTGGCGCGACGGCAAGGAAGGAGAACTTCCAAATGGGATGCGTGCAGTGTTTGGCGGCGCGGCGTGGGAGTGGGTTCCCGAAGTGCAGCAGTACTATTTCCACCAGTTTTCCGTAAAGCAGCCGGATTTGAACTGGGAGAACCCGAAGCTGCGCAGGGAAATTTATGACATGATTAACTGGTGGGTCGGAAAAGGCGTGGGCGGTTTCCGGCTGGACGTGATAGACCAGATTGCAAAGGAGCCGGACAGGCAGATTACGAATAATGGGCCAAGGCTGCATGAGTATCTGCGGGAGCTGAGCAGGGAGACGTTCCAGAAAGCCGATTTGGTCACGGTCGGCGAGGCGTGGGGCGCAACGACCGAGCTTGCGAAATTATACAGCAATCCTGACAACAGTGAGCTGTCCATGGTATTCCAGTTTGAACACATCTGTTTAGACCAGATAGCGGGAAAAGAAAAATGGGATTTGGCGCCGCTGCCGTTTTTGAAGCTGAAAGAAGTGTTCGCGCGCTGGCAGACACAGCTTTGTGGAAAGGGCTGGAACAGTCTATTCTGGAATAACCATGATCTGCCGCGCATTGTCTCCCGCTGGGGCAATGACAAGGAGTACCGTGCCGAGTCGGCAAAAATGCTGGCAATCCTGCTTCATGGACTGCAGGGAACACCGTACATTTATCAGGGTGAGGAGCTTGGAATGACCAATGTGCAGTATGAGATGGAGGATTACAAGGACATTGAGACGCTGAATTTGTATCGGGAACGCGTGGAAAAGGGGTATGAAAAGAGTGATATCATGCGCTCCATCCATGCGAAGAGCCGTGACAATGCGCGGACGCCGATGCAGTGGAATGACAGCAAAAATGCAGGCTTTTCAGACGGCGAACCATGGCTGAAGGTCAATCCGAATTACATGGAAATCAATGCGGCGAACCAGACGGCGGATGCGGACTCCGTTTTTCACTGCTATAAAAAACTGATTCAGCTGCGCAAGGAATACGCTGTGTTTACAGACGGCGTTTTTGAACTGCTGTTGGCGGAGGATGAGAACCTGTTTGCCTACACCCGGACAAACGCGTCCCAGCAGCTTTTGGTAGTCTGCAATTTTTACGGCAAAACGGTGCCATGCGGGCTGAAACAGGCTGACGCGTCGATGCGCCTGCTGATAAGCAATTATAAGGACGCAGACCAAATGATGAATCTGCGCCCTTATGAGGCAAGAATGTATATCAAAGAATAGTAAGAATAACCTTATTTTCTCCGCAGACGGAATCTATGTACAGAATCCCTGAGTTCCTCGGCACTGTGCCGCAGCTCCTGTGCTGAGGATGCGGTATCTTCCGCGGTTGAGGCATTGTTCTGGACAACATCGGAAATTTGGTTCATGCCGACAGTCACCTGCTCGAGCGATTCTGCCTGCTGCATTGCTGAGGATGCAATCCGCTCAATCATTGCCGCTGACTGTTCACCGCTGGAGATTACTTCCATCAGTGCATTCATGGTTTCAACGGACAGTGAAGCGCCATTCTGTACTTGTTTGATGGATTTTTCAATCAATAGTGATATATCTTTTGCGGACTCCGTGCTTTTGTTCGCAAGACTTTGTACCTCACCGGCAACAACTGCAAATCCTTTTCCTGCCTCGCCTGCGCGCGCCGCTTCTACGGATGCGTTCAGTGCGAGGATATTTGTCTGTAAAGAAATGTCCTCAATTGCCTTTGTAATCCCGCCAATCTGGCGTGATGAATCGGAAATTTCTTCAATTGCCGCGCGCAGTGCTTCCATTTTTTCATTGCACACGGACAAGTGCTTCATGGATTCTTCGGATGCCTTGTTGGCATTTTCCGCATCTGAGGAAGTACTGTTCACCTGTTTTGAAATTTCCATGATGCTTGCGGACAGCTCCTCGACAGCGGCAGCTTGTTCCGTTGCGCCGTCTGACAGACTATGTGCACTGGACGACATCTTGCCGGATTCCTCCGATACCTGTGCGGAGGCTCTGTGAATCTGGTAGAGCGCATTGTTGAAGGAGTCCAATATCTGCGCCATTGCGCGCTGAATGGGCTGGAATTCGCCGCGGTAGTCATTGCCGATGGTCAAATCCATGTTGCCCTGCGCCATCTGCGTCAGCGTTGTGTTGATGTCGCTGATATATTTTTTCAGTTCATGTTTTGTCTCATGGATAGATTCCACAAGCATTCCGATTTCTGAAGTGTCGGGCGTCAGGTCAAAGCTTGATGAAAGATTTCCATGGGAAATTTCCAGCATTTGCTTTTTCACTGACATAATGGGGCGCAGTACCTTGAAACGGACAAGGATCATATTGCAAAGCTGCATGATGCCGACAATAGACAATGCAACAATCATCTGCACACGGATGCTGTTCGTCTGTGTGATCAGGTTTTCGACCTGTTCTGCGGTACGCTTATCCAAATCAGATAAAAACTGTTCTTTTAAGGTGTTGATTTTTTCGATGGACTCGCTGTACTCGGGGCCATATACATAATCAAGCGCCACTGTTTTCTTTCCGCTCTGCACATTTTTCATCGCTTCGTCCTCGAGCGGTACAAGCTGGTTGGAAAGGGCATACATGTCGTCAATCATTTTCTGCTCTAAGGATGTTATGCCGATTTCCTGCATTGCCGCAACACCCTTGTCGCGGTTTTTCAGGTTGTCTACCTCATTCCAGTAATTGTCATAATGTTCCTGAGATCCGGTTGCCGCAAATGCCCGGACTTCGTTCGTCAGATAAGCGGAACCGTTCATGAAACGGTTTGCATTGTAAGTCAGGTTGAAACGCTCCTCATACGCCTTGTTAAGCTGCGTGTTGATATTCCTGTACGAAGACAGGGATAATACCAGATATACCAGCGATAAAATGGAAATTCCGTTTAGAATTGCGGTGAGTAAGGATTGACTGATTGCTTTTTTCATATTTTAATCTCCCTTCAAATACCCTCCCGCAGTCTGAAGGAGGATATACTTTTGTGCCGTCTCTTATAGTGTACAAAAAATACAGGAAAATTTCAATATCACTTGCGAAAAGAGTGGAGGAAAGTGTAAAAACGGTGAAAAATATACGTTCGGTGAAATGTAAAAACTCGCACTTGTTTTCCGTTTTTGCGAATGATAAACTATTGTTAAGGTTGTTGCATGTCTTATCGTTCTGATAGCGTTTGCCGGTCACGGTAAATTGAAAATGACTGTCAAGTCCGGTACAAATCTTGTGTGCCGAAGGCTGTAGGCTGGAACCGTAGAGAAAGGAATCAATTCTTTATGGTTCTATCGTTTGCAGACCGTTTGTTCCGATGCGGTTCGTATACGACTGTTTGGGCATGAACTTGTTCAATCGGACAGGTGCAAACAGTAATTTTGGATATAATAAAGACGTGGGTGTATGGTGAAAAGCAGAAAGAATCACAATTAAGCATGGAGGTGTGCTGTGGGAAAAAAATATGAGTATGACACGGTAATATATGAAATTCCGGAAAAGGGAGGAGCCTATGTGATTTTTCCATGGAATATCCGCGAGGAGTTCGGCAAGGGGCGTGTCAAGGTGCATGCGGTTTTTGACGGTATTGCGTATGACGGGAGCATTGTCAACATGGGCGTGAAAGACGACAAGGGAAATGTCTGCTATATTATAGGTATGCTCAAGGACATCCGCAGGCAGCTGGGAAAAGGTGCCGGGGACAGTGTCCATATGGTGGTGGAGGAACGGTGAGATGAAGGATTCCGCCGTTTTTTTGATGGGAAAATCACATCATTGGTATTTGGCGCTCTGTCCGCTTGGAATCGCTGTGTTCTGGCTGATCTGTTATTTGATATGGCAGTTTGGCGTAAAACATTATCAGTCGTGTGGCTCGTGAAGAGCTGAGAAATGGGGATGCTGCATTTTATCATGCGGTGGTCTGCGCAGAAAAATTACTTGACTTATAATTCTTACAAGTGTAATATTAGTAAAAAGATTTTATTCAGAGAGGAAATAAGTATATGCGCCCATTTCAAAAGCCAAACAAATTTTTGCTGTCCGCAGCCATGCTTTGCGTTTGTTTTTCAATGATTTCTTGTGCGGTGAAACAACAGGAAAAAGAGGATATTATATTAAGAAATAACAGTGCGCAGACGGAATTGGTTCTCGACAATGAGACGGAACAGATTACGGCAGTCATCTGTGACTATATAAATGAAGCATCATGTCAGACAACGATGGATGAACTGGAAATATTGCAAAATCTTGTGCACAGACTTGGCGAATACGGGTATGCGGCGATTGACGGTGAGAACCAGATTGACATGACAAACGCAGCGCAGGTAATCGGCTTTTGTGAGGCAGTAGATGCAAAGAAGACGGCAGAGCTTACAATTCTGCAAATATTTGGCAGCAGAGAAATGCAAACCGCGGCTGCGGATATAAACTCCGGCGCGGAGCAGGAAAACGGAATACAGGGATTTCAAAAATATGATTTTCACACGAAAGACGGTGCGGTTGATGTCGACAGGAGCTTTTACCAGTACATTACAGACAAAAAATTTTCAGTCAGGGACACGGTGAAGTACCGTGCGGACTTGTGGCAGTATACACAGGAGGGGTATCTTTTGTTTGCGGGCAGTTACTTTTCGGAAGATTACTATATCGTTTCGCTGGCAGAGGCACCCGAACATGCCGCTGTCAGAGTGGCTCCGCTGGACAGAACATGCCGCGAACTGAACCGCAGATACGTACTGCCTGTGGGCTATGCATGCAATAACCTGTTCCTTTCCGAATGGGACGAGACGGATTTTGGAAGTCTGGATATGTATGATTTGTTTGATCGTTTTTACCCTATGGTTTGTCATCAGCCGGTACCCTATGTATTGAATGAAAATCCAAATAAGGGGGTAGTTTACGGGATTCCCGAAAAGGAATTTGAGACAGTGGTACAATCCTTCCTAAATATCAGCAGTTCGACACTGCAATCGCAAACATTGTATGTTCCGGCAGATAAAACGTATTCGTACAGACCCAGAGGGCTGTATGAAATTGAGTGTACCAGCCAGCCATATCCCGAGGTTGTCGGATACACGGAAAATGCGGACGGAACTATCACCCTGACCGTGAATGCCGTATTTCCATATGAGAACACGGCAAAAGCATTTTCCCACGAAGTCACAATACGTTTGGCGGAGGATGGTGCGTTTCAGTATGTGTCAAATAGAATTGTGGGAGAAGTGTATGACGCGTGGTGGCGCACGGAACGCCTGACAAGCGGGGAGTGGGAGGAAATTTACGGGGAACAAACGCCAAAGACCCGCATGGGACAAGAGGAACCGGATGGGGATGAGACGCTGTGGTATCTTCCGCACGCGGACGAGTGCCTGCTTAACGAATCGGAGAAAAAGGAATTGGAGGACATCATTTTGACGGCAGCCGAATCTGTCCGTCAGCAATACGAAAATATGGAAATTGTGCAAGGCACATCGTATGCGTCCGGTGTTAAGAATTTCAGCAAAGAGACGTGCCGTGAAGTTGTGCGGCTTTTGGGAAATGCGGGCTATGTCAGCGTGGCAGACGATGTCAACATGGAAAATTATGAGGAGGTGGAAACCTTTTATCAGGCATATACAAAAGCGCATGATGCCGAAGTAACAATATTTCAAGTGCACAGTGACGGACTGCTCGGCGTCGTCACGTTCCTTTGCCGGAAAGGCAGCCTGCAGGCTTACTATGTTGGAGTAGACTGGAAAGAGGGCGGTACACCGTACATAAAAAATACACTGGTGAGCAACGTGTCGGAGATGAAGATGACACCAAAAGGGTATTTGATTTATACGTATGAAGAGACAGTCGTGCATGCGGACGCAAACGAGTATCTGCGCGTAAAGCCATTGTCAGAGGAATGCAGGGAACTGACGAAAAAGTATGTGTACGGCATCAGCTTTGCCAACTATGATGCGTTTGTGACAAGCTGGGACAGCAGTACTGCGGAGGAAATTTTGGAGCCGTGTCTGTTTGAGGATATCTACCGCATGTATACCGGAGAAAATATCAAGATGGAGAATGACCGGATTCCGGCGGAAGAATACGAGCATATTATGATGATTTATTTTCCTGTCACAAAGCAGCAGCTGCGCAGAAAGTGCGGTTATGATGCTGCAAGTGACAGTTATCCGTATGAGCGGATTTTCGCATCCCCATACGCTCCTTTTGGCGAAGTCGTCGGTTACACACAAAATGCAGACGGAACCATCACGCTCACTGTGGACGGCGTCCGGACTGATTTTGGCGAGGACTGTGTTTTTACGGATAGGATAGTGGTGCAGCCGTTTGCGGACGGTACGTTTCGGTATCTCTCCAATGAATACTCGGATAACGGAGTGCAGGACTTGCCGCAATAAGTTCCTGACGCCAAATCAAACGCTCTAGGGCGTCCACCCTGTTTTATCAGCATCTGTTATTGCGCGGATAACCTTGCAGGGGACGCCTGCAGCAATGACATTTGCCGGAATGTCTTTTGTGACAACACTGCCAGAGCCGATAATGGTATTGTCGCCGATGGTCACGCCCTGATTGATATGGACGCCTGCGCCAACCCACACATTGTTTCCGATTTTGACAGGCTTTGCGTAGCAGGCGCCGTGGATGCGTTCCCACGCATCTGTCGCATGATTGGATGTGTAAATACCGACTCTGGGACCAAACAGAACGTGGTCACCGATATCAATGCACCCGCCGTCTAGCAGGACGCAGTCAAAATTGGCATAAAAATGACTTCCTATAGTAATGTTGTATCCGAATTCACAGCGGAATGTCGGCTCAAAGTGCACATTTTCCCCGATGGACTTGAGCAGTTTTCTTAAAATGGCTTCTCTTTCCGCCGCGGGCTTTCCAAAGCTTGCATTGTATTCATTTGTCAGAAATACAGTATTTTCCCGCGCCTTCACAAGCTCGGGCGTCAGGTCGTTATACAGTGCTCCGCTCAATATAAAGCTGCGTTGTTCTTCAATCGTCATTTTGTAATCCTCCCTTTAGAGTGTGTTTGTTTTCAAACATTTTAACACAACCGATGCAAAATGGGAACGGAATTTCGCATGACTTGATAAAACGGGAGGTGTCCTGTTACGGAGATTTCTTTGTATTCAATAGAACAAAGACCCATGTTTCCGCTGGGAATGATTTCCATATGTCCGTAGAAATGCTCGATGCTCTCAATAATCCTGCTGCATTCCCGCATGTTAGGACCGGTTCGCAGCGCGATGGAGTAGCCTTTTTTGCCGGAGCCGATTTTGGCGTGTGGCTCGTGGGTATTGCACCATGGCGTACAGCGGTCGATAAATGCCTTGAACTGACCGGGAACATCTGCCCAGTAGGATGGGGAGACACAGACGATACAGTCTGCCCATTCAAATGCTGCGATGATTTTTGGCACATCATCCTCTAGAACACATGCTGCTGTTTGGTGGCAACTTCGGCATCCCTTACAGAAATGAATGTCATAGTCGTCGATGCAGATACTCTGTATCGTGTGCCTGCCCTCCAGAAAGGAGTGTACAGATTTAATGATTTCCGCAGTTGCCCCGTTTCGCACAGGACTGCAGTTCACCAATAGTATGTTCATTTTCCGAATGACCTCCCTGATTTGTGCGAATTTTAATAAATTTTTTCTAAGTTATCACAATCCAATTGCAGTGTCAATGCTTTTTCGACAGAGTAGTCAAAAATTTAAAAAAAAATAAAAAAAGTACTTGCATTTATTCGAAACTTGGTATATACTAAATAACGTGCTACGGAGAGTGGCACAGATATGATGAATATAGCGCTATCGCCAAACGGTAAGGCAACGGACTCTGACTCCGTCATTTCAAGGTTCGAATCCTTGTAGCGCTGCTTTGAAACCTTAGCAGGAACAGTGCTGAGGTTTTTTGTATGTTTTGAAAACCTAATATGGCAACGATATTTGCCAATGCGGGATTGAAAGATTTATCAGGTTGTATTGGTTTTGGGTTCTGATAAAGGATAAATTCTTTCTTGTGGAATGAGTGTTTTAAGTGTATAATTTTATTATAAATATTCATCTGACAGAAGGGAGAGCAGTATGGAGAGTGCAAAGATAGAAATCAGTGTTCCAAAAGAGATGATAATATATGTGAACAGCAAGGATAAAAAGGAAGAGTTGAAGCGGAATGCATTAATCCTATATCCTTATATAAAGGATCTGACAATTTCACATGGCAGAGCTGCTGAAATTCTTGGTATCAGGAAGCTTGACTTAATTACATTGTACGATGAAATAGGACTTCCCTATCTAAATATGGACATTTCAGAGGTTGAGGAGGATGTCAAAACATATCAAGCAATACAAAGGAGAATCAGATGATAGTAGTTTCGGATGCAATCCCTGTTATATCACTGTTAAAAATCAATCAGCTTAATTTGCTTCATGGTTTATTTCAGGAGGTGTTAATACCACAAGCTGTATATGATGAGTTGACATTAAATCCTGCATTTGAAAAAGAAGCTATACAGATAAAGGAATGTAGTTTTATTACTAAAGTTGAGGTTGGACAGGAATCATCTGTTAATTTAATCCAGCGGGTCACAGGATTAGACAGGGGAGAAAGTGAAGCGATTATTTATACAGATAACAAAGGTGCGGATCTGATTTTAATGGATGAGATAAAAGGAAGAAAAGTTGCAGTACAGATGGGGCTTAAGGTTATGGGAACTCTCGGTATTCTTTTAGAGGCATATGAGCAGGGGCTTTTATCTAGAGAAGAGATATTCTCTGGTCTGGACATTCTGAAAAATAGCAGGAGATTTATTAGTGAAGCGTTGTATAAACAACTAATTGAAAAGATCAATAACCGTTAGGTCAATTTCCTTTTGTGCTATTGAAAAAACCCCGGAAATAAAGGATAAAAAGCATGAATCCTTGTAGCGCTGCTCAAAACTCAGTGAAAAGTTCACTGAGTTTTTTTGTGTACATGGGCGTTCTGAGAAAGAACGTGTGGAGTGATACATTGATAGGTCAGTACTTTTTTGTTAAAATCGGCTGTCAAGTATGGTTTTTTGTCGAGGTCTGTTGTATAGCGCAGTAACAGTTCAGCCTAGGACTTTGCATTTACTGCAAAGTCCGTGAAATAGCGTAATGGTAGAGATGCATC
>CAJTTO010000040.1 GCA_910579275.1 uncultured Lachnospiraceae bacterium
TGCCGGGAGCGGCCTGTTATGTCCCCATCGTCAGGGGGCGTGGCAAATATGACGAGAAGTAGAGATATGTAAATTAGGAAGTGATTCTCCGGCTTTTTGTCTGTGATAGCTTTCTATTTCAAGATTAGATACCATGCGCTGGCAGTTTTGTCTGCCAGCGTATTCATGTGATTTTGAAAGCACAATGACAAACTTGACAGATTGGAGGGAATATGTTACATGGAAAAACTTATTACACGAAAAGAAGCTGCAAAGATTTTGGGGATCAGTATTGCCACGTTGGACGCCGCCCGCAATAATGGTCTGATTGCCTATGTTCAGTATGTGCAGAATGGCTGCGTGTATTTTACTGCGGCGGGCCTTCAGGAATATATCGCAAAATGCACACATAGGGCAAAGCCCGCGGACAAGAGCGTGACTTACCGTAGACCACGAAGTACCAGAGCATGACCCATTCCGTATCCTTGCTGGAATCCTGTATATCTGATAAAACAAAGATACAGCGCTGGAGATTATTTTTAGGAGGTGACGGAATTGGCAAAAAGAAAAGTTGTAATTCCAGAATATGGCACTGTCATGAAAAGAGGTGTCCTGTATTACAGAACCAGGATAAGAGATGCGAATGGAAAGCTCATCGCTCTTTATGCAAGAACGCCTGAAGAACTGTACGATAGAGAAATAGAGGCATTGGAGCAGATTGACAATGCCACTTTTCATCGGAAATCGCCCACTGTTACTGAATATTGCGAAAAATGGCTGCTGATGCAGTCGGTTTATATTCGTGCCACCACACTGACTGATTATACATCTAAGGTGCGGCGTCATATCATCAAAGAGCTGGGGCAGAAACGGATGGCAGATGTAACATTGGATGACATTCAGCTGGCACTTGTTCCCGTTTCTAAAAAATCAGCTTCGGTTTACAAGTCGGTGGTGATTCTTTATAAGTCCATTTTCCGGGCAGCGAAAGAGAGCCATGTGATTGACGAAAATCCGACTATGTATTTGGATGCAAAGGGCGGGGGGTCCTCAAGCGGAACGGCAGGCTTTGACAGATGAACAAGCAGAACGCCTTTTAGACGCTATCCGGGGTTTACCGCCTTATGTGTTTGTTATGATCGGCTTGTATGCCGGATTGCGGCGGGAAGAAATTCTTGCGTTACAATGGGATTCTGTATATCTGGATACGGACACCCCATATTTGACGGTAAGACGGGCATGGCATACAGAGCATAACAGGCCGGTTATTCTTACCGAGTTAAAGACAAAGGCTGCGGAGAGAAACATTCCCCTCCCCATTTGTCTGGCAGAGTGCTTAAAGGCAGCAAAGGCAACTTCCACTTCGGACTATGTGGTTGCCAATCGAGATGGTGAACCACTGTCTTATACGCAGTTCAAGCGGCTTTGGCAGTATATTGTTACCAGAACGGTTAAGGAGCGCTGCTATTACCGGTATGAAGATGGAAAGCGCGTAAAGCATACGGTTACACCGGTCCTTGGAGAAAAAGCAGCCCATAATGGCAAAGTTGTTTACAGCCTGGATTTTGAAGTGACACCGCACCAGCTGCGTCATACTTATATCACAAATCTGATTCATTCATCGGTGGACCCCAAAACGGTCCAATACCTGGCAGGCCATGAGAGCAGCAAAATCACTATGGATATTTACGCCAAGGTCAAATACAACAGGCCAGATCAGCTTGTAAGAACTATGGGCAGTGCTTTCGCCCAATGGGAAGCTGTATAAGATTAAAACTGAAAACAGACAAAAAGCGAGGCAAGGCTGTCTCGCTTTTTGTTTTAGGCTGGCCGTATCTTTGATTAAATTGGGACTTTCTGATAAAAAGAGAGTGTAAGTACATAGGCTGCACATTTCAAGAAAGGAAGGTCCAAGATGGCTAAAAAGAAAACAACAATACCTCAATACGGAACAGTCATGCGAAAGGGAGTACAGTATTACCGGACACGGATTCTGGATGCTGATGGGAAACAGGTGAGCTTATACGCAACCACCTGCGAAGAATTGTATGAAAAGCAGGCAGAGGCAAAACGTCAGGTGGAGGAGATAATCTTTCATCGGGAACATCCTACAGTTGCAGAGTATTGTGAGAAGTGGTTGCTGATGCAGTCTGCCAAGGTGTCCGCTGCCACATTGAAGGGTTATACTTCCAATATGAATAATTACATCATCAAGCCTATGGGCGATATGTATATGGAGGAAGTAACGGCAGATGACATTCGGCTGGCACTTGTGCCACTGTCAAAAAAATCTGCGGGTTTGTATAATACGGTAAATATGCTCATTAAGTGCATTTTCTATTCGGCAGAGCGTAGCCAATTACTTCAACATAACCCTTGCGTGGGAATCTCATCAAAGGGCGGAAAGCCGATACAGAAAAAAGAGGCACTGACAGATCAACAGGTAAAAGTGCTGCTGGATACAGTGAAAGGACTTCCGCCACAACTCTTTGTTATGATCGGTCTGTATTCGGGCCTGCGCCGGGAAGAAGCACTTGCCTTGCAATGGGATTGTGTTTTTCTGGATGCACCCACACCATATATCTCTGTGCGGCGGGCATGGCGCACAGAACATAACAGGCCAGTGATTTCCACCACATTGAAAACGAAAGCAGCTCGAAGGGACATACCGATTCCCAAATGTCTGGCGGACTACCTGCGGGAAGTCAAAGAAACCTCTGCATCAGAATATGTGATTTCCGACAGCAACGGGGAACCGTTATCCGCATCGCAGTTTCAAAGGGTATGGCAGTATGTGGTGGTCCGCTCTACTCAGGCGCGCAACTATTATAAATATGTAAATGGGCAGAGCATTAAGTATACTGTCACACCGGCGCTGGGGATGACACAGAAAAACAACCCCAAGATTCAATATACACTGGATTTCCATGTGACGCCACATTTGCTGCGCCATACCTATATCACCAACTTGCTGTATTCCGGTGTTGACCCTAAGACGGTTCAGTACCTTGCCGGACATGAAAATAGCAAAACAACTATGGACATCTATGCAAAGGTGAAGTATAATAAGCCAGAGGAACTTTTTGCGGTGGTGAACGGGGCATTTCATCAGGCATTTTCCAGTTAAAATGCACCAATTTGTTTGGTTAAGGGATAGGACAACCAGTGGGGAGAAGTTCAAAAAAGCCCGAAAAATCAAGGGAAAACGGCACTAAGAGAATTTTAATACGGCTTAAAGGCTGCCCGTCGTGCACCTCAGTTCTCCAAGAGATAATTTAGAAATAAGTCAAACCCTTGAAATGTTAAATGTTTCAAGGGTTTATTTTATTAAATATGGCAGAAACAATTAAGCAAACAATTTATTACCATGATTACAATTTCCAATAAAAAGTTATACAGTGTATAAGGAATATTATTTCTAAAAGAATAACAGTTGACTTTTGCACTTCAACGTGCTAAAATGTTGAATAATCCGAAAAGAGGTTCTTTACTTGTAGAATAGTTTATAGGAAAAAGATATAGGAGAACGGGAAAATGAAGGAAATTGTTAGTTTGATGGATTATCGTTCAAGCATCAAGGTTGTTGATGCCACACTTAGAGATGGCGGTCTGGTAAATGACTTTTATTTTACGGACGCGTTTGTCAGGGCGCTGTATGAGACAAACGTTAAAGCCGGCGTTGATTATATGGAAATGGGCTATAAGGCATCAAGGGAAATGTTTGATGAAAGTAAGTTTGGCAAGTGGAAATTCTGCCATGATGATGATATCAGGGATATTGTCGGGGACAATGACACAAGCCTGAAAATAGCAGTGATGGCTGACGTCGGAAGGTGTGATTACAGGAAGGACATTCTGGATCGCGCGGACAGCCCGATTGATCTGATCCGTGTGGCAACTTACCTGAATACGATACCGGCGGCCGTAAATATGATTGAGGATGCAAAGAAAAAAGGGTATGAGGTATGCTGCAATATAATGGCGATATCCAACGGACAGGAAAGTGATTTGAAGGTTGCGCTCGACATCCTTGGAAAGACATCTGTAGATGTATTCTATATCGTTGACAGTTTCGGATCATTGTATCCGGAGCAGATTGCGCGTATCGCGGACACCTATATGGAGTTTGCTGCAAAATACGGCAAGCAGCTTGGGATTCATGCACATAACAACCAGCAGCTTGCGTTTGCAAATACGATTGAGGCAGTCGGGGACGGCGTGGACTGGCTGGATGCCACATATTCCGGCATGGGCAGAGGTGCAGGAAACTGCGCGATGGAGCTGTTGCTTGGTTTTCTGCACAATCCGAAGTATAATAATTACTATGCAATCCAGTTTATAGAGAGGTACATGAATAAGCTGAAAGAGGACGGAGTGGTTTGGGGATTTGATCTCCAGTACATGATGACAGGGCTTCTGAACCAGCACCCGCGGACAGCAATCCAGTTTACGAAAGAAAAGCGGACGGATTATTCAGAATTTTATAAAGAAGTAGTTGCCCAGGACTAAGGAACTGTTAATAAATTACTCATGACAATGACTTGCCTAAATGCTCATCTGCGGCATCAGAAAATCTTGACATAGCCCACTATGGCTGCGATTTTCTTCTTTGCAGATGAACATTTATGCGGCGTCCTTGCCACAAGTAATTTCTGAACAGTTCCTAACAAGGGCAAAACTGGTACGAAGACCACAGGAATCTGAGGTGTTCGTACTTGTTTTTTCAGGATGCCATTCGCCATGAATGAAATTTATAAAGGAGCGGATACTAAAATGTCAGATGAAAACAGGAAGAAGGCGCTTGTCACAGGTGCATCGAGGGGAATCGGGAAAAGCATTGCGCAGATGCTTGCCGCGGAGGGGTATGATTTATACCTTACCTGCCACAAGAATATAGAGATGCTGGGTGAATTTGCGTCAGGGCTTGAGGCGCTTTACGGAATAAATTGTAATTGCTATGGTTTTTCGATTTGCAATGAAGAGATGGTTGCCAAAATGTTTCGTGATATACCGTATCTTGACCTCCTTGTAAATAATGCAGGGATTTCTTACGTCGGGCTGTTGACGGATATGTCATTTGAGGAGTGGCGCCAAGTGATTGACACAAATTTAAATGCCTGTTTTCTGACATGCAGGTATGCAGTGCCGTGCATGGTGCACAGGCGCTGCGGGAGAATCATAAATATTTCTTCGGTGTGGGGAACTGTCGGAGCATCGATGGAAGTCGCATATTCTGCATCAAAGGGGGGACTGAATGCGTTTACCCGCGCGCTTGCCAAGGAGCTTGCGCCGAGTAATATACAAGTGAATGCAATAGCATGCGGGGTAATTGACACGGACATGAATCACTGCTTTGAGAGAGAGGATATGGAAAATATGATACAGGAAATACCGGCTGACCGCATAGGACGTTCGGACGAGGTGGCAGAGCTGGTAAAGTATCTGAGTGTGGCAAACACATATTTAACAGGACAAATAATAACATTGGATGGAGGTTGGACATGATGGAACAAAACAGATATGACGTATTAATTATAGGTTCAGGACCGGCGGGGCTAGGCGCTGCCATCTATGCCGTGCGTGCAGGCCTGAAAACGGCAGTGATTGACAGGAGTCCTATCAGCGGCGGACAGGTTCTTATAACATATGAGGTTGACAACTATCTGGGCTTACCCGGACTTAGCGGCAGTGAACTGTCTGAAAAGTTCAGGATGCATGCAGATAATCTGGGTGTAGCGTTTATCACCGCGGATGTGCAGGGAGTGGAGCATGCATCCGGATTAAAAGTAGTCCATACAGCGGAAGGGGATTTTTCGGCAAAGGCTGTCATTCTTGCGACAGGGGCATCGCATTCGAAACTTGGCGTGCTAGGAGAAGAAAAACTTTTGGGTGCGGGGGTGTCGTATTGCGCCACATGCGATGGCGCGTTTTTCAGGAATCGGACAGTCGCGGTTGTGGGCGGCGGAGACGTTGCCGTGGAGGATGCAGTGTTCCTCGCCGGCATTTGTAAAAAGGTATATCTCATCCACCGGAGAGATAAACTTAGGGCAGCAGACAGCCTTCAGAAAAAACTTCTGTCGCTCGATAATGTTGAGGTGCTCTGGAACAGTGTGGTAAAGGAAATTACGGGAGAGGATGTTGTGGAGGGCGTCAGTGTCTATAACAATGTAAGCGATGTACAAAGCAGCCTTGCGGTCAATGGTGTATTTATCGCCGTCGGAATTGAACCGAATACGGAATTGTTTCGGGGGATGGTTGAAATGGATGAAAAGGGATACATTCTTGCTGATGAAACATGCGTGACCTCCAAGGAAGGTATTTTTGCCGTCGGGGATATCCGGAAAAAACCAATGCGGCAAATCATTACGGCAGTAGCAGATGGTGCAAATGCGGTTTATTCCGTGCAAAATTATTTTGTGGAACAGGCATAGGAAAAAGATATTCAAAAAAATAAAAAAATATTTAAAATATTATAAATTTAATAAATGTTGAAAAATGACACAAAAATAGTAGAAAACGACAAAAAAGGTCGGATATACAGAGTGATTTTGTATATTTTATAAGGATATAGGGGGGTGTAGGTCGTACACTGGGCAATTATGATGCATTTGTGTGCAAAAAGACGACTTGACATTTACTGCAAAATGTGATAATTTATTTCATGGGTGTAACAAATTCGTAATAATTAACGATAAATTGAAACATTACAGGTAACTTTCAGTAATAGATTGGTTACCGTTACAGGAAGAAATGATATGTACCACATTTTGGAGGATTAGAATATGAACAAGTACGGCATGAAGGTTGCGGCGTGTGCCATTGCTGGGTCACTTTCGTTATCTGGATATCAAACGACACTTGAGTCAAAGATTCATAATGCATCAGATGTACCTGCGGCAGGAGTCGCAGTTGTGCTGGATGAGAGCAGTACCATACAGGATCTTCAGGTGGAGGTCGTTCAGAATATAGCTTATCTTGAAAGCGCATCGGGGTTACAGCCCAATATTGTACTGGCATCTGAGAAAGTAGCGTTGGCGGAAACACCGACGAATGTCATGAAAGTAAACGCCTTGACTGCAAATGTATCAACTGAGATTGTGCAGGAAATCAGCGAGACGTTCGAGGAAAGTGAGTCTGAAGCTTCTACAGTAAATATAGAAGAAGGTACACAGACTGATGTGGAGCATTCCGAGGAGGAGTCTGCACAGCAGGTCACAACAGAGCAGGAAACAGAAAAGCAGACAGAACTTTCGACAGAAGAAGCAAATAGTACAGAGGAGACAGGCAGTGCCGAGGAGACATCGGAGACAGAGGAATCCACAGAGTTGGGTACGGATGATGATTTCCAGACGAGTGCCGGCTTTTCAGCGACAGATACATATGAGGATGTAGAGACAGAAGAGGAAACCGAGGACGAGACGGAAACAGAGACACAGGAAGATGCACAGGATTTTTCGGGGCTTGTCATTGCAAGGGTAACCAACTATGTCAATGTAAGAAGTCTTCCGAGCGAGGACAGCGAAATTGTCGGAAAACTCTATGATAAGTCTGTTGGTGAATTTATCGAGGAGAAAGACGGCTGGTACAAAATTGTATCAGGAAACTGTACCGGATATGTAAAAGGCGAATACTGCGTAGTAGGCGAGGAGGCAGAGGCGCTTGCGAAGGAAGTAGGGACTACATATGCTATTGTCAATACCACGACGCTTAAGGTTCGTCAGGAAGCAAGCACGGAATCGCCAGTGCTTGGACTTGTACCAATTGAGGAGGAACTGGTTGTAGTCGAGGAACTTGACGGATGGGTTAAGATAGCCATCGAGGAAGGTGACGGCTACGTTTCCAGAGACTATGTAAATCTTAGGACTGATTTTGTACATGCAGAGTCAAAAGAGGAAGAGGAAGCAAGACTTGCTAAGGAGGCTAAGGCACGTGAGGAAGCCAGAGCGGCAGCAAGGGCAACGGAGACTGCAAGGGCACAAAATCAGGCGGAACTTCAGGCACAGAAATCAGAAGCGAATCAGGCAACAATCAACACTGCTAGAAGTACAGCTGCTTCTTCAGAGGGAAGTGAAATCGGTAAATCTGTAATTAATTATGCGACACAGTTTGTTGGAAATCCATATGTTTATGGCGGATCAAGCCTTACAAACGGTACAGACTGCTCCGGATTTGTCATGAGCGTGTACGCTAACTTCGGTGTAAGCCTGCCGCATTCATCTTCTGCATTGAGAAGTCAGGGCTATGAAGTGGGCGGACTTGAGAATGCACAGCCGGGTGATATTGTATGCTATTCCGGTCATGTTGGACTGTATGTCGGAAATGGTCAGATTGTACATGCAAGCACATCCAAGACAGGTATTATTGTTTCTAACGCATCATACCGTAAGATTTTAGCGGTAAGAAGAATTTTCTAAGCGATACAAGGCGGATAACGGATTTGGTTATCCGTCTTTTTTGATGGTGCAGGGGGGCACAGGGGAAGAAATTCTTTGCTGTCTGAGCGGGCATAAGATGGTAATGTTATGTACTTTTTTCCGGAAAAAAGTATGTAGGAAAAAGTGCACAAAAAAAAGCAGGTACAAGATTGTGACACAACAGTCATTTTTTTATACGTTCACATTTTATCCACATGAAAAAAAGGCATAGGGCTTGAAAAATCGAGTTATGCACCGATTTATCCACAATATCCACAGGAATGAACAGGCTTTCTTGTGGAAAAGCAGAAAAGAAAAAGAAACAACTGTTTTGTGAAAAAAGTATGAAAATGCATTTTGGATATAAAATTTGTGATAAAGCCATTGACAGAATAAATTGGAAAACAGATGTTGAAATATATCAAAAAATCTGGAAAATAAATTAAAAATTTAATAATAATCCACAAAAAATATTGAAAAAATATACTGGTATGTTATAATCAATATACAATTAGCTGATTATTCCAATTCACTTTAGAAGTGTCGGATAATAGCCAGTTATAATTGTCAATAAGTACGAAGGGATGTGGACATAATGAAATTTATTATCAGCGGTAAGAACATTGACGTTACGCCCGGATTAAGGGCGGCAGTTGAGGACAAAATTGGCAAGCTTGAGAAATATTTCACGCCAGAAACGGAGGTACACGCAACACTTAGTGTTGAAAAAGAGAGACAGAAGATAGAGGTCACCATTCCTATGAAGGGAAATATCATTCGTTCGGAGCAGGTAAGCAGTGATATGTATGTATCAGTCGACCTTGCGGCGGAAGTGATAGAACGGCAGTTAAAGAAATATAAGAACAAATTCAGGGCAGACCAGCAGGCAGGCGCGGCCAGTCTGCGGACAGACTTTATAGAGAAGGATATCGAGGTGGAGGATGAGGAGGTTCGGATTGTCCGCACCAAGAAATTTGACATCAAACCGATGTATGCGGAGGACGCATGTATCCAGATGGAACTTCTCGGTCATGATTTCTTCGTGTTCTGCAATGCGGAGACGGATGAGGTCAATGTGGTTTATAAGCGCAAGGGCAACACCTATGGTCTTATAGAACCGGAAAATTAACGAAATAGGGACAAGCAGACAGGTATCGGTCATTCCGGTACCTGTTTTTATGGTGCGGCACCATGCGCAGGAAGATTTGTTCTCCTTCAAGCATTCGAAGTACATGGAATGTATGGATTCACGCGGTCAGGCATATAATGAACAGATAACGTGAAAAGAATATGGTGATGGTGTGAAAAATAGAGTGATGGCATGTCTGCTGCTGGTAACGCTGCTGCTGGGATCTGGAATTTATCTGTATGAAAACAGGTTTCAGGGTCTGCCGGCCAGCCAGACAGGGGCAGATTACATAAAGTGGGTTGATTTTAACGCGTCAAAAGATGCCATGAAAAAGGCCTGTCTGCTGGATATACAGTCGTATGAGTCGGAGGTGCACCTTGACTGGATTGCACTGCTTGCGTATGCAGCTGTGCGGGGCGGGGGAGAATTTGACGGCAAGTCAGCCGGATACATAGATGAAGTGGCACAAAAGCTTACGCAAAAGGAGACGACAAAGGAAGCGCTTGCGGAAAAGTACAAATATTTTTCATATTACTATGAGGCGTATTCTGCCGTGCTCGGGGGAATGCTGGGTGTGTATGAGATTGAAGAGGAATCCGGTAAGTTTCAGAAGAAGTACGGATTAAAGGCGTTCTCGCCGATTGCGGGAGGATTTGCATATCAGGATTATGACGATTTCGGCGTCGGGAGGGATTTTGGATATAAGCGCCAGCATCTTGGGCATGACATGATGGGACTTGTCGGAACGCCGATAATCGCATGCGAGTCAGGCTATGTGGAGGCGCTTGGCTGGAACCGGTATGGAGGGTGGCGCATAGGCATACGCAGCTTTGACAAAAAGCGCTATTATTACTATGCGCATTTGAGGCAGAACCGCCCGTATGCCGAGGGACTGAAAGAAGGAGATTACGTGACGGCAGGCGACGTAATCGGATATATGGGACATACGGGATATAGTGATAAGGAAAATGTAAATAACATCAAAACCGTGCATCTTCATGTGGGACTGCAGCTCATTTTTGACGAGTCACAAAAGGACGGAAACAATGAGATCTGGGTCGACTTTTACCAGCTCGCAGGCTTCCTGAGCGCCAACAGATGCGAGGTGGTCAGAAATGATGTTACCAAGGAGTGGAGTAGGAAGGTAAAGATGAAGGATCCGGCGGTGCCTTTGCAACAGGAAAAAGGTGTAAAAAATATGGAAAATGCACAATGACTTGGCAAAAATGACAGTTGGTGCAAACATACATCTCACAAAAATCTATAATTTTTCAAACGGAAATTCGTTAAAAATGTAATAAATATCAAGAAATAAATAGATTGCTTTTTTTTTAACAATGTGATAAAATAATCACAATGATTGTGACAAAAATAACAAGCACAATCACGCGGAAACAGATGGGTGCCGGAGGTATTACCAACGATTTCCGGTATCTGTCACAAGAGTATAAAAGATGGAGGAAAAGATAATGGCAAAAAAAATCGTATTAGCAGGTGCATGTCGTACAGCAATCGGTACTATGGGTGGTTCACTTAGTACAACACCGGCAGCAGAGCTTGGTTCTATCGTAATTAAGGAGGCTTTAAACAGGGCAGGAGTGGCTCCTGATAAGGTTGACCATGTATATATGGGATGCGTTATTCAGGCAGGACAAGGACAGAATGTTGCCCGTCAGTCGGCTGTCAAGGCAGGGCTTCCCATCGAGACACCTGCTGTTACGGTGAATGTTGTCTGCGGTTCCGGTCTGAACTGTGTAAACATGGCAGCGCAGATGATTTTGGCAGGCGACGCGGATGTTGTTGTGGCAGGCGGTATGGAGAATATGTCGATGGCTCCGTTTGCACTTCCCAACGCGCGTTTCGGATATAGGATGAACAATGGCACATTGGTAGACACAATGGTCAATGATGCGCTGTGGGATGCATTTAACAACTATCATATGATTCAGACGGCAGATAATATCTGTGACGAGTGGAAGATCACACGTGAAGAACTGGATGAGTTTGCACTGAAGAGCCAGCAGAAGGCAGAAGCAGCTCAGAAGTCAGGCGCTTTTGATAAGGAAATTGTACCTGTAATGGTAAAGAAGAAAAAGGAAATGGTAGAGTTCAAGGTGGACGAAGGACCAAGGGCTGGCTCTACAATTGAAGGTCTTGCAAAACTCCGCCCGATTAACAAGGACAAATATGTTACGGCGGGCAATGCATCAGGAATCAATGATGGTGCGGCAGCGATCGTTGTCATGAGCGAGGAGAAGGCAAAGGAACTTGGCGTTACACCGATGGCAGAGTGGGTTGCGGGTGCTCTTGCAGGAGTAAGACCGGAAGTAATGGGTATTGGACCAGTAGCTTCTACCAAGAAAGTAATGGCTAAGACCGGCATGAAGATTGAGGATTTTGACATTATCGAGGCGAACGAGGCATTTGCGGCACAGTCTATCGCAGTAGGAAGGGATTTGGGAATTGATGTTGAAAAGCAGCTGAATCCGAACGGAGGCGCAATTGCATTGGGACATCCTGTAGGTGCATCCGGATGCCGTATTCTGGTTACACTTCTTCATGAGATGGAGGCAAAGGATGCCAAGACAGGACTTGCTACATTATGTATTGGCGGCGGTATGGGATGCTCGACCATCGTAAAGAAATACGAATAAAACCTGAACATAATAAAAAGTGACAACGCTAAGGGCATATGCAACTATGTCCTTAGACTTGCTAAGTTTTGGAAAGGTGTCCCAATAAGAGACGCTTTCCAAAGTGAAAATAATGGAGGTAAGTATGGAATATATACTTTATGAAGCAAACGGCGCAGTCGGCAAAATTACAATCAACCGCGAAAAGGCATTGAACGCATTGAACTCACAGGTGCTGGATGAACTGAACGAGACACTTGACAGTGTAAACCTCGATGAAATCCGCTGCCTGATCCTCACAGGGGCAGGTGCGAAATCATTTGTTGCGGGAGCAGATATCGCTGAAATGAGTACGCTTACAAAGGCGGAAGGGGAAGCTTTCGGCAAGAAGGGAAATGATGTTTTCAGAAAACTCGAGACATTCCCGATTCCGGTCATCGCAGCTGTAAACGGCTTTGCACTTGGCGGCGGATGCGAGATCGCGATGAGCTGTGATATCAGGATTTGTTCGGACAATGCTGTATTTGGGCAGCCTGAAGTTGGTCTGGGTATTACACCTGGATTTGGCGGTACACAGAGACTTGCACGTCTTGTAGGCGCAGGCATGGCAAAACAGATGATTTATACTGCAAGAAATATCAAGGCTGACGAGGCTTTGAGAATTGGTCTTGTAAATGCTGTATATTCCGCAGAGGAGCTTATGGCGCAGGCTGAGAAGATGGCAGCAGGCATTGCCAAGAACGCACCGATTGCAGTGCGCAACTGTAAGAAAGCCATAAACGACGGTCTTGACGTGGATATGGACAAGGCAATTGTGATTGAGGAGAAACTTTTCGGCGACTGCTTTGAGACAGAGGATCAGAAGTACGGCATGGCATTTTTCCTTGATAAAAATAAGGAAAAGGTTAAGGAGCCGTTTAAGAACTGCTAAATAAGCAGCATCTATGATAATGACTGCCATTTCTTTTCGAAAACATAAAATTTAAGATTATAAAGAATAAGGAGGACTTACAATGAAAGTAGGTATTATCGGTGCCGGAACAATGGGTTCTGGTATTGCACAGGCTTTTGCAATGACAGATGGCTATGAGGTTTGCTTATGCGACATTAAGCAGGAGTTTGCAGACGGCGGTAAGGCTAAGATTTTAAAGAACCTGAACTTCCTCGTAAGCAAAGAGAAGATTACACAGGAGAAGGCAGATGCTATCGCGGCAAAGATTGCGACAGGATTAAAAGATATCTGCACAGACTGTGACCTTGTTATCGAGGTTGCTCCTGAGAAGATGGAAATTAAGAAGTCAACCTTCAAGGAATTACAGGAAATTGTTAAGCCGGAGTGTATTTTTGCAACAAATACATCCTCCCTTTCTATTACAGAGATGGGAGCAGGTCTTGACCGTCCGCTTATAGGTATGCATTTCTTCAATCCTGCTGACAGAATGAAGCTTGTAGAGGTTATTGCAGGTGCCAACACACCGGCAGATTTGGTTGAGAAGATCAAAGGCATCGCTGCAGAAATCGGCAAGACTCCTGTTGAGGTTAACGAGGCGGCTGGTTTTGTTGTAAACAGAATTCTTATTCCTATGATCAACGAGGCGATTAACGTATATGCGGCAGGGGTTGCAAGTGTTGCTGATATTGATGTGGCAATGCAGCTCGGAGCAAATCATCCGATGGGACCTCTTGCACTTGGCGATTACATAGGTCTTGATATTGTACTGGCTATTATGGAAGTTATCTTTGCAGAGACAGGGGATTCAAAGTATGCGCCGGCTCCGCTTCTTAGAAAGATGGTACGTGCTGGAAAGCTTGGAAAGAAGACAGGCGTTGGCTTCTACGATTACGCTAAGAAATAATTTGTCAGGTAAAACTACAGCAAGGCGCTGTGCGCAATACGCAGCGGCTTGCTGTTCGTAGTTAATAATTTGCAGCTTTGCAACGATATGGAGGCTGCGGTAAAATAGTTAATTTTAAACGGAGGAATAATAACATGGATTTTACATTAAGTAAAGAGCATGAGATGGCGAGAACTCTTTTCAGGGAGTTCGCTGAAAAAGAGGTTAAGCCTCTTGCGGTTGAGGTAGACGAGACAGAAGAATTTCCAAGGGCGACAGTTGAAAAAATGGCAAAAGCCGGTTTTATGGGAATTCCCATTCCGAAGGAATACGGCGGACAGGGCTGTGATGTCCTGACATACGCAATGTGTGTTGAGGAGCTTGCCAAGGTTTGCGGTACGACAGCTGTTATCGTATCAGCACATACTTCACTTTGCTGTGATCCGATTCTTACATATGGTACAGAAGAACAGAAACAGAAATATTTGCCGGATCTTGCAAGCGGCAAGAAGATTGGCGCTTTCGGTCTTACAGAGCCGGGTGCCGGTACGGATGCTCAGGGACAGCAGACTAAGGCTGTATTAGAGGGCGACGAGTGGGTTCTGAACGGTTCAAAGATTTTTATTACGAACGGTAAGGAAGCTGACGTATACGTTATTTTTGCAATCACAGGCGTTGTTGAGAAGCGCGGCAGAATGACAAAGGAGATTTCTGCGTTTATCGTTGAGAAGGGAACACCTGGATTCACATTTGGTACAAAGGAAAAGAAGATGGGTATTCGCGGTTCATCAACATATGAGCTGATTTTCACGGACTGCCGCATTCCGAAGGAAAATATGTTAGGCCAGCAGGGCAAGGGATTCGGTATTGCAATGCATACGCTTGACGGAGGACGTATCGGTATTGCAGCGCAGGCACTTGGTATTGGCGAAGGCGCACTCGACAGAACAGTTGCTTATGTACAGGAAAGAAAGCAGTTTGGACGTGCAATCGGCGCATTCCAGAATACACAGTTCCAGCTTGCTGATATGGCTACAAAGGCACAGGCTGCACAGTACATGGTTTATAAGGCAGCGTGCACAAAGGATCAGTATACAAAGGATCACAAGACATCCTACAATGTAGAGGCGGCTATGGCAAAATTATACGCGGCAGAGATGGCTATGGAAGTAACGACAAAGGCTGTACAGCTGCACGGCGGCTATGGCTACACAAGAGAGTACGAAGTAGAGCGTATGATGAGAGATGCTAAGATTACCGAAATCTATGAAGGAACAAGCGAAGTTCAGAGAATGGTTATCTCCGCAAATCTGTTGAAGTAGAAATGTGTAGGGCTTTGAAAACCGACAGTTTCCTTGCCTGCATGAGAAACAGAGCGGATTCAAATGCTGTGTGCGAACCGCATTTCGTGATGCATTATAGAAAATAATTTAAAAATATAAGGAGAAAAAACATGAAAGTTGTAGTATGTGTTAAACAGGTACCTGATACAAAAGGTGGCGTTAAGTTCAATCCTGATGGTACACTTGATAGAGCAGCTATGCTGACAATCATGAACCCTGATGACAAGGCAGGTCTTGAGGCAGCATTGAGATTAAAGGATCAGTATGGTGCGGAAGTAACTGTTGTTACAATGGGACTTCCCAAGGCAGAAGAAGTTCTTCGCGAAGCAATGGCTATGGGCGCTGACAAGGGTATCCTTGTTACCGACAGAGTTCTTGGCGGTGCTGATACATGGGCTACTTCACAGACACTTGCAGGTGCACTCAGAAATCTCGACTATGACCTTATTATCACAGGCCGTCAGGCGATTGACGGAGATACGGCACAGGTTGGACCGCAGATTTCAGAGCATCTTGGAATTCCAGTCATTTCTTATGCACAGAAGATTGAGATTGAGGGAGACAGTGTTGTTGTTGAGCGTCAGTATGATGACAGATATCATGTATTGAAGGCAAAGATGCCTTGTCTGATTACCGCGCTTGCTGAATTGAATGAGCCTCGTTATATGACTCCGGGTGGAATCTTTGATGCATATAAGGCAGAGATTACTACATGGGGCAGAGCTGACTTGAAGGATGTTGACGATTCCAACCTTGGACTGAAAGGTTCACCGACACAGATTGCAAGAGCATCTGACAAGGTCAGAAAAGGAAAAGGTGAGAAGGTTACATTAGATCCTTCTGAATCTGTAGAATACATTATGAACAAGTTAAAAGAGAAACATGTTATCTAATAAAACCAGATAAAAAGTATATCGCTCTTAGAATAATGGAGGTTTATCATGAATTTAGAAGAATATAAAGGCGTGTTTGTCTTCGCACAGCAGGTAGATAACAAGGTAAGCGGCATCGCGCTTGAGCTGATTGGCGAAGGTAAGAGACTTGCAGAAAAATTAGAAACAGAGGTAACTGCAGTATTGGTCGGAAGCGACGTTAAAGGACTGGCAGATGAGCTTGCAGCTTACGGCGCAGACAAGGTTATCGTAGTGGATGATCCGGAGTTAAAGGAATATAGAACAGAGCCATATGCGCATGCCCTGTCATCTGTGATTAATCAGTACAAGCCTGAAATTCTGCTTGTGGGTGCGACAGCAATCGGCCGTGACCTTGGACCAAGAGTTTCGGCTAGAGTACATACAGGACTTACAGCTGACTGTACTTTGCTTGAGATTGGTGATTTTCCGATTAACCCAATACCGGGCAAGGAGCAGAAGCACAACCAGCTGCTCATGACACGTCCCGCATTTGGCGGAAATACAATTGCGACAATCGCATGTCCTGATTTTCGTCCGCAGATGGCTACAGTACGTCCCGGCGTTATGCAGAAGCTTGAGAAGAAAGAGGGCGCAAAGGCTGTTGTTGAGGAGTTCAATCCTGGCTTTGAACCTGACAACAAGTATGTAGAAATTGTTAACGTTGTTAAGAACCTGACGGATACGGTTGATATTATGGACGCTAAGATTCTTGTATCTGGCGGACGTGGTGTAGGAAGCCCGGAGAACTTTAAGCTTCTTGATGACCTTGCAGAGGCAATTGGCGGTACGGTAAGCTGCTCGCGTGCAGTAGTGGATGCAGGCTGGAAGAACAAGGATTTACAGGTTGGACAGACAGGTAAGACAGTTCGTCCGAATGTATATTTTGCTATTGGTATCTCTGGTGCGATTCAGCATCTGGCAGGTATGGAGGAATCTGACATCATCATTGCAATCAACAAGGATGAGACAGCTCCGATTTTCGATGTGGCGGACTATGGTATTGTCGGTGATTTAAATAAAATTGTACCGGCACTAACAGAGCAGATTAAGGCGGCGGTTGCAAGCAAATAATCTGTGCTAAAATTTCTGCCGCTATTCACAAAAACCTCAAAGGATTTGTTCTTTGGGGTTTTTTTTTGTCGAAAGATAGGGTATAATCAAGATGTGACAAAAATTCATAAAACACATAAGAGATAAGGAGAAAAGGAATGGCATTAACGGAATTAAACACGTACACGATAAACGATATATATAATCTCCCTGATGGTCAGCGGGCTGAGTTGATTAACGGAAAAGTATATTATATGGCACCCGCGACGAGAAACCATCAGAGAATCGTCGGCGAGCTTTTTGCGACAATCCGCGAGCATATCCGGAGAAACAACTTCAAGGGAGAAGTAGATATCACCCCGTTTGGTGTATTTATAGATGCAGATGACAAGAGCTATGTCGAGCCGGATATCTGTATTATCTGTGACGAGAATAAGCTTGATGACAGGGGATGCAACGGTGCGCCGGACTGGATTATAGAGGTGGTTTCGCCTGCGAGCAGAAGAATCGACTATACGACGAAGCTTTTTAAGTACCGTTCTGCCGGTGTGCGCGAGTATTGGATTGTCGATGCAGAGAAGACAAGGGTGATGGTTTACAATTTCCATCAGGATGATATGAACGAGTACAGTTTTACAGAGGATATTCCGGCAGGGATATATACTGACCTTACAATTCGCATGTCAAATCTGGAATTGTAAAAAATGCGGCAGTTTTGCTTTCGGCTTATCTGCGGTTTGAATTATAACAGTTCAGTCTTCGGCGTCCTGATACAAGCATCAAGCCATGCAAAACCATGTGCCGTGGCTTGATAATCTCTACCGCTACGTTATTCCACGGACTTTGCAGCCAATGCAAGGTACAAGAGCGACTGTTGTTACTGTTCAGACGTCCACCAAAGTAGTGGGAATCATGCGCCAAAATGCTTGCCCTTTAGCATTTTGTGTGCAAAATCTGTTATAATTCACACCTCAATCGCTTGTATGCCGATAAAAACTGGCGTGGGTGTGAATTGTAACCGACTGTTACCCTGAGTTGTTCCGCAGGAAAGAAAATACTTGCAAAGACAGCGTTTTTCGAGTATAATGTTTCTTGCTGGAAGCCTTTTATGGTTTTTCTACAGTTCCTTAACAGATTAAGGCGATTGGAGCCTTATTGATTGGATTTCATATCCGTAACAACCACTTGTGAAAATCAATAAGAGTAGTAAAAGTAAACTTTTTTGCTATATAGACTCTGGTCACCTTTGCTATATAATATGTACACTTGATATGTGTAACTATTGCGTGATGAATTATTGTGAGTGGAAATCGGAAATGGTTTCCACTCATTTTCTTTGATTGAGAGGTGCATTGAGCAATGGAAACAAAATTAAAATTATATGGATTTAATAATCTGACGAAATCTCTGAGTTTTAACATCTATGACGTCTGTTATGCCAAAAGTGCGCGTGAGCAGAAAGATTATATTGCCTATATTGATGAGCAGTATAATTCTGAACGGCTTACCAAAATTTTGTTTCATGTAACAGAGATGATAGGCGCCCATGTGCTGAATGTATCCAGACAGGATTATGAGCCGCAGGGAGCAAGTGTCACGTTTCTCATCGCAGAGCCGAACATGATACCGGCGGGACAGAAAAGTGCGGCGAGTGCGGCGCTTGTCTACGAGGACACGCTTGCGCTGAACAACCATAATGATGAAATAGTGGGGCATCTTGACAAGAGCCATATTACAGTGCATACATATCCGGAGTATCATCCGGAGACAAACATTGCCACATTTCGGGTCGATATCGATGTGGCGACATGCGGAGAGATTACGCCGCTGAGTACGCTGGATTATCTTATAGGAAGTTTTGATTCCGATATTATCACAATGGATTACAGGGTGCGTGGATTTACAAGGAATGTTGAGGGAAAAAAGCTTTTTATGGATCACAGGATTACCTCGATACAGGATTACGTTGACCAGTCAATTCTGCAAAAATATGATGCGATTGATATTAATATGTATCAGGCAAATATTTTCCACACCAAAATGCTGATAAAGGAAATGGACTTGCAAAATTACCTGTTTAATTCGGACATCTATGAGATAACACCAAAAACGCGGCTGCAAATCAGCAATAGTCTGCGGCAGGAAATGATAGAAATTTTTAGCGGAACCAATATTTATTAACAAGGTACAGAAAGGGGAATGAGGATGCGCGACCAGTCAAGGGCTCCCATATTGGAGGCATTGGAGGAAATGAAACGAAACAGGCTTGTTCCTTTTGACGTGCCTGGACATAAGCACGGAAAGGGAAACCCTGACCTGACATGCTTTCTGGGAGAACAGTGTCTGGCTGTGGATGTCAATTCCATGAAAATGCTGGACAACCTGTGTCATCCGGTGTCCGTAATCAAAGAGGCGGAGGAGCTTGCCGCGGAGGCATTCGGGGCGGCAAATGCATATTTTATGGTAGGCGGCACAACGTCTGCCGTACAGAGTATGGTACTGTCTGTGTGCAAACGCGGGGATAAGATAATTCTTCCGCGAAACGTGCACAGGAGTGTCATCAATATCATGATACTCTGCGGGGCAGTACCCGTGTACGTCAATCCGGACATGGAACATCGGCTGGGGATTGCGTTAGGCATGAAGCTGAGCGAAGTGGAAAAGGCTGTTGCGGAGAATCCGGATGCAAAGGCGATTTTGGTCAATAATCCGACGTACTACGGTATCTGTTCCAACCTAAAAGGAATTACAGAGCTTGCACATGCGCACGGGATGAAAATGCTGGTGGACGAGGCACATGGAACTCATTTTTATTTTGATAAGCAGCTGCCGGTAACTGCCATGCAGGCAGGAGCGGATATGGCGGCAGTCAGCATGCATAAGTCAGGAGGTTCCCTGACGCAGTCCTCCTTTCTGCTGATAGGCCCAAACATGAACGAAGGATATGTCAGGCAGATTATTAATATATCGCAGACGACAAGCGGCTCCTATCTGTTGATGTCGAGCCTTGACATATCAAGAAGGAATCTGGCTTTACATGGTCAGGAGATTTTTGACAAAGTGCGGGAAATGGTGGAGTATGCACGTGGGGAAATCAATCAGATTGGCGATTACTATGCATATTCAAAGGAGCTTGTAAATGGGGATTCTGTCTATGACTTTGACGTCACAAAGCTTTCCATCAATACGTTTCCGGTGGGACTTGCCGGAATAGAGGTCTATGACCTGCTCCGCGATGAGTATGATATTCAGACTGAATTTGGAGATTTGGGAAATGTGCTTGCCTACGTGTCCGTCGGGGACAGGCCACGTGATATTGAGCGTCTTGTGAGTGCACTTGCAGAAATCCGACGTTTGTACAAAAGAGACAGAAGTAATCTGATGACTGCGGAGTATATTAATCCGAGCGTGATTTTTTCGCCGCAGGATGCCTTTTATAGTGACAAGCAGTCGCTGCCGCTTAAGGAGTGTGAAAATAGGGTGTGTGCGGAATTTGTTATGTGTTATCCGCCCGGAATTCCGATTCTTGCGCCGGGAGAGCTTATCACAAGGGATATTCTGGATTATATCATGTACGCGAAAGAAAAGGGCTGCTCGATGACAGGGCCTGAGGACATGGAAATCACAAGACTGAATGTCATGAAAACATAATGCGAAAAAAGAGCATTTTACCATCTTGATTGGAGTGCCGCCAAGGCGTGCGAAAAGGAGTTCGTGTCCGCCAAGGGCGGAGTGGAGGATTCATATGGAGTTATGGTTCACAGAGAAACACACGGAAAACGTGAAATTTTCCATACAGGTAGACAGGCAGCTCTACTCGTCACAGTCTGAGTTTCAGAGAATTGACATCTTTGCGTCGAAGGAATTTGGCAGATTCCTGACACTGGACGGATATATGATGCTGACGGAAAAAGATGAATTTATTTATCATGAGATGATAGTGCATGTACCCATGTCGGTACATCCTTGTGTGAGGAAAGTACTTGTAATCGGCGGCGGGGATGGCGGCACAGTGCGTGAGCTGGTGCGGTATGGCACCATAGCGCATATTGATTTGGTCGAGATTGACGAGGAGGTTGTTACCGCCTGCCGAAAGTTTTTGAGACAGACAGCCTGCGGATTCGATGATGACAGGGTTCATGTTTATTATGAGGACGGCTTAAAATTTGTCCGGAAGTATGACAATGAATATGACCTGATTCTTGTGGATTCCACAGATCCTTTTGGGCCGGGGGAGGGGCTGTTCACGAAAGAGTTTTATGGGAACTGTTACAAGGCATTAAAAGAGGATGGAATTATGGTCAATCAGCATGAAAGTCCTTTTTATCCCAATGATGCGATGGCAATGCAGAGGGCGCACAAGAGAATTGTCGAATCGTTTCCCATTAGCAAAGTTTATCAGGCACATATTCCGACGTATCCGTCAGGGCACTGGCTTTTTGGGTTTGCCTCAAAGAAATATCATCCGATTAATGACCAGAAAATCGAATGGTGGAAAGCGCAGGGAATTAAGACGAAATATTATAACGAACAACTACATAAGGGTGCATTTGCACTGCCGAATTATGTGGAGGAAATGCTTGAAAAGCAGGAGTGAGTAGATTGAAAAATCAGAGATTTTTCAATCGGCAAATTTGTGCTGACGCCCAAATTCGCGAGCTGTCGGCAGCATGGGGGATTTTTATGGAAAGAAACATAGAAACATTTCTCGGATGTGACAAGACATTTGAGGAGGCTGGAATTGTAATTTTTGGCGCGCCGTTTGACTCGACGACATCGTATCGGCCGGGCACGCGCTTTGCGAGCAGGACGATGCGGGCAGAATCATATGGACTGGAAACATACAGTCCTTATCAGGATTTGGATTTGGAAGATGCCGCAGTGTTTGACGGGGGAGACTTGGAGCTGTGTTTTGGTGATGCGGATAAGGCGCTGGGAGATATCACGGAGTTCACGGCAAAGATACTTGATGCTGGCAAAATCCCGCTGATGATAGGGGGAGAACATCTTGTTACACTGGGTGCTGTGCGGGCAGTGGCAGCAAAGCATCCGGATTTGCACATTATTCATTTTGATGCGCATGCGGATTTGCGGGATGAGTACCTTGGCGCAAAATTATCACACGCTACTGTCCTTCGCAGAGTGTGGGACATCGTAGGTGACGGAAAAATCTATCAGTTTGGAATCCGCAGCGGTGAGCGGGCAGAGTTTGTCTGGGGAAAAGGACATGTTAAGACACGTAAGTTTGACTTTGAGGGATTGGAGCAGGTAATCAAAAGTCTGAAAGGAAAACCAGTATACTTTACACTGGATTTGGATGTACTTGATCCTTCCTGCTTTCCGGGAACGGGAACGCCGGAGGCGGGCGGCGTGACTTTTTTGCAGCTGCTGGATGCAGTGCTGAAAGTCGGTGCACTTGATATCGTGGGATGCGATATCAATGAGCTTTCACCTCCGCTGGATGCAAGCGGTGCGTCTACCGCAGTTGCTTTGAAAGTGCTCCGGGAGCTGCTTTTGAAGCTGGCATTCTGACAGCCTGACAACGCGGCGGATTACGTGTCCGGATTTGAGGTATAAATTACGCAAACGGTAAATAGCAGGGAGAAGTAAACCTTCCATGGTTTGACGCTGTACCGGTTTTACAAAGATAGAAAATGATGAGGAGAGATAAGATGGGAAGAGCATTGATTATCGGCTGTGGTGGTGTGGCTGGTGTGGCAATACACAAGTGCTGCCAGAACAGCGCAGTATTTGAAGAAATTATGATAGCAAGCCGTACAAAAGCAAAGTGTGATGCGTTAAAAGAGAAGCTGGACGGAAAGACAGATACGAAAATTACGACGGCACAGGTGAATGCGGACAACAAAGACGAAGTGGTGGCTCTGATAAAGAGCTATCAGCCGGATCTTGTTATGAATATTGCACTCCCGTATCAGGATTTGACGATTATGGAGGCATGCCTTGCATGTAAAGTAAACTATATGGATACCGCGAACTACGAACCTGAAAATATTGACGATCCTGCGTGGCGCGCGGTTTACGAAAAACGCTGTCAGAAGGAAGGATTTTCGGCATATTTTGACTATTCATGGCAGTGGGCATATCGGAAGAAGTTTGAGGAGGCCGGCATCACGGCGCTGCTTGGCTCTGGTTTTGATCCGGGTGTGACACAGGCATACTGTGCATATGCGCTCAAGCACGAGTTTGATACGATAGAGAGCATTGACATCCTCGATTGCAATGGCGGTGACCACGGATATGCATTTGCAACGAACTTCAATCCGGAGATTAACCTGCGGGAAGTATCTGCGCCCGGAAGCTATTGGGAAAACGGGCATTGGGTTGAGGTTCCGGCAATGAGTATTAAGAGAGCATATCATTTTGATCAGGTGGGTGAGAAAGACATGTATTTGCTGCACCATGAGGAGATTGAGTCGCTTGCAAAGAATATACCCGGAGTGAAACGGATTCGATTTTTTATGACGTTTGGACAAAGTTATCTGGATCATATGAGATGTCTGGAAGATGTGGGTATGTTGTCCACGACGCCAGTCAATTATGAGGGAAAAGAAATTGTGCCGATTCAGTTTTTGAAGGCGCTGCTGCCGGATCCGGCAGGCTTGGGACCGCGCACAACAGGTAAGACGAACATTGGATGTATTTTTACAGGAAAAAAAGACGGCAAGGATAAGACATACTATCTATATAATGTCTGTGACCATCAGGAGTGTTACAAGGAAGTTGGGTCACAGGCGATTTCCTACACGACAGGCGTTCCGGCAATGGTTGGCGCAATGATGCTTCTGACTGGAAAATGGAACAAGGCGGGTGTTTTTACAGTAGAGGAATTTGATCCGGATCCCTATATGGAAGCCCTGAATAAATGGGGACTTCCGTGGCAGGAAAGTCATCATCCGGTTCTTGTGGATTAAAGGGGGATGAAGGATTGGGGATAGATTATAGGGCGTCTGATGCAATAAAATATGAGGTTCCGACCCCGTGCTACATTGTGAGTGAGCGGCTCTTAAGGAAAAATCTAGAGATACTCCGCCATGTACGTGAGGAGACAGGCTGCAGGATACTGCTGGCACAGAAGGCATTTTCAATGTATTATTATTACCCGCTGATTGGGAGATATCTGGACGGAGTGACGGCAAGCGGTCTGTATGAGGCAAGGCTTGGATATGAAGAGCTTTGCAGGACAGTGATAACCGACATTGACGGAAAAACGAAAAGGTGTGAGAATCACGTATTTTCACCGGCATATCCAGCGGCTCATATGGACGAGCTGTTCAGGATTTGTGACCATATTGTATTTAATTCCTTTGGGCAGTGGGAGAAGTATAAGGAGCAGGCAATGACCGCAAAGAAAGCGTGCGGCATTCGGATAAATCCTGAGTACTCCACGCAGGAACATGCAATCTATGACCCATGTGCCTCCGGCTCCAGACTTGGTGTCACGCTTGAAAATTTCAGGGAAGAACAGCTGGAAGGGCTGTCAGGTCTCCACTTCCACTGCCTGTGTGAACAGGACGCGGATGCACTGGCGGCAACCATGAAAGCAGTGGAGGAGAAATTTGGCAAATATCTGTATCAGATGAAATGGCTTAATTTTGGCGGCGGTCATCATATTACAAGGGAAGATTATGATTTGGATGCACTGATAGCGCTTATCAGGTATGTTCAGAATCAATACGGACTTCAGGTTTATCTGGAACCTGGTGAGGCAGTCGCACTCAACGCAGGATTTTTGGTGACGGAAGTATTGGAAATGGTGCATAATGGCAGTGTACAAAATGCAATTCTTGACACTTCGGCGGCGTGTCATATGCCCGACGTCCTCGAGATGCCATACAGACCACCGCTCTGCGGCAGCGGGGAAGCCGGTCAGAAGGCATATACATACAGGCTGGGGGGACCTACCTGTCTTGCGGGAGACAGGATTGGCGACTATTCGTTTGACCAGCCGCTGCGCGTCGGAGAACGGCTTGTTTTCGGAGACATGGCAATTTATTCGATGGTAAAGAACAATACGTTTAACGGCATGCCGCTTCCGGATATCATTGCACTGAAAGAAGACGGTACATGGGAAATCGTGAAGCACTTTGGGTATGACGATTTTAAGGCGAGGCTTTAAATCCTTAAGCCATATAAAAAGCAGGCAAAATGCCTGCTTTTTATATTCATATGTATAGACAAGAAGAAACACTTTCTCTGCCCGACTGTGGATTAATATTCCATTGGTTTCTCTTCATTGTTTAATACGCGGAGAGCACCCTGCGCAAGGGCAAGAAGCTCATCTTCACCGGGATATACCGTGAAAGGAGCAATCCATGCCGCATATTCCTTGAGGGCAGCGACAACATCTTCGCCGTAGGCGATTCCGCCGGTAACGATAATCTGGTCGACTTTTCCGCCAAGTACACATGCCATGGAACCGATATCCTTTGCCACCTGCAGCAGGAAAGCTTTTTTGGACTCCACAGCTTTTTCGTCTCCCTCGTTGGCGCGCTTTGTCACCTCGCGCATATCGTTTGTCCCAAGGTAGGCATTAAAGCCGCCTTTGCCGACAATCTTGCTGTATATTTCCTTCTCCGTGTATTTTCCGGAGAAACACATCTTGATAAGGGCACCGCTGGGAACAGCTCCGGCACGCTCAGGAGAAAATGCGCCATCTCCGTCGAGCGCGTTAAATACGTCGATAACCTTGCCGTTCTCGTGGGCGCCTACGGATACACCGCCGCCCATATGGACAACGATTAAGCGCAGGGAATCATAGGATTTACCGGTTTCCTTGGCGTATCTCTTGGCAACGGCTTTCTGGTTCAATGCATGGAATACGCTGGTGCGTGGAAGCTCGGGAACACCGGAGTATCTTGCAATCGGCATCAGCTCATCCACAACAACGGGGTCAACAATGTATGAGGGAACACCAATGGAATCAGCGATTTCCCTCGCAAGGATGCCGCCGAGATTGGAGGCATGCTGTCCCTGTACGCCAACTTTCAAGTCGGCAAGCAGGGCGTCTGTCACTGCATATGTACCACCTGGAATTGGTTTTAACATGCCGCCGCGTCCAACGACAACATTCAGCGATTTGATGTCAAAGTTTTTCTCTTCCAGTAAGTCCGTGATGATTTTCTTTCGGAAATCTTTCTGATCCACGATTGTGGCATACTGGGATATTTCTTCTGTAGAGTGTCTGAGCGTTTCTTCAAACAATAATGTTTCATCCTCAAAAACACCGATTTTGGTAGAAGTAGAACCCGGATTGATAATCAAACTTTTGATTGACATAGTTGTTTTCCTCCTAAGACAATATTCACTTTTTGGTTTGTAAGATGACCACGCATATCATAAGTGCCGTCAAGCAGTAGCTTGGCAGGCGTATTCACAACGCGTTAGTTTGCATTTTTCATGGATTCAGCGACAACTGCGGCAAGCGCGATGGAATGGAGCTTTGCCTCAAATGTATCGGAGCGTGATGTCAGGATGACAGGAGCAGCCGTACCGGTCAGGATATTGCCGTTTTTTACGTCACAAAGGTGTGTCAGTACCTTGTAGACAAGATTTCCGGAATGGATATCCGGGAAAAGGATGACATCGGCATCTCCGGCTATCTTTCTGCCGGTTCCGCCCTTGTGTGCAGCAGCGGCGCTGTCAATTGCCATGTCCATGGAGAGGGGACCGTCGATTACGCAGCCGGTGATTTTTCCCTCGGCGTTCATTTTGGTAAGCTCGTCGGCGTCAACAGTGCAGGGCATCTTCGGATTAACAACCTCGACAGCGGCGACCGGCGCTACCTTTGGTTCTGCAATGCCGCATGCGTGGCAGACTTCAACTGTATTGTTGATGATGGAAACCTTGTCTTCCAGTGTGGGATAGGTCATAAATGCAACGTCTGAGAGGAACAGAAGCCGGTCAATCCCCTTGATTTCAAATACGCATACATGGGAAAGCGCCTTGCCCGTGCGAAGTCCGACTTCCTTGTCAAGAACACTCTTGAGGAAATTCTTGGTGTCGATAAGACCTTTCATGTACATGTCAGCCTTGCCGTCATGCACAAGCTTTACGGCTGTGTGTGCCGCCTGAATCTGGTCAGGCTCGTTGATAATCTCAAATCCTGTCAGATCCATGTTCATTCCGGCAGCAATCTCCCTGATTTTGCTCTCATCGCCGACTAAGATTGCGTCAGCAATGCCTTTTTCTCTGGCAGCCTGTACGGCTTCCAAAACTGGTTCATCCTCGGCAACGGCAACGGCAACAGTCTTGCGGTCGCACTCATAAACCTTTTTCAGTAAATCTTTAAAACCTTTACTCATTTGAAACACCTCGTTATTCACTTAAATTTAAGGGAAAATGGCAACAGTTTAGCCTGAAGCGTGTTTGAAAAATCATTTCTGCCATTTTATGGCATGACATCTGCATAACGACGCCGTAGCGTTGTATTCATTACTTTGTGTGATGGCTGCGCCAAATTTAGTCAGCATAAGGTATTGTCCTTTATGCCTAGTCCTCCTTCATTTGGCACAAATCTCCCACAAATTGTGACGCACATCTGGCAGAAAGCATTTTTCAAACACGCTCTAGCACTGGTACGACCCATGCAGCTCACAAGTCTAATCTCTGCCTGGATGGAGCACTAGTGTACTGTCCGGATTATATTCAGGCAAACCTCCTTGCCTAAATTTCCATCAGACTGCGTTGTCGGCGGTCAACGATGCCACCGCATCGCCTCCCTTCTCCGCCTTGCTGATGAAAATTTATCCTGCGGAGTTTCGCCAGATATAATCTGGACAGCACACTAGTAAAGTTCATGAAACGCATTGATGATTGTAACAGGAAGACAAAAGCTGAACTGCTACGAAAAATCCCATTTGTTAAAATGATAACACTTTCAAAAACAACGGTCAAGGCAATCGCGCCGTATAATATGAAAAATGCGAAAAAATTTGAGAATGCAGAAATAGTATAGACGAACTGTACAAAATGAAATATGATAGTAAAAGAATATGAAGTGAGAGGAATGCGATGGAAATGGACAAGGAACAATGTTGTGAGAATCCGGCGCTTGTCATGGAGTGTGCGCTTGACATGGGGGAGACCATGCTGCGCTGCGGCGCGGAGATTTTGCGGGTGGAAGATACGGTCACGCGAATCTGTACGGCATACGGCGGCGGTATCGTGGACGTATTTACGATTTTGTCCCTGATAATTTTAAGCTGGAAAACGGATGACGGGCACAATTACACCCTTACGAGGCGTATCAACCCATACCCGACGGATCTGAAAAAACTTGAGGAGCTGAATGCCTTGTCGCGTTATATCTGTGAAAAAAGACCTTCCTGTGCGGAGGTTGAGCAGCATATAAAGAGGATAATGGCGCCCGAGAAAAGGCGGATATATAAGTCGAAGCTGTCAGGCTATGTGCTGCTTGCATCGGCGTTTGCCATTTTTTTCGGAGGGAATTTGCGGGACGGGATTGCATCGGGAATCGTGTCGGTGCTGATGTACCTGTGGAACTATTTTTTTTCCTCCCACGGCAGGAACAGGGTTGTGTACAGTCTGGCGCTGTCTGTTGTGTCTGGAGTGCTTTGCATTTTGGCAGTATATGTTGGAATCGGACAGAACGCCGACAAGGTGATGATTGGCAGCATCATGCTTCTTATTCCGGGAATTAATCTGATGAATTCCCTCAGGGATATGATGTGCGGTGATATTATTACCGGCATTCTGCGTCTTGCCGAGGCACTGATGATTGCAGTCGCTATCGCTGCCGGATTTGGTATGGCAATTATGATGCTTGGGGGATTGTTGAGATGATGATGGAGTTTGTGCAAAAATATTTTGTCATGATACTGACAGCGACGGCGGGAACGCTTGGTTACTGTCTGATTATCAATATCAAAAGAAATAAAATCATATATGGCTGTCTCGGCGGGATGTTTTCTACCTTTCTCTATTGCATTTGTGTGGAGTGCGGGCTGTCGCTGCTGCTGCAGAACCTGATACCCGCGGCGGTGGCAACGCTGTATGCGGAAGTGCTTGCAAGGGTTGTGAAAGCGCCTGCAACGGTATTTCTCATTCCCGCCATTATCCCGCTGGTGCCGGGCGGCAGGCTTTATTACTCCATGAGCGCCATTGTGGATGCAAATGCGGATGAGGCAAAACTGTATGCGCGAGAGACGATTGTCATTGCGCTTGGGATTGCGGTCGGTATTGTGATTGTGTCGCTGGCATTTTACCATATCAGCCATAAAAACATACAGTATAAAGTCCGGTTTGACAAGATGATGTACGAGTCCGAAAAGGAGCCTGCGCAAAGATGCGGAGCGGATGAAAGCGCAAGAAAAATGTGATAATGTGTATTCCATGGCATAGACTATAGTAATAACTTTTTTGCGGGGAAAACAAGTGACCTGTAAGGAACGTATATTATCCAACGATTATGCAGATGTAATAGGGGATGTCATTCTGCCGGAAGAATATCACTTTGACTTTCCGTTTGATTACTGCTTTCATCGGTTAGCCGGCGAGTGGGGTATTTTATACATAGAGAGGAGCGGCACGGAGGGAAACAATCTGGGACAGCGGGCTTACGCGATCACGCCGAAGTGCTATGGGTTGATGCAGGATGTGCCGGCACAAGGGCTGAAGGCATCTCAGAACACGCCGCTGAATACTTTAAGTATGGCAGAGTCGGGAATCCTGACGGCACAGAGAGCGCCGCTTGGGCTTACCGGAAAAAATGTCACGATAGGCTTCATTGATACCGGAATTCGCTATCAGGAGCCGGTTTTTCGGGACTTTGCAGGAAGAAGCCGCATCGTGAGTATTTGGGATCAGACGATTCAGACGGGAACGCCGCCGGAGGGATTTCAGTTTGGAACGGAATATACCAATGAGATGATTAATGAGGCGCTTGCAAGCGATGACCCGCTCTCCGTTGTGCCGAGCACTGACGCAAACGGACATGGAAGCATGATGGCGAGCCTGGCAGCCGGAAGCTCAATTGAGAACGGTAGTTTTACGGGCGCGGCACCGGACTGTCAGATTGCGGTCGTAAAGCTCAAGGAAGCGAAGCCTTATCTGCGGGAGTACTATAAAATACCGCCCGGCGTTCCGTGTTACAGTGAGGCGGATATCCTGCAGGCAATACAGTACTTACAAAAATATGTACTTATTCTGACGCGGCCGCTTGTAATCTGTCTTGGAGTCGGAACGAGCTATGGAGACCACACGGGCGGGGGAATGCTCGGAAGGTACCTTGACTATGTGAGCACGCAGAAAAGCAGGGTGACGGTCATCGCCGGCGGCAACGAAGGAAATGCGGCACATCATTTTTTTGGAAGTATAAATGACAGTCAGGCATATCATGATGTTGAGGTTCGCGTTGGCGAGAACAATAAGGGATTTATCATGGATTTGTGGGGGGATGCCCCGTATTTTTACAATGCGACCATCATAACGCCCGGAGGGGAACGGGCGCGGTGGAATAACCCGAGGAATTATGTTCCGCAGGAGTTTACGTTTGTCTATGAAAAGACGAGAATTGTGATTGAATATCAGCTTGTGGAAACACTTTCCGGTGCGGAAATCATTCGTTTCCGTTTTTCGGATCCGACGCAGGGGGTCTGGAACATACGGATTAACTCGGAGGGAAATACGGTGGGGGGACAGTTCCATATCTGGCTGCCTATCACCGATTTTCTATCATCCGAAGCTTATTTTCTGGAACCGAATCCATATACGACAATCACCGAACCTGCATATGTCCACAGTGCCGTGACGACTGCAGCCTATCAGATTACCAATGACAGCATCGCGGCGAGTTCAGGTCGCGGATATGCGCGCGATAATTATATTGTACCTGACATCACGGCTCCGGGGGTCGATGTGTCGACTCCGTTTGGGGACAGGAGTGGAACAAGTGTGGCAGCGGCAATTACGGCGGGAGGATGTGCACAGCTGATGCAATGGGCTGTCGTGGAAAGCAATGACATACTTGTCAATTCCGTCAATATCAAAAACTACCTTATCCGAGGCGCGGAGCGCGATGGCTTTATGGAGTTCCCGAATCGAGAATGGGGGTATGGCAGGCTCGACGTGGCGGGGGTGTTTGAGTTTCTGGCTGGGATTGGGCGCGGGGTGTAATATAAATGAATTTGGAGAAGGGAATGTCTTTTACAATATTGACATTCCTTTTTCTAAATTCAGAATAGTGAACAGAAGTGCATTTTAATAAATGCACAAAGTATTTGATATATCTAATAATATGTGATAAAATTAAAAAAGAGATTTTGAAAATATCATGTAATATTACAATAAAAAAATATATTATGCAATATTTAAAACAGAGGATGATGCGGGATGAAACATTATGAAGATTTGCTGGCAAAGGGATGCTTTTCACGGGAGCAATTGATAGAGATTGTAAGGACACCGAGTGCCGCAAATCAGGTAATCTATGAATATCAGAAAAAGGGACTGATAGAAAAAGTGAAGCGGGATTTTTACGTTGTAATCAGTTTAGAGACAAAGCAGCCTGTTTTTTCACGCTATCAGATCGGATCCAATTTGTTTTCGGATGCCTGCATCACACATCACAGCGCATTTGAAGTATTTGGATACGGAAGTCAGGTATTTTATGAGTGCTTTGTTGCAACAGATAAACGGTTTTCAGATTTTGAATATGACGGAGTGGTATATCGACGTATAGAGCGTAAACCCGATATAGAAGTAATACATCAGGGAAATATATGGGTAACGTCTGTGGAACAAACGGTGGTAGACAGCATTCGGGATTTTGAAAAGATTGCAGGTTTGGAGGAAGTAATGCGCTGCATGATGTTGTTGCCGGGGTTAAATGAAGAAAAAGTGCTTGAATGTCTTGCAAGAAGTAAAAACGGATTTTTGTATCAGAAATGCGGATATCTTTTTGAAGAGTTGGAAGAGGAGTTTCATTTTTCTTCCCATTTTTTTGGAGAGTGTGAAAAATATTCCTCTGATGCAAAGAGGTATTTGATGAAAGAGTCAAAAGATAATGTGTTTCATAAACGGTGGAAACTTTATGCGCCACAGTCAATGAAAGAATTAATAAATAAAGGATTTGGTGATTATGATGCAATTGGATAGATTCACTCTTGGCAGAATGGCAAAGGAATTAGGATTCGTGAGAGATACACTGGAAAAGGTATGTCGTTTGGCAGATGTTTTGAAGTTTATGGAATCAGATGCGCTTTTGGCAAAAAGCATTGTTTTAAAAGGCGGTACAGCCATTAATCTTACTATGTTTGATCTGCCGAGGCTTTCTGTTGATATTGATTTGGATTATTGCAGAGTGACTGACAGGGAGGAAATGCTTGCAGACAGAGCGGTTATTACAGATAAAATCAGCAAGTATATGGCAGCAAATGGATATGTTTTAAGTCTAAAATCCAAGAATTATCACGCACTGGATTCTTTTGTGTTTGAGTATGTGAATTGCGGAGGAGTGAAGGATAATCTTAAAATTGAGATAAACTATATGCTTCGTTGCCATGTTCTTTCGGAAGTCAGAAGAGAAGTGAAGCTGCCATGGAGTGAGGAGATGCTTACAGTGTTTTCAGTGGCACCATTGGAGATATTCGCCTCTAAAACAGTAGCATTACTTACGAGGACGGCGCCAAGAGATTTATATGATATGCATAATATGGTGAAGTATGGGCTGTTTGATGAAAGCGAGGAAGAAATGTTTCGCAAATGTTCTGTGTTTTATAGTGCAATTGGAGCAGAACAGCCGCCGAAAAAATTTGAACTTGATAATATTGGAAAACTGTCATCTTGGCAGATTAAGCGTGATTTAGTTCCGGTGCTTCGCAAGGGAGAACGATTTGATTTGGAACTGGTTCAGCAGGAAGTTCGGGACTATCTTGCGTCTGTTCTAATACCGACAAAGGAAGAAGAACTGTTCTGGAAGGCTTTTTCAGAAGGAACTTATTATCCGGATTGGATATTTGGGGAAAGTAATGAGTTTGCAAATATTGCAAGGCATCCTATGGCATTGTGGAAATGTAGAAATAAGACAGAAAATACGATATCTTTAGAAAGGGAAAGTAAGAGCGCTGTAAAATAAATGAGGACAAGCAGTACAAAATTAAGAATGTCCATGTAAGAGAAAAATAAGAAAATTATTAAATGAATCAAATAAGAGAAGGTGAAAAATGGTTCAATATTATTTTCAAAAGTCTGATACAGGTGCACAAGCGGCTTGGAAAGGATTTTCTTCTCAAACTTATTAGTTCGTGACAATTGCTTGACATCAACGGGGTATGGCAGGCTCGACGTGGCGGGGGTGTTTGAGTTTCTGGCTGGGATTGGGCGCGGGGTGTAAAAGTCATACTTTATGAAGAAAGAAGGAGATACTATAGAAAAATTTGCAGTAATTGACACAGAGACAAACTGGAATGACGAGGTCATGTCGATTGGCATTGTCGTTGCGGATTCCGAAACAAAGAAAAAAGTGGATTCCAGATATTATATCATCGATCCGGAGTACAAAGTGGGCGGAATGTTCTCCTATGAATTGCGGCTTGAGGAAGAAGGCACGCATGTCACTGACAGAAAGCACGCCCTAAAGAGCATGAAACAGTGGATGGATGCCTACCATGTGCAGAAACTATTTGCCTATAATGCGTCCTTTGATAAGCGGCATCTGCCGGAATATTCGGGATATATGTGGTATGACATCATGCGTCTGGCAGCATACCGCCAATATAATAAGGCGATACCGGATTCGGCGGAATGCTATAAAACAGGAAGACTAAAATGCGGATATGGCGTTGAGAATGTACTGAAAATGTTTCGTAAAGATAAACAGTACAGCGAGACACACAATGCTGTTCTGGACGCGGAGGATGAGTTGCAGATTATGCAATTGCTGGGATACGGTATCGATGAATATGAGATAGCGTTTTTGGCAGATAAACGTGCCGGCGGTAGAGCATTGTAAAAACTTGAAAAGACCGCAGGAAGTTTTGTATTTCTTTTATGTTAAAATGTAAGATTAAATAGCGGCGGCTGGAAAGTATTTTTTTCAAAAAAACCATCTCCCTGCATAATTTTCCGAAAGTGAGAAATGCTAATACAAACACAGTAACTTAGCAACTCATGGAGGATTCAATTATGAAAAAAATAGTTATAAAAGAGAAATCAGTCAACGCTAAAAAATCAATGGCGCGCAAGGCCGTGCTTACAGCAGTCTGCCTTACCTGTGTGCTTTCGATATCTGCGTGTGGAAAGCGAAGCAACACGAACCAGAACAAGGATCCGCTGACAGGAGTGGATCAGTCGCAGTCAAATGAGAGCGGCAGCAGTGATGGCGCAAACGATGGCGGTACTGAGGACGGCTCCGGCGCGGCGGCAGGCGACTATAGTGATTTTGATGCGATGATCGGGGATGAAAATACCGACCCTAACAGTATTATTGACTACATCAATACAAATATTGCCGGTGCGGCAGTGAGCGATGTGAAGAACTTTTTTAAAGGTCTGTTAGGATTTGGAAGCGATGTCAGGGACATTGACTTTACAAGGCTTGAGGACAGCAGACAGTATATGCCGGAGGATATGATAGCTTTTATGGAGCTGATGCGTCTTGAAGGCGATACGCCGTCAATGGCAATGTCCAATGAGGAAAACAGAAAAGTAATCAACATGACCTTGTCAGAAATGTTGGAGCGTGCGCTGTTGTTTGAACAGCATCTGGCAAAATATCCTAACGACACGTCCTCCGATGCCGCAGCGAGATTGTATGAGGAAATTGCAACCAACGCAATCAGCGGCGGGTATGACAAGACAGCGGGGATTGAGCATTATTACAAGGGCGAGACAAATGACGTGGTTGATAGAGAGTCGCTTCAGTACTACCAGCAGTTTGCAGAGGCAAATAAGGACAGCAATCTCGGAAAAGTCGTTGCGGAATATATTAATGTTTTACAATCAAATGACTTCAAGATCAACGATACCATGGAGGAGTTTTACAGAGGGCTGCATGAGAAGCTTGACGTAAAAAATATCAGCACAAATATGCAGAACACAAACACTAACGGGACAGAAAATAATGGGACAAACAATCCCAACGGCACAAACACGGATGGAACCAATGCAGCAGACACAAATACCAATGGGATGGAAAATAACGAAGCGAATCCGAGCGAGACAGATACCAACACGACAAACAATGCGAAAAACAATAACACTGCCGACACAGTAATACAAGGAAACGTTTCGTAACGGTTGTAACAGTTCAGCCCAGGACTTTGCATTTACTGCAAAGTCCGTGAAATAGCGTAGTGGCAGAGATGCATCAAGCCACCACGAAGTGGTTTTGCATGGCTTGATGCTCGTAACAGGAAGCCGAAGGCTGAACTGTTACTAACGGTTTGGCGCGGGACTTTGCACTGGCTTGACATTTCCCCATGCCTGTGATAGCGTTAAGATATTAATGTTAGGAAGGTGTGGGGATATGCCATATATTATGACAATTGTGTCACTTTTTGCAGGGGACAGTCTTATCAAGCATTTTGTGGAAAAAGGCGTGCGCGGGAATGACAGATTTCACCTTGGTGAAAAAATAGTCATAAAAAAATACCATAACAAAGGAGCCATGTTCAATATAGGGGACAGGCATCAGCCCTTTGTCGCATTGCTTTCGATTGTGTTTAGCGCTTTTGTGACAGGAATGTTCGCCATTACATGTGGCATGAAGGGCAGGAGACTGCTGAATGCCGGACTGGCACTGATACTTGGAGGTGCCTACAGCAATACATATGACCGCCTGAAAAGAAAGTATGTGGTCGATTACTTCTCTTTCCGGATAGGCACTGACAAGTGCAGGTTTGCAATTGGTAAAAGACTTGCAGACAGATTGAACACCATCGTATTTAACCTCTCTGATTTTGGTATTATCATAGGAGCCATGCTGTTAGTGATAAGCGGACTGAAATCGAGCAGAGAAGATGCATTTTCTCGTGCGCGGGGCGTCCGTCAGTTTGCTGACGCGGGCTGCAGGCATATAAGATAGGGAGGTCGGAAAACACCGAGTATGGTTCTGATATGTAAGAAGGAAAATACGAAAATGAATGATGGTGAAATAAGTCTCCATCATAAGGCATTTTACGGCAACAGATAAACATTTCACGGCAATCTGACATCTGCATTGTCCTGTCAAATGCACTGGACAATGCGATTCAGGCAGTAAAAAGTCTGGATGCCGGCATAGAAAAATATATCCGTGTGTCCGGGCGTATTCAGGGAGATTTCCTTATGATAGAAGTGGAGAACAGCTTCCATGGAAAAGATATGTTCAAGAAAGGAACAGGCTTGTCGAATGTAAAAAAGGTAGCCGAAAAATATGGCGGCGCCATGAGCATTGAGACACAGGAGAATAAATTTGTCCTCCGTGTGCTGCTGATCCTTTCACAGTCCCCAGAAGGTATCCCGCCGCAAATGGATTAACTTTACGGGCCTTTTTGTGCTGTTATGTATCACCAATACTGCAGTTTATTTTTTAAGAAAAAGAGAGGGTAGGGAAAGCGGGACATAGATTTAGAAAGTTCTGAATTTTTGTAATCATTCGAGAGTGGATGACTTTGAAATTATGGATAAATTTAACACCTAAAAGCCGGAAGAGAATGTGGATGTCTTCGATCAGGCGCTAAATAAGTATCTTGCAGAGTACGAAAAAGCGGGAATTTGTCCAAGGCATTTTGAGAACGTGACAGAATTTGTTGCGGATTTCATGTCAAAAAAGAACTGAATGAAAGACAGGCTGGACGAAGAGCTATATGTACATCGGAGCCTTATTTTGAGCTGATGTACTTGCCATTTGAGAAGGACATCGCCCTTCCCCGTTTTGGGATAACGTGGGCAGGTAGAGAACAAGCGGATATTTATAGAATCGTTCTGCCGGAATGGTACAACGGATACGGCAGAGCCTTGGAGGGAAAAATGATAGGATTAAAAAGAGGAAGCGTAAACCTTTTGCCCCATCAAGAGGAATGGAGTGAAAATGCTGAATATGTAATTTTGAAATTAAAACAGCTTTTAGGAAATACTGCCGTCGATGTTCAGCATGTAGGAAGTACTGCGATTGCTTCCATTTATGCGAAACCAATCATTGACATTGTGATTGGTCTCCGCGATTTGAATGATATTTCACCTTATATGAAACGGCTAGAAGAACACGGTTTTGTTTTTCGCGGAGAAGATGTTGCAGGACAAATGTTGTTTGTAATGGGCGATTTTGAAAAGGATACGCGTACACATCATATTCATGCAGTCAAATGGAATGGGACAGAATGGAAAAACTATATCAATTTTCGGGATTATCTGAACTGCCATCCTGATAAAGCAGTGCTATATGACGCCTGTAAGAAAAAACAGGCGTCACAATTTCCGGATGACCGAAGAAGCTATACGGATGGCAAGCAGGAATGCATAGAATGCCTGCTGGAAGAAGCAGATGTATGGAGACAGCGGCAGGATACATAGAGAAAGCAGAGAGAGGATGAAGGAGATAAAATGACCGGTCTGTTCGCTATTCCGGTGGTAATGCTTCTGCTTGCGTGGGGAGTCTTAGTTTGGTTGGTGTTGTTGTATGTCCTGCTGACCCGTCTAAAAAGATCGGAAAAAATTCCATCCATTCTGTATGTCAGGTAAAAGACTATGATTTACTGATTACGGACAATAACGTATCCGAGGATTTTCTGATACAGATTAGGGAACTTGGAGTGGCTATAGAAACCGTTGATTTGGAAGAGGTATAAAAAATGTATTGTATATTAGTGACAGGTATGCCGGCAGCAGGAAAAAGCACTATGGCAGAGGTTATGTCAGAAAGGCTGAAACTGCCTGTTATTTCCAAGGATACCATAAAAGAATTGCTGTTTGACAATGTTGGTTTTCAATCGAGAGCAGAAAAAGTAAAACTTGGAATTGCCAGTATGGAAATTATGTATTATGTTGCAGGTCTGTTTATGAAAGCAGGACAACCTTTTATCTTGGAGAATAATTTTGAAAATTCGTCAGAACAAGGAATGAAAAGTCTTTTAGAAAAATATCGATATTCCGCATTGACCATTACCTTAACTGGTGATTACAAAGTGATTTACCAGCGTTTTCTGGAACGCGAAAACAGCCCCGACAGGCACAGGGGGCATGTAGTGAATGACTGTTATCCGGAAAAGAAAGAGAGTAATCTGAAAACGCTAAAAGCAAAAACTATTTCTTATGAAAGTTTTGTTTGTGGAATAGAAAAAAGGGGATTTGAAGCCTTTTGCGTTGATGGCAGACAAATCAAAGTTGACACAACAGATTTTTCAAAAATTAATATGGAAGCGCTTTTTTCACAGATTAAGGCATGGAATGAGGAAATCCTGCATGATTGACGCGCATGGAACGCCTCGATTCAATCTGCCTAATGGAATGTTACAAATGAAATTACGGTGTGAAATTTTCAAATAACGTAAAGGAACGGTTATTGGTATGGAAGATATTATAGAAAAGTATAGAGGAAATTATATAGCAGAGATGCGTAAAGTAGTAGGACATGCGCCGCTTAGGACAATAGGGTGCGGAGTTATTATTGAAAACGACAAAGGGGAAATATTACTTCAAAAGCGACGCGATAATGGACTTTGGGCAATCATTGGCGGTTCTATGGAGATTGGGGAAAAATTTATAGAAACGGTAAAAAGAGAAGCATTTGAGGAGGCCGGAATTGAAATAAAAGAACTGACATTGTTTGGCATTTATTCAGGTGAGGATAGAATTATCACTTATCCGAATGGAGATATTTGCTGTGGAACGGGTATCATTTTTAAGACGACTGCGTATAGTGGGGAAATACAAAATAATACAGAAGAAGCACTGGAGCATAGATTTTTTGATAAAACAAATCTACCCGATAATATAAATAAATACGATAAACAAATAATTATTGATTGGACAAAAAATTTTCAGCAAGTAATTGTTGATTGATTTCCGAGGTTGTATAAAATGATTTTTTGAAAGCATTTCAATCAGTTTACCAATTCCCGTATATTTTGTGTTATAATGTTTTATGTGATTTTGTTTCCCTTAAAAAGGATTTATCGTGCTATTAGGAGGATAAATATGGAGTGTATTGAATGGCTGTTTTTCGACGTAGGCTCAACGCTCATGAATGAAGAAAAAGCATATTTGCATCGTTTCCATGATGTTGCTGACGCAGTAAATGAGACTTTTGAAAAAATATATGATATGGCAATCACACTTTATAAAGAGAACAAAAAAGGTGATTTGGAAATCATGAGATTATATGGTTTGTCAAAACTTAAATGGTATGAAGTTTTATATGCTGATACATTTGAAGTATTAGATGAGTTAAGCAAAAAATATAAGATTGGGGTTATAGCAAATCAATCATTAGGCGCTGTACAACGGTTAGAACAAAAAGGGATATTGAAATTTATAGATTTGGTTATTGCATCTGCAGAAGAAGGTGTATCAAAGCCGGACAAAAGAATACTTAAAATCTTATATTATGCAAAAGGACACTTTCATTCTGTGAAAATGTCCTTTTGTGCATATCATTATTTAAAATCTTTTATTTTGGATATAGCTAATCTGTTTTCTGCATATCTGTAATACTGCGCAAGCACGAATAGACTGAAAGATGAAAAAAGCACAAAAGCAGCAAATCTTTTCAGACTTACTGCTTGTATGTTCCGTTATAATGTGCGGTAATCACTTAGTTTTTTTCTTCCAGCAGCGGGTTCTCTTTTTCTATGACGATTCTATCCGGTTGGCAGTCAACGATTACTTTTTCGCCGATAGAAAAGCCTAGAGATTCCAGCCACTTTCCTTGCAGGATAATCTGTGAAACGTAAGAGTAATCTTTTCCGCTCCCAGCATATACAGTCAGCTTTCTTTTGCTCATTCATCTTCCCTTTCCAAAATGCGCCTGCACTTTATTTCAAAAACACTCCCATCTGCCATTGAAATACCGAAGGTGTTTTCTTTTTCATGGGTTTCAATATCGGAAATGCCCAATTCTTCACTGTTGTCATTCAAGAAATCAAAAATTCTGTCTTTCAAATAATTTATTTTCACGGTATACCTCTCCTTTATGTATTATTTGTCATTTTATACGTAAACGGTGGATAGCATGTACCTAGACCAAACCTGACAAATATGAGACAAT
>CAJTTO010000041.1 GCA_910579275.1 uncultured Lachnospiraceae bacterium
ATGAGTTTACAGGTAGAAAAGTTAGAAGGAAATATGGCTAAGCTTACGATAGAAGTGCCTTTTGAAGAGTTTGAGGAAGCTGTCGAGAAAGCTTTCCAGAAAAATAAGAACAAGCTCACCATTCCGGGATTCCGCAAGGGCAAAGTTCCCCGCAAGATGATTGAGCAGATGTATGGCAAGGAAATCTTTTTTGAGGACGCCGCAAACATTATCATTCCTTCGGCTTACGCGAAGGCTGTAGATGAATGCACAGAAGACATCGTGTCGCAGCCTACAATAGACATTACACAGATTGAGGCAGGAAAGCCGTTTGTTTTTACTGCGGAAGTGGCGCTGAAGCCGGAAGTTACCCTTGGAAAATATAAGGGTATCGAGGTTGAGAAGGCAGATCTTACCGTGACGGATGAAGAAGTGGCAGCGGAGATTGACAAGGAGCGCGACTACAATGCAAGAACTGTTTCCGTTGAGGACAGGGCTGTAAAAGACGGCGACATGACAGTGCTTGATTTTGAGGGCTTTGTGGACGGTGTTGCATTTGAGGGCGGCAAAGGCGAGAACTATTCCCTGACAATTGGTTCCGGTACGTTTATTCCCGGATTTGAGGAACAGCTGATCGGTGCGGAGATTGACAAGGAGACAGAGGTCAACGTTACATTCCCCGAGGATTATCAGGCAGAGGAGCTTGCGGGAAAGCCTGCTGTATTTAAGTGTACGATAAGGGAAATCAAGGAAAAACAGCTTCCGGAGCTTGATGATGAGTTTGCCGGCGAGGTATCAGAGTTTGATACGCTTGACGAGTACAGGGAGGATGTCAGAAAGAATCTTGCGGCGAAGAAGGAAGAAGAAGCAAGAAACGTGAAGGAAGAAAAGGTCGTGGAAGCGATTGTTGCCGATGCGAAGATGGACATTCCTGATGCGATGATTGCAACGCAGCAGCGCCAGATGGCAGATGACTTCGCACAGAGAATCCAGATGCAGGGCATTTCCATCGACCAGTATTTCCAGTTTACCGGACTTACAAAGGAGGCATTCTTAGAGCAGATGAAGCCGCAGGCAGAGCAGAGAATCCAGTCAAGGCTTGTGCTTGAGGCAGTGGCAAAGGCCGAGAACATAGAAGTCAGCGAGGATGAGTACAAAGCAGAAATCGAGAGAATGGCTGAGGCTTACAAGATGGAAGTGGATAAGCTTACCGAGATGATTGGCGAGTTTGAGCAGAAAGCAATCAAGGAAGATCTCGCAATCAAGAAAGCCGTTGATTTTGTGCTGGAAAATGCAGTCGAGAAATAGGCAGAAAAGAATCTGTCTGTAAGGATTTTACCCGTTACTGGAACGGAGTGAAACGTAATATGAAATATTAAAAAAATATAATAATTGTGCGGATGATTTGCACAATTATTATATTTGCGTTATACTGTGAAAAGAATATCTGGTTTGGAGATTTCGTTTCATGTGAAAATCGGAGGTAAAACCATGAGTTTAGTACCATATGTCATTGAACAAACCAGCCGCGGAGAGCGTTCGTATGATATCTATTCAAGGCTGTTAAAGGAGCGGATTATTTTCCTTGGCGAGGAAGTAAATGAGACGACAGCAAGTCTTACAGTGGCACAGCTGCTGTTTCTGGAAGCGGAGGATCCGGAAAAGGATATCCAGCTTTATATCAACAGTCCGGGTGGATCTGTCACGGCAGGAATGGCAATTTACGACACAATGCGCTATATTAAGTGCGATGTTTCCACCATCTGTATCGGAATGGCTGCAAGCATGGGCGCGTTTTTGCTTGCCGGCGGCACAAAAGGCAAACGTCTTGCGCTTCCGAATGCGGAAATCATGATTCACCAGCCGCTCGGTGGGGCACAGGGACAGGCGACGGAAATTGAAATTGCGGCAAAGCACATCCTGCGGACAAAGCAGAAGCTGAACAGCATTCTGGCACAGAACTGCGGGCAGCCATATGATGTGATTGCGGCAGATACTGAGCGTGACAACTGGAAATCAGCGGAAGAAGCCATGCAGTATGGTCTGATTGACAGGGTTATCACAGACAGGGCTGATGTATCAGCGGATAAATAAATTGAGAATTGTATTTTGAGTAAGGGAGAAAAAGAATGGCGGGGAAAAGCGTCGAGGGAAAGGTAAGATGTTCTTTCTGTAATAAAACACAGGATCAGGTCAGAAAGCTGATAGCAGGTCCATCCGGTGTCTATATCTGTGATGAGTGTGTGGATATCTGTGCAGACATTATAGAGGAGGAATATGAAGATGAGCAGATTGAGGGCGGCATTGACATAAACCTCTTAAAGCCTGTGGAAATAAAAGAATTTCTTGACGAGTATGTAATTGGTCAGGAAGAGGCAAAAAAGGTATTATCTGTAGCTGTATACAATCACTATAAACGCGTGATGGCAGAGAAGGATTTGGATGTAGAGCTGCAAAAGAGTAATATTATTATGATTGGACCGACTGGCTCCGGAAAAACATATCTGGCGCAGACACTTGCCAAAATTATCAATGTTCCGTTTGCGATTGCGGATGCGACGACGCTCACGGAAGCAGGTTATGTAGGCGAGGATGTTGAAAATATTCTTTTGAAACTTATTCAGGCGGCAGATTACGACATTGAGCGTGCACAGTACGGAATTATTTACATTGATGAAATTGATAAGATTACCAAAAAAAGTGAAAATGTTTCCATCACCAGAGATGTTTCCGGCGAAGGCGTGCAGCAGGCTCTTTTAAAGATTGTGGAGGGTACTGTGGCAAGCGTACCGCCACAGGGTGGAAGGAAGCACCCGCATCAGGAACTGATACAGATTGATACGACCAATATATTGTTTATCTGTGGCGGTGCCTTTGACGGCCTGGACAAGATTGTGGAGAACAGGCTTGACCGCAAGTCAATCGGGTTTAACAAGGATATCGCCGAGAAAACCACAAGGGATATCGGGGCTGTATTCAAGGAAGTCACGCCGCAGGATTTAACGAAGTACGGTCTTATTCCGGAGTTTGTAGGTCGTGTTCCTATCAATGTATCACTGGAAGGACTTGACAAGGATGCGCTTGTCAGAATCCTGAAGGAGCCAAAGAGCGCTCTTATCAAGCAGTACCAGAAGCTTTTTGAATTTGATGATGTCAGGCTTGCTTTTGAACCCGATGCCATAGATGCGATTGCGGAGAAAGCGCTTGAGAGAAAGACAGGAGCAAGAGGTCTGCGTTCCATCATGGAGAAAATAATGATGGATGTAATGTATGAAATTCCCTCTGATGACACAATTGAAAGCTGTGTTATTACGAAGGAGTCCGTAGAAGGAACAAGTCAGCCTTTCATAGTACATCGTGAAGCAGTACGTACCGAACGGGAAAAAAAGGCGAGATAAGTAAATGGATAGATAATAAGACGCCGCCTTTTCATAAAGGCGGCGTTTTTAAGAGAGGATTTAGCAGATGGATCAAACAACAGCAGCATTACCTTTGATAGCGCTAAGAGGGCTTACGGTGGTGCCAAACATGATTATACATTTTGACTTGAGCAGGGATATGTCGATAAAAGCAGTTGAGCAGGCGCTGGACGGGAAACAAAAAGTGCTGCTTGTGCCACAGATGAATCCCGATGATGAAAAGCCGGACATCCATTCTTTGTATAAGGTGTGTACGCTGGCAGATGTAAAGCAGGTCACGAAACTTCCAAACCATATTGTAAGGGTTATGGTGGAGGGTGTGGCACGGGCGCGCATTGTGGCGGTCGATGACAACGATGGTCAGTTTTTTAGTGCGTCATACGAGGAAATCATAGATGATGATGCCCACATTGATGCGTCCGAGAAGGAAGCATTGATTCGGACGCTCAAGGAAGTGCTGGACACGTATGTACGGTTTTTTCCGAAAATCGGGACGAGTCTGGGCAAATTTTTTAAGGATAATGATAGTCTGCCACTTCTTATGAATCAGGTAATGATTAATATTCCGCTTACATATGAGCAGAAGCAGCAGATTTTGGAGATAGAAGATGTTGACGAGCAGTGCAGGGAACTGATTACGCTTATTCTGGATGAAGCGCAGATTGCATCCATCCGCGCACAGCTGGCAGTGAAGGTGAAAGAGAGGATTGACAAAAACCAGAGGGATTATATCCTGCATGAACAGCTTGAATTTATACAGGAGGAGCTGGGGGACAATCATCAGTACTCGGATGTGAAACATTTTGAGGAGGCGCTCGCAAAGCTGAAAGCGGACGCGGATGTAAAAGAAAAGATAAAAAAAGAAATAGCACGGTTTAAGGCAGTGATGGGTTCAAGCTCGGAGAGCGCTGTGGAGCGGGGGTATATTGAAACACTTTTGGAACTCCCGTGGAATAAGACATCAAAGGATAACAACGACATTAATCGGGCAGAGGAGATTTTGGAAAGAGACCATTATGGGCTTGAGAAGGTCAAAGAGCGGATTGTCGAATATCTGGCAGTGCGGTGCCTGACCAGCAAGGGAGAAGTCCCGATTTTATGTCTGGTAGGCCCTCCGGGAACAGGAAAGACATCCATAGCAAAGTCCATAGCGGAGGCGCTGAATAAGAAATATGTCCGCATATGTCTTGGCGGTGTGCGTGATGAGGCTGAAATCAGAGGGCACCGAAAGACTTATGTCGGAGCCATGCCGGGACGAATCGCAAACGGCTTAAAACAGGCGGGGGTATGCAATCCCCTGATGCTGCTTGACGAGATTGACAAGGTGAGCAGCGACTATAAGGGCGATACATCATCGGCGCTTTTGGAGGTTCTTGATCCGGAGCAGAACTGTCATTTCAGGGATCACTATGTGGAACTGCCGCTTGATTTGTCAAAAGTACTTTTTATAGCAACGGCAAACGATGCGGGAAACATTCCGAGACCGCTTTTGGATCGCATGGACATTATCGAAGTCACAAGCTATACCGCAAATGAAAAGTTCCATATAGCAAAGGAACATCTGTGGGAGAAACAGCGAAGCAAAAACGGCTTGGCAGAAACGCAGCTGACTATCAGCGACAATGCGATAAAGGAAATTATCAACAGGTACACAAGGGAGGCCGGTGTCCGCAGCCTTGAGAGGAAGCTCGGAACGGTCTGCAGGAAGGCGGCGCTTGAGATTCTCAAGGAAAGAGGCGGCAAGAGCAAAAAACAGGCACAGGACAAGTGCATCAAGGTTAACAGCCAGAAACTGGGAAAATATCTCGGGAAACCCAATTACAGTGTGGACATGGCAAATGAAAAGGATGATGTGGGCATTGTCAGGGGACTTGCGTGGACGAGCGTTGGGGGAGATACCCTCCAGATAGAAGTAAATGTCATGCCTGGCAAGGGTGAGATAGAATTGACAGGCAAGCTTGGCGAAGTTATGAAAGAGTCTGCGATGGCGGGTATCAGTTATATTCGGTCGATTGCTCCTAAGTATAAGATTGATTCGAAGTATTTCAAGGAAAATGATTTCCACATCCATATTCCGGAGGGGGCAGTTCCAAAGGATGGACCGTCTGCGGGCATCACGATGGCAACAGCAGTGCTTTCGGCGATAACAAACACTCCTGTGAAGGCAAAGGTGGCAATGACAGGTGAGATTACACTGCGGGGAAGGGTACTCCCCATAGGCGGACTAAAGGAAAAGCTTCTGGCGGCAAAGACGGCGGGCATCACGATGGTTCTGGTTCCCGAGAAGAATGATAAGGACGTTGCGGAAATTTCGGACGAAATAAAGTCAGGCATGGAGATTTGTTTTGTGAGTTCCATGGATGATGTCATAGCGCTTGCTTTTACACGGGAAATTAAAATGATGAAAACGGCGAAAACCACAACATCCAAAAAGTAGGAGAAGTAAATGGTTATTAAAAATGTAAATTTAGAGACGGTTATCGGGGTGACCAGCAAGATACCGCAGAATATGATGCCGGAGCTTGCGTTTGCCGGGAAGAGCAATGTGGGGAAATCTTCGCTCATCAACGCGCTGATGAACCGTAAATCGCTTGCGCGAACCAGTGCGCAGCCGGGAAAGACACAGACAATTAACTTTTATAATATCAATCAGGCATTATACTTTGTCGACCTTCCCGGATATGGATATGCAAAGGTCAGCCGTCAGGAAAAAGAAAAATGGGGTAAAATGATAGAGCGGTATCTCCACCAGTCGAAGGTGCTGCAGGCTGTGTTTCTGCTGATTGATATTCGTCATGACCCGTCTGCAAATGACAAGCTGATGTATGATTGGATTTGCGCAAATGGCTTTCAACCGATTATTATAGCGACTAAGGCAGACAAGATAAACCGCAGTCAGCTGCAAAAACACGTAAAGATGGTCAGACAGGGGCTTGGCGTGGATAAGGATACGGTTGTGATTCCGTTTTCGGCTCAGACCAAACAAGGCAGGGATGAAATATATGAGATGATTGACCATATCTTGGAGCTGTCAGAAGGAGAAAGCTGATTATGGAGGGTAAGAACGAAATTAGGGAAAATGTAAAACTGGTGGTAAATATAATAATTTCTCTGATTATCCTGCTGCTTTGCGTTTTCCTTGTGCCAAGACTGTTTATCTTTTTCATGCCGTTTGTGATTGGATGGATGATATCCTGTATCGCAAATCCCCTTGTCGTCCTGCTGGAACGAAAATTAAAAATAAGGCGGAAGGCAGGTACTGTCGTTGTGATTGTTGTGGTCATTGCCGCGGTGATCGGGATGGGGTATGGCCTTGGGGTCATTCTCTGGAGACAGTTTTCTGGTTTTATTGGAGAAATTCCTGCGATGTGGGAGACCGTGAAACAGGACTTTGACAAGCTTGGCATCCTGATTAACCAATATATCGGTGTACGGTCGCCGAAGTTTGCAGATGCCCTGAACAATCTGGGAAACACAATCGGGGACATGATAACCAATCTGCCGAAGAGCCTTAAGTTCAGTTCGTTTGAAGGCATGGGGAGCATGGTTGGTAACATAGCGAGTGTTATTATATCAATTATCATGTGTATGCTGTCTGCCTACTTTTTCATTGCAGACAGGGAATGGTGTACAAAGTTCCTCAACAGATATTTTCCAAAGAATATAATGCGCAAGTACGAGGTGTTTACGTCAAGCCTGAAACAGGCAGTCGGCGGTTACTTTAAGGCACAGTTTCGCATTGAGGTGTGGATGTATGTGCTCTTGCTGGTCGGACTTACGGTGATGAAGGTCAGATATGGGATTCTGATCGCGTTGCTTATGGCGTTTCTGGACTTCCTTCCTTTTTTTGGAACAGGAATTGTGCTCGTGCCTTGGGCGATTGTGACGGTTATTGGCGGCAATTACCTAAGGGCAATTGGCTTTTTGATTATCTGGGGTGCGGGGCAGTTGTTCCGCCAGCTGATACAGCCTAAAATTATGGGCGAGTCTATCGGCATGGAGCCGATTCCGACATTGTTCCTGCTGTTTATCGGATATCGGATTGCAGGTGTAGGCGGCATGCTTATCGCAGTTCCGCTTGGAATTATTGTCGTAAATATGAATGAAGCGGGATTTTTTGATACACCGAAGTACAGCGTCAGGATTTTGGTGAAGAACATTAACAGGTTCAGACAGCTGAGTGAGGAGGATATCCGGCAGCTTGACGAGGATGACAAACCGTGATATGAAAATGAGAAATTTTAAGCTAACAATACAGTACGAAGGCACCCGCTATCAGGGATGGCAGCGGCAGGATTCCACGGGCAATACGATACAGGGAAAGCTGGAGACGATCGTAGCGAAAATGACAGGGCTTGACTTTGTGCAGATGGATGGTTCCGGACGCACGGATGCCGGCGTGCACGCGCTGGGGCAGGTGGCAAATTTTAAAATTGCCACAGACATGCCTGTGGGAGCCGTGATGGACTACATCAACCAGTATCTGCCGGAGGACATCGGCGTAATTGCAATACAGGAAATGCCGGAGCGGTTTCACAGCAGGCTGAACGCAAAAGGAAAGACATACCGCTACCGCATCTGGAACACGAAGCTTCCGTGCGTTTTTGCGCGCAGATATGTGTATGTGCTGCCGGAAAAACTGGATTTGGATGCGATGAGAACCGCGGCTGCCTGCCTGACAGGGAAGCATGACTTCAAGGCATTTACGTCCAGCAAAAAGAGCAAAAAGTCTACTGTGCGCACGCTTGAGGCGATTGCGATTGACAGAGAGGGCAGTGAGGTCGTCATCACCTACAGCGGCGATGGCTTTCTCTACCATATGGTTCGCATTCTTACCGGAACCTTGATTGAAGTAGGGCTAGGGCAGCGAAGCCCTGCATCTGTGGAAAAGCTGTTTGAAAAGGATGCCACAAGGGATTTGTCAGGCGCGCTTGTTCCGGCGAAGGGGCTGTGCCTTGTGGAGGTGCGATACTGATTAGAAACACTTTACAAAATTCCAACTTTTTATTACAATAAGAGATATTTGAGCGAAATGACAAAATGGAGGATTAGGAAATGAGCGACACAGAAAAAGATACAATGGAAAATTCCGCCGGGGAAAAGGAAGTTGTTTCGAGAAACTTCATCGAGCAGTTGATTGACAAGGATTTGGCAGAGGGCGTATATAGTGCAGTGCACACGCGTTTCCCGCCAGAGCCAAACGGTTATCTGCACATTGGACATGCCAAGGCGATTCTTGTGAATTACGGGATTGCAAAAGAATACGGCGGTAAATTTAATATGCGTTTTGATGACACGAATCCGACCAAGGAGGATATTGAGTTTGTGGAGTCCATCAAGGCAGATGTCGAGTGGCTGGGCGCAGACTGGGAGGACAGGCTGTTTTTTGCATCGGATTATTTTGACCAGATGTATGCGTGCGCCGTGAAGCTGATTCAGAAAGGAAAGGCGTATGTATCCGACCTGACGGCGGAGCAGATTAAGGAATACAGGGGAACGTTTACGGAGCCGGGAAAGGAAGACCCGTCAAGGAGCCGTTCTGTTGAGGAGAATATGCGGCTTTTTGAGGAGATGAAGGACGGAAAATATGCGGATGGTGAGAAAGTTCTCCGCGCGCGTATTGACATCACATCGCCCAACTTGAATATGCGAGATCCCGTCATCTATCGTGTGGCGCATATGACACATCACAACACCGGAGACAAGTGGTGCATTTATCCGATGTATGATTTTGCACACCCGATTGAGGACGCCATCGAGGGCATCACACATTCGATTTGTACATTGGAGTTTGAGGATCACAGGCCGCTGTATGACTGGGTGGTGCGGGAATTGGAATATCCGAATCCGCCAAGGCAGATTGAGCAGGCAAAGCTGTACCTTACAAATGTAGTAACCGGAAAGCGCTATATCAAGAAGCTTGTACAGGATGGTATCGTTGACGGCTGGGATGATCCGCGGCTTGTTTCCATTGCAGCGCTGAAAAGGCGTGGATTTACGCCGGAGTCCATTCAAAAATTTGTGGAGCTTTGCGGCGTGAGCAAGGCAAATTCGTCTACGGACTATGCGATGCTCGAGTACTGTATCCGCGAGGATTTAAAACTCAAAAAGCCCCGAATGATGGCGGCGCTTGATCCGGTGAAGCTTGTAATCGACAACTATCCGGAGGGGGAAATGGAGTACCTTGATGTGCCCAACAATCTTGAAAATGAGTCCCTCGGCTCCAGACAGGTTCCGTTTTGCAGGGAGCTTTACATTGACAGAGAGGATTTTATGGAGGAGCCGCCAAAGAAGTATTTCAGACTGTTTCCGGGAAACGAGGTGCGTCTTATGAGCGCGTACTTTGTAAAGTGTGTCGGTTTCGAAAAGGACGAAAACGGCAAAGTGACCGTTGTGCACTGCACATATGACCCTGAGACAAAGCAGGGCAGCGGTTTTACCGGCAGAAAGGTAAAAGGGACAATCCACTGGGTTCCGGCGCCGTATGCGGTTCGGGCGGAGGTTCGGCTGTATGAGAACCTGATTGATGAGGAGAAGGGCGTGTACAATGAAGACGGTTCCCTGAACCTCAATCCCAATTCGCTTACTGTGTTAAAGGAATGTTATGTTGAGCCGGCACTTAAGGATGCAAAGCCATATGACAGCTTCCAGTTTGTGAGACAGGGTTTCTTTAATGTTGATGCCAGAGACTCCAGACCGGACGCGCTCGTATTCAACAGAATCGTTTCCCTCAAGAGCTCGTTTGTACTGCCGAAATAGAGATGTAAAATAAGAATCTACGTAGAAGGGAAAAGGACAAGATGAGATATAAGTGTCTGATATTAGACCATGATGATACAGTTGTCAACAGTACTGCCACAATACATTATCCTGCGTTTCTAGAAGCGCTCAGGCTGCTAAGACCGGGGGTAACCATCTCGCTTGACGATTACTTTCGGGAAAATTTTGATCCGGGTTTTGTTCCCTATTGCGTGGAGAAGCTGGGTATGACGGACGAGGAGCTTGCGCTTGAGACAGAGTGCTGGAAAAATTATGTCACAGGTCATACGTCAAAGGCATATGACGGAATGCGCGAAATCATAGAGCGCCAGAAAGCAGAAGGCGGTATTGTGTGCGTGATATCACATTCTTATGATTTTAACATTAAAAGGGATTATGTGGTCAATCAGCTGCCGCAGCCGGATATGATTTTTGGCTGGGAATGTCCTCCCGAGCAGAGGAAGCCCAGTACATATGCGCTGGATATCATATCCCGCAAATATGGGATAAAGCCTGAGGAGATGGTCATGGTCGATGATTTAAAACCGGGCTATGACATGGCAAAAGCATATGGCGTGCCGTTTGTGGGGGCAGGATGGGCAAATGATATTCCGGAAATCAGAGAGTTCATGCGAAAAAACAGCGATGTGTACTTTACAAAAGTAGAGGAGCTGGCAGCTTTTTTGTTTGAGGAAGCGTAAACGCGCAAAATGATAGAAAGGGAAAAGCTATGATGCATGGAAATCATAACTTTTCCCTTTTATTACCCGTGCCTTATTTTTTTTCGGAATCATTGAAAAATTCTTCAGAAGATTTCCCTGTGCTCTGCTCCTCGGTATAGGTTGCCGATACAGAGGCGTTTTCCTCCTTTTTGTCAGCCGGTACTGCGGACAAATCCATTTCCGTATAGACTGGATCGGCATTGGCGGAAGTCATTTCACCGATAATCTCCTTTGCTTTGTCAATCTTTTCGGAGACATTGAAATGCTCTAGCTTTTCCTTGGTTTTATCAAGGGTTTCGATTACTTTCTCCCCGATAATTTCCTTGGCATTGTCTATATCAATCGGTACATGCGGGCGGTTTTTGCTGCCTGCGGAATTGAACACGTCAGCAGAGAAGTCCTCATCGTCAAGATCCTCGTCGAAATCGTCAAAATCATCGAAGTCATCAAAATCATCTTCAGGAGTTTTTGCCTTGTTCTGAAGATAGTAATAAGTTCCTGCAGCTGCAGCGCCGGCGAGGGCACTGAATAAAACAAGCTTGCTAAATTTCTTAGCCATGTGTAGTTCTCCTTTCCTGTTGCAGTTGGTTTTATTTTATTACAGATATCCTTATTTTAATACTATTTTATGGAAATGAAAAGAGAATATGTAAAATTTGTTCCAGAGTTTCTTGATTCCGCGGGGATAGTATGATAATATTAAATCGACTGATAGAGTCAACTTAGAGAATAGAAACAGTGGTACTTTGCACCCGCGTCCGATTATGGCTTAGAAGCTACGTGAAACAGTGCAGGGATAAGTCACCACGAAGAGGTTTTTCATGGATTGATGCCTGTAACAGGAAGCCGAAAGCCGAACTGCTACGCGGCAGCCGATTCGGGATGGAGGTACAAATGAACGAAAAATTTTTTGACCTTGCAAGAGAAAAACAGGACCGTATGATAAACGGCGCGATTGAAGTGTTTGCCAGAAACGGGTATAAACATGCCAGCACCGATGAAATGGTAAAGACAGTAGGTGTCAGTAAGGGACTTTGGTTCCACTATTTTGGTTCCAAGGAGGGCATTTATGTTTTTGTCTATGATTACTGTGTAAAGTATATGCTGCTGGAACTGTCTACGATGGTGGATCAAAATGAGAAAGATTATTTTGAAGTAATCAGGCAGATTGCGCTGGTAAAGACAAAAATAGGAAAAAATTATCCCTATCTCACAATCTTTCTGGAGGAAGCAGTACATGAGACGGAGCCGGAGGTTGTTGCAAAAACGGCAGAGTCGAGAAAAACTTATGAGGAGCGGATGGAGACATATTTAAAAGCGACAGAAATCGGAAGGATCTCGGATAAGCCGAGACGGGATCGCATAAAAAAACTGCTGGATTACACAATCAGCAGCATTATCAGGGAAAAGGGTGAAGAAAAGGCAGATGCCGACACAGTATTCAGGGAGATCAAGGCGTATATCGATCTTGTGAAAGAGATGGCGCTGAATCTCCCTGGGGGCAGTTTCTAAACTATTTCTTTTGCTGGTATACAGGGGCGGCGGGGTAGCCGCCCTTTAATTTCTGCATGCCGCGCTGTATGGCATCCTTGGAATTCTTCCAGTCTGCATCCGCGTTCCGGTAGTCAAATTTTTCCACCATCCAGCTGACGTCCTCCTCAATGCGCTTTAGGTTGGCTTCCATAAGAGGGAAGACGACGGCAAAGAAAGCATCGCATTGCTTCTGGTTTAATTTTTCCACTGCGCTCTGGCAGAGGTCGCCAAAGTGCACGAGACAAAAGCCTTTGCTGTTTTCAAGTTTCTTCACAAAGTCTGCATCTTTTTTGTACATATAGAAAAACGTGTCAAGATATCTGGCATAGGTATCGTCGTACTGACGGCAGATATAACAGGAGCGCTGCCGCTCATATGTCCATGCCGTCATCGTATTGTTGATTTCCTTGGAACGTTTCAGCCGGTCCACAAAGGAAAGCTTTGCCGGCTTAAATTTTTTAACCTCGCCGGAAAACGCGTCATTGAGTTTTTTGAAGTGTGTCTTAAGAATCCACGCGTTCCCGAGTGTATTTCCGTATTGGTACATCTTGAGGAAATGGTAGCGGCAGAAACCCTCCTTGTCGGTCAGGTCACGGATATCACTCTCCATATATGAAGATCCGGAACCAAGCGTAAAATCAAGCAAGTCCTGCTCAAGCTTCTGCTCAATAAAGCAGAAGGGACATTCGTCGTCCGCCGCAAAGGCATCATTTAGAGGAATTGTATATAATTGTTCTTTCATCGCAACACATCCTTATTTTCGTTTGGAATTTGGCAGCAGCAGCTGACCTTTCCGTATGATGATTATATTGTAGCACATTTCGAGACGCCGCACCACTGAATCTGAAAAAACGAAAAAAATTACAAAAAATTTGTCAAAAATATATATAATTGTCAAAAAATATGTTAAAATATATGTAAATATACTTGAAATGAACGGCTTCGAGACAATGCAAAAATACTTGCCGGCTGAAATTTTATATGCTAAGGCTGTGTTCTTATGCGTATCATGTAATAGGTGTGCAATGGTTGTAATGCATCGTACAAATGCAAAAAATAAAAAACAGTGCCCGTTGGCATTGAAGGAGGTAAATTATGAGTAAATTTATGGTTGCAGGATTTGTGCAGATGGAAACAATTGTTAGAGTTGAGGCGCTGCCAGTGCCTTACAAGCAGTTTGAGAGTGTTCCCGACTTGGTGAACACAGGAATAGGCGGTGCGGGTTTTAATGAGGCGATGGCGCTTAGATGGCTCGGAAATGAAGTGGATTTTATGAGCATGGTGGCAAGAAGCATGTCAAAAAGCCAGATTGATGCCTTTCTGAAAACAAATGAGGTGGACTTAAGCACGGATTATGTTCTGCCAATGCTTGACGGAATGCCGACTTCGGTGATTTTATATTGTAAGGGAGAAAAGCAGACATTTGAGGATGTCAAGGATATCAGGCATGTGGATTATGATGTGGAACTTCTGGAAAGGCAGATACAGGATAAGGATCTGGTTCTGATGTCAAACTGCAATTTCTGCCGTCCGCTCATTAAACTTGCCAAGAAGTATCACAAACCGCTTGCGCTCAATGTGCGCAGTATGCGGGCAGAGAAAATCGCAAATAAGGAAGACTTTCTGGCTGAAGCCAATATTCTTTATATCAGTGACGACGATCTGGAAAACGATCCCCATGACTGCATAAAAGAATGCAGGGATAAGTATGACCCTGAGATTATCATTATGGGTGTCGGGGACAAAGGCGTCATTCTTTACACCAAGGAGGGAAACAGCTTTATAGATTATAAACCGGTGAAAACGAATGAGATTGTAAATACTGTCGGTGCCGGAAACGCATTGTTTTCATCATTCCTTCATTATTATACGAAAACAAAGGATGCCAAGGAAGCCATTAAAAATGCGTTGTTGTTTGCTTCCTATAAGATTGGATTTTTGGGGACATCCAACGGATTTATGACAGAGGAACAGATAGAACAGTGGAAGCGACTGATCTGGAGATAAACCAAAAGTGCTGCCGTTTGGCAGCACTTTTAACATTTGTAAGGAATGCGTAAAAAACGCATCAAGGTTGATTTTCGGTATAAATATAGCGCAAAAATGCGATGGCATTGTCCATGCTGTTCGAGTTGATGATGAATCCCAGAATAGGCTCTCTGTCAACATAGTAGTAATATTCGTTCAGCTTTGGTGAATCCGTGACATATATTCCTACAGGAACAAGTTCCTTGGCTTCGCCCACCTCCGCATAATAAAGCTTGTCCTTAAATTTTGTCAGCAGGTCATCCGGAAGAACCGTGGTGATGTCATGGAGACATTCACTTTTTGCAAAATAGTCGGCAGTTTCTGCATCTCCGACAACGACGTCAAGCTCGCTTGTGGAGATAACCGCCATGGTTTTTTCCAGACTCATAAAAACGTTGATGTCACCGCTGTCGGGAATGTAGTTCATGGTTGCGTCAATATATGCCTCGTGCGCACTCGTATCGAGCTCGAGGTATTCCACAAAACCATCAATCAGTTCGGTGTTGGACGAGTCGCCGGTATCGTTGAAGAAGTATGCGGCAAATGCCGTATCCGACGGGGCGGTCAGCATACTGTGCGCTATGTATCCGATAAAGATTACGGCAGCGATAACCAAAAGTGTTGTCTTTAGATAATATTCTTGAAAATAACTAAGCTTTTCCCGGAAAGGGGCGCCTTTTAGCTTCGCATTCTGCTCCCGGATCTCGTCGTGCATCGAATGGTTGTTATCCCGGTTTTTGTTGTAGACTTCCATGGTATTTCCTCCGTCTGTCAGAATCTTGAAATGATTGTCCGTTTTGTCCTGTGCCATAAAAAATATAATATATGGAAAGACAGACTTAGTCAATCGGCATAGTATTAATTTTTTCTAAAGCTTGAATATTGCGTTGATTTGTTCTATTATATAAAGTATCATCAAACATATACGGAAAAATTAATTAAGGAAGGTATTACAACATGAATGAAAGCTACAAGGAACTACTGGTAAAAAGGGAAAAAGGCGCAAAGGAAGCATTGATTAGAATTGCGAGTGTCGTGTTCACGGTTCTGCTGGGCATTTTGACACTTCTGACAGGAAACATTTATCTTTTTGTCGCTGTGATTGTTTTCGGTGTGCTGGACTATTTTGTCTTTCAGTGGACGGACATTGAGTTTGAGTACTTGTATTTGGACAAGGAAATTTCAGTGGACAAGATTATGGCAAAGACAAGAAGAAAGAAAGTTACCACAATTGATGTGGGAAAAATAGAAATCATGGCTCCTGAGAAATCACACCAGCTGGATTCTTACAGAAAACGTGAGACGAAGGTGACGGATTTGAGTGCAGGTCATGATTTGCCGGAGCAGAAGCTCTACTGGGTATTTTATGAGGGAAATAAAAAGTTTCTGATGAACCTGACAGAAGATTTTGCAAAGACCATAAAAGGTATTGCACCAAGAAAAGTTTATATGGATTAAGTGCTTGACAAGCTGTGTCTGCTTTAGTATAATTTTAAAAATATTTTCACTTTTAACCAGCTTCATTTTGAGGAAAACAAGATGAAACAACGTTTAAGATTAATTTACAGGAGGAAGAAAAATGGGTCAGATTATTGGCGAAGGCATTACTTTTGACGACGTGCTCTTAGTTCCAAGCTATTCACAGGTAATTCCAAATCAGGTTGACTTGACAACATGGTTAACCAAGAAAATCAAGCTTAACATTCCCATGATGAGTGCGGGAATGGACACTGTTACAGAACACAGAATGGCGATTGCCATGGCAAGACAGGGTGGTATCGGAATCATTCACAAAAATATGTCGATCGAGGCGCAGGCGGAAGAGGTAGACAAAGTAAAACGTTCTGAAAACGGTGTCATCACAGATCCATTTTCACTTACCCCCAACCACACACTTGCTGACGCGGATTCCCTGATGGCGAAGTTCCGGATTTCAGGCGTACCGATTACCGAGGGAAGAAAGCTGGTCGGCATTATTACAAACCGTGATTTAAAATTTGAAAAAGATTATACAAAGAAAATAAAAGAGTCCATGACTTCGGAGGGACTCATAACAGCGAAGGAAGGGATTACACTCGAGGAGGCAAAGAGAGTGCTTGCGGATGCAAGGAAAGAAAAGCTTCCGATTGTTGATGACAACTATAACCTCAAAGGACTTATCACAATCAAGGATATCGAGAAGACAATCAAGTATCCGCTTGCGGCAAAGGATGAACAGGGAAGGCTGCTTTGCGGCGCCGGTGTCGGAATCACTGCCAACGTGCTTGACCGCGTGGCGGCACTTGTGGCGGCAAAGGTGGATGTCATCGTGCTTGACAGTGCGCACGGACATTCGGAGAATGTGCTTCGCTGCCTCAAGATGATAAAGGAAAACTACCCTGACTTACAGGTGATTGCAGGAAATGTTGCGACAGGCGACGGTGCAAGGGCGCTCATTGAGGCAGGCGCGGATGCAGTTAAGGTAGGCATCGGGCCAGGCTCCATCTGTACGACGCGAATTGTTGCCGGCATCGGTGTTCCTCAGATCACAGCAATTATGGATTCTTACGCGGTGGCAAAGGAATACGGGATTCCAATTATTGCGGACGGCGGTATCAAGTACTCTGGTGACATGACAAAGGCAATCGCGGCGGGTGGAAATGTCTGCATGATGGGAAGTATTTTTGCAGGCTGCGAGGAGAGTCCGGGAACGTTTGAGCTGTTTCAGGGAAGAAAATATAAGGTATATAGGGGCATGGGTTCCATTGCTGCCATGGAGAACGGCAGCAAAGACCGTTATTTCCAGACAGATGCCAAGAAGCTTGTTCCCGAGGGCGTTGAGGGACGAGTTGCATACAAGGGAAATGTGGAAGATACCGTATTCCAGCTTATGGGCGGTCTCCGCTCTGGTATGGGATATTGTGGTACACAGACGATAGAGGAGCTGAAAAACAAAGGCAAGTTTGTCAAAATTTCTGCTGCCGCGCTCAGAGAGAGCCATCCACATGATATTCACATTACAAAAGAGGCACCAAATTACAGTGTCGAAGAATAATTTCCTGACTGAAAAAATTGGAACGCTGTCACAGGGTGGTGACAGCGTTTATTTATGCACACGGACGCGGAAAGGAAGAACTTACGATGCTTTATAAAAAATACCGACTTTATGACGAGGGGATTGAAATTATGATTCCATCGGATATCAGACCGTCAGACTCTTTTGTGCCATCACATAATTGTTGGCTGTCCAAGGATAGAAGGACGGTCATTAACGTCACGAGGGGCGCAGCAGACTTGACAGAAGAAAACCTTAGTATCCGGTTAAATGAGTATTACAAAAGCTTCTGTAAGGATATTGGTCAGTTTGAGTGTCTCAACGTTACCAAGCGTGTCATCAACAGGCGGACATATGGGGAAATACAGTATTTGTCACATGTGACAGGGTATTGCTTCTATAATATTTTCCTGCTTGGGAACTACAGGAAAAGGGAATTTATTGTCACGATTCAGTGCATGGAAAGTGACAGGGCGGCAAATGTACATATTTTTGAAAATATATCAGATTCAATTAGGATATTGAGAAAACAAGAGGAAGACATGGGGGATGACAGACATGCTGGTGAAGGCTAGAGAGAAACAGATTTCCTTTTTGTTTCAGGAGATGGATCCGTTTTTTGAGATTGGCTTCCGGATTTTGGAGCAGGAGCATATGGATCAGATGCTCCCCTACACAAGAAGTCACAAAAGCGGCAGGGAAAAACTTATTTTTCATGTCGGGGGAGAGGGCATTGCCCGCCTTATGGATGAAATGCCAAAGTTTGGAGCCGACAGACGGGTTGCTTTATTGTATGAGATGATATATCTTAATAAGAAAGTGGAAGAGAATGGCTTTCTGAAAAAGGAATGTATATGGTACAAATACGATAACATTTACTTTAACAGGAAGAAGGACTGCATCATGACAGCCGTGCTTCCGATAACAGGGGAGTTTCAGTACGCGGATGACACTAGATGGTATGGGCAGTTTGAAGAAACGGTGGGACATATTGTCTCTGGTCTTTCAGATGAAAAAGCTGCGTCTATCAAAAAAATGGTGTGGCGGTTAAGGTCTGGGAAAATGAATCAGGAGGAAGCCTTGGATGAACTAGGGCGTATCAGCTGTAAGGAATCAGGTGCAGATTTCTGTTCGGAGCAGAGCGCAGAGTTAAAGCTTCTCTACAGCGGAAAAAGCGGGAGATTTGAATTTCTGGTCGGTGACAGTGATTTTCTGATAGGAAGAAATGCCGAGGCGGCTGATGGGGTTATCCCTTTGGAACTGTCCAGAGCGGTAAGCAGGAAACACTGTCTGATAACCAAAATGAATCAGAAATATTTTGTTCAGGATTTGAAAAGTGTCAACCACACACTGGTAAACGGGATTATGATACCGCCATACGAGTTGATGGAGTTGGAAAACAATGATATACTGAGTGTGGGGGATATAGAATTCAGGGTAACTACGAATAAGGTTGGCACAAAGGGAGGGTTTAGATGAAAAATACAGTAGAAATCAGGTGGCATGGCCGTGGAGGCCAAGGGGCAAAGACGGCTGCGCTGCTGCTTGCAGACGTGGCATTTAAGACGGGAAAATATGTGCAGGGATTTCCGGAATACGGTCCTGAGAGGATGGGTGCGCCGATAACGGCATATAACCGTATCAGTAATGACCCGATTACGGTGCATTCCAATATTTATGAGCCGGACTTTGTGGTTGTTGTGGACGAGAGTCTGCTAGAAAGCATTGACGTGACGAAAGGCCTGAACCCAAAGGGGGCAGTAATTGTCAATTCGACACGCAGCAGGGAGGAGATAGCCGATAAACTCCATGGATATGAGGGTGCAGTCTACACAGTTGACGCAAAGGCAATATCTATCAGGGCGCTTGGAAAAAATTATCCGAATTCGCCGATGCTTGCGGCGACAGTGGCAGTTTCAAAGGTTATGGGAAAGGAAGAATTCTTGAAAGAGATGCGGACTTCCTTCCACCATAAGTTTGCAAAGAAGCCTGAGGTTATTGACGGCAACATGATGGCGCTTGAGCTTGCTTTTGCACAGGCAGAGTGACATGCCTTTCCACAATATTTTGGAATGTGCGGTAGAAATGAATGGAGGTTGCAGGTACATATGGCGAACGAAAAAATATACGACAGAATCAATGAACAGAGCCCGTGGCAGGATATAACGGAGGGCAATAAAATATTTGAGGCGGCGACATCAAGGGACTTTTGCACAGGGGAGTGGAGAACGGCGACGCCTGTATGGGATAAGGACAAGTGCAAACAGTGCCTGCTGTGTACTCCGGTTTGTCCCGATTCATCCATACCGGTGACAGCCGGAAAGCGAGAAGAGTTTGATTACGACCATTGTAAGGGCTGCGGCATTTGTGCCAAGGTCTGTCCGTTTGGTGCGATTGGTATGAGGGAGGGCAAGTAAATGGCAATCAGAGAACGTTTATCAGGAAATGAGGCTGTGGCATTTGCCATAAAGCAGGTGAATCCGGATGTCATGCCGGCTTTTCCTATTACACCGTCCACAGAAATTCCCCAGTATGTGGCAAATTATATTGCAAACGGTGAAATTGACACGGAATTTATCCCTGTTGAGAGTGAGCACAGCGCCATGAGCGCCACCATCGGCGCGTCGGCTGCGGGAGCCAGAGCCATCACGGCGACTTCGTCCTGCGGCATGGCATTAATGTGGGAGGAGCTTTATGTGGCTGCGTCCAACAGGCTGCCGATTGTGCTTGCGTTGGTAAACAGGGCACTTTCGGGTCCGATTAATATTAATGCCGACCACTCGGACAGCATGGGCGCGCGGGACACTGGCTGGATTCAGATTTACGCCGAGTCCAATCAGGAGGTATATGATAACTTTATACAGGCGTTTCCAATCGCGGAGGACAAGCGCGTGCATCTTCCGGTAATGATCTGTCAGGATGGATTTATCACGAGCCACGGCGTGGAAAATATTTTATTGGTGGAGGATGACAAGGTAAAGAGCTTTGTTGGCGAATACGAGCCGGAGCACTATCTTTTAAATCCTGAAGAAAAAATGGCGATAGGACCGTATGCCGTGTCCAATTACTATATGGAAACAAAACGTGCACAGCGGCAGGCAATGATTCAGGCGAGGGAGGTTATTCTTGAGACAGCTGCCCGATTCGAGGAGATGACTGGGCGCAAATACGGGTTTTTTGAAGCATACTGCATGGAAGATGCGGAGTATGCAGTTGTCATCATTGGTTCGGCAGCAGGGACATGCAAGGCGGCCATTGATGAGATCAGAAGTACTACGGGCGCAAAAGTCGGATTGATTAAGATAAGGGTATTCAGACCATTTCCGGAGGAGGAGATTGCCGAGGCGCTTTCCGGCGTAAAGGCTGCGGCGATATTGGACAGAAGCGAAATGTTTTCAGCGACAAGCGGTCCTCTCGGTGCGGAAGTGCGCGCGGCATTGTATCAGGCGCACAGTAAAGTGGAGACTGTGAATTATTTTTATGGGCTTGGCGGCAGGGACATCACTGTTTCCGATTTTAAGACCGTTTACGGGAATCTCGAAACAATTGCACAGACGCATGTGGTGACAGGAATGTACGAGTATATCGGTCTGCGCAGCGAGCAGTCAAAGGAGGACTAAAGAGCATGGAACAGACAGCATATAACTTTAAGGAAGTCATGAGTAAACCGGAACGTCTTGCCCCGGGGCATAGAATGTGTGCAGGCTGCGGCGGTACGATTACGGTGCGCACAGTATTGCGTGCACTTGAGGAGGGGGACAAGGCGGTCATTGGAAATGCCACGGGATGCCTTGAGGTTTCTTCCTTTATGTACCCGTACACGGCATACGAGGACAGCTATATCCACAATGCGTTTGAGAATGCCGGGGCAACGCTGTCCGGTGTCGAGACGGCATATCATGTGTTAAAGAAAAAGGGAAAGATAAAGGACAACTTTAAGTTTATTACATTTGGCGGAGACGGCGGAACTTATGATATCGGTTTCCAGTCACTGTCAGGGGCTATGGAGCGCGGTCATGACATGGTGTATGTCTGCTATGATAACGGCGCTTACATGAATACGGGCACGCAGCGCTCGTCAGCAACGCCGCAGTATGCAGATACGACAACGACGCCGGCAGGAAAAGTGTCGGCAGGAAAGGTGCAGATACGAAAAGACCTTGCTGCCATCATAGCGGAGCACCATGTTCCCTATGTGGGGCAGAGTACCTTCACATCGAACTTCAAGGATCTGTATACAAAGGCCCAGAAGGCAATCTATACGCCCGGAGCCGCATTTCTGAATGTCATGTCACCCTGCCCGAGGGGATGGGGCTATGAGCCGAGCGAGATGATGCATATTTGTAAAATGGCGATGGAGACTTGCTACTGGCCGTTGTTTGAGGTCGTGGAGGGCAAGTGGCGATTAAACTACGAACCCAAGAATAAAATGCCGATTGAGGAGTTTTTGAAGCCGCAGCGACGTTTTAAGCATTTGTTTAAAAAAGAAAATGAGGAACTTATCGGAAAATTTCAGGAAGAAATTGACAGGCGGTGGGAAGAACTCAGGAGTAAGTGTAACTAAATCGTCTCTGTGAGGGATTGTACATAAAAAAGAATATCGCATCGCGATATTCTTTTTTATGCACACGGGCATCCAGAGGAAATATGTCAGCAGAGGCTGACGGATGCCCGGCGCACGAGTAGGGGAAGATGCTTCTTCCCTACTCGATTATAATAGGAAATTGCAACAGCGTTAACCATTTAGACAAAAAGCGCGCTGGAGCCTGTTTACAGCTTATTATTACGGCTGTGAAAACTTTAGGTCGGCCTGCTTACGCATTTCATCAATTTCAGCCTGTTTTCTCGCTTCGTCCTCAGCGGCCTCACGCAGGAGTCGCTCATAAATTTCGTTTGCCTCTTTTACAATTTCATCCTGCTCTGGTGGAAGAACCACTTCGTCAGTCGGGGCACCGCCTGCCGCCAGAAGGGAATCTACGGAGCTTTGGCTGCTGGTTGCATACAAAATTGCATCAAGGGCAGCCTTTGTGTCCTCGTCGACAGGTCCCTGACCATACAGCCCTGAATAAGAGCCGGTTGTGGCATTGAATGCAGATGCATCTATACTGCCTGTATCTGTCGTGTCTGTCTGGCTGTTTCCGACGGACTGTGTATTGTCCTCAATGGCAAGGATTTTTGCCTCCTCTGCTTCGAGCCGGAGGGCTTCCTCCTTTTCAGCCTCGGAGGGCCATATGCGGACTACTTCTGGATTGTACATCACTAACCACCATTTTATCACGTGAGGATAGTATTTTTTCAAGAAATAAGCTGTGGCTGGATCCATCATCTTATACACCATCTTTCAATCTGTAATTGATTCTATAGTAAACACAAAAAGAATTTGATATTACTATAAATATGACAAGTGTGCAGGCTGTGTCGACACCAGTCAATGATAAATACATTTTATCACATATTTATTAATATCGGTAGAATGAAAGTGAAAATTTATTGTATTTATTGAAATTATTTGTTAATGTTTATATATTGATGAAAAAAGTCCGTAAGATGTGTCGGTTTAACCGGAAGAAATCTTAAAATCAAATAAAAATAGTTATAAACGCGTAAACTAAATTGACAAATCAAAAAATAGTGTTATATTATATATAGAACAAGTAAAACAAAAAAACGCCATATTATGGCAAAGGAGGAAGATTATGAATATTCAAAAATTTACGCAGAAGTCAATCGAAGCAGTCAACAGCTGTGAAAAGATTGCGATGGAATATGGTAATCAGGAATTAGAACAGGAACATCTGCTCTATGCGCTTCTGACGATTGATGACAGCCTTATCCTCAAGCTGATAGAAAAGATGGAGATAAATAAAGATTACTTTGTCGGCAGGGTCGAGACGGCGCTTGCAAAACGTGTCAAAGTGCAGGGCGGACAGCCGTATGTCGGACAGTATCTGAACAAGGTACTCATCAGTGCCGAGGATGAGGCAAAACGTATGGGAGACGAGTATGTATCTGTCGAGCATCTGTTTCTTTCCCTGATTCAGAATCCGAATAAGGAAATCAAGGAGATTTTCAGGGAATATGGTATTACGAGAGAGCGGTTTCTAAAGACGCTGTCGGAAGTGCGGGGCAACCAGAGAGTCACAAGTGATAATCCGGAAGCCACTTATGACACGCTTGAGAAATATGGACAGGATTTGGTGGAGAAGGCGCGGAACCAGAAACTTGATCCCGTAATCGGCAGGGATAACGAGATTCGGAATATCATCCGTATTCTTTCCAGAAAGACAAAGAACAATCCGGTACTAATCGGGGAGCCCGGCGTAGGGAAGACTGCGGTTGTGGAGGGGCTTGCACAGCGCATTGTGCGGGGGGATGTCCCGCAGGGATTAAAGGATAAGAAAATATTTTCCCTCGATATGGGCGCGCTGGTTGCCGGCGCGAAATACCGGGGCGAGTTTGAAGAACGGTTGAAGGCTGTCCTTGAGGATGTCAAGAACAGCGACGGTCAGATTATACTTTTTATTGATGAGCTTCACACGATTGTGGGAGCAGGCAAGACAGACGGAGCCATGGATGCCGGAAATATGCTAAAACCCATGCTTGCAAGAGGCGAACTGCACTGTATCGGAGCGACTACATTGGATGAGTACAGACAGTATATCGAGAAGGATCCTGCGCTGGAAAGGCGGTTCCAGCCTGTCATGGTGTCAGAGCCGACAGTCGAGGACACGATCAGCATTCTTCGGGGATTAAAGGAACGCTACGAGGTATTCCACGGTGTTAAAATCATGGACAATGCCCTTGTGAGTGCGGCAGTGCTTTCGAACCGCTATATCACGGACAGGTTTCTGCCTGACAAGGCGATTGACCTTGTGGACGAAGCGTGTGCCATGATAAAGACAGAGCTTGATTCCATGCCGGCAGAGCTTGATGAACTGCAGAGAAAGATGATGCAGATGGAGATAGAGGTGGCAGCGCTCAAAAAGGAGGAGGACAGACTCAGCGGCGAGCGTCTCGCAGCGCTTCAGTCGGAGCTTGCGGAGCAGAAGGAAGCATTTAATAACCGCAAGGCACAGTGGGACAACGAGAAAGCCTGCGTGGAGAAGCTTTCAAAACTCAGGGAGGACATCGAGGACTTGAACAATCAGATACAGATTGCGCAGCGCGAGGGAAATCTGGAAAAGGCGGCAGAGTTGAGTTATGGCAGGCTTCCCGAATTGAAAAGGCAGCTTGAGCGCGAGGAAGAAAACGCAAATTCCAGAGAGATGTCGCTGGTACATGAGAGTGTTTCCGATGATGAAATCGCAAAGATTATCTCTCGCTGGACGGGGATACCCGTTTCGAAACTTAACGAGAGTGAGCGGAATAAGACCCTGCATCTGGATGAGGAACTGCACAAGCGTGTGATTGGACAGGATGAGGGCGTGACAAAAGTCACCGAGGCAATTATCCGCTCTAAGGCAGGTATCAAAGACCCTGACAAGCCAATCGGCTCGTTCCTGTTTCTGGGACCGACGGGTGTCGGCAAAACGGAACTCGCCAAGGCGCTCGCAGCTTCGCTTTTTGATGACGAGACCAACATGGTACGCATCGACATGAGCGAATACATGGAGAAACACTCCGTGTCAAGGCTGATTGGAGCGCCTCCCGGATATGTCGGGTATGACGAGGGCGGGCAGCTCACAGAGGCAGTGCGCCGGAAACCGTACAGTGTTGTCCTGTTTGATGAAGTTGAAAAAGCGCATCCGGATGTGTTTAACATTCTGCTGCAAGTCCTCGATGACGGACGTATCACGGACTCACAGGGACGGACAGTCGACTTTAAGAATACAATACTGATTATGACATCGAATATTGGCGCGCAGCATCTGCTTGACGGCATTGACAGCGACGGCAGCATCGCAGCGTCTGCGCAGGATAGGGTGATGGGAGAGCTCAGGGCGCATTTCAGACCGGAGTTCTTGAACCGGCTTGACGAGACAATCCTGTTCAAGCCGCTTACGAAGGATAACATAGGCGGTATCATCGGTCTGATTCTTGCGGATATCAACAGACGTCTCGCGGACAGGGAGCTTGGGATTGAGATATCGGAACAGGCACAGCATTTTATCGTGGAAAACGGCTATGACCCTGTTTACGGTGCGAGACCGTTAAAGAGATATATCCAGAAATATGTGGAAACGCTCGCGGCAAGGCTGATACTTGCAGATAAGGTAACAGCGGGAGACACGATTTTAATAGCGCTTGACAGCACAGGCTCAGAACTGACAGCATCCGTGAAAAAATGAACGGAGTGAACAGCAGCAAAAAAGATGGACGGCGTCAGCCTTCCATCTTTTTTTGACTGGGTTGTATAATTGCATGATTCAGTAAAAAGTCTTTCCAGATTGGGTAGTACTGCGCCTTGATATGTACCTGATCCCATGTATAATCTGACACGAGGGCGCCATCTTCGCAGAGACTGCTTTCGTTGATGTCGATATAAAAAATGTCTTTCTGATTGGCGAGTGTGGCAATCAATGCATTTCGCTCCGCCAGATTTTCGTTTGTGATGGATGTGCTCTCACTGGATTTCTGCTCGGTTATAAACAGGTTTCCCTGAATAAAAATCAACGCGTCAGGCTGAAGCTTCCGAATGTCATTTACAACATCGCGATAGTGCTCAAAAAAGCTTTGTGCTGTCCCGGTTCCGCATTCATTGATGCCGACCATCAGGTAGATTTTACCGAACTGCTGCTCCCCAAGGACGTCTCGGACGGATTTTTTCTCGTCATTGTACATTACTTTGGGCTTTTCATAATCATAAATGGAAAGGGATGTTTTACACAGAAAAACCGCGTTTTCAATTCCGGAATAGGCACTGATGCCAACGGTACGGGAGTCGCCGATAAAACATGCATCCTGAAAGTAGTCATCCGTTGCAGTGGTAAAATCGTAGGTCTGTGGCTGCTCCGGCAGAACAGCAGTTTTGGCATTTTTTGTATCCGGTATTTCCAGAATGCCGGATGTAATATCCGAAGAAAGCTGCGCGCTGGTCTCCGTCTCTGGTTCGACGGCTGTGGACGCTGCCAGAATGTTTAGGTTGTTAACGGAATATCCGGCGACAAGGCTGTTGTAGTCGGCATAGTATAGTTTGTCGTGTATTCCTTTCATGGCGGTTGCCAGCGGAGGTGCAGACAAAGTGTAAATGTTTTCTCTTTGGTAATACTGGACATTCCAGTAGTGTCCAAGAATACTGAACGCAATGGCGGACAGTATGATTAAAAAGATTAAGTGATAGTTTTTGACGTCTTTCATGACAAGCCTCCCATGTTGTCGGCAAACTGCGTATGGGACATTGGTTCGAACGCAGTTATAAGGAAAACAATAATGCGAATCAATATCGGAAGTACAAGAAAGGATTATTGATTCCAATGGATAAATAGTATACGGATAACCAAAAAATAACAAGTGATATGACAACGCCCAGAAATCTGCTGCGAAGTTTGTCAAACAGTTTCTCGGGATAATCGGTTGCGAATATTATGCTTGCAATAAGCAGTGGTGCATAGGTGGCGGCATACCCTGTGAAATCAGAGAAATTAATATTTCTGCCTGTTTCAACGAAAGGAAACAGCCGCGTCAGGTATACGCCAAGATCGTGAAAATCACTGATTGCAAACAGCGTCCAGCTTACAAGGATGTAAAAATACATGTATATGTGGGAAAACAGCTTTGCAAGTATGTTGTCGGCGTTGAGCCAACGCAGTGTCAGATTTTTTTCGATAATCTGCAGCATAAAGATAAAAAGTCCCCAGAGGATAAAATTCCATGCGGCACCATGCCAGAAGCCGACAAGGAACCAAACGACAAACAGGTTCATCATTGTGCGGGATTTTCCCTTGCGGTTTCCACCGAGCGGAATATAGACATATTCCCGAAACCAGGCACCGAGTGTGATGTGCCATCTGCGCCAGAAGTCCGTGACGCTGCGCGCCATATACGGATGGCGGAAGTTTGCAGGCATACGGAAACCAAGCATCTCGCCCAGACCGACAGCCATCATGGAATAGCCGCAAAAGTCAAAGTACAGCTGCATGGAGTAGGCGAAAGCGCCGAGCCACGCAAGCGGGGTGGAGATGCTTTCAAATCCAATCGTGCACACCTCGTTCCACAATGTACCGATGCGGTTTGCGATAATAACCTTGTAGCCGAGACCTATGATAAAAGTCTTGAGCCCATTGTCAAGACCTGCTGCGGAAATCGTTCTCTTTTTTAGGGCGTCACGGATATCGGAATACACGACAATCGGACCAGCGATAAGCTGTGGAAACATGCATAGATATGCGCCAAGACGTACAAGCGATTTGTCAGCTTCGGTTTTTCCAAGATATACATCTATCACATAGGACACGATCTGGAACGTGTAAAAGCTGATACCGAGCGGCAGTGTCAGGTTAAGCGTGTAAAACCGCCAGTGAATGTCCAGTATTCGCAGGAGCGCGTTGATATTTTCAATAAAAAAGTTGGTGTATTTAAAAAAAAGTAAAAAACCAAAGTTATACAGTAGGGACAGGATGAGCAATGTTTTTTTTTCGAAGCTCCTGCCCTTAAAATTCTCGATACCCAGTCCAATCACAAAGTTTACGAGAATGGAGCAGAGTATGAGAAAAAGGTAATAAGGCTCGCCAAAGCTGTAAAACAGGATGCTTCCTGTCAGCAATAGAAAATTGCGGCTTTTTGCGGGCAGTATATAATATAAAACCAGAAAGACCGGCAAAAATACAAATATAAATAATAAGCTGCTAAAAACCATGATGTTCCCCCATGACTCATGATGACGGCTGAATCTATGTTAACCGCATAAAATATTATAGCAAAAATAAATAGATTATTCCATAAATTTATTCGAGTTTTTTATACAAATAATGCAGGTATTTCAATGAAAAACACAGCATTTTTTACATTGCAGGCGCTTTCCTTAGAAATTTATCCGGCTGTGTGTAATCCAATTATATGCGGTGCAATAAAAATTTTATGCACGCCGGAAGACAGGAGGTGCGCGCCGGAGAAAAAGATATTGCGGTAAGTGCAGAAATCTGATAGAGTTTATGTAGTATATGGCATGGAGAGGATTATCATGAAAGATTATAAGAAAAAGGCAGTTATCCTGCTGCTTGCGGTGCTTGTGTCTGTGACAGGCTGCGGGCCTCAGGACGGTGGATATAAGAGAACGAAAATTGTGCTTACCACAGGGTTTGGCAAGGATGAAGTATTCCGCATTGACGAGACTTCCTGTACGCTTCCGGAAATTATGGTTTACCTGACAAATACAAAGAACCAGTATGAGCAGGCGCTCGGCAGTCAAATCTGGCAGACTTCGTATAACGGGGAGACGCTTGAATCAAACATAAAGGAAACGGTGCTTGCAAGACTTGCCCGTATCAAGGCAATGAACCTGCTCGCGCAGGAGTATGGAATCACATTGTCTGACGCGGAGCGCGACAATGCGGGCAGCGCGGCACAGATGTATTATGAATCGCTCAATGAAAGGGAACAGGAGCTTTTGAAGGCAGACGAAAAGCTGCTATGTAAGATGTACGAGGAGTATGCGCTTGCAGGGAAGGTCTATCAGTACCTGATAGCCGATATTAATCCGGAAATCAGTGATGACGAGGCGCGGACGATTACCGTGCAGCACATATTGATAAAGACGTATTCCCTCAATGAACAGGGGGAGCGTGTACCATATTCGGAGGAGGGCAGAAAAGAAGCGTACAGCCGTGCAGACGAGGCACTTAGAAAGGCGCGCGACGGCGAAGAATTTATGGGACTGATTGCGGAGTACAGCGAAGACAACAATCCTTCCTATTCCTTTGGGAAAGGGACGATGGAACCGGCATTTGAGGAAGCCGCCTTCAACCTTGGAACGGATGAAGTAAGCGGTATTGTGGAATCGGAACACGGTTACCACATCATCAAATGCATCAGCACATTTGATCGGGACGAGACAGACAGAAATAAAGTAAAGATTGTGGAACAGCGCAGAAAAGAGGTGTTCAACGAGGAATACTCCGGATTTGTGGGCGGGCTGACAAGAAACCTCAACCAGAAGCTGTGGGATTCCGTCGGGTTCTTGGAGGATGACATGGTGACGACAAGCAGTTTCTTCGAAATATACAAAAAAGTGTTCAGTGAATAAAATAAATCTTGAAAAAGTATAAACAAACAATGAATTATTAGCACTCAGACGAAATGAGTGCTAATTTGCTCTTGACTTTTATTTTTTGGGGTATTAAACTATCTATCAGACAAGACAAAGTGAACTACAAAATTTCACTGTCCTGATTTGTATGCCTGCCAAAGCAGACAGAAGGTGTCAGAGTGAAATTTTTCACGCAGCAAAATAAACAAAGAGAAAGGAATGTGATTTTCATGGCAGAGAAGCGCGGAAGCTTGTCAATCAACAGCGATAATATTTTCCCGATTATTAAAAAGTGGTTATATTCGGACCACGATATATTTTACAGGGAGCTCATTTCAAACGGATGTGACGCCATCACCAAGCTGAAGAAGCTTGAGATGATGGGCGAGTACACATATCCGGATGATGTAAAGAAAGATATCCACATCATTGTAAATCCGGAGAAAAAGACACTCAAATTTATTGATACCGGACTTGGCATGACAGCCGGGGAGGTTGAGGAGTATATTAACCAGATTGCATTTTCGGGTGCGACGGATTTCATTGAAAAGTACAAGGACAAGGCAAATGACGATCAGATTATCGGCCATTTCGGACTTGGGTTTTACTCGGCGTTTATGGTGGCAGACGAGGTGCATATCGACACACTTTCCTACAAGGAAGGCGCGGTGCCGGTACACTGGGAATGTGACGGCGGCACGGAGTTTGTCATGACAGACGGTGACAGGACAACAGTCGGCACAGAGATTACCCTTTTCGTCAACGAGGACTGTCTTGCGTTCTGCAATGAATACAAGGCGAGGGAAGTCATCAAGAAATACTGTTCGTTTATGCCATATGAGATTTATCTCGAGAAGGCAAATGCCCCTGAGGAGTTTGAGACAATTGACCCGGAGGATAAGCGGGAAGATGATGTTGTTGTAGAGACACTCGAGGAGGAAAAAGAAATTCCGGGTGAGGACGGCGCGGAGCCGACCAAGGAAAAGGTGACAAAGCTTAAGATTAAAAAGCGTCCCATACCTCTGAACGAGACACACCCGCTCTGGGCGAAGCATCCCAATGAATGTACAAAAGAGGAATACATTGATTTTTACCGCAAGGTATTTGCGGACTATAAAGAACCGCTGTTCTGGATTCATTTGAATATGGACTATCCGTTTAACATGAAAGGAATCCTTTATTTCCCGAAAATCAACATGGAGTATGAGTCGATTGAGGGAACAATCAAGCTTTACAACAATCAGGTATTTATCGCGGATAATATCAAGGAAGTCATTCCGGAGTTCCTGCTGCTGCTCAAGGGCGTTATCGACTGCCCTGACCTGCCGCTGAATGTATCGAGAAGCGCGCTGCAGAATGACGGATTTGTCACCAAGATTAGCGAGTACATTACCAAGAAGGTTGCCGACAAGCTTTCGGGAATGTGTAAGACAGATAAGGAGAACTACGAGAAGTACTGGGATGACATCAGTCCGTTTATCAAGTTTGGCTGTCTCAAGGATGACAAGTTCTGCGAGAAGATGACCGACTATATTCTGTTCAAAAACCTTGACGGCAAGTACCTGACGCTGCCGGAGTGTCTTGAAGTCAAAAAGACTGATCCGGACGAGGTGGAAGCAGACGCGGCAGGCAGCAAGGAAGCATCTGCCACAGATGCCGAGACCGGGGAAAAGGTGGATGCCGAGGTGGTTGACAAGGATGGGGAAACAGTGGATATTCCGTCCGAGGATGCCGAGACGAAAGAAAAGATTATTTATTATGTGACAGACCTTGTACAGCAGAGCCAGTACGTGAATATGTTCAAGAAGGCAAATATGGACGCGGTAGTGCTTCCGGACAAGATTGACCAGCCGTTCGTGTCACAACTTGAGTCAAAGAACGAGGGGATTAAGTTTGCGCGTATTGATGCGGATCTGACAGATACCTTTAAGGACACCAACTCGGAAAAAGACGAAGAGGAGCTTACAAAAAAGAGTGAGGAGATATCCGAGGTATTCAAAAAGGCTGTCGGCAACGACAAGATAACCGTAAAAGTGGAGCGGCTCAAGAATGAGGATATCGCCTCAATGATTACGGTTTCCGAGGAGTCGCGCAGAATGCAGGATATGATGAAAATGTATGCGATGCCGGGCATGGATATGGGCATGATGGGCAGGGAAGGCGAGACGCTTGTCCTCAATGCCAACAATAAGCTGGTGGCATACGTGCTTGAAAACCAGACAGGGGAGAATGTCGACATCATCTGCGAACAGCTTTACGACCTTGCACTGATTCAGCAGGCACCGCTGCAGCCGGAAGCCATGACGAAGTTTATCGACAGAAGTAACCGCATTATGATGCTTTTGACAAAATAAACCAAATAAAAATAACGATTCAATCAGCGTGTTGAATCGTTATTTTTATTCCCTTTTACACATCTCTTATTTTCGGGATTCCATCACATAGAGTTGAGTCATGCGGTCGCTCCCAACGAACCATGAGTCTTTGTCCTTCGTACCGGTTACCTGGCAGAGTGTCGAACAGATGCCAAGCGTAGGATTCCACAGATAGTCGCGTTCCTCGTAAATGCCGAGCAAGATGTTCCTGTCTACAAGTCCCGTGAAACCAAGCTTTTTGACTGGCTGCAAGCCAAGCTCAAAGCCAAGCCGCGGATTGCACGTGGAAACAATAATGCCCTCCTTGAGGATGTTGTGTATTGTCACGCTCTCAAAACATTTGCGAACAATACCTACCATGCGTATCTCACTTGCACGCGTAAGATTTTCGTCGCGCAAATCAGTCTGCAGCAAATATCTTCCGTCCTTGGTTGGAAATGTAAAGTTTTCATCAGCAACATCAGAGTAAAGAACGAAACGTCCAACGCCAAGATACATGGCGGGATATTCCTTGCCACAGTACATTACATAGAGACCACCGCGGTATTCGCCGGTTGAAGTACCTTCAAATTCAAAACTCTCCTTCATTTTGCGTCTCCCTTTTTCCGATATTTCGCTGTAACTGTCCTGTTTTCCCACAGTTACATTACCTAAAAAATAAGCAAAAAAATGTTAGCTATGATTATGATAGTATATGAGACGGAGAAAGACAAGGGGGCAGATGCAAGGAAAATAACCGCAACACACTTTTGACATAAAAGTATATTTTTTCGAAAATATTTGTATTATATAAAATATACGATAAATTGTAGAAAATATTCCTTATAATTTCGTTGATAAAGCGCAAATAGAATGATATTATTAATGTAATAGTGGAATTGTAAATACATTTACGGCTATGAAAGGACAAATCAGTAAGACTGAAAAGTTACATATATTTTGAGAGGGAAAGGCAGGACAATTATATGGCACAGACGGTTGAGGAAATATTGTCAGCGGCGAAAAGGGCAGGGGCTTCTGACGTACATATTACTGTAGGTATACCGCCTAAAATGAGAGTGAATGGCAAGCTGATTACGATGGAGGGAGAGCGGCTGATGCCTGCGGACACCTTGGTAATAGCGGAATCAGTAATGAATGAATCCCAGAAGCAGCGCTTTGATGAGAAGGGCGAGGTGGACATGTCCTTTGCCATAGCAGGAGAAGGACGGTACCGTGTGAATGTATATAAGCAAAGAGGTTCTGCCGCAATGGCGTTTCGTCTGGTAGACACTGTCGTTCCGGCACCTGAGACATTGGGGGTGCCTGTTTCGGTGATTGACCTTTATCAGAAAAAGAGAGGGCTTATACTTGTCACCGGACCGACCGGAAGCGGTAAGTCGACAACGCTCGCCGCGATTATAGATAAAATCAACAACAACCGCGAGGCACATGTCATTACACTGGAGGATCCTATCGAGTATCTGCATCAGCACAAGCAGGCGATTGTCAACCAGAGGGAAATCGGACTGGACACCATGTCCTATGCCAATGCACTGCGCGCTGCGCTGCGTGAGGATCCGGATGTTATTCTGGTAGGGGAGATGAGGGATTTTGAGACAATCAGCGTGGCGATTACGGCTGCAGAGACAGGCCATCTGGTGCTTTCGACCCTGCATACCATCGGGGCGGCAAGTACGGTAGACCGCGTGATTGACGTTTTTCCGCCGCACCAGCAGCAGCAGATCAGGGTTCAGCTTGCGAACGTGCTGGAGGCAGTCGTTTCACAGCAGCTAGTCCCGATGATAGGCGGAAAGGGACGTGCGGCAGCATTTGAGGTTCTCCATACGAACTCTGCGGTCAGGAACCTGATACGCGAGGGCAAGACCCACCAAATAACGAGTGTTATGCAGACGAACAGGAAAATGGGAATGATAACAATGGACGACGCGCTGGCACAGCTTTACAAAGAATGCAAGATTGACAGGGAGGCAGCAATCCAGTACGCGCAGGATCCGGAAGTCCTAAAGAATAAACTTTTTTAAAAATTTTATAAAAATATGTGTTTTGAAATCTCCTGTTATTATATCTGGGCATTATAATAACAGGAGATTTTGTAACAGTTCAGCCTAGGACTTTGCATTTACTGCAAAGTCCGTGAAATAGCGTAGTGGCAGAGATGCATCAAGCCACCACGAAGTGGTTTTGCATGGCTTGATGCACGTAACAGGAAGCCGAAGGCTGAACTGTTACGAGATTTTATCAAGAATACAAGAAATAAATGACAAATCGGATAAAATAGTTTAAAATATTGGTAATCGTCCGGCAATGCAGAACTAGCGCCGGAGAATAACCAATATTAAGGAAGGTAGGAATGCAGTATGAGACCAAATCCCAGACCACAGGAAATATACAGGCATTTTAAAGGAAACATTTATCAGATAATAACACTGGCCCGGCACTCGGAGACCGGTATGAAGATGGTAGTGTACCAGCAGCTCTATGCGCCGTATGAAGTCTATGTGCGTCCGCTTGAAATGTTTATGAGCCGCATAGACACCAGAAAATACCCGAATGAGAAGCAGATGCACCGTTTTGAGAAACTGGATGTCAGAGGGGAAGAAAGCGTTGAAAAACCAAGGGAGACTTCGGCGGAGACATTGAACAGGATTCTGGGCAGAGGAAAAAAAGAGGTACAGGCAGCTGCAGTGGGGGAAAAAGACGCAGGGAACACAGAGGAAAACGGACTGGATCCGGGGCTTTTGGAATTTCTTGACGCGGACAGCTATGAGAAGAAGCTGCAGATACTTAGCTCGCTTCATTCCAGAATAACGGATGCGATGATAGACACAATGGCTGTCAGCATTGACACGGAAATAAAAGAGGGCGATATTGAGACGCGGTACAGTGAGATGAAAAACTGTCTGATCACGATGGAGCGGTTTGAGTGTAACCGGTTAAGACCATAGATAACAGCAAAGGCAGCGTTTTGCAGTTTTGTTCGGGCTGTCATAGACAGCGCCGCCAAGGGCGGCATGGAGGAGGATTATGAAATTATTGTCTATCGCGATACCCTGCTATAATTCGGCAGCGTATATGCGCAAATGTATTGATTCACTGCTTCCGGGCGGTGAGGACGTGGAAATTATTATTGTGAACGACGGGTCAAAGGACGACACGCCTGTTATTGCGGAGGAGTACAGGGAGCGTTTCCCGAGTATTGTGAAGGTAGTAAACAAGGAGAACGGAGGTCACGGCTCTGCCGTAAATGCGGGGATTGAACAGGCAGGCGGGCTGTACTTTAAGGTGGTGGACAGCGACGACTGGGTAAGCCAGAGTGCATATATACAGATATTAAACAAGCTTAAGGAGCTGCTTCGGGGCGGAAACTCGATCGATATGTTTATCAGCAACTTTGTCTACGAGAAAGAAGGGGAAAAGCGCAAAAAGGCGATTAAGTACCATCATGCACTGCCACAGGATGAAATTTTTACATGGAAGGATGTCCGCCATTTCAGGGTGGGGCAGTATATCTTGATGCACTCCGTGATTTACAGGACAAAACTCCTGCGGGACTGTGGGTTGAAGCTGCCGGAACATACTTTTTATGTGGATAATATCTTCGTGTTCAAACCGCTGCCGAATGTGAAGACCATGTTTTACATGGATGTCAATTTCTACCGTTATTTTATTGGCAGGGAAGACCAGTCTGTAAATGAACAGGTTATGATAGGAAGAATTGACCAGCAGATTAAGGTGAACAAACTGATGGTCGATTATTATGTGGAGGAAAAGCAGCGGATTATCGCAAACGGCAAGGTGCGCAAATATATGGTCAACTATCTTGATATTATCACGACAGTGTCGTCTGTCCTGCTGATACGCTCCGGGCTGGAAGAGAATCTGGAAAAGAAAAAGGAGCTCTGGCAGTATATCCGCACAAAGGACAAAGTACTGTGGATGCGTCTTAGGATGGGGGTTCTCGGAAATGCCATGAACCTTCCCGGAAAGCTTGGAAGAAAGATTACGATAGACGGTTATAAAATATGCCAGCGGATTTTCCATTTTAATTAAATTCGCAAACATTTGCCTTGTAAAATTGCCTGAAAAAAGGTATACTAAAGCTTGTTTATATTTTTTAAAGAGATGATTCAAATTTGCAGATATGGAGGAAAGATTCATGTATTCACTTGATGAAGTAAGAGCAGTAGACCCGCAGATTGCAGATGCGATTGTGCAGGAGCAGGAGCGGCAGAACAGCCATATAGAACTGATTGCGTCAGAGAACTGGGTCAGCAAGGCGGTTATGGCGGCAATGGGAAGTCCGCTGACAAACAAATATGCGGAGGGATATCCGGGGAAAAGGTACTATGGCGGATGCGAATGTGTAGACGTGGTGGAAAATCTTGCAATTGAGCGTGCAAAAGAGCTTTTTGGATGTGATTATGCGAATGTGCAGCCGCATTCAGGCGCGCAGGCAAACATGGCAGTGCAGTTTGCCGTTTTGCAGCCGGGTGACACCATCATGGGCATGAATCTTGACCATGGCGGACACCTTACGCATGGTTCGCCGGTCAATATGTCCGGTAAATATTTTAATGTAGTACCATATGGTGTTGACGACAACGGTTTCCTCGATTATGACAGGATGCGCGAACTGGCGCTGGAATGTAAGCCGAAGATGATTATAGCAGGCGCAAGCGCATATGCCAGAACAATTGACTTTAAGCGATTCAGGGAAGTATGCGACGAGGTCGGTGCTGTCCTGATGGTCGACATGGCGCACATTGCCGGTCTTGTGGCGGCGGGACTTCATCCAAGCCCGATGCCGTATGCAGATGTCGTGACAACGACGACACACAAGACGTTAAGAGGACCGCGCGGCGGTTTGATTCTCGCAAACAAGGAAGCTGCGGAAAAATATAACTTCAACAAGGCGATATTCCCGGGAATACAGGGTGGTCCGCTGATGCATGTCATCGCGGCAAAGGCTGTCTGCTTTCAGGAAGCGCTCGGGGAGGACTTCAAGTCTTACCAGCAGCAGATTGTAAAGAATGCACAGGCGCTTTGCAAAGGACTTACAGACAGGGAAATTAAAATTGTTTCAGGTGGTACGGACAATCATCTGATGCTTGTGGATCTCACTACATACGATCTCACAGGAAAGGCTGTCGAGAAGCTTATGGATGAGGCGCACATTACATGCAACAAGAACACGATTCCAAACGATCCGAAGTCACCGTTTGTCACAAGCGGTATCAGGCTTGGGACTCCGGCTGTGACAAGCCGCGGTATGAAGGAAGATGACATGGATGAGATTGCCGAGGCGATTTCCATGGTAATCAAAGAGCAGGAGAATGGAGTAGCGGGTGCGCGGGTGATCGTACAGAAGCTGACGGATAAGTACCCATTAATCTAAAGGATTTATGAAAGACGAAAAGAGAAGCAGAGAGAAAAGAAGACACAGACGTGTAAGAAACCAGATATTTGCTTACCTGATACTGGTTGTCATGATTGGTCTGATAGTGGCGGCAGGGTATTTTGGTGTTAAGGGCATTATCCATTATGTGAAAAACTACAATGAAAAAGTAAACCGCGTGATAGAGGAGGCAGAGTCCAGTGCGGCTGCCGAGCTGGAAAAGGAAGGCAGCGACATGCCAATCATACAGGAGGAGAGCATGCCTGTGGCGGACAATGAAGGATATCTTCCGGACAGTGTGGAGGATCCCCTTGACGAGTTGATAGAATCCCTGCTGAATGATATGTCGACAGAGGACATGGTTGCGGGCATGTTCATGGTGACGCCGGAGTCAATAACGGGCGTCGGAACTGTGATCAAGGCAGGTGACAGCACAAAGACAGCCATCACGGAGAAGCCGGTGGGAGGAATCGTGTATTCCGCAAAGAACTTCCAGTCGGCAGAGCAGTTTACCGAAATGATGACCAACACGAAAGGGTTTTCCAAATATCCCATTTTTGCCGCTGTGAAAGCGGAGTGCGGTGACAATCCGGGATATGGGATTGACGCGACGGCAAAAGCATCAGAACTTACTGACGAGGACAGTGTCCGGCAGGCGTATGGAGGGATTGCGTCAAAACTGGCGGCTTACGGCATGAATATGAATCTGGCGCCCGTCTCGGAGACGGTGTCGGAGGATGGGGATGCCTCGCTTCAGGGCAGGACGTTTGGTTCCGACGCCGCAGTGGCTGCGCCTCTTGTGAATGCTGCTGTCCAATCTATGCAGGAAGCAGGCGTGAGTGCAGTGTTACAAAAGTTTCCGGGGACATCTGCTGAGGCAAAGACGCTGGAGGAGTTGAAAAACGGTGAATTTGTGATTTATGATATGGCGATAAAAGGCGGAGTGGACTGTATTATGGTATCACATACGAAAGTAAACGGTGTGACAGGTGATGACACGCCGGCGTCGTTGTCCGCTGTCATGATTCAAGATGTGCTTCGGAATACGCTCGGTTTCAATGGTGTTGTGATCACGGACGCTCTCAGTGACAGTGCCGTGACCGGAAGCTACAGTCCGGCAGAGGCGGCGGTTGCAGCAGTGCAGGCAGGGGCAGATATGCTGCTCGATCCGGCAGATTATCAGCAGGCGTATGATGGCATCCTGCAGGCAGTGGCAGATGGTACCATTACACAGGAGCGGATTCACGAGTCCCTATACCGCATCTATCGTGTGAAGTATAAGAATGCATTGCAATAGGATGATATAAATTTAATTTTTAATTTAATTTTTATCAGAAAAACAGTTGACAATGAGATGTGATTGCAATATAATATATCTTGTTCGCGGCACAATGGCGGACAAGATATCAATGCGATAGTGGCGTAGTTGGTAACGCGCGACCTTGCCAAGGTCGAGACCGCGGGTTCGAGCCCCGTCTATCGCTCTAAGAAAACCCTAGATTTCCTAGGGTTTTTCTTTTGTGCGCTGCATACTGTGTTGCAAACTTATTTTGTTTTTTCAATTGATTGTTCCACTTTGTCAAGGATATACTGTGCAAAGTCGTTATCGGAAAAATGTTCTTCCGGCTCTTTGCGTTCCTTTGCAAAAAGCTGTCGTACTTCTTCTTGTTCTTCAGCTGTCATGTCGTTTTTTGAAATTTTCTATCCGCCCCATAATTTTCCCTCCTAAATTCTGAATTGTGCAAGTGTGAGTAAAGCAGTAATAGAAAGCACCATAATGAGTGCCGTCGCCGCGATTATGGCAATGATGCTGATTGCCTTTTTGTATTCGTGGCACAGCCCGTTCTTTTCAGGTACCGCAATAGTTCCTCTGTTTTCAATACCTAACAGAATATAATCTGCACTTACATTATAAATTTCCGTTAGTTTCACGATGTTGTCAATTTCAGGCTTTCCTTGTCCTGTTTCCCTTAATTAAAGATATTGTTGGGTAAAAAAGAAAGGTCAATCGATTTTGCCGATAAAGCGGTAGTAGATTTCTACTTCCTGCTCACGGCTTCCGTCCTCGCCCTTGACAG
>CAJTTO010000042.1 GCA_910579275.1 uncultured Lachnospiraceae bacterium
GTACTATATGGAAAGTCAGAGAGTTTCTAAAAACTCTTTTGACCCCAACATCTTTATATAAAAAAAATACAATATGTGTTATGCTTAAAAGTACTGTGCGTTGGGTAGTTTATCATGAAAATGGGAGATGTGCAAGATGGAATATAGTGGAAACGGAAGCTCTGATGTGGATAGCTGGAAAGAAGTTATTCTTGTATACAAATCGGCGTTAAAAGAGATTGGGACAAAACTCGAGATACTGAACGATGAATTTCAGCATGTACACCAGTACAATCCGATTGAACATATCAAGTCGAGGATAAAGACTTCGGAGAGTATCGTAAAAAAATTGAAAAGACACGGGTATGAGTCGACGATTGACAATATGATCAAATATGTCAATGACATTGCAGGCATCCGTATTATATGTTCATTTACGACAGATATCTACCGCATTGCGGAAATGCTCGAACGGCAGACCGACATGAATATTATTTCAGTTAAGGATTACATTAAAAAGCCCAAGGCAAGCGGATACAAAAGCTACCATATGATTGTATCAATCCCGATTTACCTGTCAGAAAAGCGTGTGGACGCAAAAGTCGAGATACAGATCCGGACAGTGGCGATGGATTTCTGGGCAAGTCTGGAGCATAAGATTAACTATAAATTTGATGTGAATGTTCCGGAACATATCAAAGAAGAACTGTATGAATGTGCTAAGATGGTGTCCGCGCTTGACGCAAAGATGCTGTCGCTCAATGAGGAGGTTAAGGCGTTGTCTCTGGTATAATCCGCGCCTTTTCCGCCGCGGCGGGAATAGGGCGTAAAAATGAGGAGTGCCCCGATATCCAACCATTAGGAAGGATACCGGGGCTATTATGAAAAAATTTATCTATGTGTAATGAAACATCTCGATATTGTCACTTAAGATATATTTATATTACCATTTGATTATGAATAAATTATGAACAGAATGTTATTTTATTGTTAATGTGTATAGATACGGGAATATACCGCAAAAAAATATATGCAGATTATACAAATGCCATGGGCGCCGTTCGTGACAGTTCGGCTTGCGACTTTGCACTGACGGTAAAGTGCGTGTAAACGCGTAGTGGCAGAGATGCATCAAGGTAACAGTTCAGTACGCTGCATTTACTGCAAATTATGGCTTGCAAGCCACGTGAAATAGCGTAGTGCTAGAGATGCATCAAGCCACGGTACGTGGCTTTGACACCACGAAGTGGTTTTGTATGGCTTGATGCCCGTAACAGGAAGCCGAAGGCTGAACTGTTACACATCGAGCCATAAAATTTTGGAATCTTGTTGTAAGAGGATGAATTTGATGGTACAATGGGCATTATACAGTTAGAGCGTGTTTCAAACACGCCCTAGGATATATCCTGTTTTGAAAAATGTGTTTTTCGACAGGGTGTGAGAGATACATTTGGAAAGGTACGGTTACGGCACATGGACAATTTTATGGATAAGCTGGCACAGAAGTTTAGTGCGCAGGAAATGATAAAGGCAAATTCACAGGCGGAGGCGGAGGAGATGAAACGCCTGAAGCTGCAGATATCGGAATATGAAAAAATCCTTCAGGAAATGAGGAAACTGAATTACAAAAATACCGAGCTGTCCGAGAAGCTTGACCTTATGATAGGGGACAACGCGGGAAAAATACAGGGTATGAAGGAGGACGAGCAGCGGCTTATCGCGGCGCTGCGGGATTTGACCGACGAACAGACAAGAAACCGCGAGGCGGATTTGGAGCGAAGGGAAGCCGAGCGCCTTGAGCAGGAGCGCGCAGGGGCACTCAAGAAAGAGGCGGATATTACGGCCATAACAGAGATGATGGAGAACAAGTTCCAGCGCTCCGAGGACTTTGTGCACAAGGAGAATGTCAAGGTATACAGAAATGTGCAGGCAGTCGTGGTTGATGAAATCAAGCGCTGTACCGAGAATGCGCAGAACGACAAAAACGAGCTGAAAAAGGAACTCGACGCAAAGATGAACAAAGTTATGGTGTGCAGCATTTTGTCCATGGCAGCGTCGGCAGTCAGTGTTGTCTTATGGGCGCTGATGGCAACGGGAATCATCAAATAAGGAGCTTGGGCATGGCAAAGATTTCGTTTAAGCCTGGAAATATGCTCTACCCACTGCCGGCAGTGATGGTGAGTGTGGCGGACAAGGAAGGCAATTCCAACATTATTACAATTGCATGGGCAGGAACAGTCTGCACCAATCCGCCGATGGTCAGTATTTCCGTGAGACCGTCACGGCACTCGCACCATATGATTATGGAGACACGGGAGTTTGTCATCAACCTGACCACGGAGGAGCTTGCGTTTGCCACGGATTACTGCGGCGTGCGGAGCGGGAGAGACGTCGATAAATGGAAAGAAATGAGACTCACACCGGTAAAGTCGGACAAGGTGAATGTGCCCTGCATCGGTGAGAGTCCGGTAAATATCGAGTGCAGGGTGGTTCATGTGGAAAAACTTGGCTCACACGACCTGTTTACGGCGGAAGTTGTGGCTGTGCATGTGGATGAGGCGTACATGGACGAGCGGGGAAGCTTCCATCTGGAGAATGCCAGACCGATTGTGTACAGCCACGGTGAGTACTACCGGCTTGGAAAGAAACTTGGGAAATTCGGATACAGTGTGCAAAAAAAGCCTTGACGTTTTCCGCAGGAATCATTATGATAGAGTTATATTACATATATTTGCCGCGAAGATGCAGCATCGTTTTTTCCTATTGGGAAAAACGGTGCTTTTTCTTTCCTGCGTATCAAATACGCGCTAAAGCTCCAGTTACAATTCACACCCACGCCAGTTTTTATCAAAATACAAGCTATTGAGGTGTGAATTATAACAGATTTTGCACACAAAATGCTAAAAGGCAAGCATTTTGGCACATAATTCCCACTACTTTGGTGGACATCTGAACAGTAACAAAGCTCCATCCAGACAAGGAGGAAATCATGAACCAGTTAGACAGGAACATAGCAGTGAATTTAAAGAGAATCAGAAAAGCCAAAAATATGAGTCTTGATATGCTGGCGGAACGGACAGGGGTCAGCAAAAGTATGCTCGGACAGATTGAGCGGGGGGAATCCAATCCTACAGTGGCTACAATAGCCAAGATTGTGACGGGAATCCGGATATCGTTTGAGGAGCTGATTTATCCCCGAAAAGAGACCGTGCTTATCATAGACAACGATAACCTTCCGATATACAAATTCGAGGAAGGGGCATATCAGGTGCGGTCGGTTTTTCCCTATGACAGGCGTCGGGGGTTTGAAGTGTATGAGGCGAGAATAGAACCGGGCGGATGCTGCGGGCGCTTTCTGGAAGAGGGAGCGGACAGTGAATATATTATGGTAGTGCAAGGCGCGCTGACACTCGAGACAGAGGAAGGAACCTATGAGGTGGCTGCCAGCCATACCATAAAGCTTGATGTCTCCCATTTCCACAGATACCACAACTATGGAAACCAGAAGCTTATTTTAAATATTTTTGTCGCCTAGCGCGTCTTTGAAAACACGCGCTGGCGCTCCGTCCGGACGATATATATTCCGTTTCCGGCTGGTAACAGTTCAGCTCAGGACTTTGCATTTACTGAAAGTCCGTGAAATAGCGTAGTGGCAGAGATGCATCAAGCCACCACGAAGTGGTTTTGCATGGCTTGATGCCCGTAACAGGAAGCCGAAGGCTGAACTGTTACTCCGGCTGCAGCAGGCGCCGACTTCCCCCTTTACAATATGCCAAAAGGCTGTTAAAATAAATGGTATGACTCATTATGATTGATAAAGATTGCCAGTATAAGTGTGAGATTCGGCTGATGCATGGGGGATGAATATGCGTTATTACAAAAGACTGAAGCTGTGTTACATCGAGGCGGCCGCTATAACACTGGCGGTATGTGCACTGTTGTTTCCATCAATGCAGCTTTTACAGCATACAGGAAATAATTTCTATACAATAAAGTTAAACGGTACCGAGGTAGGAAAATTAGGTTCCACGGAGAACCTTGATGCACTTTTGATGACAGCGAGGCGTCAGGCAGTTGCGGCGAGCGGAAGCAGCGAGCTCGTTTTTATGGACGCGGAGCTTGAGACGGTTGGAGAGGAGAAAGTCTGGGCGGCGGTCGACGATGAGGAGACTGTCGTGGCGAACATGGCGGGAGTGATGAAGGAGAGCATACGAAAGACACTTCACCGCTCTTACACGGTAAAAGTCAATGAGACCGCAGTGAATCTGGGGTCTTATGATGACGTGCACGAACTTCTGGAGCAGGCGCTGTCGCCATATGATGCACAGAATCAGTATCAGGTGGAGCTGGAATTGGACAGCGACCGCGAGATTAATGTGCTCGAGGCGGTTATCACGCCAATTGAGCAGGATGTGGAAGAAGACCCGCTGAAGGCTGCCGCCGGTATTGACGCGGACTTGGAGGAAATGTTTGCTGCAGTGGAGCCTGCGGTGGAGAAAAGCTTTGAGGACTACAACGCGGGACTCACGGATATCAACTACGCGGAAAAAATCGAGGTGGTGGAGGCGTATCTGCTTGAGGAGGAACTCAACAGCGTGGAGGAAGCCGTTAACCTTGTGACAAAAGAGCAGGAGACACAGATTATCTACAAGGTAGTTTCGGGCGACACGCTCTCGCAGATTTGCCTGACAAACAATATTCCGATGGATGAACTGATTGCCATTAATGACGCCCTCGAGGATGAGAATACGATGATACGTGTCGATCAGGAGCTTGTAATCACGGTTCCGGAACCTGAGCTGTCCATTATGTGGAAAGAGGAGCAGGTGTACACGGAGGACTATGAGGCAGAGGTGCAGTATATACCGAACGATGAATGGTACACGACACAGAAGGTGACATTGCAGGAGCCGTCAGCCGGAAGGCGTAAGGTTGCTGCTGTTATTGAGTACAAAAACGGTCAGGAAGTCGGCAGGGAAATTTTAAAAGAGCAGGTGTATGCCGAGGCGGTGCCCAAAATTATTGAGCGCGGCACAAAGATACCGCCTACCTATGTGAAACCTATTTCCGGAGGAAGGCTAAGCTCCGGATTTGGCGCCAGAAGCGCTCCTACCAAGGGGGCATCGACAAACCATAAGGGTGTTGACTGGGCAGTTCCGATTGGCACAACCGTCGTGGCATCCAATGCAGGAACCGTTGTGCATGCAGGCTGGGCGAGCGGTTACGGCTACGCAGTGTACATTAACCATGCGGACGGCAGACAGACAAGGTATGGGCATCTAAGCAAGGTTTTAGTCAAAGCGGGTCAGACGGTGTCACAGGGCGAGCGAATAGCGCTGAGCGGAAATACGGGACGAAGTACAGGACCGCATCTTCATTTTGAAATCCGTATCGGAGGAAGTGCTGTCAATCCGCTGAAACACTTGAATTAGGTGATTTTTACCCCCTGATGGAACAAAGCGGGCGGCAGCGTTCGTTAAAAGTACCAAAAAAGTGAAATTTTTATGAAATTTACCAAGCAGTCTGGCAGTTTACAAATGTTTAAAATAGGTATATAATCGTAACAGTTTCGCAAGTGGACACAAGGATACTTTTGTGTATACAATTGACAGAAACAGGAGATGTTATTGAAACATACATAGAAAAACAAATAATAATCTGCGTTTTCTACAATACTATATACATATATATTGAATGGAAATATATCAGACAACTGAATATGGGAATGATAGATTGGTTTTGGAATAAAGAATAGATGATTGTGCTGCCCGTGGAACGGTAAACAGGATGGACAGCCACAGGAAAATTATGAGGTGAACGATGGAACAGTACGCAATTAAGGGGGGAAATCCTCTGGTTGGTGAAGTTGAAATCGGCGGTGCGAAAAATGCAGCATTGGGGGTGCTTGCCGCAGCAATTATGACAGATGATATGACGGTGATTGACAATATACCGGACGTGAGGGACATCAATGTACTGCTGCAGGCGATGGAGAGTATTGGTGTCATTGTGTACAGGATAGACAGACATATGGTGCGAATCAACGCATCCATGATATCGGGACTCGTCATTGAGGATGACTACATCAAGAAAATCAGGGCATCCTATTATCTGCTCGGAGCACTCCTTGGAAAGTATAAACATGCAGAAGTGGCGCTTCCGGGAGGCTGTAACATCGGAAGTCGTAAAATAGACCTGCATATCAAAGGTTTTAAGGCACTCGGTGCAAATGTCAAGATTGAACACGGACTTATTATTGCGGATGCAGAGCATCTAAGGGGGGCGCATATCTATCTGGACACTGTGTCTGTCGGAGCCACGATTAATATTATGCTCGCGGCTGCACTCGCGGAAGGAAAGACAGTGATAGAGAATGCCGCAAAAGAACCGCATGTGGTTGATGTTGCCAATTTTCTGAATTCCATGGGTGCGAATATCAAAGGTGCCGGAACGGACGTGATAAGGGTATCGGGAGTCAGGAAACTGCACGCTTCCGAGTACTCCATCATTCCGGATCAGATAGAGGCGGGCACATTTATGTTTGGCGCGGCAATCACCAAAGGCGATGTCACGGTTAAGAATGTAATACCAAAGCACCTTGAGTCGACGACGGCTAAGCTGATTGAGATGGGGTGTCAGGTTGAGGAGTCGGATGACGCTGTGCGTGTGGTGGCATCAAAACGCCTTGAGAATACCCACGTAAAGACACTTCCATATCCCGGATTTCCGACGGATATGCAGCCGCAGATATCCGTGTCGCTTGCGCTGGCAAAAGGAACCAGCATTGTCACGGAAAGTATTTTTGACAACCGTTTCAAGTATGTGGATGAGCTTGCGAAGATGGGCTCCAACATTAAGGTTGAGGGAAACACGGCGATTATAGAAGGCGTGGAGCAGTTTACCAGTGCAAACCTCACGGCACCGGATCTTCGGGCAGGAGCAGCGCTCGTGCTTGCATGCCTGACTGCGGAGGGGTTCAGCACGGTTGACGACATTAAGTACATTGAGCGCGGATACGAGGATTTTGAGGTGAAACTTCAAAACCTTGGCGCCCAGATTGAGAAAGTGGAGAACGAGAAAGATTTTCAGAAATTCAAATTAAAAGTCGGTTGAAGTATGGTGTGTGTAACTTCGAAAACGCTGGTGTTGTTTTGTGACAAAACCGGCGTTTTTGTCAGTTTTATGAATTTATTTTTTCCTATTGACAGGGCAAATAATTCAGTATATGATATATCTGATATGACAATTCAATATTGAACGAATCTCTTATTCAGAGTGGCGGAGGTACAAAGGACCTGAGAAACCACGGCAACCCCGATATGGAAGGTGCCAACCTGAGCGAGTCACTATTATGAAATAGGTCGAACAATAAGAGGATTTGATTATCAGTGATATTCATGAAATCCGCTTATTCAGACAGAATAAAGCGGAATTTTTTCATTTTTAGGAGGAAAGTACATATGGAGAAGCTTTTATTTACTTCAGAATCAGTAACAGAAGGACATCCTGACAAAGTGTGCGATGCCATCTCTGATGCCATCCTTGACGCGCTGATGGAGCAGGATCCGATGAGCCGTGTTGCCTGCGAGACAGCGACTTGTACCGGATTTGTACTGGTGACAGGTGAGATTACCACAAAGGCGTATGTTGATATTCCGAAGATTGTGCGCGATACTGTGAAGGAAATCGGCTACAATAAGTCAGAATATGGTTTCGACGGAAATACCTGTGCGGTTTTTACTGCAATAGACGAGCAGTCAGGCGATATTGCCATGGGTGTTGACAAGGCACTGGAGGCGAAAGAGAATAAAATGAGCGATGCCGAGATTGAGGCGATCGGCGCCGGCGATCAGGGCATGATGTTCGGTTATGCGACGAACGAGACAGAGGAGTATATGCCTTATCCCATCTCACTTGCGCATAAGCTTGCATTACAGCTTACAAAGGTTCGCAAGGACGGCACGTTAAATTATTTGAGGCCTGATGGAAAGACACAGGTGTCTGTAGAGTATGATGAGAACGGAAAGCCCAAGCGCCTTGAGGCAGTTGTCCTTTCTACGCAGCATGACGAGGACGTGACGCAGGAGCAGATTCATCAGGACATCAGAAAGCATGTGTTTGATGTTATTCTTCCGAAGGAACTGATTGATGCAGACACGAAGTTCTTTATCAATCCTACAGGGCGTTTCGTAATCGGCGGACCGCATGGTGATGCGGGGCTTACGGGACGGAAAATTATCGTGGACACCTACGGCGGATATGCGCGCCATGGCGGCGGGGCTTTTTCCGGAAAGGACTGCACAAAGGTGGATAGAAGCGGTGCGTATGCGGCAAGATATGTCGCAAAGAATCTGGTTGCCGCAGGTCTTGCGGACAAGTGCGAGATTCAGCTTTCATACGCGATTGGTGTGGCACAGCCTACATCAATCAACGTGGATACCTTTGGAACAGGCCGGCTTGACAGCGAGAAACTGGTTGAAATCGTTCGTGAAAACTTTGACCTTCGTCCGGCAGGCATCATTCGGATGCTTGACCTTAGAAGACCGATTTATAAGCAGACAGCAGCATATGGTCACTTCGGCCGCAACGACCTTGACTTGCCTTGGGAAAAACTGGATAAGGTTGATGTATTAAAGAAGTATTTGTAATATTGTGAAAGAGTCTGCCTAGAGTGTGTTTGAAAAAAGCTTTCCGTCAGATGTGCGTCATATATTGTGGGTGATTTGTGTCAAATGAAGGAGACGTAGTGTGCTACGTCATCTGAATTTGACGCAAATATCAAGCAGAGTGGGCGTACAGATGCCATGCCATTAAAATGGCAGGAATGGTTTTTCGAACACACTCTAGTGCAGGCTTTTTCTTTTTGGATGGGAGTCTTGTGTGTACATGGTAGAGGGTGCATCTGCTCTGCTCAACAAGGAAGAGGCAAAACAGATACTTGGTACACTATTTTACAAAAGAGGAATGGTTCGTGTGAAATTGAAGTTTCACCATCTTGATTTTTGTGCCCGACGAAGCGGGTGAATGGGAGTTAAAATGGATAACAATAAAAAATACTATGAACTACAGGCACTGGATTTGTGGGATTTTTCGTCACTTATCAAGAAGGCGCGGGAAATACAGGGAATTACACTGGAAGCCTTGTGCAGGGGTATCTGTTCGTTTAGTATGATGGGGAGGGTGGAAAAGGGTGAACGACTTTTAAACAAGGAACTGCGGGACAGAATTCTTGCCAGACTCGGCGTGTGCAGCGACGGGTATGAGAACTTTCTGTTTGGTGAGGATTATATTGTCTGGAAACGGAGACAGCAGATTGTGAGCGCCATTGAAAGAGCTGATTACCAGACGGCGGAGAAGCTGCTGGCTTATTACGACAACGCGGATGATGACAGCGAGGACGAGGGCAAGCTCGGGAGGCAGTTCAAGCTGGTCATGAAAGCGCAGATAATGAAGAAACGTGGTGGGAATCGGGCGGAGATAGCAAAATTGTGCGAGGCGGCAGTGAAGCTGACGGTTGCGGACATTGACGAGATGTCCGTGAACGAATTGTGTCTTTCCGTACAGGAGCTGGATATGATACTGGAGTACGAGCGTTACTGCCATCCGGACAGGCTTGCATGGCGGTGCGAGGACATTCTGGGGTATATCAACAGTGACATTTTTGACACATACAGTTATGTGAAAATATATCCCAAGGTTGTCTGCTGTCTGTACCAGAGTATGGATGATGACGAAAGGGACTGGAATAAACTGCTGCGGCTTTGTAATGTCGGAATCGAACAGCTGCGCATGGTGGGAAGGATGTACTATCTCTGGGAGCTTCTTGTAATCAGAAAGGAAGGAATGACAAGGCTTTTGCAGAATGTCGGGGACAGCAGGGGCGAAAGAACAAAGCATGTGCTCTCCGAAGTGGTTGAAACAACGACAGCGTGGCTGGATGCGTTGGATTTTGTGCATGACCTGTGCGGGACAAACAGGAGAATGGAGACGTCCTGCTATCTGTACCAGCAGAAGGAAGCATACTGCATCAGTGATGTGATTAAACGGCGCCGTGAGATGTTGGGGCTTACCAAGAAGAAGCTCTGTGACGGTATCTGTTCGGAAAAGACCATCGGGAGACTTGAGTCGGGGCGGACAAAACCGCAGATGGAAATTGTAAAGCAGCTTTTTGAGCGGATCAACCTTTCCGGCGAGTATCAGAGATGGCAGATTGTCACCAAGGATGTGCGTGCATTTGCGGTTGTCGACGAGGTAATCCGGTGTGCCAACAACCGTGACTTTGACAGAACCGAGAAACTGTTGGATGAGCTGAATCAGTATATATCTATGGATAATCCGATTAACAGGCAGTATATTGAAAGATACAAAATAAATTTAAAGCTTGGAAGAGGAGAGATTACAAGAGAGGAAGCAAGAAATGAATTGGAAAGAATTTTGGGATATACGATTCCGTATGAGCATGCAGTTAAAGATGGGGCAAAGTATCTGACAAATGTGGAAATTCAATGTCTCCTTGACATTGCCGTGTACATGGGAAAATCAGAAATGAATAATGTTTTCCGCGTGTTGATGGAATTATGTAATCAGCTGAAGAATGACGAAGGAATTTCTGAGCACATTTCAGCATGGGAGATGATTATGACGAATATTGCCAATGCATATGGAGACATGGGAGATTATCACAAATCTGATGAGATTAGTTTAAATGTTATGAAAGAATGTGTACTGTGTTATAGATTCAGTATGCTGGAACTGAATTTGTATATTCTTGCATGGAACTGCGAAGAATGTATTGATAAAAATTTTTCTGTAGTGCATGGATATCAGAGTAAAGATTTTTTAAAGTGGTGCGCTGTATTATGCCAACTTAGTAAAAATGTAGCAAGGGAGACTTTTATAAGAAAAAAGCTTTTAAACTATACCGAATGAATGTTAATAGTCCGTTATGCGCCTTATAATTGATAAAAAATTGCCCACAGATTGTGGTGTCAATTGACAAGAAACACTTTTTAGACATGTTTGCAAATGGGAAACCACCAGTTAGACTGGTGGTTGACAAATTAAATATAAAAATTGGTTATCGCGTCCAGGTCGCTCATGGTAGAAACTCCGCCGCCTACAGCAGGTACAACAATTGTTGCGCTCAGTGTCAAGATAAGTGCGAGTGATAAGAGCGCATTGATAGACTTTTTGATTGTGTTTTTCATTGGTACATCCCTCTTTCTTATGATATTTTGGCTGGTTGCTATCCTATGACTTCTGGCTATCTAACTTCTTATAGGGGAATGCATGCACTTTTGTACCCATGAAAATGGAATACAAAAGTGCATACGAACATATAAATGTGTAAACCTATGTCTGCAGAGACATCAAATCATGCGCAATTGTCTTCGCGATGCAATTTCGCATGGGCTGATGCAGCCAGTCTGGTCGGAGACTGACTTCGTTTAAATAGCGAAGTAAGGATCGTCTTTATAGTAACGCAGGCGGTAACATAATACAATGCCCAGAGTAGTCCAAAGATACTTTTGATTTTTGGACTACTCTGGGCATTGATGAAACAGAAAACGAGTGGTATAATTGTTGCCCCGATTCAAAGTGGAACAGATACGTTTTAACCTGTAGTATATATTTCGGTAAGCTGACGGAAAACAATTAGGAGCAGTTCAGAAATTACTTGTGACAAGGATGCTGTATATATGTTCTGCAACAAAGAAGATAATCGCAATATAGGAAAGACATAAGGATATGGCAAAGAAGAAACAAAAAAACATCAGACCATGTTAAATGGTACTGCCTTCGCATTGCAGTCCCGCATGGTCTGATGCCGTCAGTCTTCGGGGAGACTGAATTTGTTTTTATTTGTTGCGAAGTAAGGGTTGTCTTTATAGTAACGTCATTCGTATGATAAAACAATGCCCAGAGTCGTCTAAAAGAAAGAAACTATTTTGGACGACTCTGGGCATTGTTGCAGATTCATGGGAATGATATAATATATATTTTTGTGTAAATCCTGTTGTTACTTGTCAGGGACGTATTCATCACTTTTTTTGTTCTGTCCTGTTTTCCATGCGAGCAAGATTTTCATTGCGCTAAGTCATGGAGAATGACGCGCTTTAACTTGTCCTCTACGCTTCGAGTACTTGTAGCAGAGAAAAGTGCCTCGACCAAATACCTTGTCTTGTCAATCTTCTGTTATAAACAAGGCGTTAATCGCCCAGTGGTCTGAATGTTGTCGCTCATGTTTCTCCTTGTTGGGCAATACGTGCAAGCACGCATAAAAAGACGCATGGTTTACATTTTACTGTTCCGTGCGTCTTTACGCTGTTATTTTGATATTACTCTGATTATGCTAACTGCATAACCTCGGCTTCAATTTCTTTTAATTCATCAAGTGACAATGACGGAACACAATCCGCAATATCTTCAAGTGACATTTTCCCTTTTTTAATCAACCTTTCTGCGGTTTCCCTTGCTTCATCATGCCTTTCGCTTCTGATAAACGACTTCATTATCTGTTCTTCATCAAACAAACTCATCATAATCGTCACAACCTCCTTTTCCCTGTCAAGCAAATAATTCCTTAAGACATTCATGTCTTTGCATATGCGAATCGTTTCCACAACTGCCATTTGTGTCATTCCATGCTGTTTTGTCTGCTCGTTAAAAACTTTACAGAAAATGATGTACTGGTTAATGATGTCATCTGCATCACTTTCATAGATAACTTTTGCTTTTACCTCAATATCTATATCCACACCCTCAAAAAATTCTTTAGACAAAGATATTTTATCGGGTTTCCGTCCTTTGTTTCCCGTAAAAATCACATAAAGTTCAGGCTTTGGCATTTTTACTTTTTTGCTTTTATAATAGTCTTGGCAGGTACGCTGAAAATATTCGTGATAGCTTTGCGCCAGATACAGCAATACTCTCACCAGAATATTCACTGTCCATGAAGATTGTGCTTCTACAAGTATCATCAGCTTATTATTAACAATAAAGCCTAAATCATTATACAGATTATCCGTCAATACATTTGTGATCGTCACATCTGTAAGGGAGTCTTCTGTCGCTGTGGTGTCCTCTGGGTGGAGCGTTTTATACAGCTTTAGCAGATAACTCTTGTTTTGAAAAAGGTCAAGGAATACGCTGTTTTTTGCTGTGCGCTTTGCCATGTGACGTGTCACATTGACTTCCTCTATCTGTTTTTTATCGTCCTGCACTTTAACACCTCGATTTCTTAAAATCCGTGGCACAAGATACAATATAATCTACTCTACTCCTGCCACACTTCAATTATACAAAAAAAGTCCTGTATTTACAATGAAATTCATTTGAAACTTTCATATGCTAAATTTCCTTGTCAACCGCCTGCAAATTTATCATAGCAATTATTTGGTTCTGCATATCCTCAACAGTTTCTATCCTAATTCTGCCTATATTTTTTCTTGTCATTTCAAAATCTACATCGGGGAACAATCTTTCACAAAAACTGTTTGTTTGGGGAGATGCCCCCATTAAAGCTGTAACAAGCAAATTAGTGTCAAACTGTACTAACACTTCTTTCAGTTCCTTTTCAGAGATTGTTGAAATCTGCTCAAAATCCATTATCTTCTGTGGCTGTATCTTTGGTTCTAATATGTCATTTATCGTGATGTCATATAATTTAGAAATTTTCAATAAAACTTCTAAGTCGGGAATAGTCGTTCCGGTTTCCCATTTTGACACCGCCTGCCTTGATATACCTAATTCCCTTGCTAAATCATCTTGTGTGTAGTTGTTGCTTTTGCGCAGAAACTGTAAGTATTTCGATATAATATTCATGTTCATAAAAATCAACCTCCTTATTGCCATTATAAGGTATATGGCAATAAGAATAAAGAATTTGCTAAGTGCTAAAAAGCAAATAACAGTTGCGCATTATTTTATAATTCTTCCTTTCTCAGCTTAACCTTACTTTGTTGCCTGTCTTTGCTCATAAATCTACTCCTTTACATAAAAATCCCCCTTAAATAGATTTTGGTTATTTACCTTGTCTACTCAAGGGGTATCATATCACTGTTTTCTATACGCTCTGACGTTGTGTGGCTTATTCAGCTGTGGTAACAGTTAATAATCCGAATTTTTATTGGTGTGTTTACTGACTTTCTTTACACATATAAGAATTACAAGGGCGGTAGCAATGAGAAATCCTGCAAAAAATACAGATGGGTTTGCTACCCACTTCCAAAAATGAAAATGCCCAATGAAATACACTGCAAAGAATATCATATATACTGCAAGTGAGTGCATAACACACTCAAAAATCTGATGCTGTTTCTGTTCCCGAACAAACATCATTTGCTGCTGCTTTTCCAACATTTCAGTTTTCACTGACAAATCATCTATTTCTGATGATTTTAATAAATAATCTGTTGTCACATCAAAAATTGCACTCATTACTACTATTTTTTCCAACTCTGGGGTTGCCTGCCCACTTTCCCATTTCGAGACAGACTGCCTTGAAACATCAAGTTTTTCAGCAAGCTGTTCCTGTGTCAGATTGTTAGCCTTTCGTAACGTTAATAGTTTTTCAGAAAAATCCATAATATTCTTTCCTCCTTGTTTTTGATGTATAAATAATATCAAAAACCTTAATTACACGCTATATAGCTCCTTATCCTTTTGCGCAACCAATAGTAGCAATATAAAATCAACTTGTGGAATTTTGTATATTTCGATTCATATCGCTACTATATTACCACATTTATATTTCTATCAAGTTCCTTCCTCCCTCCGTTTCATTTTGACTGTTGCCTGTTATGCTGTTGGCTCATAAAGATAAAAACTATCAAACAGCTTCCGGAGGAACAGTGCAGAGAGATAGCGGAGATGGTTTGAAGCAAAAGTTCACCTTCAGGTTTCTAAAGCAATTGGATATGGCAAAGAAGAAACAAAAAAACATCAGGCCATGTTAAATGGTACTGCCTTCGCATTGCAGTTCCGCATGGTCTGATGCTGTCAGTCTTCGGGGAGACTGAATTTGTTTTTATTTGTTGCGAAGTAAGGGTTGTCTTTATAGTAACGTCATCCGTATGATAAAACAATGCCCAGAGTCGTCTAAAAGAAAGAATCTATTTTGGACGACTCTGGGCATTGTTGCAGCTTCATGGGAATGATATAATATATATTTGTGTAAATCCGGAAACTTTTTTAGAATAAAATAAGGGATGGCGCCGGAAAGAAAAGAACCCTCGTAAGCATTTGTGTGCTTGCAAGGGTTCCATGAAAATGGGGGAATCAGTAATTAAACTCGGCGGAATCAATTACTTCCCATGTCTTATCAGAAATCTTAAATGCCAGTTCTTCAGGTTTTTCGACAGGTACATAGAGAATACCTGTAATCAATTCCTCATAAAACTTGGCGATTAACGGCATTGCATCTCCGTCCTCAAATTTAAGGAGGGCTTTTCCAAGTGCGGCGATTATAAATGGCGGATAACCTATCGCCTTACAAATTTCCTTCATATCTTTTGACTTGGTTGCTTTTGTCACGGTATCATGTGCAATGATTCTTGCAGTTTCCCATCCGCTGCCGAGGTTATCTGTCATGGCTTTCATGAATGCGCTATGTTTAAGACCGGCAAGATAAGCTGCCCGAAAGGCTATCGCATCAGGATAACAGATGCATGGGATTCGTTTGCAGATGCCGTTTCCTGAAGCTTTTGCGAACTGTTTGCGCCAGTCGTCAAATAACTTACGTAAATCTGTGTGCTGCCAGGACTGAATCGGACAGCAGGCATAGTCAGGAGCACTGTCGTATTCGGCTGCTTTTTCAGGCAGCAGTGCAACCTGTTTAACGATGAAATTTTGTTTCTGATAAATTATTTTACCATATGGTCTCCAATCATTCGGTTCAACTTTCATTCTATGTCCTCCGTAGTTAAAAAATAAGAATGCCTTTCTTATTTGTATCGGCATAAAATAAAAAAAATTTAGGCTGTCCAATAGAATAATCGGCATAAAATGAAAAAATTTTCATGACGAATAAAACCGGATATGGCAAAGGAGTCGCTCGTGGAACGGATTCGGTATCAGGGGTAGTCTCTGTGCTTTTTGTGCGAATGAACAAAGGTGCATTTCCTTGATTTTACAAGGAATGTGCCTTTGTTTTTTGGGTAGAAAGGGAAAGCGCCTTTGGGAAGATGCAAAAATGATGCATTCTTGTTTTATGCTAAAGTGTATTTGAAAATTCATTCCTGACATTTTAATGCCAAGGCATCGTTATGCGGGCGACAGAAATGATTTTTCAGACATACGATAAGGATTTAATGGGAATATTAGCATAAAAAAGAGGTGCACATGGAGCAAAATGAAAAGAATATAGATGAAGCAGCTGCTAAAGAAGAAACGGGAAAAGTAAAATCCGGCAGAAAAAAAGGAATATGGGCGGCTGGAATTTTTTCGCTGGCAGCAGCGGTTTTTGCGGTGGGGACGTTGATTTTGCGCAAGGATATCAAGATTAATCCGCTGCTTGCCGAAAAGTATGAAGTCCACGGCGTGGATGTCTCGCACTATCAGGGGAGCATTGACTGGGAAACGCTGTCGCGTCAGAATCTTGATTTTGCCGTGATTAAGGCGACGGAGGGGAGTACCCACATAGACGACCGTTTTGTGGAAAACTGGCAGGCAGCAGAGCAAACCCACTTGTATCTGGGAGCGTACCATTTTTTTAGTTTCGACAGTGCGGGGGATAAACAGGCGGCGTCATACATTGAGACAGTAGGCACTCTTGAGGGGAAGCTCGCACCGGTCGTTGATGTAGAGTATTATGGGAATAAAAGAAGCAATCCGCCGGAACGCGCGGAAGTGGTGCAAAATCTTGAGATGCTTTTGGACACACTGGAACAGCACTATCAGACAAAGCCTATCATCTACACGACTTTTACCGTATACAATGACTATATCAGGGGAGAATTTGAGGATTATCCGCTCTGGGTGCGCAGCGTTTATTGTCCGCCTGCGGTTTTGTTCGGAGACAAGTGGAGCTTCTGGCAGTATATGGACACTGCCATGCTGGATGGGTATGCAGGGGATGAGAAGTATATTGACGTAAATGTATTTCGGGGGACAATGGAAGAACTTGAGGAGCTGGTGATACGGACGACGGAGTGCAGGGAGGAGTAATTGTAAAGAAAATAGAGAAAAGATTGTCTTTTACAACCCAGCATATTATAATATTAAAATGATGGACGAAGTATAGGCGATGTAAGGAACCGTGCGGCAGGAGGCTTCTGTCATGATGGATATTCTGCCATATGGCGATGGGATGAATGTACTTGATGGTGTATGCGGACTGTCCGGTTTCAAGCTTTAATACAGAGGAGATTCAATAGACATGTGTGACAAGAAAAATTATGAGCAAGCGATTGAGGAACTTTCGCTGATGCTGATGTACCTGACGAGGGAACAGGATAACAACGAGTTTTGCAGATACAGGGAACTGAGCTGGAAAGGATATGATTTCGGGACGCTTGACAGACTTTCGGGCGAAGAACTGATTTTCCAGCCAAGGGGCAGCCGCGGATATGAAAAATACCTTTATCTGACCGAACAGGGACGCGAAAAGGCGCAGGCGCTTCTTGCAGAGTATGGCTTATGTGACAAGACACTCAATGAACGGTTTCTGCTTCGCAATATTCTGCCGGAGGAGGCAGAGCAGGCGGCGCAAATTGAGCAGATATGTTTCCCGCCGAACGAGGCGTGCTCAAAACCTAAGATTGTTGAGCGCGTGGCAGCAGCACCGGAGCTGTTTCTCGTCGCGGTAGACCAAGAGACAGGGAAACTTGCAGGATTTTTGAATGGCATTGCAACGGATGAATATGCTTTTCGGGACGAATTTTTTACGGATGCAGGGCTGCACAATCCGGACGGAAAAAATGTGATGCTGCTTGGTCTTGATGTGCTGCCGGAGTACCGCGGACAGGGACTGGCAAGAGAAATTATGTTCCGGTATCTTCGCAGGGAGAGCGAGAAAGGGCGAAAGATGGTATTTTTGACCTGCCTAAAGTCCAAAGTGAAGATGTATACGAAAATGGGATATCAGAATAGGGGAATCTCGCAGTCCGTATGGGGCGGGGAGCAGTGGTATGATATGCAGTATGTTTTGAATCATTAACATGGACTAAGCGCAGGGAGGATGAGCGGATGGCGGATACGCAATACGAACCGGCCGATATAGAAATTTATGTCAAGGACAAGGGGATGGTGCTCAAGGAGAAGTCTCTTGTGGCATATGAGAAAAGCAGCAAAAAGATTCTGGGAATTGGGAATGAGGCGGAAGCGCTCGCAGTGCAAAATCCGGAAAGCGTTGCGGTGCAGTCGCCGCTGCGTCAGGGAGTCATTGCAGATTATGTCGTTGCGGACTTGATGTTTCGGCACATGCTGAAAAAGGCGTTCGGCAAAAGACATTTTTTCAAGCCCAATATCGCAGTCGGCGGCATACCACAGTCCGTTACGGAAGTCGAAAAAAAGGCGTTCGAGGACTTGATGTACCATATGGGCGCCAGAATGCTGACAATTTTTGAGGGTTCTTATGAGAAGATAAAAAAAGAAATGACAGTCGTTGCGCCCGACAAATTTGAATCTTTTCATATTATCATCATGATTGCCAAAAACGAGCCGGAGCGCTATGTTGCAGAGGAGCTTGCGAATTTATTGCAGTATGCGCGGGAGCAGGGCATTTCTGCCGACAGGGTGGGGGAGATGCTGCGGGAAATTCAGTAAAGGAGAGTTGTTTATATGCGGTTTCAATATTGTCCCCACTGCGGGCAAAAGGCAGGGATGCGGCAAATCGGTGATGAGGGCATGATTCCGTATTGCGCGCAATGTGAGATTCCGCTGTGGGATTTGTTTACGACCAGCATTATCGCGGCGGTTGTCAACGAGGAAGAGGAGGTTGCGCTGCTGCGTCAGAATTATGTATCGACAACAAACCATGTGTGTGTTGCCGGCGTCATGAAAACCGGAGAATCCGCTGAGGAGACGGTGGTGCGCGAAATTGCGGAGGAGCTTGGCCTGCGCGTAAAGTCCCTGAAGTACATAAAAAGCTATCCATACGAGAAAAAGGAGATGCTGATGCTTGGATTTCAGGCAGTTGTTGACAAACAGGAGTTTACTCTGTCGGGTGAAGTAGACACCGCCGAATGGGTGAAATTTGGGGATGCGCTGTCCCTGATGCGGGAGGGCAGCATCGCGTGGCAGCTGGTCAGGGCAGTGATTGGACAAAAAAGAGATTTTTAAATACAAATGAATGGTTTTGTCAGGAAAGCTGCAAACTAAACACCATACCATGCATCTGCAGGCGGGGTGAAAAGATAATGGAGAGGAAAAATATGTGGCTTATTTTTGCGTTGCTGTCCGCAGTGTTTGCGGCACTGACTTCCATACTGGCAAAGGTTGGCATCGAAGGGGTAAATTCAAATCTTGCAACGGCAGTCCGCACAGTGGTTGTCGTGGTCATGGCGTGGGGGATGGTATTTCTGACAAACACGCAGGGCGGAATCTTTGAGATTGAAAGGAAAAGCTGGATATTCCTGATTCTGTCAGGGCTGGCGACGGGGGCGTCGTGGCTTTGCTATTACCGTGCCCTGCAGCTTGGGGAAGTTTCCAAGGTAGTACCGATTGACAAACTCAGCGTTGTCATCACACTGGTTCTCGGCTTTGTGTTCCTGCATGAGCAGTTTAGCGCCAAATCAGTGATTGGCTGTGTTCTCATCGGTGCGGGGACACTGGTCATGGTGCTGTAGAAACTATGCCGGAGAAATGAGAAAAGACAAAGGGACAAAGGATATCGGAGGAAAATATGGCATTCACACATCTTCATGTGCACACAGAGTACAGCCTGCTGGATGGGTCAAATAAAATAAAAGAGTATGTCAAACGCGTAAAAGAGCTTGGCATGGACAGCGCTGCAATCACAGATCACGGAGTCATGTACGGCGTGATTGATTTTTACAAAGAGGCAAGGGCAAACGGCGTCAAGCCGATTCTGGGATGTGAGGTTTATGTGGCGCCGAATTCGCGTTTTGATAAAGAATTGGGCGGCGGCGAGGAGCGCTATCACCATCTTGTGCTGCTTGCGGAAAACAATACGGGATATGCCAATCTCATGAAAATTGTGAGCAAAGGTTTTACGGAAGGCTACTATTACAAGCCGCGTGTCGACATGGAGGTACTCGAGACATATCATGAGGGCATCATTGCACTGTCGGCATGTCTAGCCGGCGAGGTGCCAAGGCTTTTGACAAAAGGGCTCTATCAGGAGGCAAAAAATACAGCGCTAAAGTATCTGAACTGCTTTGGAAAAGGCAACTATTTTTTCGAGCTTCAGGATCATGGGATTCCGGAGCAGCGGACAGTCAATACGGCACTTCTGCGCATGAGTAAGGAGCTGGATATCCCGCTTGTGGCGACAAACGATATTCACTATACGTATGCGGAGGATGAGAAATCGCATGACATCCTCCTGTGTATCCAGACGGCAAAAAAGGTTTCGGACGAGGACAGAATGCGCTATGACGGAGGGCAGTACTTTGTCAAGAGTGAGCTGGAGATGCGCGAGCTTTTTCCGTATGCACAGCAGGCAATAGACAACACGGCACTCATCGCCGACCGCTGCAATGTGGAAATTGAGTTTGGCGTGACGAAACTGCCGAAATTTGAAGTGCCCGAGGGCTTTGATTCATGGAGCTATCTCAACAAGCTTTGCATGGACGGATTGGAGGAGCGCTATCCTGAGGATGACGGCACTGTTCGGGAAAAGCTGGATTATGAGCTTGGCGTTATCCGGAAAATGGGATATGTCGATTATTTCCTGATTGTCTGGGATTTCATCAACTGGGCAAGGGAACACGATATTCCGGTCGGGCCGGGGCGCGGTTCGGCGGCAGGCAGCATTGTGTCATATTGCCTGCATATCACCAATATTGATCCGATTCGGTACAGTCTGCTGTTTGAGCGCTTTTTGAATCCGGAGCGTGTGTCCATGCCCGATATTGATATTGACTTCTGCTATGAACGCAGGCAGGAGGTCATTGATTATGTCAGTGAAAAATACGGTCATGACAAGGTTGTGCAGATTGTAACATTTGGTACAATGGCGGCAAAAGGTGTAATCCGAGATGTGGGACGGGCGCTTGACCTTCCATATAACTATGTGGACAGCATCGCCAAGATGATACCGAATGAGGGAAACATTCCTGTGAATATCGACCGCGCCCTGCAGATGAATCCGGAATTTCGCAAACTTTATGAGGAGGATGAGCAGGTTCATTATCTGATTGACATGTGCAAGAGACTGGAGGGGCTTCCGCGCCATACGTCCATGCACGCGGCGGGCGTCGTTATCTGCCAGAAGCCGGCGGATGAGTTTGTGCCGCTCTCGCGGGGAAGTGACGGAGCCATCACGACGCAGTTTACGATGACCACCATCGAGGAGCTTGGGCTGTTAAAGATGGATTTTCTGGGGCTTCGAACACTGACAGTCATCAAGGATGCTGTGGCGAATGTGGAAAAAACCACGGGAATTTATATTGATGTGGATAACATTGATTACGACGACAAAAAGGTGCTCGCCTCGCTCGGAACGGGAAAGACGGACGGCGTGTTCCAGCTGGAAAGTCAGGGCATGAAAAACTTTATGAAGGAGCTGAAGCCGCAGAACCTTGAGGATGTGATAGCGGGTATCTCCCTCTACCGCCCCGGACCGATGGATTTCATTCCGGCGTATATCAGGGGGAAAAACAACCATGAGGATGTATCGTATGCCTGTCCGCAGCTGGAACCAATTCTTGCGCCTACCTATGGATGCATTGTGTATCAGGAGCAGGTTATGCAGATTGTGCGTGACCTTGGAGGATATACGTTGGGAAGAAGCGACCTTGTACGGCGTGCGATGAGCAAGAAAAAGGCGTATGTCATGGAGCAGGAACGCAAAAATTTTGTGCATGGCAATTCCGAGGAGGGCGTGCCGGGATGTGTGGCAGCCGGTATTTCAGAGACAGTGGCAGACCAGATTTACGGGACAATGATGGATTTCGCAAAGTATGCGTTTAACAAATCCCATGCGGCGTGCTATGCGGTGGTTGCCTACCAGACAGCCTACCTGAAATATTATTATCCTGTGGAGTTTATGGCGGCGCTTCTGACGTCGGTGATTGACAATGCTTCCAAGGTATCCGAGTACATCATGGTCTGCAAAAGCATGGGCATACAAATCCTGCCGCCGGACATCAACGAGGGCGAACGTGGTTTCTCCGTGTCAAACGGTGCGATACGGTATGCGCTGAATGCGATTAAAAGCGTCGGAAGAACGGTGATAGACGCAATTACCCAAGAGCGGAAGGAACACGGAAAATATCAGGATTTGAAAGACTTTGTGGAGCGGACGCAGCACTTTGACGTCAACAAGCGCGCGATAGAGAACTTTATCAAGGCAGGGGCGTTTGACAGTTTCAAGGCGACCAGAAAGCAGCTGATGAGTGTCTACGCGCAGATACTTGACAGTGTTACGCACAGCAAGCGCGGTGTGATGGCTGGTCAGATGTCGCTTATGGATATTGTGTCGGAGGAGGACAAAAAAGAGCTTGAGATAAAGATGCCAGAGGTCGGGGAATACGAGAAGGAGCTTTTGCTTAGCTTTGAAAAAGAGGTTCTCGGATTCTACGTCAGCGGACACCCGATGGAGGAATACCAGACTTTGTGGGAGAAGCACATCAAGGCGAAGACTTCGGATTTCTATCTTGATGAGGAAACCGGACTGACGCATGTTGAGGACAACACAAAGACTACGGTCGGCGGCATGATTATGGACAAAAAGATAAAGTACACCAAACAGGACAAGATTATGGCGTTTCTTACATTGGAGGATTTGGTAGGCAGTATCGAGGTCATTGTGTTTCCCAATGCATATGAAAAGTATTCGTCAAAGCTTGTTGAGGAGAATAAGGTGTTCATCGAGGGCAGGGTGCAGGTCGAGGAGGAGCGGGACGGCAAACTCATCTGCGAGAGCATTACGGCGTTCGACGAGATTCCAAGAAAGGTGTGGCTCAAGTTTCCGGATAAAAATGCTTACATTGAGAAAGAACCGGCTTTGTTTGATGCCATTTACAACTCTGAGGGAATGGACAGTGTCAATATATATATAGAAGAAACACGTCAGAGAAAGACGCTGCCGCCAAATCGGAACATAAAAGCCGACAGTGCAGTCCTCAATAAACTACGTGCACTATTCGGGGAGGAAAATGTCAAGGTGGTCTGCTGAATGGCTTGATGCATCTCTGCCACTACACTATTTCACGTGGCTTGCAAGCCATAATTTGCAGTAAATGCAAAGTCCTGGGCTGAACTGTTACGGATTCCTGCTGCATTTGTGGGTGTCTGAACAGTGTTATAATTCACACCCACGCCGTTTTTATCGGAATAAAAGCGATTGAGGTGTGAATTATAACAGATTTTGCACATAAAATGCGAAAAGGCAAGCATTTTGGCGCATGATTCCCACTACTTTGGCGGACGTCTGAACAGTAACAAATATGATTATGATATTTTTTTGTCAAAGAGTATTGTATTATTATAAAAAAAAGGGTACAATCATTGTAGCAAAAAATAATTGAGGTGATTTGGCTGTTTCAGACAGTGAAGTAAACAGGCTGCCGCTGGTGACGGGGGCTGTCGGTTTTTGTATAGGAGGTATAACAATGTCTAGTGAAATCAAGACAATTGGTGTATTGACGAGTGGAGGAGATGCACCGGGAATGAACGCTGCGATTCGTGCAGTAGTAAGGAAAGCGTTGACAAACAATGTTAAGGTGAAGGGGATTAAGAGAGGCTACATGGGGCTTATCAACGAGGAGATTGTTGACATGGAAGCGTTCAGCGTGGCGGATATCATCCAGAAGGGCGGCACAATCCTCGGGACAGCAAGGTGTCTTGAATTTAAGGAACAGAATATACAGGAGCTGGCTGCTGAAATCTGCCGCAAACACGGTATTGACGGACTTGTCGTTATCGGTGGGGACGGTTCATACAGAGGGGCACAGGGACTTGCCAGACATGGCATCAACACAGTCGGCGTTCCCGGAACAATTGACCTCGATATTGCATGTACAGAGTACACAATCGGCTTTGACACGGCAATCAACACGGCGATGGAAGCGATAGACAAGGTGCGGGACACATCCTCCTCACATGAGAGATGCTCTATTATAGAGGTTATGGGCAGACATGCCGGATATATTGCACTCTGGACGGGTGTTGCAAACGGCGCTGAGGATATCCTGCTTCCGGAGAAGTACAACTATGACGAGCAGGAGCTGATTAACAATATTGTCAGAAGCAGGAAAAAAGGAAAGACACATCACATTATCGTAAATGCCGAAGGTATCGGTCACTCGACATCCATGGCTAAGCGTATCGAGGCAGCGACAGGAATTGAGACAAGGGCTACTATCCTCGGCTATCTGCAGCGCGGCGGAAATCCTACCTGCAAGGACAGATTCTACGCTTCCATCATGGGCGCTTATGCGGCGGACATCCTCTGCGAGGGCAAATCAAACAGGGTTGTCGCTTACAAGCACGGTGCGTTTGTCGACTACGACATCGAGGAAGCGCTGAACATGACAAAGGGTATTGACGAATACCAGTATGATATCTGTAGGAAATTATCGAGATAACAGTTTGGACATAAAGAGATGAGGTCAGGGCGGCAGTGTCCTGACCTTTTACGGTTGGAACTACAGAGTTGTACTCCTGTACCTTATTACGAATAGCAAAGGAATGGCATATTATGGCATCTAATAAAAAGAAAAATAAGTCGATTGAAAAAAAGTCTACCACAAGACTGATTGCATCCGGTTTTGCATTGATTATACTGGTGGGGGCGCTTCTGCTCACAATGCCGGTATCGAACAGGTCGGGGCAGGGAAATTTTTTAAATTCCCTCTTTACGGCAACTTCTGCGACCTGCGTGACCGGGCTGGTAGTGGCGGACACCTACCAGAACTGGACGACCTTCGGGCAGGTTATTATTCTGTGTCTGATACAAGTGGGCGGGCTTGGCTTTCTGACACTTGGAGCTTTTATATCGGTACTGCTGAAGAAGCGCATTGGACTGCAGCAGCGGGAACAGCTCCATGAAAGTGTCAACACATTGGAAATCGCCGGGGTGGTGCGCCTTGTGAAAAAAATTGTTGTGGGAACCGTTATCATTGAGCTTACGGGTGCCATACTGCTTGCGTTTCGTTTTATACCGCGATTCGGGGTGGCAAGGGGCATCTACTTCTCGGTCTTTCATGCAGTTTCCGCCTTCTGCAATGGCGGATTTGACCTGATGGGCGTCAATGAAGAATATTCCTCTCTGGTCGCATTTGAGGGGGATGTGGTTGTCAATCTTGTGATTGTCACACTGATTCTGGTCGGCGGCATCGGTTTTATTGTGTGGGATGACGTGATGCGGAACAAGTGGCATTTTCACAAGTATCTGCTGCACAGCAAAATTGTCATTGCCACGACGCTGATATTGACCGTTGTGGGAACCATATTGTTTCTGTTTACGGAAAATCAGGCTTCTTTTGCGGGAATGAGCCCTTTGGAGAAGCTGCTCGGGGCACTGTTTTCATCCGTTACACCGCGGACTGCCGGTTTCAATACAGTTGACACGGCGGCGCTCTCGAATGCAGGGAAAATAATAACGATAGTTATGATGTTTATAGGCGGCAGTCCCGGCTCCACGGCGGGCGGCGTAAAGACGACGTCCATTGTCGTGCTCCTGTTTTATGCCGGGGCAATGGTTTTAAATCGAGAGGATATTAACCTTTTTGGACGCAGGCTGACAGAAGACGTGGTCAAAAAAGCAAATGCGGTCGTCATTATTAATTTCAGCCTTGCAATAATAGCAGCTGTTATCATAATGACATTACAGCCGTTATTAAATTTTGAGGATGTGATTTTTGAAGTGCTTTCCGCGATTGGGACAGTCGGGATGACAACAGGTGTAACTAGGAGTATGTGCGCTGCTTCAAGGATTGTTTTGATTGTACTGATGTACTGCGGACGGTTGGGAAGTCTCTCGTTTGCGCTGATTTTTGCGCAGAAAAAAACATCCGCGTCAGTCAGGCAGCCGCAGGAAAAAATTATCGTTGGCTAAAATAGGGAGGAGATTATATGAAGTCAATATTAATCATTGGAATGGGACGGTTCGGACATCATCTGGCACACAATTTTCTGGAGAACGGGCATGATGTCATGATTGTGGACGAGGACGAGGAAAAGCTTTCGGATATCGCGCCATACGTCACCAGTACCAGAATCGGAGACTGTACGAACGAAGAAGTGTTAAAGAGTCTCGGAATCGGGAACTTTGACGTGGTGTTTGTGTGCATCGGCACGAACTTTCAGAGCAGCCTTGAAGTGACAAGCCTTGTAAAGGAGATGGGCGCAAGGCGGGTCATCAGCAAGGCGACAAGGGACATACAGGCGAAATTTTTGCTGCGAAACGGAGCTGACGAGGTGATTTATCCGGAAAAGGATATTGCGGAAAAGTGGGCGGAGCGCTACAGCCTTGATAATCTTTTTGACTACATTGACCTTCCGGGTGCGTTTGGAATCTACGAGATGCCGCCCTTAAAAGAGTGGGTAGGAAAGAGTATCAAGGAGTCGAACATCGCCGCCCAGCATAAGGCTTCCATACTCGGAATTAAAAAGAAGCATCAGGAGGAAATGAGCGTAATGCCCTCCGCGGACTATATTATTCGGGACACGGATCACCTGATGGTCATGGCGGCAAACGATGTTGCAGAAAAACTGTTAAAGCAGAACCGGAGCCATTTTGCAAAAGGGGCTTACAAATAGAAAAGGGGGCAGTGTAACACTGCGATAGGTGAGATATGATATCAAGTACATCAAACAGCAAGGTAAAACGGCTTGCTGCCTTAGTGCAGAAGGCAAAGTACCGCAGGGAGGATCAGGCTTTTATCGTGGAGGGCGTCCGGATGTTTCAGGAGGCGCCTCCGGAATGGGTAAAGGAAGTTTATATATCCGAATCTTTTTATAATCGCTATGTTAAAAAAAGTGAAAACAAGACTGACAGGAATTTAAAGGAATTTCTGAAAACATTTCGATATGAAGTGTTTTCGGACGAAGTGTTTCAGAAAGTGTCTGACACCCAGACGCCTCAGGGAATCCTCTGTGTGCTCTCCATGCCGCAGTATGTGCTGTCAGCGTGCATTGACAACTGGATGAATGCCATGAAGAATGGAGAAAAGGCACCGCTTCTCGTGCTCCTTGAGGATTTGCAGGATCCCGGAAATCTGGGAACAATTCTGCGCGCCGGAGAGGGCGCTGGTGTGAGCGGGATCATCATGACAAGGCAGACGGCAGATATTTTTAATCCCAAAGTGATACGCGCGACGATGGGTTCCATATACAGGGTACCGTTTTTTATCGTGGACAGTCTTCTTGATACGATAGATTTGCTAAAGCAGAACGGAATTGCAGTCTATGCCGCGCATCTGGATAACAGCGTGGACTACGACGAACCGGATTACACGCAGCCCGCGGCATTCCTGATAGGCAATGAGGGAAACGGGCTGCGCCGCGAGACGGCGGACAGTGCCTCAAAGTACATAAAAATACCGATGGAGGGACAGGTCGAGTCGCTGAATGCGGCGGCCGCGGCTACCGTACTGATGTATGAGGCGGCGCGGCAGCGGCGAAAATCAGTTTAGAGTAGGAGATGGGCAGATGAAGATAGGATTTATAGGATTAGGAAATATGGCGACAGCCATGATTGGCGGAATGCTGGATACAGGCGCGTTCAAGGCGGAGGAAATCATTGGCTCTGCAAAGACAGAGGCGACGGCGGAACAGGTTCGGGAGAAATACGGTATTTTGGCAGGCACGGACAACCGACGGACAGCATTTCTTTCCGATGTGCTGATACTTGCCGTGAAACCTGTGTTTCTGCCGGACGTGATAGCCGAAATAAAGGATGTCGTTAGCGAAAGGCATCTTGTGATATCAATTGTGGCAGGGAAATCAATTGACTGGATAGAACAGGAATTTGGCAGGGAACTGCGGGTAATACGCTGCATGCCGAACACGCCTGCCATGGTGGGCGAGGGCTGCACCTGCGTCTGCCTGAAAGAAAAGGGGACGGATTCGCACGTAAATTCAGATGATAAAGAGACTGTGCTGAAAATCATGAACAGTTTTGGAAAGGCGCATGTTCTTCCGGAAAGGCTGATGGATGCGTTTATCGGGGTGGCAGGAAGCTCGCCTGCGTATGTATTTTTGTTTATAGAGGCGATGGCGGACGCGGCCGTTCAGGCGGGAATCCCGAGAAAGCAGGCATATGAGTTTGCGGCGCAGTCCGTGCTTGGCAGTGCGAAGATGGTTCTCGAAACAGGCATGCATCCCGGGGCGCTGAAGGACATGGTGTGCTCGCCGGCAGGGACAACGATAGAGGCGGTCAAGGTTCTGGAGGAAAAAGGATTTCGCGCGGCAGTGATGGATTCGATAGAGGCGTGCGTCAATAAATCAAAGAGACTTTAAAAAAAGAAAAAAATTTTAAAATCGCAGCTTTTGCGTATTTAGGAGCATAAAACTTGTACACAACAGCTGTTATTTTAAAAATACGGGAGTTCGTGACTTGACAAGTCGCGAACTCTTTGCTATTATATGGAATCGTAATAGATGTTAACAAATATGTAACATTTATAGCAAAAATGTAAAAACTTAAATATTTTTTGTCACAAAACATGAAAAAGGAAATGGAGTAGAAAATGAAGACAAATTGTAAAAAGTGGAAATATCTGTTGTGTATCACAGCAGTAACAACTGCATTTGCGTTTGTTCCGTTCAGCACTCAGGCTGCCGACACGAAGGTGCGGCTCATGGACGGTTTGGACAAAAAGCAGGAAACCACATCAGACAAGATGAATTCAGCAGACAAAGCAGCTATGCCGTCAGTGACAGCAGGGGCAGCGGATATACTGGACGCAGAAATTTCCACAGACACCAACGCGCTTCGCAGATTTGCAATGACCCTGAAGGTTCTGCCTCAGGAGATTAAGCCTCAGGAGCAGGAATCAACGCTTGTGATGGCAAAGGTCAACGAGTATGTGAATATACGAGTGGATGCCGCACAGGATGCCGAGAAGGTCGGCGTGCTGTACAAGGATTGTGGCGGAGATATTATAGAGCAGAAAGGTGAGTGGACGAAGATTCAGTCCGGTGATGTTTCCGGATGGATTAAGAACGACTACCTTTATTTTGGGAACGAGGCAGAGGAGCTTGCAAGGGACGTGGGCGTCCTGACTGCATATTCCAATACACAGACACTCCGAATCAGACAGGAGCCGAGTCTGGAAGCAGGCATTGTCGGGCTTCTCGCAGAAGATCAGGCGGTTGAGGCAATCGCTGAGGAGGGCGACTGGGTAAAGGTGAGCTACGAAGGCACGACAGGTTTTGTGGCGGCAGAGTATGTCAGGGTCGAGTTTGGCATTGACACGGCAGAATCCATGGAGACAATCAGAGAAAGAGAAGAAGCGGAGCGCGCAAGGGCTGCGGCGGACGCAGAGGCAAAGAGAAAGCAGCAAAAAGAGGCGGTGCTTGCTACGGCGTCAGAGGTTGATATTCTTGCGGCGCTGATACAGTGTGAGGCAGGCGGCGAACCGTATGAGGGACAGATCGCTGTGGGTGCGGTCGTCATGAACCGTGTAAGATGCGGCGGATATCCGAACAGCATAACGGAGGTCATCTACGCTTCCGGACAGTTTGTGCCCGCGTCGAAAGGGCGTATGGAGTCGCTGATTTTAAATAAAAATATTAAGGCTTCCTGTGTACAGGCGGCAAATGAAGCCATAAACGGTGCGTGCAATGTCGGCGATGCACTTCACTTTAGAAGAAACAACGGCAGGGACGGACTTGTCATCGGGAACCATGTATTTTGGTAAGGAACTGTTAATAAATTACGCATGACAATGACTTGCCTGAATGCGCATCTGCGGCATCAGAAAATCTTGACATAGCCCACTATGGCTGTGATTTTCTTCTTTGCAGATGAACATTTATGCGGCGTTCTTGTCACAAGTAATTTCTGAACAGTTCCTAACCATTAAAATTGCTCATTCATGAATAAATAAATATAGTACTGCAGAAAAAGGCGCAACCTGAATAGGACTGTGCCTTTTTCTGTAGACACGGCTTTGACGGCGGCGCCGTTACTGTTCAGACGTCTACCAAAGTAGTGGGAATCATGCGCCAAAATGCTTGCCCTTTAGCATTTTGTGTGCAAAATCTGTTATAATTCACACCGCAATAGCTTGTATGCCGATAAAAACTGGCGTGGGTGTGAATTGTAACGCGGCGCCTTTTTCCCCGCGTGATTGTCATGGCAGCCACTTGCCCCTTTTGGACAAATGTAGTAAAATAAGATAAGCATATCAATACGGAGGTTAAAGGAAATGAATTTAAAGGGACGCAGCTTTTTGACATTAAAGGATTTTACGCCGGAGGAGATTGTCTACCTGATTGATCTGGCGGCTGAATATAAGGACAAGAAAAAAAACGGTGTGCGGCATGACACGCTTCGCGGAAAAAACATTGCACTTATTTTTGAAAAGACAAGCACGCGCACGCGCTGTTCTTTTGAGGTGGCGGCGCATGACCTCGGCATGGGGACGACGTACCTTGACCCGTCAGGCTCCCAGATTGGAAAGAAGGAGTCAATTGCGGATACGGCAAGGGTTCTCGGCAGAATGTATGAGGGAATCGAGTACCGTGGTTTTGAGCAGTCCATCGTGGAGGAGCTTGCAAAACATGCGGGGGTTCCCGTCTGGAACGGACTGACCAACGAGTATCATCCGACCCAGATGCTCGCGGATATGCTTACCATTCGGGAACACTTCGGATTCCTGAAAGGCATCCGGCTTACGTACATGGGCGATGCCCGCTACAATATGGGCAATTCGCTGATGATTGTATGTGCAAAACTTGGCATGCATTTCACCGCGTGCACGGCAAAAGAATATTTTCCTGACGACACGCTTGTGGAGCTGTGCAGGACATATGCGGCGGAGTCAGGCGCGTCCATAACATTAACAGAGGACGTGGACGCAGGGACAAAAGGAGCAGATGTTATTTATACAGATGTGTGGGTTTCCATGGGGGAGCCGGAGGCAGTGTGGGCAGAGCGCATCCAAAAGCTTTCACCGTATAAAGTGACGAAGGACGTGATGGACAACGCGGGAGAAAAGGCAGTCTTTCTCCACTGCCTGCCGGCATTCCATGACCTGAAGACAAAGATTGGCAGGGAGCAGGGGGAAAAATATGGTTTTACAGAACTGGAAGTAACGGATGAGGTGTTTGAATCGGAACAGTCGCTTGTCTTTGACGAGGCAGAAAACCGTATGCACACAATCAAGGCAGTGATTGCGGCAACGCTCGGCGCATAGGCCAGAACGCGTCCGAAAATGGCTGACGGCATGGAGGATGGGACAGACATGAAAAATGAGGAGATTTTAAAAAAACTTCGCGAGGCGGACGACTATGTGAGCGGGCAGGAGCTCTGCGAGTACTATGGCGTGTCCCGCACCGCAGTCTGGAAAGCAGTCCGGCAGCTTGAGAAGGACGGGTATGTAATAGAGGCGCAGAACAATAGGGGCTACAGGCTTGTGGAGTCGGGAAGCGCGGACATTTATACGGGGCTGGAGATAGAAAGCTGTCTGGACACGGAATGGATTGGCAGAAAGCTGGTTTTCCACAGGGAGACTGGCTCGACCAATATTGATGCCAAATCACTGGCAGAACAGGGCGAGCAGGAAGGAGCCGTTGTTGTTGCCGACATGCAGACGGCAGGACGCGGCAGACGCGGCAGAGGATGGGATTCACCGGCGGGAAAGGACATTTATATGACCATCATGCTCCGTCCCCAGTGCAGACCGGAAAAAGCATCCGCCCTGACGCTTGTGATGGCACTTGCGGTTCTTGAGGCAATTCAGGAAGTGATACCGCAGCCATGTGGCATCAAGTGGCCGAACGACGTTGTTGTCAACAATAAAAAGGTTTGCGGCATCCTGACGGAAATGAGCGCGGAGATTGACGGCATTCACTATGTGGTGATTGGCTCCGGCATCAATGTCAATCACGAGCAGTTTGCGCAGGAGATACAGGACAAGGCGACCTCGCTGTATGCGGAATGCGGCAAAAAGATAAACCGCGCGCGGCTGACGGCGCGCGTGCTGCATTATTTTGAAAAAAATTACGCCGTTTTTCAGGACAGCTGGGATTTTTCGGGACTGGTGGAAAAGTACAACGGATTTCTGGTCAACTGCGGCAGGGAGGTTCGGGTTCTGGATCCCAAAGGCGAATACGATGGCGTCGCAAAAGGAATTAACGAAAAAGGCGAGCTGCTCGTTGCGCGCAAAAGTGACGGCCAGACGGTACAGGTATATGCTGGCGAGGTGTCGGTGCGTGGAATATATGGATATGTCTGAGAAAAGGCATTCCATACATAGACAGTCAGCGCATTTTTCAGGCCGAAAGGGCAAAGACTGGCATTGCGGAGGGAAAGATGGAAGAAAACAGTGGGCGTACCGTTCTTTGCGGTGCAAATGCATACGAGCAGAAATATTATTTTAATGAAAGGTTTGTAAATATTCCTGAATCTATCAAGGAGGAACTGCATATCATATGTGTGTTGTTCACGGAGGAAGTCGGCGGTGTCTTTACGATTGTGTTTGAGGAGGACGGAAGCGTAAGCCTTGAAACGGATGCGTATGAGGAAGATATCTTGTATGATGAGATAGGCAGCGGACTTCTGGTGCGGGAGGTTCGCATGCAGCGGCAGGAGCTTCTGGAAGCATTAAGCATGTATTACCGCGTGTTTGTGCTGCAGGAACATTGCGAAACATAAAAGGTCGGTCTTTACATTTTTGAAACGATGAAGGATAGGAAAGCAGGAGACGGAAAATGGTTTTAGTGGTTGATGTTGGAAATACAAATATAACGTTTGGCGTGTATGACGGGAAGAATCTTGTCACGACGTTCCGCCTGATGTCAAAGACACAGCGCACCTCGGACGAATACGGCGTGCTGATTACGGAGCTTTTGTCCAAAAATGATATCAATACCAAAAAGATAGAGGGGGCGATTATCGCGAGTGTCGTGCCGAATGTGATGCACTCGCTCACAGGCGGCATCAAGCGCTATGTGATTGACAGGCTGATGATTGTGGGTGTCGGGATAAAGACCGGCATCAAGGTGGTGACGGAAAATCCGAAAGAAATCGGTCCGGATAGAATTGTTGACGCGGTAGCCGCATATGAATTATATGGAGGTCCGGTGCTTGTCATGGACTTCGGCACGGCGACGACATATGACCTTGTGAATGCGGACGGCTGTTTCTGCGCGGGAATCACAGCGCCGGGCATCAGGACTTCCGCAAGGGCACTGTGGCAGGACGCGGCAAAGCTTCCGGAAATCGAGATTAAGAAACCGGCGTCGATACTGGCACAGGAGACCATTTCCAGTATGCAGGCAGGGCTTGTGTACGGTCAGATCGGACAGACGGAATATATTGTAAAACGCGTGAAAAAGGAAACGGGGTACGATAATCTCAAGGTTGTCGCGACAGGCGGTCTGGGTCGCATCATAGCCGAGGAGACCGATGTGATACAGGAGTACAACAGCGCGCTGACACTGGAAGGGCTTAGAATCATTTATGAGAAAAACAATAAATAGAGAAGACAGTGAGGGCAAAAGGCAGCTGAAAATAGGTGATGTTATCCTTGAAAATAATGTCATACTTGCACCGATGGCAGGAGTTACAGACCTGCCATTTCGCATGATGTGCAAGGAACAGGGCGCAGGGCTGCTGTGCATGGAGATGGTGAGTGCAAAGGCGGTTCATTTCCACAACAAAAATACCGAAGCACTGATGGAAATTCATCCGGAGGAAATGCCCGTTTCGCTGCAGCTGTTCGGCTCGGAACCGGACGTTATGGCAGAGACGGCAGCGCGCATTGCGGACAGACCGTTTGCGATACTCGATATCAATATGGGGTGTCCGGTTCCAAAGGTGGTGAATAATCGCGAGGGCAGCGCCCTGATGAAAAATCCGGAGCTTGCCGGTGCAATTATCCACGCGGTTTCCCATGCCGTGAAAAAACCTGTTACTGTAAAAATCCGAAAAGGCTTTGACGACAGCTCGGTCAATGCCGTGGAAATCGCAAGGATTGCCGAGGAAAACGGCGCGGCTGCGGTCGCGGTACATGCAAGGACAAGGGAGCAGTATTACTCCGGCAAAGCGGACTGGGAAATTATCAGGCAGGTAAAGGAAGCAGTGCGCATTCCGGTAATCGGAAACGGGGATGTGACGGATGCCGTGTCTGCGGCAAAAATGTTAGCCGAGACAGGCTGTGACGGCATTATGGTAGGCAGGGCAAGCCGCGGAAACCCTTGGATTTTCAGGGAAATCAACAGCTATCTTGACACAGGGACGATACCTGAAAGACCGTCAAAGGAGGAGGTCTGCGACACGATTTTGCGGCATGCGAGGCTGCAGCTTGACTTGAAAGGTGAGTACATTGCCGTCCGCGAGATGCGAAAGCATGTGGCGTGGTACACCGCAGGATACCCGCATTCCGCAGGGCTGCGCAGAATGGTGAACGCGATGGAAAGCTTTGCGGAACTTATAGAAAGTGTACAGAGGATATTTTCGGAGGACAGGTTTGGCGTCTAGGTGCGATGGTAATGCGTCAGGACAGACTTTCCGGATTTAGGTAACAGTTCAGCCTTCGGCTTCCTGTTACAGGCATCAAGCCATGCATAACCACTTCGTGGTGGCTTGATGCATCTCTACCATTACGCTATTTCACGGACTTTGCAGTAAATGCAAAGTCCTGGGCTGAACTGTTACGGATTTAGCCGTCAGTGGATTTTAAAATCTTGACATAACGGTTAAAAGACGCTATAATATGCAACAGAATTTTGGGATATAAAAACGATTATCAATATAGATACGATTAATTATTATAAATGAGAAAGGACAAAGAATCCATGGAAGCAAAAAAGAATTTATTAACACGTGAAGGTTTGAAAAAATATGAGGATGAATTACATGAACTTAAGGTAGTCAAACGAAAAGAGGTAGCGCAGAAAATTAAAGAAGCAAGGGAGCAGGGCGACCTTTCGGAGAATGCGGAGTACGATGCTGCCAAGGACGAGCAGCGCGACATTGAGGCGCGTATCGAGGAGCTTGAAAAAATCCTGAAAAACGTGGAAGTTGGCGATATGGACGAGGACGGGCATGACTTAGACAAGGTGAGCTTCGGACTTGCTGTGAAGGTCAAGGACAACGAGTTTGATGATGAGATGGAGTTTAAAATCGTAGGCGCGACGGAGGCAAACAGCCTCAAGGGGAAGATTTCCAACGAGTCGCCGCTCGGAAAGGCACTGATAGGGGCAAAAAGGGGCGACGTTGTCACTGTGGAGGCTCCGGCAGGCGTGATTGAGTATACGATACTGGATATTTATAAGCCGGAGTAGAGACGAAGTGATTCCAAAGATTTGCGCGGGAAGAATGACAGGGTCGTTTTTCCAAAAGGAACACGCAGCAGAATGAGAGGAGAATTTTTGTGGCACAAGAGAATAACAATCAGAATAATAACCAGCAGCAGGACGTAAATCAGCCTTCGGCTGTACGCAGCGCACAGAAAGGAAGCGCGGCGGATGAAAATCAGCTTTTGGCTGTACGCAGCGCACAGAAAGGAAGTGCAGCGGACGAAAATCAGCTTTTGGCTGTGCGCAGGGAGAAGCTTGCCGCCTTGCAGGAGGCAGGAAAAGACCCGTTTCAGATCACAAAGTTTGATGTCACGCATCACAGTCAGGATGTGAAAGAAAACTTCGACGCATTAGAGGGGAATGCGGTAACCATCGCGGGACGCATGATGTTTAAACGCGTTATGGGTAAGGCGTCTTTTTGCAATATACAGGATTTAAAGGGAAATATCCAGTGCTATGTCGCAAGGGACAGCATTGGTGAGGAATCCTATGCGGATTTCAAGAAATATGATGTCGGTGATATTCTCGGCATCAGCGGTGAGGTTTTCAGGACAAAGACAGGCGAAATGTCCATTCATGCGGCTTCTGTCACACTGCTGTCAAAGAGCCTTCAGATTCTTCCGGAGAAGTTCCACGGACTGACCGATACAGATATGCGTTACCGTCAAAGATATGTTGACCTGATTATGAACGCAGAAGTAAAAGATACCTTTATCAAGCGCTCCAAAGTGCTTTCAAGCATCCGCCGCTACCTTGACGGGCAGGGCTTTATGGAGGTGGAGACCCCCATGCTGGTGTCCAACGCAGGCGGCGCAGCGGCAAGACCGTTTGAGACGCATTTCAATGCACTTGATGAGGACTTAAGGCTTCGTATTTCTTTGGAGCTGTATTTAAAGAGACTGATTGTAGGCGGCATGGAGCGTGTCTATGAGATTGGGCGCGTGTTCCGCAATGAAGGGCTTGACACGAGACACAATCCCGAGTTTACGCTGATGGAGCTGTATCAGGCATACACAGATTATCACGGCATGATGGACTTGACAGAGAATCTGTACCGCTATGTGGCAAAGGAAGTGACCGGATCTGAAATCCTTACTTACGGTGAACACCAGATGGACTTGTCAAAGCCGTTTGAGCGCATCACGATGGTAGATGCCGTCAAGAAATATTCCGGCGTGGACTTCAATGAGATTCACACTTTGGAGGAAGCCAGGGCAGCTGCAAAGGAGAAGCAAATTGCATTTGAGGAGCGCCATAAAAAGGGTGATATCCTGAATCTTTTCTTTGAGGAGTTTGTGGAGGAGCATCTGATTCAGCCGACATTTGTGATGGATCATCCGATTGAGATTTCCCCGCTCACCAAGAAAAAACCAGAGAATCCGGAGTATGTGGAGCGCTTTGAGTTCTTCATGAACGGCTGGGAGATGGCAAATGCGTACTCCGAGCTGAACGACCCGATTGATCAGCGTGCGCGTTTTGCGGCACAGGAAGAACTTCTGGCAGCAGGAGACGCGGAAGCCAACCATACAGACGAAGACTTTTTGAACGCACTCAGCATTGGTATGCCGCCCACCGGAGGTATTGGATTTGGCATTGACAGAATGGTCATGATGATGACAGACAGCCCGGCGATTCGGGATGTGCTTTTGTTCCCGACGATGAAAACTTTGGGTAAAGAAAACCAGTAAAATCAAGGGTTTGCGGACTTAAAGCTAGTATGGTACGACAAGAGTACGACAAAATAAACTCTCTTAACGGGTTAAAATAAATGATTTTAAATTAAACTCGTGTCAGTTCAAGTTAATATTTTGTACGATAAGGACATTTTTCTAAAAGAAAATTTTAGGGAAGTGTCCTTTTGTTATGGTCAAAACAAAATAAGAAATGGAGGAAATGAACATGAGTAGTACAGCGTTAGGAGCAGAGAAAGCGATTATTTTTATCAGCGATGCACATGAAAAATTCTACTACGAGAAATTGAAAGAGGTCAGGTATCAGGACGTATACCACAAAGCGCTTGTATATTGTCTTGGTATCAGCGATGACACAAGAAGAAATA
>CAJTTO010000043.1 GCA_910579275.1 uncultured Lachnospiraceae bacterium
TTTTGTGTAAAATTTTCAAGGTACTATAGGGGGCTTTTGACCCCAACATCATATAAATATTATATAAAATTTTAAAAATACATAATGCTATACCAAAATACTTCTTTATATGATATACTGAAAAAAGTTTTACACATGATTTCAAATCCAAAAATAGTATACGCAGGGAGACACAATAATGTTCAGATTATGGGCAAGAACTTTTAAGGACAACCACATGCTCCGAGATACCATGATATGTGACGACAGCTCAGAAACGCGCACACACAAAGTTTTTCGCGCAGTCGAGGAGGTCTGTTACCAGTTTGATCTCGGCAAGCCGATCTGGCTTGACTCCAACATCGCCGACTTCAAGCGGCACAGCAAGACGCGTTTTGGGGCAGACTGTTTCATTGAAGACATTGAATTTGACTATTTGGAAATATTCGTCATTGAGGAGGACTGAAATGTCCTCTTTTTTATGCATTTTTATGATTGACACGGAACACAATAAGGAGTAGTATTGCAGTAAGGTTAATGTAGTTTTTAATACTACTTTATGTTTTGTAATACTCTACAAACAATCGTATTCATTATCAGATATAAGTATATGAATGGAGGAGGATGTTTATGCAATTAACAATCAGAGAACCCGGAAGTGCCATTACTCATTTTATTGCGTGCCTTATGGCAGCGATTGCGGCGCTCCCACTTATCTTAAAGGCACACGGAGGGCTGACAGCCATATCGCTTGCCGTCTTTGCCGCAAGCATGATACTGCTGTACGGGGCAAGCACGTTGTATCACAGCGTCAACGTCACCGAAAAGGTTCTGCGTGTATTTCGAAAAATTGACCATATGATGATTTTCGTTTTGATTGCAGGTTCCTACACGCCCGTATGCCTTATCGTGCTCGGCGGAAGTCTGGGATATTCCCTGCTGGCACTTGTCTGGGGTGTTGCCATTGCCGGTATGCTGGTGAAAGCGCTGTGGATTACTTGTCCGAAATGGTTTTCCTCCATTATTTATATTGCGATGGGCTGGCTATGCCTGCTGGTTTTCGGCACGCTTTGGAACACGCTCCCCCATGCCGCATTTGGATGGCTCCTTGCGGGCGGCATCATCTACACAATCGGCGGCGTCATCTATGCGTTGAAGCTTCCCGTATTCAACGCACTCCACAAGTATTTCGGTTCGCATGAAATCTTCCATCTCTTTGTGATGGGCGGGAGCATCTGCCACTTTATCTTTATGTACTGTTATGTTGCTTAACACACGTCAGGCATCCCCCTGCCTGACTTACATATTCGAGCAAGGGAATGAATTCCAATCTTCCCTTGCAATAAAAAACCGAGCGCTCTGCCGCTCGATTTTTTATGTGTATCCTATTTTAACCGGTTCACTGTTCCATCTGCTTGCCGAGAAATCCGGCAGCGGACTGCGCAAGCTTCATCTCCACTTCATTCATCTCATCGCCCGCGCTCGCCGACAGAAGAACCACTGCCCCAATCACATCTCCCTGCGTGATAATAGGTATAATCACCTCATGCTGGTATTCTTCCGCCTCATCTTCCGTGACGGAAACATAGTTTTTATCGCTGCGCGAAGTACATACCGTCTCCCGCGAGTTCATTTTTTCTTCAAATGCCTTGCTCACAGACTTGCCAAGAACCTGCTTGCTGCCGCCTCCGGCTGCCGCTATAATCTGATCCCTGTCCGCAATCAGCGCCAGATGCCCTGACACCTGCGAAAGACTCTCCGCATACTGTTTTGCAAAATTTCCAAGCTCCCCGATTGGCGAGTATTTTTTAAGGATAATGGCGCCCTCATGATCCGTAAAAATTTCAAGCGGATCGGACTCCCTGATCCTCAAAGTCCTTCTTATCTCCTTAGGTATGACAACGCGTCCTAAATCGTCAATCCTACGCACTATTCCCGTAGCCTTCACCGATATTTCCTCCATTCCCAGTAATTATTAAGTTCATGATATTCATCAGACTGTATTGCTAGTATTTGTATATAATGGATTTTTATTCATTAAAAGGCTTTATGAAATGTCATGTCAGCGCAAGTGCAGGAAATTGATGAGAAGGAGCCATGCAACACCATAATATGTCACTACCCCGATCAGGTCATTGACAGTCGTAATCAGCGGCCCCGATGCAACTGCCGGGTCGACATGGATTCTTTTGAAAAACATCGGGACAGACGTCCCAACAATGCTTGAGATGGTCATTGCCATCAAAAGCGCAATTCCGGCACAGAGAGATATCGCAAACGCGTACTGCGGCGTTTTGCCCTTGAGCAGGCACAGATATCCGCCGATAAATCCAAAGGACAAGATTCCCAGAATCAGACCGTTGGCAAAACCGATGCGCATCTCCTTAAAAACCATTCCGATTTTCTGCTTTGTCTCAAGATTTTCATCCATCAGGAGACGAATCGTGACGGCGAGCGACTGTGTGCCGACGTTGCCTGACATGCCAAGAATTACGGACTGGAAGCTGACAATAATGGCAAGCTGTGCGATGACGCCCTCGAACAGGCTTGTCACGGTGGACACGCACATGCTCAGTCCCAGAAGGACAACCAGCCAGGGCAGGCGCTTTTTGATGCTCTCGCCCAGCGACTCCTCAAGCTCGGCCTCCTCTGTCATACCGGCAAGCTTTGCGTAATCGTCGCCCATCTCATCGTCAACAACCTCCACAATATCCTGCGAGGTGATGACGCCAATCAGTTCATTCTTTTCGTTCAGTACCGGAATGGAATCCTCCGCATAATCCTTGAGACGCTCGATACAGTCCGCTATCGTCTCATGGTCCCGCACATAGGGAAACGAGTGTGTAATCAGGGACTCCAAGTCCATATAGTTTCTTGCGACGATCAAATCCTTCAAATCAATTGCACCGTAAAAGGTTCCGTCATCGTCCTCCACAAAAAGCGTCGTGATATTGTCATTCTCCTCTGCCTGTGCAATCAGGGAGCGCATCGCCTGCTTGATTGTCAGGCTTCTGCCAATTTCAATAAAATTCGTGGTCATCTTACTGCCGATTTCGTCCTCCTCGTAGGAACAAATCAGCTTGATGTCCTCGATTGATTCCTCGTCAATCAGCTCGATCAGCTGTTTTCTGGTCTCCTCATCGACCTCCTCGAGAACATCCACAGCATCATCGGCGTCCATGTTCTCAATGATATCGGCAGCCCGTTCAAGCTCCAGCTCCCCGAGGTATTTGCCCGGATCCTCCAGATAGGCAAAAATTTCCGATATCCGCTCATCATCAAGAATACGGTAGAGCACCTTTCTCTCATTCTCGTCCAGTTCTTCAAGCGCATTCGAGATATCATTATCGTGATAATTTGTCAGCTCCTCCGCAAGTCTGTCCCTGCTGTCCCCGTTGCGGATTAACGCCACCAGTTCCTCGATATAGTTTGGTTCGTGTAAGATTTCGTTTTCCAAGATAACATCGCCCTTCTATTTTTTATTATTTCCAAAACCTTCTGGGCGAATCATCTTTTTATGCAAAACACAGCTGCATGCTGCCGCACATAAAAAGAACACTGTTTTCCGTGTGTTCACCCATATTTTGTTGTCCGTTGCCGTCACAACTGTCCATAGAGCTATACACTTCCTCTCCAGTGTTCACTTGACACTTATTTTATCATGCACGCAAAATACGCCGGACGCATTTTGGCACGTGCAAAGAGCCGCATTAAATGCGCACTCCTGTTTGAAATTTCAGGACTTTCATTGTAATTATATTTCAGTTCACCAGCACTGTCAAGCGCTTATCAATTTTTTGATATCCGCAAGCGAATCTGCCACAGCATACAGGAGCGGTCTAAGCTCCTCGTCAGGCTGCGTCAAATCCGGCACCATCACCGGCAGGCATCCCGCCGCATATGCCGACTTGATGCCGTTTGGCGAATCCTCCACGGCGATGCAGTCCGACGGCCGCTCCCCAATCTGCGCGCAGGCATAGCGGTAAACATCCGGCGCGGGCTTTCCGTGCTCGACCTGTTTTGCACTCACGATTTCGTCAAACTGTCCCCTGACGCCGATTTTTTCAAGATGCTGCAGGGTAAGTGCAAGCGGTGTCGCCGTAGCTACCGCCGCCTTAATGCCTTTTTCATGCAAAAAAGCCAGTATCTCATCAATACCGGGCTTTTTCTCCAATCCGTATTTTTCAAGCCGCTGCGCCACAAGTTCGCGCCGGACTTCCCGTATGGCAAAATAATCAAAGCGCTCGCCAAAAATGTCCTTCATCATTTTTGACGCAAGCTGCGCATCACAGCTGCGAAGCATCAGCGCATGTTCTCTTTTGAAGTCAAAGCCTGCCATGCGTGCTGCCTCACACCATGCTGCATTATAGTGCTTTTCCGTATCAATCAATACTCCGTCCATGTCAAATATTACTGCCTTAATCATATGCAACCTCGTATCTTACAACCCTTATATTGAAACCGTTCAGCCCTCGGCTTCCCGTTCCATGCATCAGGCCATGCATAACCGCGTACCGCGGCCTGATGCGTCTCGACCCCAACGCTGTTTCACGGACCTTGCAGCAAATGCAAAGCCCGGAGGTGAGCTGCTGCCTTATATCTTCGGACAGCCCCTGTCCTGCCCGAAACGATACAGCGCTATGCCTGTCTGGCATGCAGAATCTCGTCTTTTGGCACTTCCTGATTCTGCTGTATCAGATTCAGCAGCGTAATGTAGTTGCGAATCATTTCCCGCACGGTCGTCTCCTCCCCATCCAGAGCCTTTCCGTACTGCTGCTTTAGGAAATAGATATAGTCATCATGTTCAAGTCCCGGTGAATACTCGTACAGCTTTCCGTGTATCGCTGCAAGCTTTTCAAGCAGCACATACATTTCGCCCGGATTTAACGCGGACAATCTTATTACGGGGGATGCCATATCCCTCATTTTAATGACACCCTCCTGCTCAATGCTGGTTTCTATCAGACGTGACTTCAATGGCGCAAAACTGTACACCCCACGCACAGGATCCTCCATCGCTTCCCTTGTCACGCTGATGATGATGCCAAGATGGGATGCCTTCCCCTGCAGTGCATCATTGTAAATCGACAAAAGCTTGTTGTAGTTGTACTCCCTGCCCACACGGCTTGGAATCTCGTACAGCGACGCAAGCTCATCCATGCACACATACAATCCCGCATATCCTGCCTTCACCACGAAATCTGCGAACAGCTTCATAAAATCGTACCAGTTGTCATCGGTAATAATCAGATTCACCCCTAAATCTGTCTTCGCCTCCGTTCTGGTTCTGTACTCCCCACAGAGCCATCGCAGCGCTTTTTTCTGCTGATCCACATCACCTTTCCTGTGTCCTTTGTAATAGGAAGCCAGCACTTTACCGAAATCAAAACCGTTTACCCGCTCCTCCATCGAGGACGTAATCTTGTAAATCTTCTGACTCACTCTGACGTCGAAAACTTCATGTCCCGGTACAAGTCCCTCATTTTGTACCACTTCGTTTTCCAGTGCGCCTATCCACTTGTCAAGAATAAGCGGCAGCGCTCCGTTATCAGGGCATGCATGTGTCGCCATATTCCGAATCAGTTCCCTGTACGTCGCCAGTCCCTGTCCCTTATTTCCGACAAATCGTTTGTCGACCGAAAGCTCCACATCTGTTACCACAAAGTTTTTTTCCATCACATGATTTCTGAGCGCATGCATGAGAAAGGTCTTACCGCTTCCGTACTTTCCTTCTATAAAACGAAACGCCGCCCCTCCCTGTTCTATGATGGATACGTCCTGCAAAAGCGCCTGAATCTCACTCTTTCTCCCCACTGTGATGTATTCAAGCCCTATTCTGGGAACCACCCCGCTCTTTAAGGAATTTAATACTGTGGCTGCAGTCGCCCTTGATATTCCGTTGTCCATGCAAATCCTCCCTGCTGCCAATTACTGATTACGCCTTGTTCACGAAACCATCATTTCATACCACTTTGAGCTGTGACTGTACAAAGTCAGCATCTGCCCTGATCCGCTCAAGGTTTTCCAGACTGAATTCATATGCGAATGATTCCTTTTCATTCTCCTTGTTCAGCCTCTCAAATGCTTTCTCAATCATGATGACACGTTTCTGCTGGCGAAGTGTGGCATATATTCTCCTGTGTATCTGGTCAATACTTTTGTCGTAGTCTGTCTCATATTCCAGCAGCTCAATCATCCTGTCTGCGTCATATGGATAAAAATCTGTCGAACACATCCTGCCCACAGCCCCTTTTCCTGTCGGAAGAAATGTCCCCATAGACAGCTCTCCATTGCAAAGATAGACCATCACCATGGGTCTCTGCAGCAGCCCGGCAAACACATCCGTAAGCAAATCCGGTGAAATTTTCTGTTTCAGATTTACTTCAAAAACTGACAGTCCGCGCTCCCTGACAAGCTCCATCATATCACTGATGCCTTTTTTGTCCACCAGATGATAACTCCACTCAACGCTCTCGACGCCCGCCTCAAAGACTCGGCGGCACTTGAGATTGTCAATTTTCTGGAACAGTGCATCCAGCGGCATTCCCTTATCAACCTTGTACTGCTTTGGAATATTATACCTTCCCTCGCTCATCACAACATCCACCCTTTCACGCTCCGAACGTTAACCTGTTATGTTAATCTGTTCGAGTCTTATTATAATATATTATTTCAATAATTTCTACAATTTGTTTTATTTTCTTCTAATTTTGTGAAAAGTGTCTTGACTGCCCAGAAAACAGGCATAAAAAGAAGGGGAAAATTGTCACATTACACATATTTTCTCCCCTTCTGACGGACATGATAAATTTTCTGAATCTGGATGAAATTGTCGATCAAATTAACATAACTCCGAACTGTTTCCTGTTATTTACTACTTTGTTATGTCATCCAGTTCCTTTTGCAGGCGCGCCAAATCCTCCCTGATGGCAATATGCTGCGGACATGCCTGCTCGCACTTTCCGCACTTGACACAGTTCTTTGCCTTTTTCGCATCCTCCATCGCCTTCGTCCAGTTCCATCTTGCCTCATTGACATTCTCATAAATATGGTACTGGTTCCAGATGCGGAAACACTGCGGGATATCCACGCCCGCCGGACACGGCATGCAGTACTGGCAGGCTGTACAGCCATTCTGCACCCTGCTGCGCAGCCTGTCCGCCACCTGCGCAACGATTTCCTGCTCCGCGCTGCTCAAAGGTTCGAAATTGCCAAACGTCGCGAGATTGTCCGCCACCTGCTCCATTGTTGTCATGCCGCTGAGAATCACTTTCACATTGTCAAGGCTTCCGACGTAGCGCATCGCCCATGAAGCAGTCGATTTCTCCGGACGCGCCTCCTTGAACAGGTCGTCAATGCCCTGCGCCGGAAGTTTTGCAAGTGAACCGCCCTTCACAGGCTCCATGACAACCACAGGAATGCCAAGCTTCTCTGCAAGCGCCAAGCCTTTCAGGGTCGCCTGCGTGTCTTTGTCCATATAGTTTAACTGTATCTGGCAGAAATCCCACTTGTAGGCAGTGATAATCTCCTCAAACGCTTCATAGTCATCATGAAACGAAAACCCGATATACTTTATCTTCCCCTCCGCGCGAAGCTTCTCGCAGTACCCAAGGATGTCAAGCGCTTTCACAACCTTCCACCGCTCGCCGTTAAGGGCGTGCATCAGGTAGAAATCAACATACGCTTTCTGGAGGCGCTGCAGCTGTTCCTGAAAGATACGCTCCACATCGCCGATTGTCTTGACCGACCACACCGGAAGCTTTGTCGCCAGATAGTAGGAATCTCTCGGATAGCGCGCAAGCGCTTTTCCGGTTACAACCTCGCTCTTTCCGTCATGGTAAGGGTATGCCGTGTCAAAATAAGTAACGCCCGACTGGTACGCCCTGTCAATCATGGCGAGGGCGTCCTCCTCATTGATGCTGCCGTCCGCATTTGTCGGGAACCGCATACACCCAAAGCCAAGCAGTGACGTGCTGATTCCCAGATTCTCCATTTTTCTGTACTCCATATAAAATCCTCCTTTTCGTATTTTTCACGCAGCAGTTCCGCCTTCGTTTTCCCACACGCATTCTTTCACATATTTTTACTCATACAGCACTGCCATGTCTGCCAGAACCCTGTTCGTGTATGTCATCATAAGCTCCGCCTCTTTCTCCAGCAGACCGTACTTTTTGTACCGCAGCACAAAATTCGGCGTGCCTTTTGCGGAAAATTCCAGAACGCCCTTATATTTATCCATCAGCTCCGGAAGCCGCTCGACATGCACTGGCGCATACGGCTCCATCAGAAATGTTATCTGCCCGACCTTTCCTTTAATTTCCGTCACGTACCGCCTGTGTGCCGTGACGCGAATCAGCGATATCAGTATGAGGTTTTCGACAGATTTTGGCACCGTTCCGAAACGATCCTTCAGCTCCTTTCTCATGTCATCGCACTCCGCCTCATTCTCAAGGCTTGCTATGCGCTTGTAGATGTCGAGCTTCTGCACTTCATTCACTATATACTCCGGCGGGATAAACGCATCGACATCCATATCAACATATGTCCCGAAATCCTCATCCACCTTTTTCGTTCCTTTGAGTGTCTTGACCGCCTCGTTGAGCATCTTGCAGTACAGGTCATAGCCGACTGCATCCATATGCCCGTGCTGGCGCTCGCCCAGAAGGTTCCCTGCACCCCTGATTTCAAGGTCGCGCATGGCAATCTTAAAGCCGCTGCCCAAATCCGTAAACTCGCGGATTGCCTGAAGCCTTTTCTCCGCTACCTCCTTGAGCATCTTATCCTTTTTGTACATCAGGAACGCATATGATGTGCGGTTCGAACGCCCCACACGCCCCCGCAGCTGGTAAAGCTGGGAAAGCCCCATCGCATCGGAATCGTGGATAATCATGGTGTTGACATTGGAGATATCAAGTCCCGTCTCTATAATCGTCGTCGCCACCAGAACATCAATGTCCCTATTGATAAAGTCAAACATAATCTTCTCAAGCTCATGTTCCTTCATCTGTCCATGTGCATACGCCACATTCGCCTCCGGAACCAGACGCGCGACCTGATTGGTGATGTCATCAATATTGTTCACGCGGTTATATACATAATACACCTGTCCCCCTCTGGAGAGTTCGCGCACGATTGCCTCGCGCACCATCTCTTCATTGTACTCCATGACATAGGTCTGTATCGGCTGCCGCTCGCCCGGTGCTTCCTCAAGCACACTCATGTCGCGGATTCCCACAAGACTCATGTGAAGCGTCCGCGGAATCGGTGTCGCCGTCAGCGTCAGCACATCCACATCATCCTTAAGCTGTTTCATCTTCTCCTTGTGGCGCACGCCGAAACGCTGCTCCTCGTCAATTACCAGCAATCCCAAATCCTTGTATACGACATCTTCCGAGAGCAGTCTGTGCGTGCCGATTACAATGTCCACAAGCCCCTTTTTCAGCCCCTCGATGGTCTTTTTCATCTCACCCGCCGTGCGGAAGCGCGACATCATCTCGACACGCACCGGAAAGTCTTTCATGCGCTGCATGAACGTATTGTAATGCTGCTGCGCAAGAATCGTCGTCGGCACAAGGTAAGCGACCTGTTTGCCATCCTGAACTGCCTTGAACGCGGCACGTATGGCAATCTCCGTCTTGCCGTATCCCACATCGCCGCAAATCAGGCGATCCATGATACGCGAACTCTCCATGTCGCTTTTTGTCGCCTCGATGGCAAGCAGCTGGTCTCCTGTCTCCTCAAACGGGAACATCTCCTCAAATTCCTGCTGCCACACCGTGTCCCTGCTAAAGATAAATCCCTGTTTCTGCTGGCGGACGGCATAAAGCTCCACAAGATCCTTTGCCACCTCATTGACGGCAGTCTTTACCCTTGACTTTGTCTTTACCCACTCCTGCGTGCCAAGCTTGTTCAGTTTCGGTTTCTTCGCCGCGTCGGACGAGGCATATTTCTGAATCACATCCAGCCCCGTTGCAAGGACGTACAAATTCCCCCCGTCGCGGTACGCTATCTTGATATAATCCTTGACAACCTTGTCAACCTCAACCTTTTCAATTCCTTTGTAGATACCAAGACCATGGTTCTCATGCACGACATAATCGCCCACCTTGAGATCCGAAAAATCGCGGATTTTCTGCCCCTCATACGCCTTTTTCTTCTTTTTCCGCTGCTGCTTCCCAAAAATATCCGTCTCGGAAATCACGACAAGCTTTAACAGCGGGTACTCAAATCCTTTCAGTACAGAGCCGTGATAGGTCATGATTTCACCGGACTGCAGTATCCTGTCGGAATCTTCCGAGTAAAAGGCGACAAGTCCCTCGTCCATAAAGTCCGTGGCTAGACGTTTCGCGCGCGTCGCGGACGCGGACAGCACCAGCACCCGATAGCCATGTTTTTTAAAGTGGTTTAAATCCTTTACCAGCTCCGGAAAGCTGCTGTTGTAGGAAGATATGTTTCTCGTGTTGACGCCGAACCGTTTTGCAAACTTGATGCCAAACCCTTTGTACTCCATGGTAGACAGTGCAAGAATGCGCTCCTTTTCCAACCGTGCCATTATCTCCTGCACGGAAAAAAGAACCTCCATCTGCCGCGGCAGAATATATCCCTTCTCCGCACGGCTGGTCATGCTCTCGCGAAACTCCAGCTCCACCGCCCTTGCATGTTCCTCAATGCGGAGCGGTTCATCCAGATAGATACAGCAACGCCGGTTCCGGAACAAGTCAAGAAAGGATATGGTGTCCTCATAAAAATAATTGATATAGCTGTCCAGATTGACAAGGCTCTGAAACTGTGTCACCTGCTCTGTCAAATCCCGCACCGTGGTTTCAAGCCGATGTGCCTCCTCCGGCTTTGTCTGCTCCCTGAACTGCCTTGCCTGTTCTTTACATTCTCTCTCAATCCTGTGAAATCCCGCATCCAGTACCGACTGTGACAATATCAGCTCCGCCGCCGGAAAAATTGACACTTGTGTCATATTTTCTTCGATGGAACGCTGGCTCAACACATCAAAAGTCCGGATTGACTCAATCTCGTCCCCCCAGAGTTCGATCCGGACAGGATTCTCGGAAGTGAGGTCAAAAATGTCAAAAATGCCGCCCCGCACCGAAAACTGCCCCGGCGCCTCGACCTGATAATTTTTCTCATATCCCATCGCCACAAGCTTGCGCGCGAGCGCGCGCTCCTCGATGATGCTGTCCTTGCCAATGCAGACAACGTTATCCTCCAGAACGGACAGCGGCAGCTGGTGTGCCATCAGGGCTGCAAACGTGGTGACAATCGTGACCGGATTCCCCTCAAGAATCCTGCGCTGTACCTCGATGCGCTCTTTCACCAGCTGGTTTCCATGTACGTCCGCCTGATAAAATATCAAATCCTTTGCCGGATAAAAATATGACTCCCGGCAGTACAGGCGGCAGTCCTCAAGAAGCTCTCTTGCCTTAATGTCACTGTAGGTCACAATCAGCTTCACATCATATTCCTTGTCGGTGCCAAATACCATGTGAAGCTTCTGCGAATCCACACAGCCGCTTATGCTTGCTTTTCCACTCTTTCCAGCCAGAACCTTTACAATTTCTTCGTATTCGCCAAGCTCCTTAAGCGGCGCCAATAATGTGTTCATTTCATTCCCCCATGCAGCTTCCAATCTATTCTCCATGATTCCGCTTTGCGGAATCTCATATCCGGATGAAAAACGCCCGTTTTTGGCGTTTTTCCTGTGTGAGACATAGAAGTTCTTCTCACACTATTCAACTTTTGATTTTTTATTGTACTGATTCATTGCCTCGTCCACCTTGTCCGCAAGCATCAGGTTCACTGCCCCGTCCACTTTCACAAGGCTTTCATCCATCACTGCCCGTTCTTCCTTGCTGAAATGCCCAAGCACATAATCCGCAAGGTCATATCCCTTTGGTTTCTCCCCGACGCCGATCTTGATGCGCAGAAAAGAGTCGTGCCCCAGATTTGCAATAATATTCTTGATTCCGTTATGTCCGCCCGCACTGCCCTTCTTGCGGATGCGCAGCTGTCCCACGTCAAGGCTCACGTCATCATAAATCACTATCAGTTCACTCTCTGCGTCCACCTTATAATATTCTATGACTGCTTTAATCGCCTCACCACTTAAATTCATGTAGGTCAACGGTTTCACAAGAATAACCTTGTTTCCGTTTATCATGCCTTTTCCAACGAGTGATTTGAATTTGCATTCTGTCAGTCCGATATTATATTGCTCCGCAAGTGCGTCAATTGCCATAAATCCGACATTATGGCGCGTATTTTCGTATTCCCTTGTAGGATTACCAAGCCCTGCTATGATAACCATCTTCACTCCCCATCCCTGTGTATCTGAATCCTGACCTGTCTTTACTTTTGTCTCTATTTCTATCTCGGTCGCTACATCTGTCTTTTCCGGTACGTTTGCCTTTTTGTCCCGCAGTCTGCCAAATGCCTTAAATCTGTTTCCGAACCACCGCATACTCGTCCCCGTTTCTGTAAAAAGGACACTCCTTGTACTGCCGCTCCATCACGCGCACCATGTCGTCCTCATCCATATTTGCCTCGCAATAATAGCACTCGTCTTCCTCGTCATATACATTATATGCACAAGTGTCACAATTTGAAATTCCCATTTTATTCCATGCCCCCATTATCTATAACAAATTGCATAAGCCAAGGCATGCCCGGAAATTCAGACACGCTCTATTAAACATCATCAATTGTAACTGGCGGATAACCATATTTATCAAACCACAAACTTATAAAAGCAATTAATAGATAATTGTTTATTTGCTATAATACCGTTATGGGTACTGCCATAACGGCAGGCGGTTAGTCCATGTGTGGCTTGTTTTCGCCTTGGCTATTCGATTGGTAAGGATAGTAAGACATAAAAATAACCGCCCCTGTCTACAAACATAGCGGTTATTTTAAACAACTATAAAGCGGACTAACCGTCTATCGGCAGTACCTTTATCAGTATTCTACCACTAAGTTATAGGTATGTCAAATAATTGTTTTTCTTTTTTATAGAAACGACAAAAATATTTGCCGTTTACTATAACATCGGCACACACCCATTCATTTAATTTGCCCTGGTATCCTTGGCGCTGCCCACCTCCGGCACCACCAGACGCGTGCCTGTCAGAATCAGGTTTTCATCCGAACCGATAACATCCCTGTTTATATCGTACAGAAGGCTGTAATAGGATGCGTCGCCATAGTATTTGTATGCGATATTGCGGAGACAGTCGCCTGGTCTGACTGTATATTTGTGGTCATCCACCGTGTCCTCCACGTCCTCGGGCATCAGGTAATGCTGCTGTCCCATATCTGTTACCTTAAAATAATACAGTTCTCTCTCCACCGTCCCGTCTGCCGCCACTTTTTTTACAGCCGGCTTCTGCCACTCGGGACGGAAATAAATCACACTCCCGTCCGCACATTCCAGCTCCCAGTCCTCCTTGACAAGGTAACCGTACTCACCGGACAGGCTGCCCTTTTCATCATACTCATAACAGTGGAGCGTGATGTCGTCCTCCCTCGCAATCACTTTCAGTACGCAGTTTCCGGCATCATCATACTGGTATGCACAGTACTGCCACGCCCCTGATTCATTCGTCCCCCAGTAGTCGACACAGTGCAGCTCCTCCATCAGCCGCTCGCCATCATACTCCGCCTGGTATGCGCGGTCAAAGAACAGTTCCTCAGAGTAGCCAAACCGGTCAGAGCCAACCTCACGGCTGTAGGAAATCTCAGACAAAACCTTGCCGTCCGCCGAAAACTGATAATTTCTGACATCAAACATATAGCGGTGCGCCACATAATATCCGTCGCCATACGGCACACCAGTCGATTTATAGTAAATCTGGCGGCAGGTGCGTGCCTTGTCATCCCACTCATAAACCCGTTCCTCACAATAGCTGCGCTCGCCGCTGAGGATGCTGCTGCCCAAATATCCCAGCGCATAGCAGAGGCGATTCTTCCTGTCAAAAACCGCGTGCGTGCTCTCGGCGATTTCCTCCTCCGGATACTGGTACAGAATCCCCCATTGGTACTGATTGCCCAGATGACTGTTGACCGGGCTGTGCCTTTCATCATCCGCAGCAAGAAGCTCCAGCCTGTCATCCTTGTCATAAACCTCATGCGGTGCCGCGTCCTCCTGCCCTTTTGCCACAGCCTTGTCCAAATGGCTTTCAAAAGTACACATACAAATCCATAACAGCAACCCCGTGCCCATCCATGCCGCCATGCAACGCCGCATGTGAAAATGCCTTTTTTTCATTGGTACCTCCCATTTCTTAACAGTTCCTCAATCAGATGGGAAAACAAAAGCCATCCACTGTAACGGATGGCCTTTTTACCCACATTTTATAATTATCGATAATTCTAAACTTCCTCGTCCGGCTCCAAGAGCGCTTTCTCGTAGCTTTCGAGAATCGTTTTCTGAATCGTATCTCTTGTGTTGGAATTGATTGGATGAGCAATATCCCTGTACTCTCCATCCGCAGATTTCTTGCTTGGCATCGCGATGAAAAGACCCTTTTCACCCTCGATGACCTTGATGTCATGAACTACAAATTCATCATCAAGTGTAATAGAAACTACTGCTTTCATTTTGCCCTCTTTTGTTATTTTGCGAACGCGAACATCTGTTATTCTCATTCTTTTGTCCCCCTTTTGCAAGTCTTTCACTTTGTTTATTGTTGTAACAATCCAGCCTGGAACCTTGCACTTCCTGCAAAGTCCGTAAAACAGCGTTGAAGTTGAGAAGCATCAGACCGCACCATATGGCTTTGACGCCACGAAACGGTTTAACATGGCTTGATGTCAGTAATAGGAAGCCGAAAGCCGGACAATTACTGTACCTTAAAGAACATACCTCTCATTTTTTTCCACCACGACTTTAATGCCGGTTTCCCCGACGTGGTGTGAATTTGCCCGAATTGTATCACGGCTCTCTACAATACAATTTTCAATGTGGGTGTTATCGCCTAGATACACGTCATTTAAAATGATTGAGTTTTTAATAGTACAGTTGTTTCCGACAAATACCTCCTTGAACAGGATGGAATTTTCTACCGTACCGTTTACAATACAGCCACTTGAAACAAGGCTGTTGCGAACCCGAGATCCCGGGTTGTATTTTGCCGGCGGCAGATCGTCAACCTTGGAATATACATCCGGATACTGTTTGAAGAAATAATCGCGGATATCCTTTTTGAGGAAATCCATATTGGTTCCGAAGTAGTCCTCCACGGTTGCGATGTTTCTCCAATACGATTCGATCCTGTAACCGTATATTCGCTTTAAATCCTTATAACGTATCAGGATATCCTGCACCAAATCGTGCCTTCCCTCCTCAGCGCTCTTCTCAATCAGTTCGATGAGCTGCCTGCGCCTGATGACATAGATGCCGCATGACACGGTCTTTGATTTTGCCACCATAGGCTTCTCCTCGAACTCCTCGATACGTCCGTCGTCATTCATCCTGACAACACCGTACCTGTCCACATCCGCATTCTCAGGCATCTCTTTCACAACAACAGTGATGTCTGCCTTTTTCGCAATGTGATACTCCAAAACTTTATTGAAATCCATCTTGTAGACACAGTCGCCTGTCGCGATGACTACATATGGTTCATGGCTTCGCTTTAAGAACAGGAGATTCTGGTAAATACTATCCGCCGTTCCCTGATACCAGTTGCTGTTATCGGGAGTAACTGTCGGTGTAAACGTATACAGGCCTCCCTGCTTTCGTCCGAAATCCCACCATTTCGATGAGCTTAAATGCTCATGAAGGCTTCTTGAATTATACTGTGTGATAACCGCAACCTTCTGGATGTGTGAATTGGACATGTTACTCAGCACAAAATCAATACTTCTATAACTTCCTGCTATCGGCATGGCTGAAATCGCTCTTTTGTGGGAGAGTTCCCCCATCTTCCTGCTGTTTCCTCCCGCCAGTACAATACCTAATGCTCTCATTTTCCCTCTCCATTCTCGCTATTTCAGCAAATCTGGGCACACCCAAATCTGCCGCACGAAAAACTATCGCACATGGTTTTTTCGTGCTAATCTCCCACCTTTATCAATGTCCTGCCGCTGTCCAAAATGCCTTCCGGATAGTCTGCCGGCACGGTCTCACCAAAAATGACGGTGTTCTTACCCACCTTCACATTGGCGGGAACGACTGATTTCTCACCGATTGTAACCAGTCCGCTATTGTAGATATCAGGTCTTGTGTCGTTTTCCTTTTCAGGAAGCGTACCAATCTGCGTGTTGCTGCCAACCTGCGAATACTCATCTATGATAGCCTTCTCAATCACGCACTTATCGCCAATCTGCGTCTGGTTCATGATAATGGAATTGCGCACGATTGTACCCTCGCCGATTGTGACGCCGCAGCCGATAACGGAATTGTAAACCTGTCCATATATTTCCGAACCCTCACCGATGATACAGCGCTCTATCACACTGTCCGGCGCGATATACTGGGGCGGAAGCACCTCGCTCTTCGTATAAATCTTCCAGTATTCTTCATAGAGGTTAAATTCCGGAACAATGTCAATCAGCTCCATGTTTGCTTCCCAGTAGGAACTCAGCGTTCCGACATCTTTCCAGTAGCCGTTGAACTCGTAGGAGTACATGGGGCATCCCTTCTCGTGACAGTATGGAATGACATGTTTTCCGAAATCGAGTGCAGGCTGGTCTGCTTTCGCCAAAAGCGCTTCTTTCAGCGTCTTCCAATTAAATATGTAAATTCCCATAGAAGCCAGATTGCTTCTTGGTTTCTCCGGTTTCTCTTCAAAGTCAATAATTTTCTTATTTTCATCCGTAATCACAATGCCGAACCGCTTTGCTTCGTCAATTGGTACAGGCATGGATGCTATGGTCACTTCCGAACCGCTTTCCTTGTGGAAGTCGAGCATCACTTCGTAGTCCATCTTGTAGATATGGTCGCCTGAAAGGATCAACACATAGTCAGGATTGTAGTTCTCCATATATTCAAGATTCTGGAAAATAGCATTTGCAGTTCCCGTGTACCATTCACTCTCACTGCTTTTCTCATATGGCGGTAATACCGTCACACCACCGACATTGCGGTCCAAGTCCCATGGGATACCGATACCGATATGTGTGTTCAGCTTCAGCGGCTGATACTGTGTAAGCACTCCGACTGTGTCAATACCGGAATTAATACAATTGCTGAGCGGAAAATCAATGATTCTGTATTTTCCCCCAAAGGCAACCGCCGGTTTTGCCATTTTCGATGTCAGGACACCCAGTCTTGAGCCCTGTCCACCTGCCAAAAGCATGGCAATCATCTCTTTTTTAATCATGTCGTCACCCCTAATTGCTTAATAATGGGTTTTGCATAAGTTACGGTATACAATTACAGTCCGAAATATGTCGGAATATAATCGTTTTTGCATAAAAGCAGACCCTGATTTATTATAGCATACATTTTTGGTAAAGGGAACAACTTTAGTGCGATAAATGTGAATATTTTTATACATTTTATACGTATACATAAGTTATATCGGTGCCATGCCAAAAAGATTCATATATTATACGAAATTTGTTCTATTTTTTGTCTGTATTGCATAAAATATATCATTTGCGGCCGGAATAGTAATCAGACTCCCGCGAAAAACCAGAAAAACGAAATTTTTGCAGTACCAGCTATGGAAAATTTGCCGCACGGGGTGTATTATGTATATTATAAATCAGATATTCAGAATAGCGAAAGGAACATTTGTTTATGTACCAGATAAATTTCAACAACCCAGTCCATGTACATTTTATCGGAATCGGCGGAATCAGCATGTCCGGTCTTGCAGAGATTTTGATTGACGCCGGTTTTCCCGTGAGCGGTTCGGATGCCAAAAAATCCCCCCTCACGCAGCACCTCGCCTCCAAAGGAGCCAAGATCAGTTACCCGCAGATGGCGAGCAGCATAAATGATTCCATTGACCTTGTCGTCTACACAGCCGCCATCGCAGATGACAACCCTGAATTTGCGGCCGCCGTGGAAAAGAACATCCCTGTCATGACGCGCGCCGATCTGCTTGGCCAGATTATGAAAAACTATAAAATGCCCATCGCCGTCAGCGGCACCCATGGGAAGACAACAACGACGTCCATGGTGTCGGAGGTACTTCTCGCGGCGGACACTGACCCGACCCTGTCCATCGGCGGAATCCTCAAGTCCATCGGCGGAAATATCCGCGTGGGAAAATCGGACTACTTTGTGACAGAAGCCTGCGAGTACACCAACTCGTTCCTGCGTTTTTTCCCGCGTATCAGCATCATACTTAATATAGAAGAAGACCATATGGACTTTTTCAAGGATATTGACGATATCCGGCATTCTTTCCGCAGGTTTGCCGACATCCTCCCTGCGGACGGGTACCTTATTGTCAACAAGGGAATCGACCGGCTTGAGGAGCTTGTTGAAGGGCTTGCATGCAGCATCATCACCTTTGGTTCGGACAACGGCGCCGACTACAGCTACACCGACGCGGTCTATGATGCGCGCGGGTGCGGCTCCTACACCCTGCTGAAAAACGGAAAGCGCTGCGGTACCGTGAAGCTGGGTGTTGTCGGCGAGCACAATATCCTCAACTCACTCTCGGTCATTGCACTGACGGATCTTCTCGGAATCGATACTGCCACAGTATTGGGTGCCTTATCCTCATTCCAAGGAACCGACAGGCGCTTTGAACACAAGGGGGAAATCGGCGGAATCCAGATTCTCGACGACTACGCGCACCATCCCACGGAAATAACCGCCACGCTGAAAGCCGCAGCCAACTATCCGCACAGGACATTGTGGTGCGTTTTCCAACCCCATACATACACGCGGACGAAAGCGTTCCTGCAGGATTTCGCAAAGGCACTCTCACTTGCAGACAAGGTTGTCCTGACAGATATCTACGCCGCCCGCGAAAAAAATACAATCGGCATCACCTCCATGGATTTGCTGCGTGAGCTGGAAAAACTTGGAACCGAATGCTATTATTTCCAGCATTTTGATGAAATTGAAAATTTTTTATTAAAAAATTGTATCAACGGCGATTTGTTGATAACTATGGGCGCCGGAGATGTTGTAAAAATCGGAGAAAACCTGCTCGGAATTTAATTATCCACATTATCCACATTTTTTTGAGCCACGCACGGCAAGAAGGAGTGTGGATATTTTTTACTTTCATCCACAATGTAATGATAAAAATCCACATGTTATATTTGCGGTTTCACAAGGTTTTGTGAATTTTCCGTCTGCGCTATCCACAATATCCACATCATCCACATTGAGAAAAAATCCTGTATTCACAAGGCTTTGCAAGGCATCGGGGCTTGCTTTTTCAGGCAGTTATGCTACAATACATTTACCTTACAGATGCCGGTGTCTCCCACTCCGGATTCAAGCTTAAGGAATTTAGACCAGGACGGGTGAATAATATGAATCGTGTCAACATTTACCGGGCTGCCACTAACGGGCAGACAACCATCTCCAATTTATTCATTGATGAATATATGTCAGATGCAAATGATGCCCAGCTTAAAATATATCTTTTTCTGATCCGCATGATGAACGCAAATCTCCCAACCAGCGTCACAGACATTGCGGACAAGTTTAACTATACGGAAAAAGACGTTCTCAGGTCGCTGATGTACTGGGAATCACGGCAGCTTCTGGCACTGGATTTTGATGCGGCCCACAACCTGTCAGGTATCAGGGTGCTGTCCTTGGAAAATGTATACGAGGCGCCAAAAGCTGCTCCCCGTATCACACCAGTCTTATCGTTCATAAGACCGGCATCCCTGCAGACGGGCATGACTGCCAAAACAGGAACGACCCAGATTGCTGCGAATCGTACTGTCGCAGCCGCAGGCAGTCTGCCCACAGCTGAAAAGATTAACAAACCCGAATACTCGCTCGACGAGCTGAAACGTTTTAAGAGCAATGAAGATATCGAGCAGCTGCTGATGGTCACGGAACAGTATGTCGGACGTCCGCTGACACGCAGCGACATGGAAACGGTTCTCTTTTTCTACGACAAGCTTGGCTTTTCCACGGACTTGATTGACTATCTGGTGCAGCACTGTGTTGAGCGCGGGAAAAAGGACTTCCGCTATATGGAAAAAGTGGCGCTGGCATGGCACTCGCAGGGAATTCTGTCGCCATCCGACGCGCAGAACGCATCGCGCAAATATGACAAAGTTGTGTACACCATCATGAAATCGCTCGGAAAAAGTGCGAATCCCGCTCCAAAGGAGCTTGAATACATAAATAAATGGACAAAGGAATACGGTTTTTTGCTTGACGTGATTCAGGAAGCCTGCGACAAGACCGTGATGACGACTGACAACCACCGTTTTGCATACGCAGACGGAATCCTCACGAAATGGTATCAGGCAGGCGTGCATCACAAAGCCGACATTCCGGCAGCGGACGCTTCCTTTAAGCGCTCCGCGCCAAATAGCAAACAGCGCAAAAATGACAACATTGTCACAAATAACAAGTTTAATCACTTTGCACAGAATGCGTATGACTTTGATGAACTGGAACAAAATATATTGAGCAATTAAAGATAAAGAGGAAACCGCAATGCCACTTACAAACAGTCAATACGACGCAGTCATGCGCACCTACGAAGAAAAGCAGCGCACTGCAAGATACCGGCTCGAAAAAAACACAGAAACGGTATATGAAACAATACCCGCCTATCAGGAGCTGGACAAGCAGGCTGCCGCGATTTCCATTGCCCAGGGACGAAAGCTTCTCGACGGCGACAAAAATGCGCTTACAGAATTAAAAAAGCAGCTAAAGGAGCTTTCCGAAAAAAAGGCGTCCCTGCTGCGCGGACATGGTTTCCCAACTGACTACCTGACGCCGGTTTACGAGTGTGAAAAGTGTCAGGACACAGGCTATATTGACAATAAAAAGTGCAATTGCTTTCGCGCCGCGGAAATAAATCTTATTTATGAGCAGTCGCATATTAAAAATCTGCTCGAAAAAGAAAACTTTTCATCCTTATCTTATGAGTATTATGAGGGAGAAGATCTCGAAAAATTTACAAAAGCTGTACAAATATGCCAAAATTTTGTGAAAAGCTTTTATTTGGACTACCGAAATTTGTTTTTTTATGGTACAGTAGGAACGGGAAAATCTTTTTTATCATGTTGTGTCGCAAAAGAACTGATTGATAAAGGGAATCTCGTCATATATTTTAGTGCTTTCCAGCTTTTTGACACACTGTCCAAAAGCACCTTTGACAAAGACAGCAAAGAAGCAGCGTCCGGAATTTCCAATGATATTTATGACTGTGACCTGCTTATTATAGATGATTTGGGAACTGAGCTTACCAATTCCTTTGTTTCCTCCCAGCTTTTTTCATGCCTTAACAACAGGCACATGAGAAGAAAATCGACGATTATTACAACGAATCTGTCACTGGGAGAATTGCGGGATCGCTATTCCGACCGGATATTTTCCCGTATCACAAGCAATTATGATGTATGTAAGCTGACCGGGCGGGACATACGCATGCAGAAAAAAACGGCGTCTACAGCCAAATAGGAAACTGAAAAGATTGCGCCTCTTGCGCATCATAATACAGAAAGTGAGGATTTTTTCAATGCCAGTTCGTGAGGAGAAAAGAAATCTTAATTCAATACCTGTAGGATCATTGGGCATTATCCCTTTACGGGGGTGTCAGGAACTCGGTGACAAAGTCGACGAATACCTTGTCAGGTGGCGCAGGGAGCGCGAAAGCGAACATAAAGGTTCGCTCGCATTTGCAGGATATCAGCGCGATTCCTATATCATCCAGACAAAAGTCCCCCGTTTCGGCACCGGTGAAGCGAAAGGTATGATCATGGAATCTGTGCGCGGTAACGACCTTTATCTGTTGGTTGATGTCACAAACTACAGCCTGACATATTCCCTGTGCGGCAAGGAGAACCACATGTCTCCGGACGACCACTATCAGGATTTGAAAAGAATCATTGCAGCTGTCGGCGGAAAGTCAAGGCGGATTACTGTCATTATGCCTTTCCTGTACGAGAGCCGCCAGCATAAGAGAAATTCCCGCGAATCCCTTGACTGCGCGCTTGCGCTTCAGGAGATGGTAAATATGGGTGTTGACAATATTATCACGTTTGACGCCCACGATCCCCGTGTGCAGAATGCGATTCCGCTCAACGGTTTCGAGACAGTCTCCCCTACTTACCAGTTTATCAAGGGGCTGCTGAGCAATGTGTCCGATTTGTCCATCGACTGCGACCATATGATGATTATTAGTCCCGACGAGGGCGGTATGAGCCGCGCAATCTACACGGCAAACGTCATGGGACTTGACATGGGCATGTTCTACAAGCGGCGCGACTATACAAAGATTGTAAACGGGCGCAACCCGATTGTGGCGCACGAATTCCTTGGCAGCAGTGTCGAGGGGAAGGATGTCATTATTATAGACGACATGATTTCATCCGGCGAGAGCGTTCTTGAAGTCGCTGCAGACCTGAAGAAAAGAAAGGCGAAGCGCATTTTTGCCGCCGCGACCTTCGGTCTGTTTACAAGCGGTCTCGAGCGCTTTGACGAGGCTTACGAGCAGGGACTTATCACCAGAGTCCTTACGACAAATTTAATTTATCAGCGTCCGGACTTGCTTGAAAAAGAATGGTATATCAGCTGTGACATGAGCAAGTATATTGCCTATATAATTGATACACTGAACCACGATTCCTCCATCAGTGATTTGCTGAATCCAAATGACAGGATTCACAGCTTTATCAACAGATATAAAAACGGAGAGCTTTAAAAAATCCCCCGCATCAGAAACTGCGGGGGGTTTTTATTGTATTTTTTATTAATCTTCATATCCGTTCGGATTATTTGACTGCCATCTCCAGCTGTCCGCACACATATCCTTAATGCCATACTGCGCTGTCCAGCCAAGTTCTTTCTTCGCTTTTGCGGCATCGGCGTAACAGGTTGCAATATCACCGGCACGTCTTGGTTTTATGTCATACGGAATCTTCACGCCCGTTGCTTCCTCAAAATTCTTCACGATATCAAGCACACTGTACCCTGTTCCCGTGCCAAGGTTGTAGATGCAGAGTCCTGCCTTCTCCTCAATCTTTTTCAGTGCCTTCACATGTCCAAGGGCAAGGTCAACTACATGGATATAATCCCTCACGCCTGTTCCGTCGTGCGTATCATAATCGTTTCCGAATACGCCAAGCTTCTCCAGCTTTCCGACAGCCACCTGTGTGATGTACGGCATCAGGTTGTTTGGAATTCCATTCGGATTCTCTCCCATTGTACCGCTCTGGTGTGCCCCAATCGGATTGAAATAGCGCAGAAGGATGACATTCCATTCGGGATCTGCCTTCTGCATGTCTGTCAGAATCTGTTCCAGCATGGATTTTGTCCATCCATACGGATTGGTACACTGTCCTTTCGGGCACTCCTCAGTGATGGGTATAAACGCCGGATCCCCGTACACGGTTGCCGATGATGAGAAAATGATATTCTTACAGTTATGCTTTCTCATGACATCCACAAGTGTCAATGTGCCCGCGATATTGTTATTGTAATACTCCCATGGCTTCTGGACAGACTCACCAACCGCTTTTAACCCTGCAAAGTGAATGCACGAGTCAATGTTTTCCCTTGTAAAAATTCTCTCCAGCGCATCCCTGTCAAGGATATCTTCCTTGTAAAATGTCACGGGCTTTCCTGTGATCTTCTCCACACGCTGTAATGCCTTTACACTTGCATTTGACAAGTTATCCACTACCACTACATCATATCCTGCATTCTGAAGCTCTACTACTGTATGACTGCCGATAAAACCGGCTCCACCTGTAACCAAAATTGCCATAATGTGTACCTCCGTTTTTATAATTGCCGTTCCGTGCGGAACAGTTATATTTTGTGCATTGCTGCTATTTTTATGATATCGCTTTTACAGCGATAAAACAATAGCAGATTTATGAATTTTTGACTTATAAACAACCATTGTTACGATTCGAGCCGCCCATCGCAGGTAGAAAACTTTCTGTCCAATAATCCACAATTTCGTTCGGATAAAAATGTCGAATTATACAAAATGTTTTTTCAGTTTATACAATTTTAAATATTTACAACGCATTTCTTGTTTCAATTTTTGTGGATACTGTGCATAAATATGTGGATATTACACAACCATTCCACTAAATGGGAGAGTTATCCACATATTACTATGTATATTTACTGCATATGTTCCTGTCCTATTTGACGAAAAATCCCGCAAGCTTCATCTCCTCGTCAAATGTGATGGTGTACGTCACACTCATTTCGGAGTACGAAACGCTGACCTGAACCATCGCATAACGCGCACCACTCTGTTTCGCCTCCGACGCATACATATTTCCAAATGCCAGAAGTTCTCCGAAGTCCTCTTTCATCTGGGACTTAGTGTACTGTAGCGTTGCAGCATTCAGCACCTGTTTCATCTCCTCGTTCATGTATCCGGTGACCGCCTCGAACTCATTGTCGCTGTAAAGTCTTATGATCTCCTCCGCCTGTGCCTTGACGCGTTCCTCACTGAACACGGAGCTTTCACTGATGTCGCTCCATTTGGGCAGATTCCAGTAGACGACTGCAGTCAATACCGCAAGAACCAGCAGGACAATCCCCCATATCTTGAGCGCGCGCTCACGCTTTGCCGCTTTCCGCTCTGCCTTGTCAAAATTGTCGTTGTACCGGTTTGCGTAATCCCATGGAATGCCCATTCGCCCCAGCACATCCTCCAAAGGCTCCCCGTTGGCAGCTGCACGGTTAATCTCTGCCAGAAGCTGCCGCTTCACTTCTTTTTTCTTTGATGCGCGGCACTTTAGCAGCTTTCCTACTTCCTTTACGTATCGCTCTGCAGTCATCTGTTTTCCTCCCAAAATATTTACAGCAATGAGCTTCCTGTTACTTTATCTTTGCCGGATGACTCCGCACCCGATTTTCTCCCCTGCATCTCCCGACGGCTGGGACTTAAAATCGTCCGGCATTTTATGAATGATAATGCTCCGCCCCATAATCTCCGGTATCTGAAAACGCTTATCATAGAACGCAAGCCATGCATATCCCTGATTGCCCATAAGCGGAATCATATCTCCCGCGTGGTCAGGGTGGGGCGCATTGGTGGGATTGTAGTGGCCGCCGGTCTTGTCAAAGGGCATCGTGCAGTCGCCTTTTTCATGAATGTGCATCGCATAAAAGTCGGATGAAAACTGTGTCGCAATGTTGGGCAGGCCAAAGATTTCCGCCTCAATCAGCACACCGGCATAGGGTGTTGCGTAAAATTTGACAATGCCGCTCAGCTGTGGATTCTGTGCATTTCCGCGAATCCAAGCCAGCGCGTCGGGCTTTCCGTTTCGAAGTGTATCCGTAAATATCATTCCCGGGGTAATATCTGCCATCGTGATAGAACCCTCCAAACTATCTTTGTTTATCTTATGTATGCGGTGTGGTGATTGTTCAAAAAATTCACAGTATCACTTCTGCATCATCCCCACAAGGATGTCCACACACGCATCCAATCCGAGGGTGCTCGTGTTCAGGCAGAGGTCAAACTTGGACATGTCGCCCCATTTCCAGCCAGTGTGGGTATTGTAGAAATTGCTTCTTCTCTTGTCTGACTTGCGCAGAAAATCTTCCGCCTCCGCCGACGCGATATTCTCTGTCTGAATCGCACGGTTAATGCGGTAATCCTTATCCGCATGGACAAACACCTTCAGGCAGTCCGCCCTGTCAAACAGGATAAAGGACGCGCACCTTCCAACAATGACACAGTCATGCTTTTCAACGTTTTCCTCAATGATTTTTTTCTCTTCCAGAAACAGTTTCTCGGACATCGGCAGATTGGTACTGTCCTTTTTGCTGCCGCCGATGGCTGTCTTTGAAAGATTAAAGATAATGCTTCCCGGAGCTGTCTCCTCCAAATCTCCAATATAAATCGGAGGAATGTCAAGTCTTTTTGCCGCCTCTACCAGAATATTCCTATCGTAGAGTTCAATGCCTAGTTTTTTGGCTACGCGTCTGCCAATCTCGTTGCCGCCGCTTGCAAATTCACGTTCCATGGTGATGATTTTATACATACTATCAGCTCCTTTTCCATTTATTTTATTCGGAAGCACAAATATATTTGCCTTTCCTATAGATGCTTGAAAAATGCCTGCAGATGGCAAATGATTTTTCAAACATGTACTGTATTTATTTTATCACATATTCCAAAAATTTGCCATAAATATCACAATATTTAGAAAATATGTACAAAAAAAAAGATTCCGCATCCTTGAATCATCAAGTACTGCAAAATCTTTATTTCGCTAACTTCTGTTCTCCTGTCCTAGCGGACACTCTATTCAAGGCAGTGAACCACTGTCTCACGCCATCGCGTCAACAGCGCCTCCCTCAACGACCTCGATGGCATCGGGCGCGGCTTCCACCGGGATGTCCATTCCCCCAAGCTCCAGTGAGACACCTTCGCTGCCGCTGCTGCCGGCTCCGAAACCGGAAAAGCTGCCGCTGCTATTGCTTTGTTTCTCCTTCTCAAGCTTGTCAAACATGAACTTCAAATACTTCATATCGGCTTCCATGATTTCCCTCAGCTCATCAGCGCGGTGTTTCTTCTTCATAAGCTCCAAGTCCTCAGGATCCATGCTGACTTCCCCGTCAATTCCCATCTCCTCGGAAAGTTCGTCCATATTTTCCAGCTGCGCAAGCTCCTTCATCGCCTCGCGCATCATCCGCTCGTACTGCTCCATAAGCTGCCGCATTCTCTGCATGTCTCGTTCTGCCTTTTCCTGCTCCTCCTCTGCCGCCTGAACCTGTTTGTCGACTGCCTCGTCTGTTTTCTCCTCGAGGTCAGCCTCACAAAAACCGCCTTTCTTCTCTGCCCTCTCTTCTTCCTCGAGATGCCGCATGCGTTTCTTGGCAACCCTTGCAATCGCCTGTGCATGCAGCAGAGCCGCATACACCTCATCATCATCATACACGCCGCCTTTATACATCAGGCGCAAGGACGCCACTTTCTGACGTGCGCTCAGCAGCACCTGATGCGCATTGCCGGATTTTTTTGTTTTCAGCAGGCGCGTCGATATCTCCTTAAAACTATATGGAAGCTTTTTTTTCTTTACTATTTGCGAACGGCTCTTCCTGATTGAGACAGAGCCGACCACCTTTCCGCTCGTATCCTTAATTTCCAGTCTCTTTGCATTTGTTTTGCTGATTACGAAATTGCTTGTTCCCATCATATTCATGCCATCATCCTCCCTGATTCAGACAGATAGTGTAACAGTCCATCCTTGATATTTTTACTTTTTATATCGAATAAATATTCAAAATTGTTAACAGGAACGCACAATTATCTTGCCGGAACCGAATCCGGCAAGCACACTTTCTGCATCAGCGATTCGTAGCTATCCACTACGTCATATACAACGCCTTCCTTACTAATTGCCTTGAAGTGTTCCCTTGCGCAGTGAAGCTTTGCCTCCTCTATCAGGCGTAGCTGCATGGAATTCGTGGTTCGCTTTGTCTCAGCAATGAAGTAAATCTGTTTCACAGTTCCTTCCCGAAACGCAATCGCCCAGTCCGGATGGTAGTGCCCTACCGGAGTAGAAATGTAGAATCCGTCCGGAAGTTTTACATATACTGCCACCTCCTGCGCAGCATCCAATTCCTCGGCAAATGCCTTCTCATTCGCTGCGTCATAAATGAGGTAGTCAAACAAGTGCTTCTCAACCTTCATTGCATTCGTACCAATCCTGCCCTTGACGGAAGCCCTGGTAAAAATATCTGTATCAAATTTTTCATCCAGCACGTCATACGTAATATGTTCAATAATCGCAGCGGCCTTCTGCTCATTAATCAAGGAGGCGGCCTTGACAATAAATTCTTCCGGATTGTCTTTGAACTGGTCAAATACCATCGCATCAATTCCGGTAAGAATCCGGATAACTGCTTTTCTGGTAAGCCCCGTTTCCTCAACGATTTTTCCTATCAGGTCGTATTTTACCCCGCGGTTAACCGAAATTTTTGTATCAGATTTAAAATGGGCTGAGGATTCCCGAACCATTGCAGTACCTGACAAAAGAGCTTCCTTGGACTGAATGTCCTTCATCCTGCCAGATTCCACCTTGAAATAAATCTTCGGCACACGAAGCTTATTATTTAATGCCGTGACTGCATTCTTAACCAGCTCATCCGTATCAAAACCAACCACATATGCAGACTTTGTTTGAATTCTTGACCATAGTGCCTTAAATTCCCTGCTGTTGAGTTTCTCTTCATCTACATGCAGCTCAACAGTATTGCAGCGTGCATTTTCAGGTGCCATAACCTTACTGTCATAGACAGAATCTACAATCGCAATGACATCCGCTGCATATTCCTTTACTTCCTGCGCAACGACTACCGTTCCATTTGCCTTGTCTTCGTAATACTTATCTGTCAACTCTCCCGTTTTACCGACATATCCGCTGCGTATGAACGCAAATAAAATCGCCGAGGCCTCATCAGAAGAAAGAATGCTTTCGTTTCCATGCGTATCCCTTACAACCTTATCCAGAAACAACTCGCGGTCAACCTTCTTTGGTCTGTCTGCAACAGCCTCTGCAATTTCCGTCTGCAAACCTTTTGCAAAACTATCATAGCTCTCACTGGCAATGACCGTAAGCACATTTACATGATGAACATTGCCGCCAAGTACATCGGCATCCATGCGCTCTCCGTCCTGATTGACACAAAGACGCAGTCCTCGTCCTACTTCCTGACGCTTGCGTACTTCACTGCTGCTCTGCTTCAGGGTGCAAATCTGGAAAACATTGGGATTATCCCATCCCTCACGAAGGGCAGAGTGCGAAAAGATAAATCTGACCGGAGATTTCTTTGGATCTCGCTCCAAAAGCAGCTCCTTATTTTTCATGATGAGGTCATATGCATCCATATCGTTCGAAGTCTTGTTCTTCTTGTCATCACCGGAAATTCGGTCTACGACGTGTCCCTTTTTGTCAACGGAAAAATAGCCCGCATGTGTGTCGTGTGCAGAAATCTGCGCCAAATACGCCAAATACGTCTCCTCCCCCGACTCACACTGCAGACGGTCAATAATATCCTGATACTCTTCCTCAAACATCTGCGCAAAGATACCGTTCCGCGGCTGTCCGGCTGAATCATATTCTTTATAGTGCGCAACCTCATCAATAAAGAACAGAGACAGTACCTTAATCCCTTTATAAAACAGCTGGCGCTCTCTCTCGATATGAGACAATATCGTCTCGCGAATCTGAATCCTGCGGAGCTGTTCTTCGCTTACCTTGCCAATTACGTCGCCGGCATAAATCTTAATGCCATTCATAAATTCAACCGAGCCGTCCCGCCCGTCAATACGCTTTACAACAAATCCGTCTCTGTACTCTGAAAGCTCCCCGGAATGGGCATACAGGCTGAAACCAATACCCGCTTTACGGGACTTCTTCCGGATTCCTAAAGCCCCCTTTACGTCAAACTGTATCGTAGCTGTCGGCGCATCCTTTGAAAGATTGATACTCTCTAAATAAACATAACTGTCTGTTGCAGTTGTTCCCGTCTCTGTAATCCCTTTTACGGCAATTCTCTTTACCAGACGTTTATTGTACGCCTCCATAGCGTCCAAACGATAAACCATGTTGTAAATGCTGTCGGATTTGTGTGTCGCGGAATAGCGAAGCGTCATCAGCGGATGAAACGCCTTTAAGTTCTCCTTCGTCTGCTTTCCTTCGACAGACTGCGGTTCATCAATAATCAAAATAGGATTCGTCTTCGCTATGATGTCAATCGGTTTCCGACCGCGGAACGCATCCAGTTTCATATAAATTCTTCTGGCATCCTTTCCCTTTGCGTTAAATGCCTGAGAATTGATAATCATTACGTTGACAGCGCTGTCCGAGGCAAATTGTTCAATCTCCTCCAAGTTAGTCGAACGGTAAATAAAGAAGCGAATCTTCCTGCCATATTCCTCCGAAAAGTGCTCCTGCGTGACTTGGAAGGTTTTGTATACGCCCTCGCGAATCGCAATGCTTGGAACAACGACAATAAACTTGCTCCATCCGTACTGTTTGTTTAATTCATATATTGTCTTAATATAGGTATATGTTTTTCCGACACCGGTTTCCATTTCTATCGTCAGATTGTATTTCCCCTCCAGCTTTCCGGAGGGCACAATCTGATGCCTTCTCTGTATCCTATTCAGCTGCTCCAGAATGATCTCGTCGGAAAGTCCGGATACAATTTTTGCATTTGACCAGCCCGTGAAATCATCCTCTTGCGTAAATGTCATCTGGTGTGCTCCCGCGCCTTTATCCATCCTATAAGAAGGTGTCAGATATGGCTGTCCCGCAAAAACATCCACAACAGCTTTCGCAGCATCCGCCTGAAACTTTTGGTGCCTGAATTGCAATTTCATCTATCAGTTCTCCTCCCAATTCGCTACACGAAATACCCTAATATTAGATTACCCTGACACGTGTGTCAGGTGCCAGCCGCTTAAATATTTCACATACATTAATCTTTGCCGGACTGTCTGCAAAACTGCAGTCGCGGAATACCGCGCGAGCCGGCCGTCTGCGTGCGATACTTTCCATCACGTCATCGGATACGTCCTCATCAAAGCACGCAATTAAATCCCCATCATTATAGTTATGTACGGTACATCCCGACATTTCCTCTGAACAATATGGCAGAGACAACGCAAGTCCCCACTCCAAAAGACATCCAAACAGCAAATCCAGATCATTTCTGTCTTCTTTAATGTTGGATTCAAGCATTGCGAGCATTCCCTGCGCGTACTCCTCCGCGGAATAATAGACCTCTTTCATATTCGAGTCGTCTACCCGAAATACGCGAAATCCATCATCTATTTTTGCATTCATCTCTTTTTTAATAAGCTCCCCAGCCCTTCTGATTCTGTCCTTTCCGATCTGACAAATGTTTTGGTATCCCTGCAGAAACGCTTCTGATTTTTCCGGAATCGTCTCCGGAACCTGAACCATAATAAACTTTCTGTCGCCCCCATCCTCTGCATTTGCCTGCATGACTGCATGCGCCACTGTCGCAGAGCCGGAAAAGAAATCAAGAATAATATCCCCCGCTCGGGTAAATGACTGGATATGTTCCTTGCAAATGCTTACTACTTTAGGCGTATCAAAAGGAATTTTCATTTGTGACAGCATGTCAGTATCGCTGCCGCCATAGTATAAGAGCGACGGAATATTCTCATACATGTTATCTTTCAGCAAATACTTGCTGTTTGGGATTGTCGTTTCATCCGCTCCAAACAAAATGCGTCCTTCTTCCATCATTTTTTTCATTGTGGATGAGGGATTGCGCCACCCTCTCTCCGGCACGGGGCACGGCTTTTTCGTGATTGGATGTACCAATGGAATAAAATAATCATCCGGTGCTTTTTTCTTGTTTGGCCATGCCATAGATACCGGACGATACACATTTCCTTTATCATCAATTTTGTTATATGCTTTCTCTCCGCCGCTAAAATCGTTCTGCGTTCTCATCCACGCCGCAAATTCATTGTTGGCATCCTCCAGCGCATAATCCTGCCCAACCTTTGCGTACAACTGTGCAGCTTTTTTTAATATCGTGTCTGCATTTTTTTTCGGCCGCTGCATCTTGCATTTTTTTGTAAACACAGACTTATTTTTTGCATATGCAACAATATATTCATGCTGGCAGGAAATGCCCTGCGCATCGCCTTTTGGATTTCTTTTATCCCACACAATCGTCCCTAAATCATTCGGTTCGCCAAAGACTTCTGCGCATATTTTCTGCAAATTACTGATTTCATTCTCATCCATATTGATGAGGATTACTCCGTCCTCTGTCAGTAAATTTCTTGCCAGCATGAATCTCGAATAAATCATTGAGCACCAGTCCGAGTGATATTTGCCAGCAGTCTCACTATTTTCCCTGCGAAAGTTCACATTTCCGTCCGCATCAAAGTACCCTGTTCCGTTCGCATATTCTTCATTGTCCATAATGAATGCGTCCGGATATACAAAATCGTGTCCTGTATTGTATGGCGGATCTATATAGATGAGTTTCACTGCACAAAGGTAGCTTTCCTGCAACAATTTCAGCGTGTCTAAATTATCGCCTTCAATATATATATTTCCTGTTGAATCCCATTCCTTGCTTTCCGCAATATCAGGTCTTAATGTCTTTCGAATCGGTCTATTTGCTTCGACAATCGCCGCCTTTTTTCCCACCCAGGTAAATTCATAAGATTCATCTCCGGGCAAAACAGTGTCTTGCAGCATCTGCTGCAGCATCTCCATGTTTACGGAAAGCTTACGGTTTCCATGTGCGTCCGCACACTCGGTGACACAATTTGGAAATACTTTTCCAAGCAAAGCGATATTATGAGAAACCATATCTGCCGACTCCATTCTCATCTTCTCCATATTCAGTCCTCCATGGTCGTTTCCGGTTCTGCAAATTGTTGTATCGTCCTGAACCCTAAAAATTTACATCTTGACTGGCTTCTATGTATAATAATTCATTCTATCACCTCTGCTGCATCTTCCGCGCTCACTTTTCTAATCGTCTTTTTACTGTTATACCTGTGCATGCTTTAACCACATTTCATCTTCCATTTTTACAAATCCATATTTCTCATACAGTGGTCGTCCCATGTCCGTTGCCTCCAACGCAATCTGTGACACCCCTTGCTCCTGCGCTTCCTTTACCAGCAAGTCCAATGTCCGAAAGGCGATGCCCTGCTTTCCCTGCTAATTTTCAGCAATAAATGCATATCTGTTCCCAATGCACTGCTCGCTGTATTTTTGCCCTATCTACTAATGGCAGGTAGTCCTTTATGACTGCCTGCCACATCACATACGAATATAAAAAGCGTCCGCACAATTCCTATGCATTTGCACATAAAATACTCTCTACTTCTGCAAACTCTTCTTCGGTATAACCGCAGGACATAATTTGAGCCTTTGTCAAATCAGCCTGAATCATCCGCTGGATAGCATTAAGCCGCTCTTTTTCAATTCCTTTTTCAATTCCTTTTTCAATTCCTTTTTCAACTCCCTTTTCAATTCCTTCTGCAATTCCCTTTTCAAGTCCTTCCTTATAACTCATTTCCATAATAGCTTCCGACCAATTGCACATAGTCTGCATCCTCCCTTCCAGTTCGGTTGTCATTACCATTCCATATTTCTCTGTAAGTATACATTTCTTTTCTTCCACGCTCGACTTGGAAAGCAGCTTTTCCAGCATTGAAATCAGTATATTTTGGGAATCTTTTATGTTTTCCCCGCTTCTTACATTGATAACGATGCCCCGCATCAAGTCTATGTCATATGGTTTTCTCTTATTTCCATAAACAGTATTTGTGTCAAGATATATTTCCTCAATGGAGTCACCGTCCTCACTATTATCCAGACATAGCCAAATACTTCGGACTTTCTTTAAACTATCGTAATCACTATGGTAAAATTCGGTTTGTTTCTGTGCAGAAATCATCCTAGCAAGATAAAATATGATTCTATTTTCCAAATGATACCCTAATTTACCGGGGTTTGAAGATCTTTGTGCCTCCAAATTAATCAAAAATTTCATTTCCGTTTCCCTATGATATGCCGTAAAACGGATATCAAAGAAAATTTTTCCCTCTCCGGGAATATTGTCTTCCGTACCGGAGATGTTTACGCGTCCCATGTTTGAAAGCCCTGCATCCAGTGGTCTTGTTCCGATTTCAATGTCCTCTCCAATACTGGTCATAATATCCTCGATCGGTATCTCTTTAAATTCCTGAACGGCATATTTTAAAATCCATGCCAGTATTTGCTTATCTGCAAGCAGGAATTTTACATTTGCGTCATAGGAGCTTGAGCCATATGTTGCCTCAACTGCATGTGCTAAGTTAGTGTCTGCCATTTCTATTCCTTTCCTATGTGTATGTTTGTCAAAGCAAGATTTCCTCAAATGGTAGAAATTCCTGTTGTACTGTCTATATTATACTTGAATTGCGCGATAATATCAATGGTTCTGGATTGCAAAAGATGATTGCGGTATTATTAACGCCAAACAATTTTCCCTGCAAATCTGTCCGAATTTTCTCCATAATCCATCATATAGATTTCTGCTATGATAAATATCTGCTTATATCATTTTGTTCAATAACTTTTTTACCCAATAATGTGATTGCCTGTTTTGGACATTTACTAATGCAGCGATAGCACATTGTACATTTATCTCCTGATACAGCACTTCCATTTTTCACTGCAAGGTTCCTCATAGGACATAACTTTTCGCACAAACCGCAGCCAATACATTTTTGTGAATTGATTTTTATTTTATCTGTATACGTTTGGGTTTTCCAAAAAAAGTATAGCCTTTGTCCAAACAGTCCTGCCAAATGATATACAATTCCCAATCCCTCTTGTGGTGGTTTTCCGTTTTTCATATCGTGTACAGATTTACATATTTTTTCCTCTGCTTTCATTATAATCCTTTTGTTTTCTTCAAAGCTGCGTTTTAAAACTCTCTCATCACAAATACTATCCGGCATTCTTAAATGCAGTCCACCCACTATCGTAGCACCATACTTCTTTAACAGCCGTGCTAATATCCCTGCGCCGTCGCCGCTGAAAATCCCCATTGTGGCAATTATAAAAATGTTTTTTTCTTTCCAGATATGCCGATTATGAACAATATAATCTCGCAGTATTTTAGGAATATTACTATATTGTACCGGATAGCCTATCACGATTTCATTGTCAATTTTTATTTGCTCCAAGGTTTCGTCGTTTTCAATAGAAAATGAATTATTGCTACGGTCATACTCTTTCAAGAATCTATCAACGCAAAACTTTGTATTTCCTGTACCACTAAAATATAATCCTGTCAATGTATCACCAACTTCCGTTTTTTTTGATTATAACACCCCCTCTTCCCCTTTACCATAAAAATATAGGGCATCGTAGCCGCCATTTTTATTATCGTTTCAACGACTGTCCCGATGTGATAAAATTAAGCCAAGCACGAAAAACACAAAAATCGAAAATACGCGTTAACGCTTGCCATACGGAGGAAATCCCATGAAAAATTTCAAGCGAGAAAATTTATTGTTTTCAGTGCGAAAATTTTCCTTGTGAAAGATATGAGCACATAGACGAATTTGATTCTCCCCCCAGTGTTGTTCCTTTTCGCAATTACAGCAAGTAATTATTTTCCCGATTTGCAATCTGTAAACCGACTAATTTGTAGGTTGCATACCCTCCCATAACCAGCGGCTCTGCTTTACAGATTTCTTCTGCTTCTTCGCGGCTCTCTGTTTTTAGGATATACATACCTGCCATTCCCGGATAACCTTTAAAGACACCGCAGATTTCCAGCTTTCCCTCATCGTCCAGCTTTCTTATGTTCTCAACGTGTTCCATAACTACCTGTTTTGTCATTTTATTATAGGTCTTGCTTTTCTCAATCATCATCATGTACATCAATTTTTCCATACGATTTTCTCCTTTCCATTCTATGGGGATTCACTGAGGGTATTATACTATATTTATCCGGCAATAGCAATCTGTCTGTCATTTTCCGGAAGCAAATTTGCAGATATCATTTCTCATTGTTAGGTGGCGAAACTTTAGCCGATTGGGAATTAGGTTATGTTACTTCAAAGCCATATTATGGGCGGTAAAGAAACAGGCAACCGAAATTACACAAGGGAAATTTGCTGTTTTTCTGAATATGTTAAAATGCGTTGCTTGTAGCAACGGGCAGTTTAGCATACAATAACGGTAACTAGGTAATTGCGAAACAAGTTCGCAATCTTAATTCCAGCAGGGAAAAAATCCGGTCATGCCGGATTTTCAGGTGGCGGATGTGGATAACCGGA
>CAJTTO010000044.1 GCA_910579275.1 uncultured Lachnospiraceae bacterium
AGCGGGACGGCAGATTTTATGCTATCCTTATTTTCAGAAAGCATTCCATCAGTTCTGACTGCCATATCTGTTCAATGATTACATACGCTTAAAATGCGTTTTATCGTTATCAAAAGTATTTTGGCAATCGGCAAAAAAAACTGCCAAAGAAAGCTGTTTGTATGGTATCATGTAGGTACAACTCCTTTCTGGTGATGGTTGATTGTTACTCGACATCTCAATTTTACCACAAACCAGTGAGGAGTTGTTTTATTTTGTGACAAAAAGAATCCCGTATTTATGCGGGTTCTGGCGTTTCACAAACGCCTATTAAAATGCGTTCATTGAAAGGAGAAACGATTATGGCAAAAGGATCAGTACGGAAGAAAGGAAAAAAATGGTACTACCGCTTCTATGTGGAGGACGCAAGCGGTAACATGGTACAGAAAGAGTGTGCAGGAACAGAAAGCAAAAGCGAAACGGAAAAGCTGTTAAGGCAGGCAATGGAAGATTACGAAAGCAAGAAATTCATTGCAAAGGCGGACAATATCACCCTTGGACAGTTGCTTGACACATGGGCAGAGGAAGAATTAAAGACAGGAACATTGAGCAATGGCACTGTCGGTACTTATTTACAGGCAATCAACCGTATTAAACAGCACCCTGTAAGCAGACGAAAGCTAAAAACGGTTACTTCGGGGCATTTACAGCAGTTCATGGATATCATGTCTTTTGGGGGCACGATTGAAGATTTTGTTTCCAAAGGGTATTCCAAAGACTATGTAAAGTCATTTTCCGCAGTATTACAGCAGTCATTCCGTTTTGCGGTGTTCCCGAAACAGTACATTGCATTCAATCCCATGCAGTATGTGGTAATGAGGCACAAAAAGGGCGATATGGATTTGTTTGCGGAGGAAACGGACGCTGAAACAGGCAAGGTCAAGCCTATTTCGTATGAACAGTATCAAAAACTGGTTGCACAGCTTGGAAAACGCAGCAAAGACGCAATCCTTCCTGTACAGATAGCCTATTTCACAGGACTCAGGCTTGGGGAAGTGGCAGGTCTGACTTGGCAGGACATCAACCTTGAGGAACAATATCTGACAGTCCGCAGGAGTGTCCGTTACAACGGCGCTACCCATAAGCACGAAATCGGCTCGACCAAGAGGAAAAAAGTGCGTACAGTTGATTTTGGAAACGCCCTCGCTGACATCTTGAAGAAAGCAAGAAAGCAGCAGCTTAAAAACCGTATGCAGTATGGCGAACTCTATCACAGGAATTTCTACAGGGAAGTTACAGAGAAAAACAGGGTGCATTATGAGTATTACAACCTGCCAGTGACAGAAGATGCACCGGAGGATTATACGGAAATCTCCTTTGTATGTCTGAGGGAAGATGGCTGTCTTGAACTTCCTGCCACCGTAGAAACAGCCTGCCGGACAGCGGCAAGAAAAGTGCCGGAGTTAGAGGTTTTCCACTTCCACACGCTAAGACACACCTACACAACAAACCTGTTATCAAACGGGGCGTAGCCAAAAGACGTACAGGAGCTTTTAGGACATTCGGATGTAAGCACTACAATGAATGTCTATGCACACGCTACAAGGGAGGCTAAGCGGGATTCCGCTAAACTTTTGGATAAGGTTGTGGGAATGAATTAAGCAATGAAAACTGAATAACAAAAACTTTCCCTTGTAGCTTGCCAATAAGGGCAAAAACAAGGGAAAAGGATACATATTTTGAGGCTGAACATACCGCAAAGCCTTGAAAATTAAGGAAAGTTAAGACAGTTAGTAGATAAATCGGAATTGGTCTACTTCTTTATAAACGAATTTTCTGTTCCTAAATTATAGGGGCAAATATCTCTACATTTGTGGCAACTTATTACCCAGCTTTGTGTCGTTTTATCATCACCAAAGGCATAATCCCAACATGCCTGTTGCTCTAACTCTAAATGTTCTAACGCATTTACTGGACATATGTTTACGCAGGCATTACAGTTATTACAAATATTATCTTTTAACTCGTCACATTCTAATTCTTGTTCACACAAAACTGCTCCCAACCAAACCATACTTCCAAATTCTGGCGTAATAAGCAAAGAATGTCTACCTATCGTACCTAATCCCGCTGCCTGTGCCGCATGTTTTTGAGAAATAATAGAACGCCATCTCTTAGTATTTTCGTCCCATTGGCTTTCATTTGTTGGAATTGGTACACAAGCGATTTGATATTTTTCCATTTCAATACAAAAATCAAGAGCAATTGAATCCATTTTGGGTGTAATAGAATTTCTCACTCTTGTATAAGGTACATGAGAATTACAACTCAGAGTTCCTATCGGAAATCTACATCCAAAAGAAATAACCGATTTGCAAGTTGGTAAAACATCAGTAGGATGGTACCCTTTTGGAGCGTCATTAAATCTATCTATACTTGCTATTCCGCACAAATCTGCTCCTAGTCCCAATAGAATTTCTTTGACCTGTTTATTATCAATCATAATATATCCTCGTTATATCAATCCCGATTTGTCGATTTGATTATATCATAGCTTTACATATTATCATACAATTTTTTTGAATGATATTCCTACTTCACATTTAGAAAAATAGGGAAACCTTAGTAAAATCAAGGTTTCCCACTCTTTAATCCAATGCGGAAGATGGGACTTGAACCCACACGTCGTATCCGACACAAGATCCTTAGTCTTGCCTGTCTGCCAATTCCAGCACTTCCGCATCCATCATATTATACAAATCCGCATGAAAATCATCCCTTGCGTATCTGCAAGATATATAATATCACCAGACCTTTAAGATGTCAACAGATATTTCACAAATTTTCAAAATAAAAGAAAAAATTCAAAAAATAACTTTATTCCAAATAATTTTAAAAAAATATTCAAATACCAGTTGACAAACACCTTAAAGTACGCTAAAATATATTTTGTTCGCAGGAGTGGCGGAATTGGCAGACGCGCAGGCTTCAGGTGCCTGTGGTAGCAATATCGTGTGGGTTCAAGTCCCATCTCCTGCACTATATAGAACACAAGCTAGAGAAACCTTATTATAACAGGTTTCTCTTTTTTTACAAATGCTGTCTAGAGCGTGTTTAAAAATTGTTTTCTGGCAGATGTCAGGAATGAATTTTCAAACACGCTCTAGTGTACTGTCCGGATTATATTCAGGCAAACCTCCTTGCCACGCGGGGCTGCGCATAAAAAGCAAAAAGCAGACCACTGGGATCTGCTTTTTACTACTATATCATTTAAGCAACAACATACTTTTCAATTCTGGACATAAATTCTTCGCTTTCATCCATCCCTGCATGAATGTCAAGAATCAACGGTTTTCTGCAATCGCAGCTCAACACGCCAAGGAGTGATTTTGCATCAAGATATGTATTCCTGCCACTTATTAAATCAATATCATAAGGTGCGCTCCTCGTGATATCCACAAATTCTTTAACCTTGTCTACTGAATCAAGTAAAACTTTAACTCCCATGATTTTTTCCTTTCTTTTCGCTCCCGCTGTCGGGATTCTCCAGTTACATCTTCTACTATGGCAGCTCCACTGTTATAACCGTGAAAACAAGTCAGACTTCTGCCTTTCATATTATCGCTTATTTTTGCACAATTCGCAACCCATAACTTTCTTTTCTATGTTTTGTGTAAATTCTATTATACGAAAAGTATGCTTTTGTGCATTTAGACGATTATTTTTATTATTTTATGCATTTATCAGATTTCAGCGCATTATTTTGCACTTAAAATGCACAATTGTATTTATCATGTCGTTTTGCAAAATTCAGTAGATTTCGTGCATCTTTTCCTATAAGTACTTTTTCAGCGCTGCAATGACCATTTCATACTCCGCGTCCGAAAGTGTCTTTCGTTTCGGATCCATGGCAAATGTGCCGCCCCACTCAAAATCATCCTCCTTGTACTTCGGAACCAAATGAAAGTGAAGGTGGTGCCCCGTATCTCCATAGGCTCCATAATTTACTTTATCCGGCGAAAACGCCTTGTGAATCGCTTCGGCAACATAATTGACATCCTGAAAAAATGCGTTTCTCTCCTCCGCGGAAAGTTCTGTCATCTCACTCACATGATGTTTACTTGCAACAATGACCCTTCCCTTATGGCTCTGCTCTTTAAACAAGTATACCTTTGTCGCATCCAGCTCGCAAATCTTAATGCCGAACTTTTCCACCAGATCGCCCTCTACACAGTACGCACAATTATTATCTACCATAATGATATGCCTCCTTATCCTTATTTATCCTTTAATTTGTCAAAATGCCGCTCCAGCATTTCCACAACGGCATCCTTATCCTTCAGATTATCCAGTATGACACATGTTCCAAATACGTCATCATACTGGAAAATTAACTTATACGGGTCTCCCTTAATCATAAATTGGGCATCCCCCTCGTAGGGCTGGAACACTTCCTTCCCCATCTCCTGTGCCACACTCTGAACAAGCATCCGGACAGGCTCCGACGCCCAACCGCTTGTATCAATGGCAATCCATCCGTCTTCCTCTGTAACCATGTTAATTTTATACAACATCTTCCAAAACCTCCTTAAATGCCCCTGTACAGCCGCGCAGGAAATAATGTCCCGTTCTTTCCGCACCATGTATCCCCTTTGCCAGTCGTGCAGAAAGAAGGCACCACATTTTCACACGTGATGCCTTCTTTATTTCATTTGCTGTGTTATTTCTGCACAAGGTGAATTGCAAATCCGCCAATCTCCTCATCCATATAAATGGCCGTCAGCTTGCCATTTTTTACTACTGCAGTTTCTTCAATAAACCTGACACCCTTAACAGATTCCAGATAATTCTTCGCACGCACTACACTGTTGGTGCCAATCGCAATATGTCCGTTTGCTCCACGGCCGATCTTTTTCATCGCTTCAACTTCGATGCCTGCAAAAATCGAACTATTGCCTGTCTTCTTCGTAAACCCAAATAACGCATCATATCTTGAAGCCACCGCGTCAGCTGCTGCCTCATCCTCGCAGTTTACGCCGATATGTCTGAGTTCAAAGCCAAGCATCGTCCGTACAGCCTCCTCCGTCAGCGTCTGTATCTCATCATACTTTCCTGCTGCCACAAGATCCTTTTTCACCATCCAGGAACCGCCGCACGCGATAATCTTGTCAAATGCCAGATACTCACAGATATTCTTTGCAGAAATACCGCCTGTAGGCATAAACTTCATCTGCGTGTACGGAGCCGCCATGGATTTAATCATATTTAAACCGCCTGCTGCTTCTGCCGGAAAGAACTTTACAACCTCAAGTCCAAGCTCAATTGCCTGCTCCACATCCGAAGGATTTGATGTGCCCGGAGTTACCGGAACACCTTTTTCAAGACAATACTTGACAACTTTCGGATTCAAGCCGGGGCTGACAATAAATTTTGCGCCTGCATTTACCGCACGGTCAACCTGCTCTGTCGTAAGCACAGTTCCGGCTCCAACCAGCATGTCAGGAAATTCACTTGCCATGATTCTGATAGACTCCTCCGCAGCAGCAGTCCTGAACGTAACCTCCGCACAGGGCAGTCCGCCCTTTATCAGCGCTTCCGCCAAAGGTTTTGCATCTTTCGCGTCATCCAGAACAACAACCGGCACAATACCAATCTTACTGATTTTCTCTAATACTTCATTCATATTTTTCCTCTTTTCTATTGAACCAAGTTTCACTCTTTCTTTTTATTTTGGCTGCTTTCCGATATATGCAAGAATGCCGCCGTCAACATAGAGAATATGTCCGTTTACGCCGTTGGACGCATCTGAAGCAAGGAAAACCGCAGGTCCGCCAAGCTCATCCGGCTGTAACCATCTGTTTGCAGGCGTTTTCGCACAGATGAATGTGTCAAACGGATGCCTGCTTCCATCCGGCTGCTTTTCACGCAGGGGAGCTGTCTGAGGCGTCTCAATATACCCCGGCCCGATACCATTGCACTGGATATTGAACTCACCGTACTCCGAACAGATATTCTTTGTGAGCATCTTCAGACCACCCTTAGCCGCCGCATACGCTGACACGGTCTCGCGTCCAAGCTCTGACATCATGGAACAGATGTTGATAATCTTTCCGTGCCCTTTCTTTATCATGGACGGAATCACTGCCTTCGAAACGATAAACGGAGCATTTAAGTCAACGTCAATCACCTGTCTGAATTCGGCAGCCGTCATTTCACACATTGGAATTCTCTTGATAATTCCCGCGTTATTGACAAGAATGTCAATTACTCCGACCTCCTTCTCAATTGAGGCAACCATCGCATTCACTGCATCCTCATTTGTGACATCACAGACGTATCCGTGCGCGTCAATGCCCTCTTCCTTGTATGCAGCAATTCCTTTGTCAACAAGTTCCTGTTTAATATCGTTGAACACGATTGTCGCACCTGCATCTGCCATTGCCTTTGCGATTGCAAAGCCGATACCATATGACGCACCTGTCACAAGTGCAATCTTTCCCTCCAGTGAAAACGGATTTGTATTTGCCATTTTGCTTTTCCTCCTAATTTTATCTATACTTTCTATTATCGCTGAACGCGTCCTGAAGCATCCCCGCCAGCAAGTGTCTCAACTTCTTTTCTGGATACAAGGTTAAAGTCGCCCGGAATTGTATGCTTTAATGCAGATGCTGCAACACCGTACTCCAATGCCGCCTTGAAATCCTTTCCATCCAGTAAACCGCAGATTACGCCGCCCGCAAAAGAATCACCGCCGCCAACACGGTCAACAATCGGATGAATGCTGTATTCCTTGGAATGATAAAATTCCTTTGTGTCTCTCGCATAAATACATGCCGACCAGCCATTGTCCGATGCGGAGTGGCTCACTCTCAGTGAAGAAATGCAGTACTCAAAATTGTAATCCGCTACCATCTGTTCAAAAATTGACTTGTAGCCTGCAAGCTCAAGATCTCCGCTTGTCACATCCGTATTGCCCGGCTTATACCCCAGCACAAGCTCTGCGTCCTCCTCATTTCCAATACATACATCAACATACTGCATCAGGTTCTTCATAACCTTCTGTGCCTTCTCGGATGACCACAGTTTCTTTCTAAAGTTCAGGTCTACAGAAACCTTCACGCCATGCTTCTTGGCAGCCTTCAAAGCCTCCTCTGTGAGAACAGCCGCCGAATCCGACACTGCCGGAGTAATTCCGGTAAAATGAAACCAGTCCACGCCCTCAAATATCTTGTCAAAATCAAAATCCGCAGCCGTCGCCGTAGAAATGGAAGAATGTGCCCTGTCATAAACAACCTTTGAAGGCCTCATGGCAGAACCGGACTCAAGATAGTAAATACCAAGTCTTTCACCGCACTTCGCGATATTCGCAGTGCCCACACCATACTTTCTCAAAGCTGCAATCGCGCACTCCCCTAATTCATTGTCCGGAACAGCTGTCACGAAGCTTGCGTCGTGACCATAATTCGCAAGGGACACAGCCACATTTGCCTCGCCGCCGCCATAGTTGATGTCAAACTCGTCCGCCTGAATAAACTTCTCATTGTTCGGCGTCGAAAGCCTCAACATAATCTCGCCCATTGTAACTACTTTTTTTGCCATGATACATTATCCTCCATTTTATCTCATTCTATATTAATATAAAAACTTCCTTTTTCATCAGAGTGTCACACCCTGTTTAAAAATAGCCATGTCGTGGAATCCTGCAAGCTCACTCTTAACCTCCTTGCCGGAAGCAATCGCAACCACTTCGTCAAACAAACGCCGTCCTGCGGCATCAAGCTCCTCCCCCTCTGCGACAACACCCGCATTAAAGTCAATCCAGTTGTCTTTCTTGCCTGCAAGCCTTGAGTTGCTTGAAATCTTCATCGTAGGTACAGGACATGCAAACGGCGTACCGCGTCCCGTCGTGAAGAGTACAATATGCGCCCCGCTCGCCGCAAGTGCAGTCGAAGCGACAAGGTCATTTCCGGGAGCGCTCAGCAGATTCAGTCCCGGTGTACTTACCACCTCTCCATATGCCAGCACGCCCTTTACAATTGCGTTTCCTGACTTCTGGGTACAGCCAAGGGACTTGTCCTCAAGCGTGGATATTCCACCCTTTTTATTCCCCGGTGACGGATTCTCATATATCGTCTGGTTATGGCTCTTAAAGTAATTCTTAAAGTCATTAATCAGGTCAACCGTCTTATGGAACAGTTCCTCATTCGCGCAGCGGTTCATGAGAATGGTCTCCGCACCAAACATTTCCGGCACTTCTGTCAAAATCGTCGTACCCTTCTTACTGATTAATATGTCGGAAAAACGTCCGACCGCAGGGTTTGCAGTAATACCGGAAAAACCGTCGCTTCCGCCGCATTTCATACCAATGACAAGCTTGGAAACGCTGATTGGTTCACGCTTAAACTGTGCAGCATACGCTGCAAGTCCTTTTACAATCTCAACCCCCTCGGCAATCTCGTCGTCACTCTCCTGTGCCACAAGGAATTTTACCCTGTCGGGATTGATGTCGCCTATGTACTCCTTTAGAACATCTATGTTGCTGTTCTCACATCCAAGCCCAAGAACCAGCACTCCTCCTGCATTCGGATGGTTAATCAGGTCTGCAAGAATCTGTCTCGTGTGTTCCTGATCGTCCCCCATCTGCGAACATCCATAAGGATGCGGAAAGGCGCAAACTGCCTCGATATTTTCCCTTACAAGCCCTTTGGACAGCTCCGCTATCTTGCTCGCCACATTGTTGACACAGCCGACTGTCGGAATAACCCAGATTTCATTCCTGACCCCTACTTTTCCATTGTCGCGGCTGTATCCCATAAAGGTTACATCCTCCGTAAATTCTTCCTCCACAAGCTTCGGCTCGTAACTGTAATCAAGCAAATCACCCAATCCTGTCTTTAAGTTATGTGTGTGAATCCACTCGCCTTTTTTTACTGCTTCTGCAGCATTTCCGATGCGGAAACCATACTTGATAACCGGCGTGCCCGCTGCTATATCCGCAATTGCAAACTTATGTCCGGCCGGAATCTCCATCGTCGTCGTAATATCCGTCCCGCCTACACTGACTGTCGTATTCTCCGGAATCACTTCCAAAGCCACGGCTACATTATCATTCGCATTGATCTTTATAAAATTCGCCATATTTACTTCTCCAAATTATTATCTGAAATTCTTTTCAATCGCCTTTCTCATGCCAAGCGTTCTGATATCCTCAAGATAAACAATCACGGCATCCACAAGGCCTGCAACCTGTGTCAAGTCCTGACCATGGAAATCTACATTGCCCAAGTACGCCTGCACGAACTCTCCTGATGGTTTCGCACTGTTCGCCGCAAAGAAGTCAAGCACCGCCATGTCATCCATAATGCTGTACTCCTGTCCGTCCCTGTGACCAATAAGTGCCTTTTCCCGTATCTCGCTTCCCGTATAAAATGCCATCAGCGCAGCGATAGAGAATGTCAAATGTTTCGGTAGCGTGCCTGTTCTCTCTACGTAACCAAGCAGCGAGGGCAAACATCTTGCACGCCATTTTGACACAGAGTTAAGCGAGATGGAAAGCAGTGCATGCTTAATGTACGGATTCCTGAACCGCCCGTCCACTGCCTCCGCAAAGTCAAGCAAATCCTGTTTTGGCAAGTCAAGTGTGGGAATCACTTCATCATAGATTGTCTTATGCATGAAATCGCCAATCAGCTCATCCTCCATGGACTCCCTTACGTAGTCATTGCCCGCAAGATACGAAGCGAGGACAAATGATGTGTGGGCGCCGTTCAAAATGCGAACCTTTCTCTGCTTATAGGGTTTCTGATTATCTGTAAAAATCACAGGGCAGCCTGCTTCCGGAAGCGGGAATTCTTTGCTGATATCTTTTGCACTCTCAATAACCCACAGACCAAACGGCTCCGCCGTGACTACAATATTATCTTGGTAACCAAACTCTTTCCAGAGCTCCTCGGCATCATCCCGCGGATATCCCGTCACAATACGGTCAACCAGCGTAGATGTAAATACACATGCATCATCCAGCCATGCAAGGAATCCTTCCTCAAGGTTCCAAAGTTTTGCAAACTTGACAACGCACTCCTTCAGGTGGATTCCATTGTCATCAATCAGCTCAACCGGCAGCATCACAAACCCCTTGTCTGCCGCGCCGTTAAAATGCCGGTATCTTGTATAAAGAAATTTGCAAAGCTTTCCCGGGTACGTCTTGGGCGGATTGCTTTCAAACAGATCCGACTCATCATACACAATTCCCGCCTCTGTTGTATTTGAGACAATATACCGGAGAGAATCCAGCTTTGCATATTCACTGTACTTTTCATATTCGTCGTAAGCATCCACCACATCTGCAACACTCGTCACGACTCTCTTAATCACCTTCGGCTCGCCGTCAACGATACCCCGCAGGCATACTGTGTACTGACAGTCCTGATCGTGGAACATATTGAGAATTCCGGCGCCGTCAATCGGTTTTACCAAAACAATATCCCCGTCAAACTTGCCTGTCTCATTTGCAATGTCGATAAAATAGTCAACAAATGCACGTAAGAAATTACCCTCACCAAACTGGAGGACTTTAATAGGTCTCGTCTTTTTTCCGGTCTTTGCCGCATTTAATAATTCCATGTCATTATCTCCTATCACTTTTCAATCATTCGTTTGCATCTCTGTTTTGTAAGTGCTTACAATTTGAATTTTAAAACGTTTTCAACAGAAAGTCAACTGTTTTTAGAATTCTTTTTATGTATTTTGTAACAATTCAGCTTTTGCCTTCCTGTTACAAGCATGAAGCCGTGCAAAACCACTTCGTTGATGTCAAAGTCACGTGCTGTGACTTGATGCATCCCTACGTTATTTCACGTACTTTGCAGCCCGTGCAAAGTCCTGAACTGTTACTGTCTTTTTTCCATTGCCATGAAAACGTTTACATTTCCAGTAAAAAGTTTCCATCCACACCTTAATGCTCCATCTTCTGCCTTATCTTTTCAATTGTTTTCCACCGACTGATGCGCTCCCGCTGGTCACATGTAAGAATTTCTATCATAAATCCACTAATTTCCCAGAAGACCTGCTTCGTCTCCTCGTTCATTCCCGCATATTCCTGCACTATCGGATGAAGCTTTTTGGCAAACTCTCCTCCTTTCACATTTTTCAAATCCGACAGTGTCTTCGCCTCTGTAATTTCTATCATTTTAAACAGGCTGTCTATGAAATCCCCCACCTGCTCTATTTCCAAGGCAAAAATCCAGTTATTGATACGGTCATAAAGCTCCTTTCGTTTGGGCACCTGCACATCCGACCTCACAAAGCGGTCCCCTTCAATGCACCATGAAAAACACACATGCTGCTGCACCCCGATTTCCGTGCTTTTGATCAGTTCATAGTTGTCCTTTTGTTCCATAAGCAGCCCCACAAATGATTCATCCGGCACGATTTTTAATATTTTATCCTTGATACCGTCATAGTCAAGCGTGTCCATAAAGTCCGGCCGGAATCCCGGTCCATCCATATTAAAAATTCTCCCAATCCTAGGTTTTATGCCGTCCTCACAAGTCATCGCCGCATAGACAGCCAGATTCCCTCCCTTGGAATGACCACCCAGATAAAACCTGAGATTTTTCTTCCGTGCAAGCAGCTTTGCCACCCGGTTCAGATACTCCGTACTTTTCAGCTGTGCGCCCACAGGCGTGCGGTAAGCCATATAAAAGTCTTCTTTCCACCCGACCAGTGCGTCATCCGTCCCCCTGAATGAAACAAATGTATCTCCATTTCCCAGCATAAATGTAACCGCGCAGAACTGCAGCCCTTCATCCGCATTCATTTCTTCCCAAAAATAATTCACCTTCGTATTCCTGTATCTGCGCGAAAATGCTGCCTTGTAAAAAAGCTCCCTGTTTTTTTCCAGCTCCCATTTCACTGATATGAAATTATGCCAGTCCATCTGCTGTGCGGCATCACACAGGAAAACAGCCGGCTTGTTGTCGTCTATATGTGGAATGATTTTATCAAGAAGAAAATAAGAAAAATGAGAAAACAAAAGACCGTCAACTTCACAAAAGGGCTTTTCCGCAAAGGTAAAGCCCCCAAATTCATATACATATGAAATAATATCTCCCATATAAGATAACCCCTCCAATCAATACAAAACACCATCATAATATTCCAGCAGCAGTCCCACAACATTATTGTATTGAAGCACGCCTTCCTGCACCCCGTTTAATTTGAGGGTCGTGTCCATCAGCGTACTAGAGACACTCTTCACAGTGGACGTCTTGATTACAGCTTTCTTCTCAACCGTCTGCCATTCTTCTCTTGTCAGAAAAATGTTGTCATCCGCCACAGCGTCATTAATTCTAATATGCTTTTTATAGACGCTCAAATCCCCTTCAATCGAGTCATAAAAATCATTGTTTACATAATTCAGCACGCTCAGATATCCACAGTACTGCAAAAAGGGGTCGTCCGACTGAACACATGCCAGAAATCCGATCATATTCGCATCATCTTCATAAATAAACCCTTTTGTATGTGCAAGTTCATGGCACACGGTCGGCGCCACATTGGTTATATACATGACAGAGTTAATATTGGCTTCCAAAGAAAACGGAAAATAGTATCCCATAATATACTGCTGGCTGAAAAACTCAGAGCAGCTCAAATACTTCGGTGTTACGTAAAACCCTGCAAGCTGGTCATACTCCTCACCAAGGCTGCGCATTGCCTGTTTGGATGCCTCAATTAAATCCCCCTTGTAATATGCAGCCCCGCTGTCATCATGGACAATATCTTTTTCAAGCGTATTGCACTTCTCAACAATATAATCCCTTAAAATTGCCAGTTCCCGCTTGGTGTATGTCCTTTCCCCCATATGTACCTGCGCTGCAATATTGCCCGAAGCACCCGCAACCATCTTATCCGGAGCAGCATCGGCTGACATATATTTTTCCGAAAAGCTCGAGCCATGATACAGTATAAAACAGTTTAAAGTCATTACATAACAGACCACAAGCACTGTCCATGCATAAAATGTACCAAACCGTCTGACTGCACATTTATATTTTCCCCTCAAAATCAAATTCCATACAAAAAAGCCGATTCCAAATAGCGTGACTGCCACTGCCAGAATCAGCATAATCTCTCCTACACTCACAGGTATTTTGCTCGTCAGTCTTGCATACGTATTCAACCATATGGGAAAAATATTTTTAATGTACCAGTCACTAAACGCCACGCTCATCCATGAAGCTATATTGATTATTATAACCCCTACCACACCAAGCACAAACAGTTTTTTGTGCAGTTTGGCTTTGTTTTTCGTCTTTTCCCTGTCTTTATCCATCGTTTTTCCCTCCGGCAAATGTTATTCCCCGTAGCTTTATATACACAATATCACATTATTATTATCAAATTATAAATAAATTGTGAACATTTGCCGAAGTTCAAATTACTGTTTGTTCCGCTCCCGCAGCAGATAAAAATCCATGCAAACTAGTGTGCTGTCCAGATTATATCTGGTGAAACTCCGCAGGATAAATTTTCATCAGCAAGGCGGAGAAGGGAGGCGATGCGGTGGCATCGTTGACCGCCGACAACGCAGTCTGATGGAAATTTAGGCAAGGAGGTTTGCCTGAATATAATCCGGACAGTACACTAGAGCGGTTATAGTATTGTACTTAATTAATCTTAAATTGTTCATATCTTGCCGCGTCAATCCGGCTCACGTTTGTCTCCATATATACGCCGTCCTCCCGATATTCCGTCCTGTGCACAACCGCATTATCATTGAGATATGACACAATATCGCCTCTTTTATATGGAATGACAAAACTGCAATCCTGATAGCGTTTCGAAAGCTTCCCTGATATCAGTGTCAGAAGTGTTTCTATGCCGCTTTTTGATTTTGCGGACATATATATCTTGTCATCTCCCTGTATTGTGGCAAATTTTCCCATGCCGCACAAATCAGCTTTGTTAAATACATATATCATGGGAATTTTCTCCGCACCAAGCTCCTGCAGGGTATCCTCTGTCACCCTTACATGTTCCATGTAATTCTCGTCGGAGTAATCAACCACCTGAACAAGCAAATCCGCTTCCCGCACTTCCTCCAAAGTCGAGCGGAATGCCTTGACAAGGTTATGTGGAAGATTTGAGATGAATCCTACCGTGTCCGACAGCAAGAAGGCATTTTGGTCTGAAGGCGCTATCCTCCTGACAGTCGTGTCAAGTGTCGCGAAAAGCATATCCTCTTCATAGACCTTCTTTTCCTCGTCATTTACATATTCATTGAGAAAAGAATTCATGATTGTCGATTTACCGGCATTGGTGTAACCGACAAGCGCCACTCTAGGAATCCCCGATTCCGCCCTCTTTTTGCGCTGTGTCTCCCGTTCTCCCGCAATGCTGTCAAGTTCACGCTTCATGCTGGTAAGCCGCTGCTCCAGTCTGCGCCTGTCAAGCTCCAGCTTCTTCTCTCCGGCACCCTTGTTACTCATGGCTCCGCTTGCCCCGCCCTGTCTTGACAAAGCATCATGCAGCCCGACAAGCCTCGGAAGCATATATTGGAGTCTGGCTACTTCCACCTGAAGTTTTGCCTCCTTTGTACGCGCCCTGGTTGAAAATATTTCCAAAATCAGCGTTGTCCTATCCATCACCGGACAGTCAAGCTCCCTTGTGAGATTTCTGAGCTGTATCGGCGACAATCCATTGTCAAACACAACAATATCCGCTTCAAGCGCCCTGACCATCTCCGCCGTCTCCTCCACCTTGCCCGCACCGATATAAGTAGCTGTATTTGCAGACTCCATATTCTGCTCGATTCGGCCAACCGGTTCCATATCGCATGCCTTTACCAAACTTATCATTTCATCCATAGCAAGGTTAAAACTTCTGACATCCTTGCCCGCTGCAATGTTTACCCCTACAATTAACGCTCTATCCATATTCATCCTCCATGCCGCCCTTGCGGCTCAAATAGAAACAAAAAAACATCGTATTTTTAGTATAATACGTTCCACTCATTCAATGCAAGCAGCACTTCCTTTTATGTAAAAATAAATGTAAAAGTCGTTACTGCTTGGACGCCCACAAAAGTAGTGGGAATCATGCGCCAAAATGGTGAATTATAACGAAAAGTCCATGAAATAACGCAGCGGTAGAAATGCATCAAGCCACGGTATGTGGCTTTGACACCATGAAGTGGTTTTGCACCGACGCCTGTAACAAGAGGCCAAAGGCTGAAATGTTACAAGTTATAAATAGATAGTATGCAAAATATAAAGAAAGCTCTCTCAGGCAGTAAAGATTTGGGAGGATACTGTCTTGAAAAAGCTTTCTTATAAGGATTACTATATTGAAAAAGAGTTAAGTGAAAAGCATTTAAAATGCTTATTCGTGATGGAATTGTCACGAATCTATATATAATATATCGAATTGTCAGACAATTGTCAATCCTTTGCGCAAATTTTTCCAAAATATTTTTTTATGATTTTTAATTGACATTTCTCTTATATATGTGTATACTATTATATGTTGTAAATACATATCGGGGTGTGGCTCAGTTTGGCTAGAGCGCCACCTTAGGGAGGTGGAGGCCGCAAGTTCGAATCTTGTCACTCCGATTGAACAAAGTACCGCAGAAGCGTGAGTTCTGCGGTATTTTTGCATTAAGAGGAAGTAAGCTTTAGCGTCTACTCTTATCATCAAATTTTTTTAAGCAGGAAAAGAAGCTATCTTTAATGGAATTGTACACGCATTTGCGATAAGATAATGCAAGTGTATATCGTGATAGAAATCTATGAAAGGATAAATGACATGTATCAAAAACAAAAAGAGAAAGCCATGGAATTATTGAAAAACAATGAAAAAAATAGAGATTATACTAATCGATACTGGATCCCGTATGCAGATTACTTAGATCCCGCAGATTGTTTTTCGACCTTTTCGTGCGATTATCTCGACGGAAAACAGGGGTATCTTGACCTGATCGACAATTTGCTTCGAGCAGATCAAACTGCAAAGGTTTTTGTGGAACTCTACGGCTGTGACTCGTTTGACGGCAAACCATGTATCAACGCTGAAACGTTGATTCTATTCAGCCGATTACCACTTTCTGACATCGAGCATATCTTTAATGCACCAGAAGATATTTTTCCAGATGATATCGGGGAAAAACCCGATCTCTCACAGCCAACTTTTATTATTGACCGGAATGGCTGCGAGATCTCGGTTGCGGATCTTTCCACCAACGGCTGCTCTGTCTACTATTGCTGGTGGGATTAACACAGTGCATTCATATCCCAGAGCCACCCCTGTTGGAGCTGCTGGTGATGACACCCCGCATATTTTCTCAATATTTACTTTTCCCATTGCTGAAGCACTGACACAAATGCAGGTATCAGCTGTTTTTTTCTTGAAACAAGATTTTTCAGCTCAAACTTTTTCTGCGACTTTGGCAGCTTAAATGCCTCCCTCACAAGTGACCTAGCCTTATCCCCGAAACACAGAAGCTCTGTTTTTTCATATACAATATTGGTGAGCATGAAGAAACACATATCCACCTCAAGCTCCGGCATTTTCTCCTTAATATAGGGGACAATTTTCTCCTTAATTTCCTCAAGCTCAATGCTGTTCATTGAATTTATCTGACCAACACTGAAGTCAAATCCGTTAACGGAAAAATTCTTGTAATCCTGCTTAAAGATTTCATCTGCATCCTTGTCCCCAAGGTTACTGCCCGCACCAAACATGTCAATCGCAAACTCCTCAAGCTCAATTCCGCATATTTCCGAAAGCTTTTCTGCTGCCGCCTTATCTATCTCCGTAACTGTAGGCGAATGAAACATCAGTGTGTCCGAAATTATCGCAGACATCATAAGTCCTGCAATGTTCTTTGGTATCTCAATCCCTTTTTCCAGATACATCTGATAGATGATTGTCGCAGTACAACCAAGCGGCTGATTCCTGAAAAAAACCGGAGAGACGGTTTCAAGCGTGCCAATCCTGTGATGGTCAATTATCTCAAGAATCTCTGCATACTCAATTCCGTCAACGGTCTGCGAAAGTTCATTATGGTCAACAAGAACCAACTGCTTCTTGCGCAGATTCAGCAAAGTACGGCGCGATATCATCCCCACATAGTGATCCTCCTCATCCAGTACCGGAAAATCATGATACCGCTTCTTTTTCATAATCGCCCGAATATCCTCTGTCTTATCTGTCACCTTAAACGTTGTCAGTTTCTCGCGCTTCATAAAATATCCTATCGGCATGCTCTGGTTAATAAGCCTTGCGACGGTAGCCGTGTCATAGGGTGTATTGATAATAATGCAGTTATGCTCTTTCGCAAATATCTGTATTGTCTTTGAAACCTTTGCCCCCATGGTAATAATGACGCAGGCAGCCCCCATCTCAATTGCACAAAGCTGTGTTTCATAGCGGTTCCCAAGGATTACCATGTCCCCGGAATGTATGTACTCCTCCAGAACATCAGGATTCGCCGTCGCAATGACAACTTCACCGCTTTCAAAATAACCGTCCTCATCGCCTACCAGCATCTTTGCGTCCAAGGTTTCCAATATATTCTTGTAGGAAGTCCTCGCCCGTGACAGAATGCCATTATCATACACATCCATATATGCGTTTGCAATATCACCAATCGTAATAATTCCAGTTAATTTCTGCTGCTCTATGACAGGAACTGTAACATCACCCCTGTCCCGCATGAGATGCCATGCCTTCTTGAGCGATACATCCTCTGTAACACCTTCCACATCATTCATGTCAATATCTCTGGCATCTGTCATGACATCATGAAGATATACCGGCGGCTCTGCATGAAAGGCATTCAATACATACTGTGTCTCCTGATTCACCTGTCCGGCTCTTGCCGGAACATACGTACAAGTACTGTCACATTTATTCTTCAAATACGCATATGCTATCGCGGAACAGATTGAATCCGTATCCGGATTTTTGTGGCCAACAATATATACTGGTCTTTTGAGCAATTCTAAATTATCCATTTTATAAAGTTCCTTTCCTGTTCTTTCGAGTATTTCAGCCCAACCGCTTTAAACACATTGTCAATATGACACGGCAATAAATGACATGTTTCGTGTAACAGTTCAGCCTTAGGCTTCCTGTTATGGGCATCAAGCCATGCAAAACCACTTCGTGGTGGCTTGATGCATCTCTGCCTATATGTTATTTCACGGACTTTGCAGCCAGTGCAAAGTCCTGGGCTGAACTGTTACTGTTTCGTAACAGATCAGCCTTCGACTTCCTGTTACAGGCATCAAGCCATACAAAAGCACTTCGTCGGTGTCAAAACCACGTGCCGTGGCTTAATGTCCCTCTGTCACTACGTTATTCCACAGACTTTGCAGCAGCGCAATGTCCCGAGGTAAACTGTTACATATTTCTTAAAACAATCGTACTGATATTGCCCATTAAAGTCAAGATTTTTGTTTAAAATCTCTTTTCATAAAATTTTTAATTATTTTTTAACTTTTATATTGAAAAAAGTATTATTTTATGCTAACCTATTAGTATATTACAGAAATGTCGATGCAAGAAAACGTCTCATAATGATATCTTTTGTTTGATGGATACAAAGCCATTATTCAAAACCAACAATACTAAAGTAAAATGGAGGAGAATATATAATGAAATCAACAAAAAATACCAGACATGAAAAGATTGATGCAATGCGAATGAAAGACATTATCTCCCAGCTCACCGATATTATTTATCTTCTATGTAATGCCAAGAAAAGCAATATTTCCATTATTCTGGATCAATTTACCAACATTACCGAGGATGAGCGAAACAGTCTCAATATTTTTTTTCCACAAGATACTGATATTTAACACTGATCTGTTTTGGGTCAGGTTCTATCCTTGTCCATATTCTATTTTTCAAATTTAACCAAAAACAAACAAAAAGCATTCAGATTGCCTGCCATGCGGGTACATGCCACGCCAACTGTAAACTTCCCTGCACACCTTCATGTATAAGAAAAAACCTCAGATTTCAACTGAAATCTGAGGCAATTATGTCCGCCATTAATATAAACCAATACCTGAAGCATATCCGTCAATTACATAATATGCCATATTTTCGTCGAGTTTAATATATACTTCAATGTTTTTAATGGAGTCAGCATTATGTCCTTCTGCAACATATGCTGCCTTTACTCTGTCAATCAGTCCGTTCATTGTCAGGTCTTCTCTGCCGCCGATCTGCAGAACAATCTTCTCAGAAGCAGCTGCCTTTGCAGTCTTTGTCTCTTTCTTTGCTGCTGTTGTTTTCGTCTCTTTCTTTGCCGTCGTCTTAGTTTCCTTCGCTGTTTCTTTCTTTGCCGTTGTTTCTTTTGTGGTTTCCTTTGCTGCTGCAGATGGCTCTGCCTTGGTTTCTTCCTCTGCCTTGGCAGCAACTGCCTCATCAGCCTTTACCTCAGCTGCTTTTACTTCAGATTTCTTATCAGCTGCTGCTTTTGCCGCGCTGACTGTTTTCTTTTCTACCTGTTTCTTCGCTGTTGTTTTCTTTTCTACTGCTTTTCTCACTTCTAACCTCTCCTGCTCTAAATCCTCTAATTTTATTTGTCCTAGAACCAAGTTTTTGATACTGCGTTTTATCCGGAAACTGACTGCCGGTCTTTATCTGATGCAGCATCAACATCGGTCTAAGCAACGCTCTCGCGTTTTGAACCGCCAGTGACTTTCATAATGCACTCCTCCCCTTATGCCTGTATCCAAAAACAATCAGAAAATACAGACTCAGAAATAATGCATACTTTCACGCACTAATAGAATATCACATAACTTATATTATTTCAATTTATTTATACAATTTTTATGAATAAATTATATTTTTCTCGTTTTTTCTCTCCTCTTTGTTGATAAATTATGACAATCAAAACTGCATAATTTACCATGAAAGTTTCATATGCCATTCCAAAACATGGCATATGCGCTTCGTATATTTATCCCGACGCCTGTACATACTAGTGTAAAGGAGGCGATTATATGGGTAATAAATTCATTGATGGCATCGCATTGACCATTGCAATTATTGGTGCCGTAAACTGGGGACTCATTGGCTTTTTTGATTTTAACCTTGTTGCCACTATCTTCGGCAGCATGACATGGCTCTCCAGAATTATTTATGCTTTAGTAGGCGTATGCGGCTTATATCTTGTATGCTTCTACATGAGGCTGGATAACTCTGCAACAGAAGCTTAGCTATAGCACAAAGCAATGCGCCGGGATGTATGTGCCCTGACAACAGGCTTTAAAATACATCCCTGCGCATTAATACTCCATCCGGTCAGCTTTCAGAATCTTGGATTTCCTGTTCCGCACCATACATCGCTGTCTCTATGCGAATGGAAACAATGATTTTTCAAGCACCCTGCAAGTCATCGGTTATAAAATATCTGTGTAATCGGGGAATCCTTGTCCAAAATCACAGTCTTGTTGCCGCCTTTCACAGAGTTTTTTAACGCATCCAGACTCCTTGTAAAGCTATAGAAATCTGCCTTCATATCCCCATCATACGCAGTCGCAATCTCTTTCATGTAGGCTGCCTCGCCTTCTGCTTTCAAAATTTCCGCATTTTTCTCCGCCTCCGAAAGCATGAGCGCTGTTTCCTTGTCAGTGCTGTTCCGAATTTTCTGGGCATCCGAATTACCCTCTGCCGTATATGTCGCAGCTATATTCTCACGCTCTGAAATCATTCTCTCAAACACTGCATTTTTGTTATCCTCCGGCAGGTCCAGCAGCTTAATTTCTATCGTCGTAATTTCTATTCCATACTGATTGATTCCGGAAACATTTTCCATAATCAGGTTCGTCAGCTTCTGTCCCCTAGCTGCAATAATATCCGACTGTGTCATACTGCTTATCACATTCTTAATCGAGTTGTAAACAGTTACATTGATTCTGCCCTCGGCATTCTGTCCCGATGTGTTCAGTGTCTGTGCGAACACCTTGGGATCTGTGACATGCCACAGCACAAAGCTGTCAACGATCATAGACTTCTTATCCTGCGTGATTACGTCTGACTTTGCAATGTCATACAGAAGAAGTTCCTTCGTCACCGTGTCTTTTTCCTGAATAAACGGTATCTTAAAATATAATCCCGAATCCGAAATAACGCGCTCAATCCTTCCAAACTGACGCACCAGCCCATACTGGTTCTCCCTGATAACAAACGCAGAATTCGCCAATACCACCAAAGCTGCGACTACAATAAAAATTCCCAATGCCTTTCCAAGCTTTTTCTTCATATCAAACCCCCATGCCGCCCTCCGCGGCTCAAATAGCAATGAAAAGCGCTACTTTTGCGTACTTCTCCACGAAACAGCCTATCCTGCAAGCAGTTAGAAATACTTTTCACGCTAACTCCCATCTGCCTGCTTTAGCAGGCGTACAAATCAAGATGGTGAAATCTCTGATTTCACACTAGTTATCCTCCTGTACAGTCTCATCCGAAGAAGCTTCGGCATGATTGTCTGTTATATCTTCCAATTGCAGTTCATCCAGATACAACGTTTTGTTCAGATTCCCGCTGCCATCATCTATGATGAGCTTCACACCGGGAAGCACTTCCTCCATAGCTTCATAAAACATTCTCTGTTTTGTCAGCAGCGGATTCTTCTCATACTCGGCAAAGATCTCATTAAATCTAGCTGCCTGGGCTATCCCCTCATTCACTCTTTCCTGTTTGGCAGCCTCCGCATCCTGTGTTATGCGGTCAGCTTTCGCACTCGCCTCCGGAATCTTTTCATTCCTGTATTTGTTGGCATTATTAATCGCTGTCTCTTTTCCCTGCTTGGCAGTCTCTACAGCCTTAAATGCCTCTATAACCGCCTCCGTGGGGGGCTCTGCATCCTGCATTGATATATTGACAAGCATCAGTCCGATGTCCTGTTCCTCTAGTTTCTCAATAATCATTTCCTTTATCTCAGCCTGAATCTTGCTTTTACCCGTCGTAATGACGTCATCAACCGCATAATTGCTTATAATATTTCTGATACAGGACTGTGCAATGTTTTTGAGTATTTGCTGCGGCTGCTGTGAATGATATAAATACTTGACCGGATCAGATACCTTGTATTCCACGTAGAAATCGACGTTTACAAAGTTAAAATCAGACGTTATCATAAGTGACTCATCATCTATCTGTTCCTGACTCGCATTTTCGTCGCTGTTCGACCGATAACCAATCGGAAAACCTAATATGGTCGTATTTACTTTCGTGACTCTCTGTACAAACGGAATCTTGAAATGAAGCCCCGAAGTGACAACACTTCCCGCATTGCCAAATGTTGTCACCACACCCTGCTCCTGCTCCCCAATGGAATAAACCGACTCGAAAGCCAATACCGCCAGAATTACCAACCCAGCTATCACTGCCACCAGCCTGCCTATAGAATTGCTCCCGCCGCCTGTTTTGTTTTGCTTGCTGCTGCCTTCATTCCCTGAAGTGTTTCCAGGATTAAATTCTCTAAAGTTTTGTATCATTTGCTTTTCTCCTAGTATTTTCCATTATTTTTGTCTGAGTATCTCCAACAGATAATCCCACATTCTGGATGTGGATGATATGCTTAACCGTTCTTCCGTGGTATGAATATCAAATATGTCCGGTCCAAATGACACGCAATCAAGCCCGGGAATTTTCGAAATCATAATGCCGCACTCCAGCCCTGCATGGAGTGCCTCCACCTTCACATCCTTTCCAAACATTTCCTTATATATCCTTACCATATCTGCCCTCAGCTTTGAGTCCGGATCAAACTGCCACCCGGGATACACTCCATGTGTTTCCGTGTAGCCTCCGAAAGTCTTTGCCAAAACATCTACCTGCAGACCAACCTTATATTTTGCAGTCTCAATGGCACTCCTGACAGCACTGCTTGCAACAACCTCGCTGTCACATGTTTTTAGAATGCCAACGTTCAAAGATGTTTCTACCAGTCCGTCTATATCCGCGCTCATTGCCATCACGCCATTCGGAAGCAATACTAAAAACGATAGAATGCGATCTGTGCTTTCACTGTCAAAAACAGATGTCTGGATTGTTGGCGTTTCCTCATACCTGATATACAAATTCTTTTCTTTTGACTTCTTTTCATTTTTTTCTTCTTTTTCTATTCTACTTAGTTCATTGGCAAATGCCTCTTTCTGCTCCTTTGGCAGACATACAACCGCCGCCGCTTCACGCGGAATGGCATTATCCTTCTCCCCACCGCTTATTTCCACAAGTCTGAATGGTACTTTCTGCCGTATCTGTTGTAATGTTATCCCTAACAATTTTATGGCATTCGTGTGCTCCTTATTGATTTCCGTACCGGAATGCCCTCCTAACAGACCTCCTGTACAAATCTTTAAAAATATTCCGTCCATTCCATCTTCCCTTGTGATAGGAATATGGCAGTCCATTCGCATCCCGCCTGCACAGCTCGTCAGAAGAATCCCTTCCTCCTCCGAGTCAATATTCAGCATTCTTTTTGCCTTAAGCATAGATAAATCAATTGCCGTGGCTCCTTCCATACCCACTTCCTCGTCCGTCGTAATAACCGCTTCTATGCGCGGATGGGCAATGTCATCGGAGTCCAGTATCGCAAGTATATAGGCTACCGCAATTCCGTCATCTCCGCCAAGGCTGGTGCCCTCGGCAAATATAAAGTCTCCCTCTGTCTTTATCCGCAGCGGATCCTTTTCCAAATTGATATCACAGTCATTTTTTTTCACTGCAACCATGTCCATATGCCCTTGCAGAATAATGGGCTCGACAGCTTCATACCCTGCTGCAGCCTCCTTCACAATGATAACATTATTGCTTGCATCTCTTATATGAAATAATCCTCTGTCCTTGGCAAAATCAGCAAGGTAGCTGCTTATTCCATCCAAGTTGCCCGACCCATGTGGTATCCCACATATTTCCTCAAAATAATAGTATACCTTTTGGGGTTCCAGTTGTTCTAAAACGCTCATAATTTTACCTCTTTTTTCCATTTTTTCATTTCATGACTTATTGTTCCTTGTAATTTTTTAACCATAACATATCAAAATGAAGATGTATCATTCTTTCAAAGTTATCTACAAGTAAATATATCAGACAAATCAAATATGGTAAACTTGTTTGTCAAAGTATTTACAAAGTTTTAATACTATAGTATATCCAAAGAATCACTTTTGATGTCTTTGCAGCCTTTTCAACTTTTCGTCATAACCTGCCAGCTTTCCATAAATTCCTGCTGACAGTCCGGCGATGCCGCCTACGATAACAATTTTCTTTTTGTTTTCCTCCATAAATAAACTACTTCTCCTCAAATGCTGATGTTTTTGGTGACAAGGAACTATAGAAACTAAGTTATCACCAACGCAGACAAACAGGGTGCAAAAAGCAGAGAATACATCACTCAATCAGTGAGCAATTCTCTGCCTTGTTAATAAAATAGGAATGTCAATTCTTCTGCCGTCACTCCTGAACAAATTTTTCCACTGGCTATAGCGTTTCTTCGATTTACCAATGCATCAATATCACCTTGGCAATCATCAAATTTCAATATAGGAAACATTCATATTTTATTTTGAAATCGGTATCTCTAGTTTCTCAACCTTTTCATTTTCATACGATTTCAAAACGATTAGCGCAGCTATCTCATCAACATCAACAACTCGAGCAAAACCTGCTATTTGATACGCATTTGACTTGCTGCTATCCGCATATCCCAATCTGCCGGGATTCGCTAAGTACGGAATTCTTGTTCCATCTTTTAATACAACTCCCTTAACTTCGGGAATGCCAAGATCATCTTCTTTTTCCATCGGAGCCATGCTGACAGAATAATTCACTTTAATGGAAATCGGCGAGATATTGATATCCTCCATCGTGAAACCCGTTCCTTCCACTTTCTGCCCTACCTTAATATTTTGAGTCGAACTGACATCAGAAAGGTTTATTTCAAAATTCCAGTCCCCATCCACTGCAGGAATAAACGCTCCTTTTGAAAATGTTCCCAAATTTTTGAATTCAACGTGCATTGTTTTGCCGAGAAATGAATCGTTCTTGTCCACAACACTTGCCCGAATCATGTATTCCATATTTCCATTATCATCAGTATAATGAGAGATAATACTTCCATCTTCATAACTTTCTATGGATGTTCCATCTTCATATACCGGTTTACCGTTTTCATCAAGGATAATTCCATCATACATAGTTCCGTTCATATTAACCCATGCGCTTTCATCCTCAGGATTATCTCCCTGATACACATTTACCATATCAAATCCCGGCTCCATCCTATCCGCTACGCTATAACCAGAAATGCGGAATGTCATATATACAAATCTCTCATCCACAATAACTGTATTCGGCTCTATTGTAACACCATTATTTGTCACGGCAAGTGACGGACTATCCGGCTCTTCACTGTACACTTTTGCTATATTCTTTTCTGTAAGCACTTGCTGCTGCTCATCGGATGCCTGAATATTTCCGTTCATGCCTCTTCCCCAACAATGATGAATTGCGGCAACGGCACTTATACTGCTAACGGCTAATATGCAAACACCTACGATAACGGCAGCCTTCGTTTTTAACATTTTTTTACCTCTGGTATGTGTTTTTTTCATACAAACAATATCCTCCTGCTTAATCATTTCAAAGGCCTGATTTGTTTTTTTCAACACAATTTCCGATAATTCTATATCTTCAGAAAGTATAGTTTTTTTATTTGCCATTTCTATTCTCCTAACAATCACGATAATACTTTTCCACTTGTTTTCTGCCTCTTGAAATCCTTGTCTTGATGGTATTTAATGGCAATGACAGCATTTCAGCAATTTCTCTCATCTTGAATCCCTGACTATAGTACAATACCATAGGCAGTCGATATCGTTCGTCTATAGAAGCATATGCCTCCTTCAATTCAAGATTATACTCATCACATTTTGACGGTTCCTCATAAGATTCTATATTCTTGCAAGCTGCATTGTCTCTTATGATATCATAGCAATGGTTTATAAGTATTCTTGTCATCCATGTCTTAAAGAACTCCGGTTTCTTAAGTGTATATAACTTTTCCCAACAAGTGAGAATGGTATCCTGAAGAGCATCTGCAGCATCTTCTTCATTCATTAGAATTGCAATGGCAGTTCTATACATATCCTTCATATAAAACTGCATGAGTTCGGTAAATGCGTCTTTATCATGTCCCTGCGCCTTCTTTACACAAAACTTTGTTTCAATGCTTTTCATTAACTTTCTCCTACGCGCGTATGATTGTAAAACAAACAAGCGTCTTTCATTTGTTTTACAATCATTAGACGTCAGATAATGTCTTTTGGTTTCAAAATATTTATTACTCTTTTTTGTTTCTCAATTTACCTCAATTAATATATCGGAACCACACAATTTTATCTAACATTTTCAGATTTTGTGCTCATAAACTATTGAATGTTTGGCGGTACATCAATATATGAACACGGGATTGGGATGCGCCGTCTCCCCAAAAAGCGCCGAGTAATCCGCCGCCAGAATTTCCAAAGGCTCCATGCCGACCCCCAGCTTTCTATTACACCCCATCTTCCCCTTCAGACATTTTTCTTTTGAGAACAGGGCACTAATTGCCCTGTAGTGTTGGTCTGAATGTTGTCGCTCATGTTCCTCCTTGTTGGGCAATACGTGCAAACACGCATAAAAAAGACGCATGGTTTACAATTTACTGTTCCATGCGCCTTTACGCCGCTACTTTGTTTTTAAATTGTTTTGCCGATTACGCTAACTGCATAATCTCAGCTTCAAGCTTCTTTAATTCATCAAATGTCAATGTTGGAATGCAATCCGCAATTTCGTCAAGTGACATTTTGCCTTTCCTAATCAGTTTTTCTGCCGTTTTTCTTGCTTCACTATTTTTAATATCTTCTGCATATGCTTCCAAAACCTGTTCATCGTCAAACAATGTCATCATAATGTCTACAACCTCCTGTTCTTTACTTTCAAAATATTCTTTCAACACGTTTCTGTCTTTACAGATACGGATTGTTTCCGTTACCGCTTTCTTTGTCTGCCCGTATTTCTTTCTCTGCTCATTATACACTTTACAGAAAATAATATACTGCCCAATAATGCTGTTCTCGTCCTCTTGATAAAGCACTTTGACCTCTGCATCTACCGCTATCTTTTCGCCGTCAAAAAAATCTTTTGAAAGCGATATGGTGTCGGGCGGATTTATTGGTTTTTCACCCATAAATATCAATACAGTTCAGGTTTGGGCATATTCACTTTTTTAGAACTATACAGATTTTGCTTGGTACGCTTGAAAAAATCGTGATATGTCTGTATAAGATACATCAGCGCACGTATTATAATATTCAATGTCCATGTTGACTGACTTTCAATCAAAATGACGAGTCTGCCACCAACCGAAAATCCAAGGTCGTTATAGTCTGCATCTACCAGTATGTGCTTGATAGTAACATCTTTTATATCTTCCTCTGTTACATTACTGTCCTCTGGGTGAAGTGCCTTATACAGTCGGAGCAGATATTTTTTGTCTTGAAATAAATTTGTGAACACGCTGTCTTTTATTTTTCGTTTTGGCATGCTTTGTGCCATTTTATCACCTCACTATTGCGATTCAGCAAAAGATACAATACATCTTGCTCCTACCGTATCTCTATTATACAAAAAAACGCCTGTCTTTACAATAAAATTCACATCAAATCTCTTCCTCCCTCCGTTTTGTTCTGCCCTGTTGCCGATTGTGCTGTCGGCTCTCGGTCTGAAGCTCCCTCTCAAGGTTCTTCTTGTTATAGGTGATCACCTCGGCATACGCTAATTCTGTGACGGTCTTGGTCTGCTCTTTTCCGATACTGTCATACCCGGATTGCAAAGACTGTATCTCAGCTTTCCACTGTTTCGGCGTTACCTTTTCGCCACCCTGTAAAAGGATCTGCATACGTTCCTTTAATTCGGGGTACTTCGATAATCTATCCTTATGCTCCTTACAAAGACATGACAAAGATTAAACATTTTATTCAATATTCATTGCGATAAAGTAGCACACGAAAACTTGAAAGACAGTAAGCCACTATCCCGAAGTTATTGAGATTACTGCAAATGTAAGGTATAATTTCCCGTAGATTATTTGGCATGAAATAGATGTTTAGAAAAATAAAAATTTTTGTAACGCTTTGCTTGTATGCAGCTCTTATAGGCAAAGGAGGTGAAATAGTGGAAGAATTTGAAGAAATATATAGTCTGTATTATCTGGATATATTCAAGTACTTATTTTCTTTAAGTGGAAATAAGGATGTTGCGGAAGAATTAACACAAGAAACATTTTTTTCTGCAATGAAATCTTTTGATACTTTTCGTGGCACTTGTAAAATCCAGACATGGCTATGCCAAATTGCAAAACACGCATATTTTACATATCAAAAACGCTCAAATAGAACACAACCATTTGAAGAAGCTGATTGCAGGGTAGAAGAAAGCTCACTTGAGTTGAAAATCTCAAATGAAGAAAGTACTTTTAAAATACACCAATTATTACACAATCTTTCGGAACCTTATAAGGAAGTGTTTATGTTAAGGGTTTTTGGTGAACTTTCTTTCACAAAAATAGCTGCTTTGTTTGGCAAAACTGAAAGCTGGGCACGTGTAACATTTCATCGTGCAAAACTAAAAATCATTGAAAATTTGGAGGAAAAATAGTATGAAAACATCTTGCGAGATTATTAAGGATATTCTGCCTTTATATTGTGATGGAATATGTTCCAAAGAAACGCAAAAGCTGGTTGAGGAACATATCGCAGCTTGTCCCTCGTGTGCGTCTTTACTTAAAAGAATACAGGTGGATTGTCACATTGTAAATACTCAAAACCAACCTAAAGAAACAGATATGTTCAGAAAAGCATCAGAAAAGTGGAAAAAGTCTATTTGGCGAGCTTTCTGTAAAGGTGTTGCGGCTATTACTGCGATTGTTGTGTTAGCGACTACGGGACACTATGGACTTTGTGAAGTAAACATTATTCATGCAGCTCCTGATTTAGTGGATAGTATTTCTTATGAGATTGAGGGCGACCCCAATAAAATAGCCGTGGTCTTAAACACAAATGACGGCTATTTTAATGGAACTATTGTTGCTGAAACGGATAAAGACGGAAATGTATATCTCTCTATTGCACGTCCCATTATCAAAGAGAAAAATCGTGCTGGGGATAATCTACAAATTATCTATACTGTTAATATAGAAAACAAATCAGCTGTATATTATGGAACACCTGAAGATAGCAAGTTGTTATGGGACACTAATAGCGACCTGCCCGAAATCACTTATAAAGATATTGCAAAATTACATGAAAATCCCCCTATACATGACTAAGTTTGGATAGATAAATAGCAAACCAGTCGAACTAAAGATTCGACGTATTCATCATTTTTCATTACTTTTTATTGGATTGCCCTGTTTTCCATGCGAACAAGGTTCGCATTGCGCTAAGTCATGGAGAATGACACACTTTAGCCTGTCCCCTACGCTTTGGGGACTCGTATCAAAAAAATACACCTAATTGCCCTATAATGTTGGTCTGAATGTTGTCACTCATGTTCCTCCTTGTTGGGCAATACGTGCAAGCACGCATAAAAAAGACGCATGGTTTACAATTTACTGTTCCATGCGCCTTTACGTTGTTTTATTGATATTAAATTATTCATTATGCAAGTTGCATAATTTCGGCTTCTAATTCTTTTACATCACTATCAAGCAACTCAGGAAAACAATCAGATACTTCGTCAATTTTTATCTTGCCTAATTTCAAAAGTCTGCGTGCATTTTCTTTTGTTGCTTCTCTTGCCGCTTCATTCCTCATATCTTCCATAATTTTACACATAGTCGCAACTCCTCGTTCTGCTTGAAATACTTTGCTTTTTTAGCAAGCACTTCATAATTCATATCATCGGGATTAATACATGAAAAATCGTGCATTAGTTTTCCGATTTCATCGTTGTCCCTATACTTCCCATTAACATATATGATATGCGAACCGTCACCAAACAATACCTTATTTTCCCCGATAGTGACATATCTCTCTACCGGATATATCGGTTGATTTCCTTTCATTACATCATTTTCTGTAATGAAAATAACATAGCTGTCGGGAATATTCTCTGTATCATCGCCCGACTTTAATATGTGTGCGTCCAACAGGCTGCTGTTATGCCTTGCCCTCTTTGCGCCTGCTCCTGCGTCCTTTCTCTGAATTTCCACATTAAATTCTTTATCAGTGCTGTCAACCGCATGAACATCTAAAATAGCCGAACGTCCCTGCAAATTCTTCAACGGCTCCTGTGTCCTAACCGATTTAATTTTTACTATCCTCCCGTCCCAAAACAATCCGTAGTATCAGTTCCACACCCTCAAAATTATGTGCAAGGCAGACAGTCATAAAATCATCGTCCATATATCGGAGTGATTTCAGACGCTCTAAGTCCTGTTAATGTGTCTGCTCCGTTGTATTCAAAAATATCACTTTCTTCCGCTGCTTTTATTATACATCGGACAATCCCTTTTGAAAACTGTATTTTTCGTGAACTTTTTCTATAACTCCACATCATTCCGCTTTTTATTTTGATTAGGCTGTGTCTTGGTTCTGCGTTCTATCTGTCTGTTCTGCTGTCGGCTCTCGTTCTGAAGTTCCCTCTCAAGGTTCTTTTTGTTATAACTGATTACCTCGGCATACGCTAATTCTGTGGCGGTCTTTGTCTGCTCTTTGCCGATACTGTCATACTCGGATTGCAAGGACTGTATCTCGACTTTCCACTGTTTCGGCGTTATCTTCTCGCCGTTCTGTAAAAGGCTCTGCATACGCTCCTTTAATTCGGGGTACTTCGATAAGCTGTCCTTATGCTCTCTATCGTATTTCATCTTAGCAAGTCCTTTGAGTGACTGGCTCTCCTTATAGGTGGCTTGGATCGGCGCAAAGAGGGCATACATTTTTGACAGTTCCTTTAATCGGTTTAGTTTCTGCCCCTTTGACAAATGTACGTTTTCAAGCTGGCTGTATTTCTGTTCCCTGTCCGCTGTGAATTTCGCAAGGCTCTCAAAGCTGTCTATCTTCCTTGTCGTGATGAATTTCTCCGCATTGTCGGCTGACTGCAAGGCGGTTCTGTCGGATATTCTTCTTAGGTGCTTTCCGCTGACAATCGGCAAGTCAAGTCTGCCTTTGCGCTCCCTCACTTTTGCAATCATCTCCATGACTTCATTCTTCACGCTGACCGCCGTATTTTTAATCTGCGTACTTTTGTACGTTGCGTACTGTGCGCTGTGAAGTTCCTGCCTGGCAAGCATGAGCATTTCTTTTGCCTGTTCCAACAGCAGATTGTTCTTGATGATTTCCCGATTGATATTGCCCCTCTCGGTCTGTATGCCCTTGCGTTCTAAAGCGTTGGCAACCGCCCCGATATGGATTGTCGGCTCTCTGTCAATCCCCTGTTCCTTAAAAGAGCGGTGTTCCCAATGTAGCGCAATCCCCAACTGCTCATTGGTGGCATTGATTGTGTCGGCTAAATCCTTGCGCCACATTTTGGCGTTCTCTTTGCTGTTCCAGTCGGTGCTGTCGGCGGTGTGGCATTTCCACTGTTTCCTGTTCCGCTTGTCAACTTTCTGCTGACCTGTCTTTTTATCAATCACTGGTATCTTTTCGCCGTTTTCGTCAAGGTCATAGATTTTCTTCTGTTTCGCTCCCCATTCCCCGTTTTCAGTGATAGGGCGCATGGTAAGCAAAACATGGATATGGAGATTGCGCTGTCCTTTATCGTTCTCGCTGTCATGGATTGCCCAGTCAGCGCACATACCTTTATCAACAAAATTCCTCTGAACGTAATCCCTCACAACTTCCTCTGCAAGTTCATAACTCCATTCGTTGGGGAGTGACGCTTTTAACATTCTTGCAAGCTGTGATTTCTGCCCTTTCTCTGACAGTTCAACAGCGTTCCATAAAGTGGCTCGGTCTGCATACTCTTTGGGCGCATTGGGTGGGAGAGTGATTTCACTATGCACTAAATCCTCATGGTATTTCGGGCGGTAGGTCTGCCCGTCAAACTCGCTGACAAGAATACTCCTGCTGATATAGGACGCTTTCTCGACTGCCGACTGCCCCTTGCTCCGCTTGACTATGGAAAAACGTGTGCTTGCCTGTTTCGTGACATTACCCATACGCGGCACCTGTATTCTGCCGATAAGGCAGCGGGACGCATGGACGGACTTTGTGGGCAGATAAACGCCGCACTTTGGCTTTTTCTGCCCGCAAAGTTTACAAAGGGGCAGGCGCGCTTTTTGCGCCGCAAGGGAAGTGTAACGTCCCCTGTTGGCTGTCGCAAGACAGACAATGCCCTCCGCAGGAGTTCCCGAAGTGCGCACCGCTCTCGCTTTCATTTTCGGCATTGGGGAGAGTGGTTTCCAGGGAAGTGGTTTCCAGGCTTTCCGCTTTGATTTTAGATATAACCTGTTGGCATTCCCTTGTCTGAAATGCAACCGACAAGATACGGTTTAACTCGCCCTCGTCATAACGGCAGCAGTCGGGGAAATACTTCACAATGATACCGCCCATGATATACTTGTGATGGTTCTCGGCTTTGCGTTTCTTCTCGTTCTGTTTTTTCTTTTCACTGGCTACACGCTGTTTTGCCTGTTCGAATGCCTTTTCTAAATTTCTGCCTGCGTCATTTTTGCCCTCGATCATCTTAATACCTCATTCTTTCTGCAATGTGTTGGTGGTTGCTGAAATAAAAAAGGCAGCTGGTTTTCTGTTAAGATAAATCGCTGCCATAGATCCAATAATATTCAATAATTATAACATTTTTTTGAATACCCCCGACAAACTGGAAATTATTTATGCCGTGGATATTCAGGCATCAAATCAATCAATCTTGTTGTCCGCCCTTCTTTATCCAATAGAATTTCAATATTTTCCACATCTCCGCCTAAATGCATCATAAATTCTCTACAAATACCACAAGATGGAATTATATTTCCATCTTTATATACTGAAACCACTTTTGTAATCTCACTTTCGCCATATGTAAGCATTGTTGATAAAGCATTTCTTTCCGCGCACATCCCTATAGAGCCGTCCGTGTCAATGCATATACCCTTATAAATATTACCTTTTTTCGTGAGTACGGCAGATGCCACACTCCCTACCCACATTTTATTTGAAACATCATGGGGATTCAAAACGCTCATTGCTTCTTCATATAATCTTTTCCATTCTTTGTTCACTGTTTTGTCCTCCTTAATAAATCCTGAATTGTTTAATCGTCCAACACTGTTATTTTACCACAACTGCACACACAATTTCAAAAATTTTGCTTAATCTTCCTTTGCCCTGTTATTGGCAATCATCATCTGCCTTGCTCGTTTCCTCTGCTCCACGCTGACTGCCCTCGGTTTGCGGTAGCTTATGTGATATTCCGGAAGGGAATAGGTTTTAGATACCTTGTCCTGCCCTGTCAATTCGTATATGTCTGGTACAGCATCCGTTTTTCCATTTCCGTAAATTCCATAAGAATCCCTCCTGATTCCATCCATCAAAAAAAGCCACAGCATTATACCGTGGCTAAAAAATGGCAACAAAAAAGCCTGACAGTAAAAGTATTGTTTACTATCAGGCAGTTACAGCCGGAATACGAAATGCAGCGCGATCCCGGTTCATTTTTCGGTTAACACTCACATGCCTGTTTTTGCAGCCATGCGATCTATTGTGCCTCTTTCAAGGCTTGACATTTAAACAAAGAAAAACCGCAAACGCTGATGTTTACGGCTTTTTCTTAGGCGTCATCCCTTTGACGCCTTACTCCCCGAGTTGGGCTCGAACCAACAACCCCACGGTTAACAGCCGTGTGCTCTACCATTGATACGGTTACATACCGTAAAATCTCGTTGATAGAGTGTCATGTCCAAATTACAATCGAGGGTATCTTATCACTTCTTGTGGCTACCAACGAACTGATAACCTAACGAAGATTATGTTACCATAACTTCTTTCATTTGGCAAGAGGGAAATTCACGTTTTTGGAAACTTTTTTATATCATTTCCTCTTACATAACTATACGTATAAGTTAAATACCGGTTTATGTCTTAACTGGTAAAGCCCCCGGCCGACCACCCTTTATCAGATGGCCTCCGTGACCAAAATGCTGCCGTCGCCCCATTCGGAGCAGAACTGCTGGTATGACATGTTGAGCTCAACAGAGATTTTGTAATCCCTCCCAACCTCAATACGCTTGAACAAGTGGCAGGCTATCATTTTCTTCTGCTCCAGTGTGGCCGTGTCAAATTCCTCCGCCCAGGACTTGAACTGGTTGTAGGTCGGGGTGATCAGGTCGATCCCCTGTTTCTTCTGCGCTTCTTCTTCCTTAAGCTCCATGAGCTTTGTCTCTGCCTCGGTGATCCGTGACTTTACGGTCTGGATCGCCTGGGACAGATCCTCCGGTGAATAAATGCTGTCGCCTGTCAGCGTCTTTGCGATTTCAAGCTGTAATTTCGTAAGCTGCTCCTTATTCCTCGTGAGCTCCAGGTCCAGCTTTTTCTGCGTAGCCCTGTTCCCGGCCATCTGCCGTTTGAACATTGCCTGCAGCTTTTCTTCCTCCGGCGCCCCGTCCATGCAGCTGAATATCTTTCGGATGATCTGCCGAATGGTCTCGTCCACCCTGTCCGCCTGATAGGTCGTCTGCCCGTCACACTTGCAGAGCTTGCGGCTCTTGTGGTAACAGGAATACTTGATCTGATCCACGGAATACTCCGTGCCGTCAGCCCTTGTATAGCTGTCACGGTACCGGATGGTCGTAAGCCTCCCGCCACAGTGGGCGCAGAACACATTCCCGGAAAGCATCGCCTGCCCTTTGGTCTGCAAAGCGATATGGCGCTTTTCCTCATTCTTATTCTGCCTCTGCTCCAGGATGTAAAGGATCTGGTCGTATGTATCATCACTGCGAAGCCTTAATGCCTCCAGCTGCGGAGAAGTCGAACCGTCCTCCAGCCTCCCGCAATAGAAGGAATCCCGGAGGATGCGGATCACTTTAATGCTTGTGAACTTTCCCCCGCCGCTGGGCTTGTACCCCTTTTTATTAAGGAAGTCCGCCATCCTGTAAGAGCCGTACCCCTTATGGATCGTCATATCATCAATCATGTGGAGCACTTCGCTGTCCGCCGGGTCGATCTCATACTTCTTGATCTACGCACCTTTACGGTTCACAAGGCCGCTGTCCGCCAGACGATACCCGAACTTGACCGGGCCGCCGGTATATAACCCGTCAAGGGTCATCTGCTGCATCTTGCTCTTGATCCGGATGGAGGTCTTTTCACTCTCGCCGGATGCCTGCCAGAACCTGAGATAATTCATCAGCTTGTCCACATGGTTGTTGAAGCACTGCTGCCCTTCCTGGGTGCTCCATACCTCAACCCCATGCTTGGCGAACCATTCCACCACAAAAGGCGTCTCGTCGTCAATCCTCCCGATCCTGTCAAACATGAATACCAGGAGAATATCAAACTCATTGTTCAGGACCGCCTCTTTCAATTCCTGGATGGCGTCCCTGTCATCCGCTGACACCTTATAGCCGGAAATCCCCTTTTCGGAAAACTCCTTTAGGATCGTCCAGTCCTGCTGGCTGCTGGCAAAATCCCGGCACGCTGTTTTCTGCATGGGGATGTCGTTCTCATTCTTATCGTTCTTGTCTACCTGCTTTTTGGTCGATACTCTATAAAGACAATAAACCCGTTTCATTACGCTACCTCCGTACATTATTGTGTGCTCTCGGAAACTCGAACCCCTTGTTTTATAAGGCTTCAGAAATTTCCG
>CAJTTO010000045.1 GCA_910579275.1 uncultured Lachnospiraceae bacterium
ATCCTCTTTTTCAAAATATTGACGGTTCTACAAGAATTGCAGGCATCTGGGACCAGACTATACAGGACGGTCCCTTTCCGGAGGGACTGGATTACGGAAGTGAATATACAGAGGAAATGATTAATGAGGCGCTGCGTTCACAAAATCCCCTTGAGGTTGTGCCAAGCATGGATACGGACGGGCATGGTACGTTTATCGCCAGCGTAGCGGCGGGAAATGCAGATCTTGAGCACCGTTTTATTGGAGCCGCGCCAGAGGCGACGCTTGCGGTGGTAAAGTTAAAGCCTGCAAAAGCATACTTGAAGGATTTTTATGTTATTCGTCAGGACGCAAAATGTTTTCAGGAAAATGATATCATGCTGGCCATGAAATATATTAATGACCTTGCCCGCAAAAGGAACATGCCGCTGGTTCTGTGTATTGCGCTGGGAACGAACCTGGGAGGGCATAATGGGACTTCCCTTCTGTCTAACATGCTTGATGCCTATTCGTCGGTGCTGAATAGAAGCGTCGTAATCAGCGCGGGAAACGGTGCGGTACACAGGCATCATTTTTCACGGCAGCTTGGAAGTATGGATGAGACTGTGGATGCCGAGATACGTGTGGAAGAAGGGGTAGAGGGCTTTGTAGCGGAGTTGTGGACGACTGTTCCCAATGTGATGACTGTTGCGTTTACATCACCCTCCGGAGAACGGACAGGATACATTACGCTAAAGCAGGGGCGTGAATACCGAGAAACCTTTGTGTTTGATAAGACAGATGTGGAGGTAGAATACCGACTGCTTCTGGAAAATAATGATTCACAATTGATTTTTATGCGGATTAGGAATCCTGCGTCGGGTATTTGGAAGATTAGTGTAAAACCTGTGCGGCGTTCTGACGGAATGTTCCATATATGGCTTCCGGTTCAAGAATTTCTCACCGGAGAGGTGTATTTCCTAGAGGCGAATCCGGATACGACGCTGGCAGAGCCAGGAAGCAGTCTGGTGGCAATGACGGTTGCATTCTATAATGGGGTGGATAAATCAGTTGATATTAATTCCGGCAGGGGGTATACTAGAGATGGAAGGGTAAAGCCGGATTATGCTGTCCCTGGCGTTCTGGTGTCCGGTGCAGGGCTTAACAATGAATTCGTGGTGCGAAGCGGCTCTAGCGTAGCGGCAGGAATTGCCACTGGGGCTGCGGCGCTTTTGATGGAGTGGGTTCTGAACAATACGGAGGCCTGGGGGGTCAATTCCAGCCAGATTCGGAACATCATTTTACTTGGCGCAGAGCAGAGGCCGGGAATGGAGAGCCCGAACAGAGAGTGGGGATATGGGGCCATGAACCTGTACCGCTCTTTGGATATTTTGCGTCAGTTGTAGCAGACAGACAAGAAAAGAGAAAAGGAGAAGATAAAATGGCAGATTTTTTTGGTGAACTGGGAAAGAAGATTTCAGATACGGCAAGTGATTTTAGTAAGAAGGCGGAGGATACGCTGGAGATTCAGAAGATTAAGAGCGATATCCGTTCTATGAAGCGTGCCAATGAGAGGGACTTAAGGGATATCGGACGCATGGTCTATGAAAAGTTTCAGAAGGGCGAGGTAGACGATACGGAGTATATTTCCCTGTGTGAAGAGGTGGAGAAGCGTGAGGAGGAGATTGAGAAGCAGGAAGAACAGATTGTAAAGATCAAAGAGGAGATATAGGATGTTCTCCGTTATGCTGGTGATATTTGCAATACTGCTGGGCGCGGATGTGATGATTAAGAGATGGGTGGAGGATGAGCTGAACCACGGAGAAGAAAGGAAACTCCCAGGCGGAGGGCTTGTTCTCCGGAAAGTCTATAACAGGGGATTTCTGCTTAATCTGTTTGACGAGCGCCCAAAGGCTGTGAGAGGCATGTCTGTGTTTGCCGGCGCAGGAGTACTGGCGTGGGATTTTCTCACATTTGCGAAAAAGAGGAGCTATGTAAAAAAATTGGGAATGGCCCTTGTGAGCGCCGGTGCAGCGAGCAACCTCTTTGATAGGCTGGCAAAGGGGAAGGTGGTTGACTATATCGGATTCAAAACTAAGAAGAAGTTTCTTGGAAGGATTACGGCGAATCTTGGGGATATCTATCTTGTCTGCGGCGGTGTGCTGGTGATGGCAGGGGAGATGCTTTCGGTGGTATTGCATAGAGATAAGACGAAAAAATAAAACACTTAGGAATATAGGATACCTGAATACAGTCTATATTCCTGAGTGTTTTTTATGTTTAATTGCTGTGCTTTATGTCGAAAAATTCATGAATCTGTCCCAGAACAATCTTCATCAGCCGTGTTCTGGCTTCTACGCTGGCCCAGGCTATATGAGGGGTGATGTACAGCCTTCTGCTGTCTTTCATCTGAAGAAGAGGGTTTTGGGGACTCATGGGCTCCGTACAGAGCACGTCCAGCCCTGCGGCGGCAATCTCGTGCTGTTCAAGAGCTTCGGCAAGCTCATCTTCAACCACAATCGGTCCTCTGCCAAGATTCAGAAAGATGCAGGATTTCTTCATTTTCTTAAATGCAGCGGCATTAATCAAATTCTCGGTATATTTATTTAGCGGGGCATGAACGGATATGATGTCGGAGGAGGCAAGCAGAGTATCCATATCTACCTGACAGTATCCCTCCTGTTTAGGACTGCCGGAGGGGGAGGTATAGATTACATGGGTGCCAAAGGCTTTCGCGATAGACGCAACCCGTCTTCCGATATTGCCGAGTCCGATGATTCCCCAGGTCTTATCGTTCAATTCATAAAAATGTTCTTCAAAGTGGGTAAATGACGTATCACATGCGTAACGCCCGTCTTTTACGTAATCGTCGTAGTATCGCAGTTTTTCCAGTAAATAGAACAGCATGGCAAATGTATGCTGCGCCACGGACTCCGTAGAGTATCCGGCCACATTTCTCCAGGCAATTTTGCGCTTGTCAAGAAATTCCTTGTCCAGATTATTGGTTCCGGTGGCGGTTACGCAGACCAGCTTCAGCTTCGGGGCGTCTCCCACGGTTTCGGCATCAATCCGTACTTTGTTAAGGACAATAACGTCTGCATCCGCAATCCGATCAGGAACCTGGGCGGGAGTGGAGAAGGGGTATTTTACCACCTGGCCTAACCGGTCGTAGCCGGACAAATCAATATCTTCACCGATTGTCTTAACGTCTAAGAATACAATCTTCATCAGAAGCCCTCCTGAAAATAAAATATAAAAAAGCGGGTGATGGGAATCGAACCCACGTATCTAGCTTGGAAGGCTAGTGTTCTACCATTGAACTACACCCGCATACAATCGGGGTGACAGGATTCGAACCTGCGACCTCCTGGTCCCAAACCAGGCGCTCTAGCCAAGCTGAGCCACACCCCGATATCCAATTTTCAATTTGTCATCTCTCGCAGCGACGAATTTTATTATACATAACTATCATCTATGTGTCAACACTTTTTTCAAAATTTTTTCGTTTTTTTCAACGAATCCTTATTTCCGTTTTCATTCGACATATTGCAGTTCAAAACTTGCGTCCCCCCGCTCATCCAGCTGCATAATGATGTAGGAGGGCTTTCTGTTCTCCTGTCTGGGATAAGAAAGGCTTCCGGGGTTAATCGCTATTATGTTTTTTGATATGTCGATCACGGGTCGGTGTGTATGCCCATACATCACAATATCCACACCCTGTGCCACGGCTTCTTTTTTAAGCATCTCATTGCCCATACTGATATAATATCGGTGACCGTGTGTTATCATAACACAATATCTACCTATTTGTAAAGTCTTTTCTGATGGTAAATTTGAAAAAAAATCATTATTTCCTGCAACCATCTCCACAGGACATCCTGCTGCCTCCTGAATGGTGTACTCGCTTCCCTCAATATCCCCGAGATGAATGACCATATCTACCTTTCCCAGCTTTTGCAAGACTTTCATATAGTTTTCATTTTTCCTATGTGTATCACTCACAATAAGTATTTTTTTCATAACGCCCCCGTTGGCAACAGCCTGATTTGATTTAAAGTTCTGCCAATAACACCCTTTTCATTTCCTCAAGCGCCTTCCCCCTGTGGCTGATACGGTTTTTCTCCTCCGGTGAAAGTTCCGCAGAGGACTTGTCATACTCCGGAAGGTAAAATATCGGGTCATAACCAAAACCGTTTTCTCCCCGCTCCTCGTAGCCGATTCTTCCTTCGACAGCCGCATTTGTTTCAAACTGCCTGCCGTCAGGCAGCACGGCGGCAATCGCGCACACAAACCGCGCCGTGCGTTTCTCGTCAGGCACCCCAGCAAGGCGCTGTATCAGATGTGCATTTTTAATCGTGTAGGACGTATCTTCCCCCATATACCGCGCGGAATATATTCCCGGCTCCTTGTTCAGGTAGTCAATCTCAAGCCCGGAATCGTCTGCGAGGACGACAGCCCGCTCGCCGCGTTTTTCCAGCTCCTGTGCGATAGCCGACGCCTTAATCATGGCATTCTCCGCAAACGTTTTTCCGTCCTCAACGATATCCGCCGTAACGCCTGCCTCTTTCATGGACTGTATCTCAAGCCCTAAATCAGCCAGTATCATCTGAATTTCCCGCATCTTGCCAGCGTTTCCTGTTGCAAATATAATTTTATCAGCTTTCATTTCCGTTTTCTCCCACTTTTAGATAATTTTCCAGAACGCCGCCCATTGTGCCTACAAGGGAGGCTGATATTTTTTGATTTAATTTGTATTCGTTTTCCACACTGTCCATGTCCTTTTGTGTCAGGGACAGCTTTATCACTGCTGCCGGAACAGCGGCATCCGACACCAGCACATGGTCTCCTGCCTCTTCAAAGCCGCGTATCCCGATTTGTGTTGTCTGCGAAAAGGTCTCTGCCATGACCACTGCCAGATGCGTACTGTTATAGTCCGGAATAAAATATATTGTATTACATATACCTGTCAGATATGACTCCTGCGCATCCGTTTTTCCGACTTCTACCCCAAGCACCATGTCCGCGTGGATTTTATTCGCAAAGGCAATCACGTCTGACTGCGTGTATTCCTCCCGCATATCCGGTGCCATATACAGCCGTATACGATTGTCCGCCGCGAATTTTTCAAGGCTCTGCCGCCACTCGGGAAGCGCCAGACGGTTTTTGTCTTCAAACGGAAACCATACAACTGCCTTTGCCGCGTATCTGTCCCCTGTCTCCGTGAAATTCACTGCCAGTGCACTGCCGCTGGTTACCAGTTCACAGTCATACAAATCCCTGCAGTATATCTCCACAACCACATCGCCGTTCTGTCTGTATACCCCCACTGCCTCCATTATCGCCGAATCGCTCACCAGCTCAATGCCATCCGGAAAGTTTCCGGAGTAACCAGACAGCGTGAGCACATATTTATCCTGCGTAAATTCCTCTGTAATACTGACATTTTCTTCCTCTATGGGAACCGACAGCGGTACTACAAGGCGAGATTTCTTTTCGTCCCTGAAATTTGTGTGCACATTGATTTTGGGGGATGATAACTTATCCTCCTGCACGTTTACGCTTTCCATCAAGATTCCGATACGGCTGTTTGCGTCAAGGAATCCTTCATTGTATTTAAATCCTGCCATCATCGCCGCGGAGAGGACTGCAAAACCAACCGCCGCTGCCCATGAAGCAGCATACAGTTTGTCTCTTTTTTGTGCGATAATCCGCCCTGCCTCGACTCTGGTAAGGGCATAGTCTCCCTCCGCAAAGCCCTCACACGTCAGAAGATTTTGTTCCATGTCTGTCTGCATATTCCTGTCACCCTTATTTTCCCAATAAATTTTTTGGCGGACGCGGTCCGATGAACTGATAATAGTAGGTCTTCATCATTCCGTTGTATATCTTTCTGTTTTTGTCCGCTTTCCTGCCAATATCTTTCTGCACATCCTCATGCGAAGTAATGAGGTAAAGCGACCAAGTGTCAAGTTTCTTGTATTTTTCTCCAAGCATCCGATAGAGGGGCGGTATGTTTTCCTTCTCCTCAAGACGCTCCCCATATGGCGGATTTGTTATGATAAAGCCATATTTTCCGTCATGTGTCAGATGCTCGACATCCCTCTGGTCAAAATGAATCATATGATCCACTCCCGCCAGCCGCGCGTTCTGCCTTGCAATCTTTATCATTTCAGGGTCATTGTCAAATCCCTGAATATTGACGGGCACAGAAAAATCAGCCAGTTCCCTTGCTTCCTCGTAACAGTCATCCCAAATTTTTCTGTCAATCAGATGCTCCCATGCAGCCGCCGTAAACCCGCGCTTCATCCCAGGTGCAGCATTTGCCGCCATCAAAGCCGCTTCTATCGGTATCGTTCCGCTTCCGCAGAATGGGTCGACAAGAATTCTCTCGTCCCTCCACGGCGTGAGCATAATCAGCGCAGCAGCAAGATTCTCCGCAATCGGCGCCTTTGCCTTGTATTTCCGGTAACCTCTCTTGTGCAGCGACTCGCCCGTCGTGTCAAGCCCCACTGTCACAGTGTCCTTCATCAGGAAAACACGAATCGGAAAGCTCTGCCCTTCCTCGCGAAACCAGCTTACCTTGTACACCTGTTTCAGCCGCTCCACCATTGCCTTTTTCATAATGGACTGTATGTCTGACGGCGAAAAGAGCCTGCTCTTAATGCTTGCCGCCTTCGCCACCCAGAATTTTGCGTCTGACGGTATGTACTCCTCCCACGGTAAATTCTTTGTACCCTCAAAAAGCTCGTCAAAGGTCTCTGCCCGAAAGCTTCCGACCTTGATAAGGATTCTCTCCGCTGTCCTAAGCCCGATGTTTGAACGGCATATTGCCTCATCGTCCCCGATAAAGGTCACTCTGCCGTCCTCCACACTCGACACATCATATCCGAGATCTATTATTTCCTGCTTTAGGACTGCTTCCAGCCCGAAGTGGCAGGGCGCTATCAGTTCGTATTTTTTCATTCGTCTGCTCCATCTCCATATTATTTTCCGACCGCAAGGAACTGTAGAAAAGGCTTCCTTACTTTTAATTATATTTAATATCTTTTATCTGTCAAATATTTTCTATGAATGCACACAAAGGCTGTGTGGATTCATGCCCAAAAAAAGACAGGACTCGCATCAAGCCCTGTCTTTTCCATTACGGCACAAACTACTTGTTGTTATTGTTGTTGTTACTGTTGTTTGTGCTGTTTTTGCAATTCTTCTGGTTGTTGTCAGAATTGCTGTTGTTTGTGCTGTTAGAACCCTGTGAATTCTGTGAGTTCTGCGCATTCTGATAATTGTTGTTTGTCTTGTTCTGCTCGTAGCTGTTGTTTGTTCCAGACATAATGATACCTCCAATTTTTTCGGGAATGCATTCCCGTTTTATGACACACATCCGATTTGTTTTTTTGTATGTCATGAGCACGTTTATCATGCTACACAGATATGATTTGCACAAATGCACATTTTTATACAATAATTTTTATTTACATATAATGTTTACCTTGGAAACACTGCCCAAATCTGATAATTGTTGTTTGTTAAGATTTATTTTCAGAAATGTATTGACCTTTGAGGTCACAATTGATATACTAAGGTTAGTAAAGAGATACTCCTTCAATCCTCTTTACAACCCTTATATATTAATTATTTATACTCCCCTTAACGAAAGACGATCACTTGGTGGTCGTTTTTCATTTCGGAACAGTTTTTTCTTTTTTCTATTATGAACCAAACAGAGTGTGAAAAATATGTTTTTGCAAATTTTTCACACTCTTTATTCTTATAACTCTATATGAAGTCATTCGCCTCTCCACCAGCCCCGAATCGTCCTTAGCAGAAAACCGCCAAACAAAAACAGTATGACTACCGGCGCCAGAAAAACAAAAACTTTAAATACCACTGTCAGCAAAATGATGACCACAGCCATCACAATCGTTGTGACAAGCCACCCCGGAAGTCTGATATGGCGGCTTTTTATGGTATCCTTATAGCTATAGTCATTGTCTCTGCCGCTCTCGTACCTGTTCCGGCTCTCCTGCTGTCCCTCAGACGCAAATTTACTGCTCTCCTCTATCGTCTTTGCCAATAGCCTTGGGTCTCCGAGCATCCTAAGAACCTCGGACTCGTTTCTGCCATTTGCAGTCTGGCTGTTAATATATGACCTGTAATAATTCACATGTTCCTTTATCACGTTCTCCGGCACTTTTCCGTCAAGAGCTTCACGAAATTGCATTAAAAATTCGTCACAGTCCATAAATATCTCCCATTTCTATCGTATGGAATCTCCGATTCCACGCTTTTTCCATATTTTTAAGCCTGATCCATCCCTCTGCCCATTGTCAGCTTCCGCACATAAGGCGCAGGATCCTTATTCATTTCTACCATGTCCCTGAATGCGTGAATCACCATTCTGTCTTTGTTGCAGGCATCGGTATTTTTGCCGGAGTCACCAATCAGGTTATAGCGGTTCATCTGCCATATATATAAGTCCGTCAGCCCATATCCTTCACAGCGTACTTTGTCCATCAGACAGCGATGCTCCAGATAAAACACAAGCTCCTCCAGAAGCTCCGGCCAAAACACAAGCTCCTCCCAGAGTGCATCGCACCATGCCCTCGTCTCGTCTGCAATCTCCCCAAGCGCCAGAAATCCCTCATACGCCTTAATGCGCCGGGCATCATAAACTATCCCTGCCATACTTCTTCCCCATTCTCATTTGTGGTTGGAAGCTGTTGATTTCCTACAGTTCCCTATCTCATATCCTATCATATGTGACAGATAAGGTAAATTAACGAAATATAAAATTTCATAAAATTCATTTTATCCGTGCAACCGAACCGCCTTTCACCAGCTCGCCGCCCACCGTATACTGGGTGATTGGTGTTGTCATAGGATTTTCGATAAGGCTGACAAGCTTCTCCGCCGCCATGCAGCCGATTGCCACCGTATCCTGCTGGTATGTCGTCAGGCGCGGCTCCAGCTGTGAGGCAATCAAAATATTATCATAACCAGCCACCGATATATCCTCCGGCATCCTAAGCCCCCTGTCCCTGATGACATTCATACCGCCTATCGCCGAAAAATCGTCCGCATACAAAATGCACGTCGGCGGCTGCCGCATATCCAAGAGTTTCCCCGTAATCTGCCCTGCCGCGTGGGAATCCCTGTATTTTCCTCTCTGTAAAAAGTCTGCCCGAATCGCAATGCCATGTTCTTCCATAAAGCGGTAATAGGTCGAAACTCTGTTGGTCGTCACCAGCGATTCCTCTCCGCAGATATAGGCAATCTCCCTGTGCCCCTGATCATAAATATAGGAGAGCAGTTCCTGCATACCGGTTATGTTATCTGACAGAATCGAAATCCTCCCGTTAAATATATAGTCCACCGTGACTACAGGAAGCCGGCTCTGCAAAAGTTCAATCACTTCCGGATCTTTATAGTCGGCGACTGCGACCATGACGCCGTCCATTCTTCTGTAAATGGTATGTTCCAAGTAGGACATTCTATCCTTTCGTATCTTGGAATTGCTCAAAAACGTGATGTCATATCCGTTATTTTCCGCCGTGTTCTTAAAATTTTCAAGCACCTGCGAAAAATAGTCATGTGTCAGACCGCTCCCCGACCCTTCTTTATATAGCACGCCCAGATTGTATGTCCGGTTTGTCTTCAGCGCTCTGGCGGAAAAGTTCGGATGATACCCGAGCCTTTTGGCAGCGCTTCTAATTTTTTCTTTTGTCTCCTCCCCAATATCACCCTGATTGTTTAATGCCTTGCTGACCGTAGCGACAGAAACCTCACACGCCGCAGCAATGTCTTTCATTGAAACCATACCCTTCTCCTTTTTTCATATGCCGTTAAGAAATAACCCCAATTATTTTCCATTCCGTACTTAATCGTTTTCATAGTTTTATCATATAGCAAATACCATATCTTTTGCAAGAAAAATATTTTACACATTATTTCTCTAATTTTTACCTTGCTTTTTATTGGCTTTATATGTTAAATTATATATGCAACGGTTACTTAAACGTTTTCGTAAAGGTGGATATCCTGACGAATCAATCAGAAAAAGGAGAAGCAAACTATGAAATTCGGATATTTTGATGATGCGCACCGCGAATATGTCATTACAACCCCAAAAACACCGCTTCCATGGATTAATTATCTGGGATGCAAAGAATTTTTCTCTCTCATCTCAAATACCTGCGGCGGTTATACTTTCTACAAAGACGCAAAGCTCCTGCGCCTCACGCGCTACCGCTACAACGATGTTCCCTATGATACAAACGGCAAGTATTTCTACATAAAGGACGGCGATACCATCTGGAATCCGGGATGGCAGCCTGCAAAGACTGCACTCGACTCCTACGAGTGCCGCCACGGCATCGGCTACAGCCGCTTTACCTCCTCCAAAAATAAAGTACAGGCATCTGTGCTCACATTTGTCCCAATGGACGACAACTGTGAAATCTCGCAGGTCAAAATCAAAAACAACACGGATACAGAGAAAAAAATTTCCCTCTTTTCCTATGTGGAGTGGTGCCTTTGGAACGCGGACGACGACTCCAGAAACTTCCAGCGTAATTTAAGCACCGGTGAAGTGGAGGTTATCGGCTCCACCATCTATCACAAGACAGAGTACCGCGAGCGAAGAAACCACTACGCCATCTATACAGTCAACACGGATGTCGACGGATTTGACACAATCCGCGAAAGTTTTGTCGGCACATACAACGGCGCCGACAAGCCGGAAGCTGTAATTGCCGGAAAATGTACAAATTCCGTGGCAAGCGGATGGGCTCCGATTGCCGCGCACCAAATTGACATCACACTGGCTCCCGGAGAAGAAAAATCGTATGTTTTCCTCCTTGGATATTTAGAAAACCCTGTCGCGGAAAAATTTGAGGCACCGAATGTCATCAACAAAAAGCCAGCCAGTGCAATGATTGCAAAATACAATACTGACGCTGCTGTCGACAAGGCATTTGCCGCATTGAACGACTACTGGAAAAATCTTCTTGGACGTTACGTCGTTGAATCTTCTGACGAGAATGTCAACAGAATGGTCAACATCTGGAACCAGTACCAGTGTATGGTTACCTTTAACATGAGCCGTTCCGCTTCCTACTATGAGTCCGGTATCGGCCGCGGAATGGGCTTCCGGGACTCCTGTCAGGATTTGCTCGGTTTCGTACACCTGATACCGGAACGCGCGCGGGAACGTATCATTGATATCGCCTCGACGCAGTTTCAGGACGGAAGCGCATACCACCAGTACCAGCCTCTCACCAAAAAGGGCAACTCCGATATCGGAAGCGGTTTCAATGACGACCCGCTGTGGCTGATTGCCGGCACAAGCGCCTATGTCCGCGAGACGGGTGATTTATCCATCCTAAAAGAAATGGTTCCCTATGACAATGACATGCATGCCGCAACGACACTGATGGAGCACCTGAAACGTTCCTTTGACTACACTGTGAACCACAAGGGTCCCCACCAGCTGCCGCTTATCGGACGCGCTGACTGGAACGACTGCCTGAACTTAAACTGCTTTTCCGAGCATCCAGGCGAATCGTTCCAGACCTTTGGTCCAAGCGAGGGGCCGGTTGCCGAATCCGTATTTATCGCCGGAATGTTTGTAAAATATGGTGAGGAGTACGCACAGCTTGCAGAGCTTCTCGGCGATGACGCGGAGGCAAAACGCGCAAGGGACGAAGTCGCCGTTATGTATGACGCTGTCCTCAAGGACGGATGGGATGGAGAATGGTTTGTGAGAGCCTACGACGCTTACAGCAGCAAGGTCGGCTCTAAAGAATGTGCGGAAGGGCAGATTTACATTGAGCCTCAGGGATTCTGCGTGCTCGCAGGAATCGGCGTGAAGGAGGGGCTTGCCGAAAAGGCATTGGATTCCGTAAAAGAACGGCTTGACACGAAGTATGGTGTCATGATTTTACAACCGGCTTACACGAAGTATCATGTCGAACTTGGTGAAATATCTTCCTATCCGCCCGGATACAAAGAAAACGCTGGCATTTTCTGCCACAACAATCCATGGGTTTCCATTGCCGAGACAGTCCTCGGGCGCGGTGACAGGGCATTTGAAATCTATAAGAAAACATGTCCGTCTTATGTTGAGGATATCAGCGAAATCCACAGGACAGAACCCTATGTCTACTCGCAGATGGTTGCAGGACGCGATGCAAAATACCACGGCGAGGCAAAGAACAGCTGGCTGACCGGCACTGCCGCATGGACATTTGCCAACATATCACAGTATATCCTCGGGGTTTATCCAACCCACAACGGTCTGCGCGTTGACCCTTGTGTACCGACAGGATTTGGCGATTTCAAATTGACAAGGCGTTTCCGTGACGTGGTATATCACATTACCGTAAAAAATCCGGATAACGTCCAGAAAGGAGTCGCTTCCATGACCGTGGACGGCGCCGGAGTCGACGGCTGTATCATTCCGTTTGAGACGGGAAAATCCGAAGTAACAGTGGAAGTTATAATGGGATAAGAAAACTTTCTGCAAGAAACACTGCAAAAAAGGGATATTGCAAATGCAGCATCCCTTTTTTGTATGATGTAAATATTGCTTCCGCATTATCCCCTGTCCGAGTCGCCCGCGCTGATATCTGTATACATGTCGAGCAGCCCTACCGTCTCTGTCGCCGGACGCCCATAGCTGTGGCAGCATTTGTGCGACACGGTCTTGGCATCCTCTGCCTTGTCGTCAAAAATCACACTCATCCGCGCCGCGCCATGTTCCAGTTCACTATCCAGATGCCTTAATATTTCATCAATCATCTGATTATCATTATCCATAGAACCACCTATCCCTTTCCGATACATTGCTACATGCCAATTGCCATCCCTGCCAGACGGAACGCGAAAGCGCAGACCCACGCTATCGCGCATTGTCCGACTGCCATGACTACCGCGGACTTTCCTCCCAGCTCTCTTTTCACGGAGGCTATCGCCGCCACGCACGGCGTGTACAGCAGGCAGAAAACAAGCAGGCTTCCTGCCGTCAGCGGCGTTATCGCCGCGAGAAGGTTTGCCGTGTTCCCAAACAGTACCGACAGTGTGGACACGACACTTTCCTTAGCCATAAATCCTGTTATAAGCGCCGTCGAGATACGCCAGTCGCCAAACCCCAGCGGCCGGAAAACAGGCGCGATCACGCCCGCAGCCATTGCCAGAATGCTGTCCTTTGAATCCGTCACAGCATTTAACCGGATGTCAAATGTCTGCAAAAACCATATCACTATCGTCGCGATAAAGATAACCGTGAATGCCCTCTGCAGAAAGTCCTTTGCTTTCTCCCACAAAAGCTGCGCGACATTTTTCGCCCCCGGCATACGGTAATTGGGAAGCTCCATGACAAACGGCACTGCCTCTCCCTTAAAGCGCAGATGACGCATGATTACCGCCGTAATAATTCCCACAAGTATTCCGGCGAAATAAAGCCCTACCATAACAAGTGCGCCGTTTTCGGGGAAAAATACAGACGTAAAAAACGCATAAATAGGAAGCTTTGCCGAACAGCTCATAAAAGGTGTCAGCAGGATGGTAAGCTTCCTGTCCCGTTCCGACGGCAGCGTCCTGCTTGCCATGACTCCGGGAACCGTACAGCCAAAGCCAATCAGCATGGGCACAATGCTTCTTCCCGATAGTCCGATTTTCCTTAAAAGCTTATCCATGACAAACGCCACTCTCGCCATGTACCCGCTGTCCTCGAGCATAGAAAGGAAGAAAAACAGTGTCACAATGGTCGGCAGGAAACTCAGCACACTTCCGACACCATTAAAAATTCCGTCTATCACGAGTGACTGCAGCACTTCATTTACCCTGCCAGCCTCCATAGCCGCCATAACGGCGTCAGTCAGACAGCCTATCGCCGTTTCCAAAAGCCCCGAAAGCCATGCGCCGATTACGTTGAATGTCAGCCAGAACACCACTGCCATGATAGCAACAAACGCCGGAATGGCAGTGTACCTTCCTGTGAGAACCCTGTCTATGGCAGTACTCCTTACATGCTCCCTGCTCTCCCTCGGCTTTATCACTGTCTCCCTGCAGATTTTCCGGATAAAGGAAAAACGCATATCGGCAATCGCCGCTGCCCTGTCCAGTCCGCGCTCCTTTTCCATCTGACAGATAATGTGCTCCAATGTTTCCTGCTCATTGGTGTCGAGCTTCAGCCGTTCCAGTACGCGGCTGTCCCCCTCGGCAAGCTTGGCGGCGGCAAACCTGACCGGAATGCCTGCCTTTGCCGCGTGGTCGTCAATCAGGTGCATGATACCGTGAAGGCAGCGGTGCACCGCCCCGCCGTGGTCATCCGCGTCGCAGAAATCCTGCCTTCCGGGTCTTTCCTGATACTTTGCGATATGCAGCGCATGGTCAATCAGCTCGCCAATTCCTTCATTTTTGGCCGCCGCTATCGGTACGACGGGGATTCCCAGCAGCTCTTCAAGTTCGTTTACCCTGACAGATCCTCCATTTTCCCTGACTTCATCCATCATATTGAGTGCGAGCACCATCGGAATGTCCAGCTCCAGAAGCTGCATCGTGAGGTATAAGTTCCTCTCTATGTTCGTCGCATCAACAATATTGATAATTCCTTTCGGATGCTCATTCAAAATAAACTTTCTTGTGACAATCTCCTCATTCGTGTAGGGTGACAGGGAATATATCCCCGGCAAATCCGTCACCAGCGTATTCGTCTTTCCCCGAATGCTTCCGTCCTTTCTGTCAACCGTCACACCCGGAAAATTTCCCACATGCTGGTTGGCGCCTGTCAGCTGGTTAAACAGTGTCGTCTTGCCGCAGTTCTGATTGCCTGCAAGCGCAAATGTCAGCATTTCGCTGTCCGCAAGCGGATTCTCGTCCGCTTTTACATGGTACTTTCCACCTTCTCCAAGCCCGGGATGATGGGTTTTATGCTTGGGATTGGGCTGTAAACCGATTTTTCCCACAGGATTTGCGTCGCGCACATCCTCAATCCCAATCTGGCCTGCATCCGCAAGGCGCAGTGTCAGCTCATAGCCGTGTACCCTAATCTCTATGGGGTCGCCCATGGGTGCGTATTTTACCATGGCAACCTCCACCCCCGGTATTACACCCATATCCAGAAAATGCTGCCGCAGCGCGCCCTCACCGCCTACCGAGGTGACGGTCGCTTCCTTTCCGATCGGCAATTCCCTCAATGTCATGATGTCATCTCCTTTGATTTCCAGAATCGTACAGTTTCTTTTATATCACTGCAAAAATTGAAAGGGTGCAAACCCACACCCTTTCAACTCTGCTATTTTATATCTAGTTCACTTGTGACAATACCAAAAGATTCCAGCTTTGCTTTTACCAAAGTTAACTGGTAGTCAAGCTCTTTCTCAATATTTTCAGCAGTTTTAATACGCTGCAAATTCGAGTACGTATCAATCAAATTATTTATCATTTCCTTGTCACTTGGCATATGCCCACCTACTTTCTGCACATAACAAATGCTAACAGTTCAGTCTAAGTCTTCCTGTTACAGGCATCAAACCATGCAACACCACTTCGTTGGTGTCAAAGCCATGTTCCGTGGCTTGATGCATTTCGCCTGCTATACTGTTATATGAGCTTTGCAGTAAATGCAAGGCTCTGGGCTGAACTGTTACAACAAATGTACCTATGGATCTCCTGCTGTTTTTATTATAACAAACGAACCAGAGCGTGTAAAGCCTTACTGTACATACATATTGGAGTATCCCATCAGGCTTTCGTCGACTTCGCGCGCGCACTCGCGTCCCTGCCGGATTGCCTTGACCACAAGGGACTGCCCAGTGTGCATGTCTCCTGCGACAAAAATGTTGTCCGCACTTGTCTTGAAGCTGCCCGACTCCGTCTTTACATTGGTGCGCGCATCCAGCGCAAGCTTGAAGGCATCTGTGACATACTTCTGGCTGCCAAGAAAGCCGGCTGCAATCAGGACGAGCTGTGCCTCGAGGGTCTGCTCACTGCCCGCGGCTTCTTTCATGACCATTCCGCCGCTTTCCTGATCCTTTTCCCACATAAGTTTCACAGTTTTGACACCGCAGAGATTTCCGTTCTTGTCCTTGAGAAACTCCTTGACGGTGGTCTCGTAAATGCGCGGATCGTGCCCGAATACCGCAGCTGCCTCCTCCTGACCATAATCTGACTTGCAGACCTTCGGCCACTCCGGCCACGGGTTATTGTCTGCCCTCGTGTCAGGCGCTTTGGGCATCATCTCTATCTGCGTGACGGATTTCGCGCCGAGCCTTATGGACGTTCCCACACAGTCATTTCCCGTATCACCGCCGCCGATAATCACCACATGTTTTCCTTTTGCAGAAACATATGCATTGTCTGTTAGCCCCGAATCCAGCAGGCTCTTTGTCACGCCCTTGAGAAAATCCACCGCAAAGTAAATCCCTTTGGCATCTCTCCCTGACACATTGATGTCCCGCGGATTGGAGGCGCCGCATGCAAACACAACCCGGTCAAATCCCTCGACTAATTTTTTTGACTTGGCATCTTTACCGATGTCGGTGTTTGTGACAAAACGAACACCCTCCTCCGCCATCACCTTAATCTTGCGGTCAATAATGTGCTTTTCGAGCTTCATGTTGGGAATCCCATACATCAAAAGCCCGCCAAGCCTGTCGCTGCGCTCAAACACAGTGACGTTGTGCCCTCTTTTGTTGAGCTGATCCGCCACGGCAAGACCCGCCGGTCCGCTCCCGACAACTGCCACGGTCTTGTTGGTGCGCACTTTGGGCGGATTGGCATCCGCAAGCCCTGTCTTGTAGGCGTTCTCGATAATAGCGTACTCATTTTCCTTTGTCGCGACAGCATCACCGTTAAGCCCGCAGGTACAGGCATTCTCGCAGAGTGCGGGACATACGCGCGACGTAAATTCCGGAAAATTGTTCGTCTTTTTCAGCCGGTTGTACGCGCGCTCCCAGTTTCCTGTATAGACCAGGTCATTCCACTCCGGCACCAGATTGTGCAGCGGGCAGCCCGATGTCATGCCCGCAATCGTCACACCCGCCTGGCAGAACGGCACGCCGCACTCCATGCACCGCGCCCCCTGCTTCTGCTGTTCTTCCATGGGGAGATGCTCATGGAACTCATTAAAATGTTTGATTCTCTCCTTTGGCGCTTCTGCCGCGGAAGTTTTTCTGTCATAATCCAAAAATCCTGTTGGCTTTCCCATCTTCTATAACCTCGTTCCTTTCTCTCACTATTTATGCGTGTTGGCGTAAAATGCTTCAATCTGCGCCTGCTCCGCACTGAGCCCTTTCTCCTCCATCTGGACGATGGTCTTGAGCATTCTCTCATAATCAAATGGTATAATCTTCTTAAATTTAGGCAGGTACTCGCCAAAATTATCCAGAATTTCCTTGCCCTTTTCGGAGTTTGTGTTCGCCACGTGCTCCTGTATCATGTCCTTTAATTCCATCACATCATATTTGTTGGTAATCTCGCTCATGGAAACCATCTCTTTGTTGACTCTCATGTACAGGTCATTTTCCTCATCCAGGACATACGCAATACCGCCGCTCATGCCCGCCGCGAAATTCTTTCCCGTGCCGCCGAGCACGACAACGCGTCCTCCTGTCATATACTCGCATCCGTGGTCGCCGACACCCTCGACAACTGCGGCGGCGCCGGAATTCCGGACACAGAACCGCTCGCCTGCCACGCCGTTGATAAACGCCTTACCGCTTGTCGCGCCGTACAGCGCCACATTGCCGACAATGATATTTTCATCCTGCTTGAAGCGACTGCCCTTTGGCGGATAGACAATCAGCTTGCCGCCTGACAGGCCTTTTCCAAAATAATCGTTGGAATCACCGGCAAGTTCCAGCGTCAGCCCATTCGGGATAAACGCGCCGAAGCTCTGCCCGCCTGCGCCCTTGCACAGTACGCGGAATGTGTCATCCGCAAGCGTGTCATGATACTGTTTCGTAATCTCCGAGCCAAATATCGTGCCAAGCGAACGGTCTGTATTGGTCACATTGACTTCGATACGACTCTTTTCTCCTGACGCAAGTGCGCTGCCAAGCTGTTTTAACAGCACTTTCTCGTCCAGCGTATTTTCCAGTGCAAAATCATACACCTGTTTCGGGTCAAACACTGCTTTTTCTTTCTGGTAAGGATTGTTCAGGATAAGGCTTAAATCCAGCTTTACCGTTCCCTCCGGAAGCTCCTTTCGCATTTGGAGCAAATCCGTGCGCCCCACAAGCTCATCAACCGTCCTTACCCCCAGTGCAGCCATGTACTCCCTGAGCTCCTCGGCAATAAACTTCATAAAATTCATGACATATTCCGGCTTTCCCTTAAATCGTTTCCGAAGCTCCGGATTCTGCGTCGCCACCCCCACAGGACAGGTGTCAAGGTTGCACACGCGCATCATGACGCATCCCATGGTCACAAGCGGAGCCGTCGCAAAGCCGAATTCCTCTGCCCCTAGGATTGCCGCAATGGCGACGTCGCGCCCCGTCATCAGCTTGCCGTCCGTCTCGATACGCACCTTATTTCTAAGCCCGTTCTGAATCAGCGTCTGGTGTGTCTCGGCAAGTCCAAGCTCCCACGGAAGTCCTGCGTTGTGGATGGAGCTTTTCGGCGCCGCGCCCGTTCCCCCGTCATAGCCTGAAATCAGCACGACCTGCGCACCTGCTTTTGCAACCCCTGCCGCAACTGTGCCGACGCCTGCCTCCGATACGAGCTTGACGCTGATTCTTGCGTCCTTATTGGAATTTTTCAAGTCATAAATCAGCTGTGCAAGATCCTCTATCGAGTAGATGTCGTGGTGGGGCGGCGGTGAAATCAGACCGACGCCCGGTGTCGAATGTCTGGTCTTTGCCACCCACGGATAAACCTTTCCCGCCGGGAGATGCCCTCCCTCTCCGGGCTTTGCCCCCTGTGCCATCTTTATCTGGATTTCCTGCGCGCTGACCAGATATTTGCTGGTAACACCGAATCGTCCGCTTGCCACCTGCTTGATTGCCGAGCACCTGTTTTGTCCGTCGGCGCTTGGCACCATGCGATCCAAGTCTTCCCCGCCCTCTCCGGAATTTGATTTTCCGTGGAGCATGTTCATGGCAATCGCAAGCGTCTCATGCGCCTCCTTTGAAATGGAACCATATGACATGGCACCGGTCTTAAACCGCGTGACAATGCGCTCCACGCTTTCCACCTCGTCAATGGAAATGCCTTTTTTCGGATAATTGAATTCCATCAGTCCCCTGATATTGCGCACACTGTTCTCATCATCAATCATCTCCGTGTATTGCTTGAACATCGCATAGTCCCCCCTCTGGGTAGACTGCTGCAGCATATGTATGGTAGCCGGATTGTACAGATGCTCCTCGGCGCCGCTCCTTGCCTTGTGCTGCCCGGGACTGTCAAGCGTAAGGTCTGTGGCAAGTCCGAGCGGGTCAAACGCGCATGAGTGGAGATTGTCAAACCCGTCTGCGATATCCTGCAATGTAATACCACCGACCCTGCATACCGTGTCGGTAAAATATTTGTCCACCACATCCGCATCTATCCCGACTGCCTCAAAAATCTGTGAGCCCTGATAAGACTGGATGGTTGAAATCCCCATCTTTGACGCAATCTTTACAATACCGTGGAGAATCGCATCATTGTAGTCGTCCACTGCCGCATGGTAATCCTTGTCGAGCATGCCGTTGTCTATCAGCTCCTTGATGGACTCCTGCGCCAGATAGGGATTTACCGCACATGCCCCGTAGCCGATTAATGTCGCAAAGTCATGTACTTCACGCGGTTCAGCCGACTCGATAATCAGCGCGACACTCGTTCTCTTTTTGGTGCGTATCAGATGCTTCTGCATTGCCGATACAGCCAGCAGGGACGGAATCGCCACATGGTTCTCGTCCACGCCGCGGTCTGAGAGAATCATGATATTCACACCCTCGCGGTACGCGCGGTCTGCCTCGACATACAGGCGGTCTATCGCCCGTGCAAGACTGGTGTTTTTGTAATAAATAATCGGAATGACCTCTACCTTAAAGCCTTCCCGCTTCATGTTTTTTATCTTTAAAAGGTCTGTGGTTGTCAGAATCGGGTCGTTTACCTTTAGTACGTTGCAGTTCTTTTCCGTGTCCTGTAACAAATTTCCGTCTTTTCCAATGTACACTGTCGTTGATGTGACGACTTCCTCGCGGATTGCGTCAATGGGCGGGTTGGTGACTTGTGCAAACTGTTGTTTGAAATAGTGGGACAGCTGGTGATACGTCCTTGAAAGCACAGGAATCGGTGTGTCCACACCCATTGCCCCAATGCTCTCCGCGCCATTTCGCGCCATCGGAAGTATGCTTGTCTTGAGTTCCTCATAAGTGTAACCGAAAGCTTTCTGAATGCGCTGCCGCTCCTCGTCGGAAAATTCCGGCACGCGCACATTTGGTATTTTTAATTCTTTGAGTGTCACAAGGTTGGAGTCAAGCCACTCCCCATATGGATGACTCTTTGCATATCTTTCCTTGAGCGTGTCATCGTCCATCACTTCGCCTTTTACCGTGTCAACCAGAAGCATCTTGCCCGGACGCAGTCTGTCCTTTTTTACAATTTTCGCCGCGTCAACCGGAAGCACGCCGACCTCTGAAGACAGTATCAGCTGGTCATCATCGGTGATGTAGTAACGCGACGGACGCAGTCCGTTCCTGTCAAGCACCGCGCCCATGATATCCCCGTCGGAGAAAAGAATGGATGCCGGTCCATCCCACGGCTCCATCATTGTCGCATAGTACTGGTAAAAATCCTTCTTGGACTGCGACATTGTCTTGTTGTTTGCCCATGGCTCCGGAATGGTTATCATGACGGCAAGCGGAAGCTCCATGCCGCTCATGACAAGAAATTCCAACGTGTTGTCAAGCATGGCGGAATCCGAACCCTGCGCATTCACAACAGGGAGCACTTTGTGGAATTCATGGCTTAAAAACGAGGATTCCATATTTTCCTCGCGGGCAAGCATTTTGTCCACATTGCCGCGTATTGTATTAATCTCACCGTTATGTACGATAAAGCGGTTCGGGTGTGCCCTCTCCCAGCTCGGGTTCGTGTTTGTGGAGAATCGGGAGTGCACAATGGCGATTGCAGACTTATAATCGCTGCTCTGCAAGTCCATGAAAAATGTACGAAGCTGCGTCACAAGGAACATTCCCTTGTAGACAATCGTCCTGCTGCTAAGAGACACCACATAGGTATTGTCCGAGCTCTGCTCAAATACACGCCTTACAATATAAAGCTTTCTGTCAAAGGCAAGACCCTTCTCCACGTTGGACGGTTTCTTCACAAAAGCCTGCATAATACAGGGCATGCACTCCACTGCCTTGTGTCCCAGAACAGACGGCACACAGGGAACTTCACGCCATCCAAGGAACACAAGCCCTTCCTTCTCGACAATAATCTCAAACATTTTCTTCGCCTGATTTCTCTTTAACTCATCCTGCGGAAAGAAGAACATGCCGACACCGTACTCCCGCTCACCGCCGAGCACAATGCCGAGCGGCTTTGTAACTTTCGCAAAAAAGTCATGGCATATCTGAACCAGAATGCCGACACCGTCGCCTGTCTTACCTTCCGCGTCCTTCCCTGCCCTGTGCTCCAGATTTTCCACGATTTTCAAAGCGTTTTCCACAGTTTCACGCGTCTTAACGCCCTTGATATTGACAACCGCGCCGATACCGCAGTTGTCATGCTCAAATTCCGCCCTGTATAGCGGCGCTTGGGGAACATTCCTTTTTACATCAAACATCTCATTCTCTCCTTTTTGTTTCCTTTGGACGACCGTGCCCTTTTCAATCGAGACAGGGAACCAGCTCGTGCGCAAAAAAAGCAACCAAAAAACAATTGTTAACCGTCTTTGGTTGCTTCAAAAATCAATATTATGTTTTGCTTTTCACATTATATGCAATTTTTTTTGATTTGTAAAGGCTTATTCGAAAATTTCTTTCTATATTTTTGAATATATCCTTCTTTACTTAATTACAAAGATTTTTTGAATCGGCTCTCTTGTAAAGTAATTTCCTTTTCCTGTAATCTGAATCGTTGCCGAACCGCCTCGTTTTACGTTATTTTTGTAGGTCACAACAAAATCTTTGCCTTCTTTTAACTTCTTGCCGTTCACTTTAATGACTACTTTGGGTTTCAATGCTTTGCCCAGAAAACGCTGGAACACTACATCGCTAATATCCGCCTTGGTAATCTCTGCCTGATCAATCGCGAATGTTTTTGTGCAGGATGTCGTTGCCGGATCGCTGCTTGTCTTCCAGCCGTTTCCTTTTACCTTGACAGTCACTGTCGGCTGTTTGTTGGGCTCCTTGTTTACCGCCCTTGAATCTTTGTTATTCTTGTAGCTTACTGTGTACGCCGTATTGAGTTTCAAATCGACTGCCTTTCCATTCTCATCATAGAATCTGACTGCCGGTTTCGATGCCTTTCCATTGTACGTAACAGGTTCAACGTCAATACTCAGTTTGTCAAGCTCCCTCTCCGTCAGTGAAAACAAATTGTCAAACTTCACGCTGCCGCTATAGTTGCCTTTTCCTTTGACGGTAACCGTGACTGGCGCCTTGCCGTCTGCCCACTTTCCAACCTTGTAGGATACAGTGTAGTCGCTGGATGCCAGCTCTTTATCCGGCAGTTCCGTTCCTGCAAGGTCATAATTTTTGGAGGCAAACCTGAAATCCGGATTAATGGTATAACCTGTATAAGGAACCAGCAGCGAACCTGTTTCGTTGTTATCCGAATTTATTAACGCTCCCTGCTCCTGCGCAGTCCACGTTCCGTCCAGTTTTTCCTTCGCGCCTTTCGCAGACAGCTTCGGCATCTGAATCAGACCCTTCTTATCCCGGTCTTTTTCCTGAACCTCTTTTGCAATAGTTCTCTTGTTGATTGTAAATACAGCTGCCTTTGTACCAATGTACGCACCTGTTCCGGTGATGGTGGCTACTGCTTTTCCGGCATTGACATTGTTGGTGTATGTCACATAATATCCATCTTTTTCCTCACCGTTCTCCGATAATGCATCACTGTATGACTGATATCCGGTCAATACTACGTTTCCGGCTTTCACGGTCAGATTCGCACTGCTGCCCGCTGTTGACAGGACAATTCCGTTTCCTGTGTAATAAAGCTTACCGCTGATTGATACCTTTGCATTGTCAATCAGGTGATCTTTATCGACAACTCTGCAGATGAGTTTATCTTTAGAGCCTGCGTTGCTTACGCCTTTCGCTCCTTCATAATTGGATTTCTCCTTGCCCTCAATCCGGATTTCATAAGTACCCGCAAGCTGAACCTTTGCACTTCCGCTATTATTTGCAAGGGAATAAATCAGTTCCGGATTTTCAAGAGGTTTTTTCGCCCCGTCATGTGTCCGGACTATCTCCGTGATTCTGTACTGGCTTGCCGCCACTGTCTTCGCACCGTCTTTTACTGTAATCTTAGGTGCCTGTGCACTTGTCTTTTCAGCCAAATCCGCCACTGTCACGACAGTATTCTCGAGATTTTTCGGACGAATCTGGAATGTAAGCTTCTCCGAACCGGGCTTACTGCCATCCTTGAGATCCACGGTTGTTCTCGCCCCCGTAAAGTTTCCTTTTCCGGTTATTTTGATGGTTGGCACTTTTTTGTCATTGATGTTCTGATAAGCTGCATTGCCCTGTGCATCCACTACTTTATAGACGCTTGCATTCACATTATTTGTGCAGGAAACGGTATAGTCCGTACCCTTTGCCAGCGTGACTGTCTTTTGCTCTCCGTTCTGCCCTGTATATGTGTACTCTACTGTTATGGAAGGTTCCACTTTCTTTCCCGTAAAATAGTTTGGCTTGGTGGATATCTTCACTTTCATATTTTCCTGATTTACAGGACATTTTGCAATTGTAAACGCTGCCGATATGGATCCTTCCTTATAGCCGCTGGGATCCCTGAGCGCCTTGTCTGTCGGAAGCACCACAATTTCTGCCTTGCCGACTTTGTTGTTTTTCTGATAGTATACCTGATACAAGTCTTCCGGTACCGGTTTTTCCCATGTGGTATCATCCGCCGCATACAAACGAATTTTAGGCTCTATCTCCTTTTCTTTCCCCAGATAATATACTGCCTTTGCAGGTGTCGCTGTCCTTTCCCCATTATCCGGCGCCTCGTAGACAACCTTTAATGCCTTTGCATTGAAGTCCTTTCTTGTATCTTCTTTTATTTCAAAGAAAATCTCCCTTGTGCCTTCAAACTTATCACCCTTTGCTGTCAGTGTCAGTTTTGCCTTGCTCGTATCCGTGGTAATTGTCTTATTGTTCTCAAATGCTGCTGTATAATCTGCTGCTGTCAGTTCATATCCATTGTATGACAACACAATCTCAGGTTTTACATCTCTGCCTGTATGGAACTGCGCCGGAATCGGGTTTTCACCATCAGGCTCGTCACTTTCTCCAGCATTTACTTTTACCAGATACCTGCCGCTTTCATCCTTGGCATCCAGACGAATCTTTCCGTTTTCAAATACACTTGCAAATTCCGCACTGATTGTCACATTGCCGTTCGGCATCATAAAGATTTCTGTCTTCTCTTCTGCCGCTTTTACAGCATACTTCAAAACTGCCTGATTGACAGTGCTTCCTTCCGCTGCCGGTATATAATCTACCGTACCGTTACTGCTTGTCAGGGTATCCGCTTTCACGCTTGCGCCAGACAAGGTCACGGATACCGGATAATATCCGCTGTTCGGTGTCACAGTGATGCTGACTTTCTCGCCACTGTTCGCCTTTACAACATTTGCCGCCACAGTACCATGTGAAATATTGTCAGCTGTAGATACCGTATGGGTGCCGTACAGATAAAAGTCATCCATGGTTCCCCATGCGCCATCCTGCGTCGACTTCATAATCAGACCGACTTCGAGCGTGTCTCCGTCTTCCACAGTTATTCCTGTGATTTCCGGATTACTCCAGTTTTTCCATCCGTTTAATGTAAAGGATGCCTTTAGCGTAGATTTCTGTTTTCCGTCTTTATCCAATACCCTTGCAAAAGCATACTGGACATCTTCTCTGTCTGCGCCGTCACCCTGAATATAGCTGCCAAACGTGTAGATACCTGCCTCCGGTCTTACTGTCTGCGATATGGTAGCATCCAGACCAACCTTAGACCAGAAATGCAGTCCCTTCATACCGCCATGCGGGTCTTCATCTGACACACGCACTGCGGGGTCACTTTCTGCGTCTCCATGTCCTTCACGGACTACTATATTCCATGGGCTTTCCAAACCGTTCTCAAAATCCGGATTTACCAGAATATTGTTTGCTGCCGCCCTGAGCACCTGAATTTTGAGGGTGATTTTGTAATCCCTGCCCTCTGCGGAAGCAATACCATGTACAATATATTCTCCTGCTTTATAGATGTTGACAAGCTCTTTCTCGTCCTCGTCCCATGTGACACTTATCTGTGTCTCCGTTCCATCGTTATATTTTGCTGTCACAGAAGGCCAGATGAACGTTTCTCCCAAAGGAACTTTTAAAACAGGGTTGCTTTCAACGCTCGCAATCTTTTTCTCTGCTGTAGCGCCTGTTCGAATCAGGCTGTATATCTTTGCCGTCGGAAGTGCGGTACCGTCAAAATCAAACCAAGACGAATTGTCCATTGCGCTGCCGCCAAACCATACGCCGGCATCATCAGGATCATATTCCGCCGCATAGCTTGAAGCCCATCCGGAACCATATTTCTCCCACAAATCAAAGTTTTGTTTATATAAGCTGTCGATATCATTGCCGTCTTCATCTTTAATATAATACGGCGAAATCCATGCAGGTTCCCAGTAGAAAACACCAATCGAGCTGCCTGCATATGTATCATTAATCTGATTGACCGCATTGACAAGATCACGCATCTCATCTGCCTGTCCCTGAACGGAAACACCGTAATTCTGATCCTCGTAGGCAGGCGGAATTGTCGGCGGTGTGGCAGTACCATACCCATCACCGTCAATCAATGTCGTAGGCCATGATGTCTCTGCTGCCATGACTTTCTTTCCGTACTTCTCCACAACGTCTGTCAGCACTGCTTTCAGATTTGCCGTATCTCCATGTCCAAACGGATAGAATGAACTTGCAAATACATCATAATCTACTTTGGATGCGTCCAGACGCGATGCAATTGAACCATATCCTTTCTGCGGGTCTGTAAAATGAACCGCCACAAGACAATTTTTATCGAACTGCCTTACAGCCCGGCTTCCGGCACTGAAAAGCGCTGCCATGTTATCCCAGCTCGTCTCACCGCAGATTCCGTTATTCGTCTCGTTTCCAACCTGAACCATGCCGACATCAACACCGGCATCCCGCAATGCGTTCAGACTGTCCAGTGTAAAGGAGTACACGGCATCTTCCTTCTGTGCAATATTGTATCCCGCCCACGCCTTGGGTGCTTTCTGCTTTTTCGGGTCTGCCCAGAAATCTGAATAATGGAAGTCAATCAGGACACGCATCTTTGCATTTGTTGCCAGCTGACCGAGTCTTATCGCTTTCTCTAAATCGTTATTTCCTCCGCCGTATCCATTTCCGCTGCTGTTATACGGATCGTTCCAGATACGGATGCGCACCCAGTTCATGCCGCCGTCATGCAGATAATTGAAAAACTCCGCATCGCTCAGTGGCGTGCCATTCTCATCCTTAAAGACAACGCCGCTGTCCTTCAGTGCTATATAGGATGACAGGTCTGCCCCTGTAATAAAATCATCTGCCAATGCCACTTTCTGCACATTGATTTCCGCGTCCTGCACGGATGCCGGAACCAAGGCGTCAATGGCGTTTTTCAAGTCATTATAGGCTTTCTGAATGTCTGCCTCTGCCGGATTTTCCTGCGTCTCATCATCTGCCAATGCCAGCAGTGCCTCGGCTGCCTGCAATGCCTCAGCAAATGCTTTCCAGCCTTTCTTATAATCCTGTTCTTTCAGCTCCTTTGCTTCTCCAACAAGCTTGCGCAGGGAATCCAGCGGCGTCATGCTGCCTTCCGGATCCGCCTCCTCCATTGTGGCGTAGAACTTGCCATCTTTGTAATATGCCAGACCTGCGAAAACAGCAGTAAAGTCAACTTCCCACGATTCACTTGTCGGACCATTTTTCATGTCCTTCACCCATTCAAAGGTGCCGGCGCTGTCCTTTTTGTATAAATTACAAATCTTTTCCGCACTGTCAAACCCAAATTTTCCCGGCGCAGAGAATGTTATGGAATACCAGTTGGTATGCTCCTCATCCTGCTGAAACGCGTAACCGTTCTGCTCCTGAATGGTTATCCCCTCAAGCGGAACGAGTGCACCGGTCTCCTCATCCACTACAGAGAGTGCCGGTTTTACGGTTCCTCCCATTTGCAGATACGGCGTGTTCTTGGCATCATATACATACAGGGTAACCTGACGCATAATGGCTGTCACGAGGTTATTATCCTTATCAGCGCTGTCATGCAGATACGCTTTGCCATTCTTGACTGCGCACATATCATTTGTTCCGGATGCCAGTTCTGCATAGGCGTCCGCATTGTCGTCCGCATCGCATTTATATGCCGGCACTTTCTCGGCACTGTCTGCCGCTGTCGCCGCCGTTTTTGTGAAAATCTGGAATCCGGCGCTGTCGCCGCCATTCATAAAGGACAGCGGAATACTGTACCAGCCTGCGTAACCTTCCACTGCAGTGAGCCGATAGGTATCTCCGTCTCCCCACACATTCCAGTCTGCCTTGTCAGCCGTGGACGTCAGGTTTGTCTTTGCCGCACTGTTATCCCAATAATACAATCCAAGCTCATCTTCCACAGCGCCGGCATAATAATAGAATGTCACATCAGCACTTAACGGCACCAAGGCATCCATTGCACTTTGTAATGTCCGATAGGCTTTTGTAATTGCTTCATCTGTGTACTCGTCAGCCTGACTGCTGTTATCCGCCGCAGCTTTCTGTGCTTCCGTCAGCGCTGTGCTGAACGGCGCCCATGTCTCTGGCGTGTAGCCTACTTCCCCTTTGTCCGTTATCTTTTTCAGATCTTCTGAAGCCAAAAGATCTTTAAGCATTTTGAAGGTTACAGCTTCCGCATCTTCTTTTGTCTTGTAGAATTTGCCGTCCTTGTAATAAGTATTACCGGAAAATACCGGTGTGAAATCATATTCCCAGTCATTGCTTGTCGAACCATTTGCCATGTCTTTCACATAGTTATATGCTCCGCTGCTGTCTTTTGCAAACCATCCCGCTATTTTTTGACTGTCAAACTGAATGGCACCCGGAACAGAAAAGGAAATGGAGTACCAGTTTTCATTTTCTGTTACTTTCTGCAATTCATACACATTGTTATCGTAGCTGTCTTTACCAGAAGGCGTTATCTCTGTGACTGCGCCTGTTTCTTCGTTTACAACAGACAGTGTGCTTGCCGCTGATTTATTATCCAGCTGAATTACCGGCACTGTATTTTCATCATACGCGTATAGGGTGATGTTGCGTAGGATTGCGGTTGCCTTATCAGACTTTGTACTTTCATCTGTCCCAGTATAATTGATGCTATTCTTATAAGCACACGTCTCATTTTTGCCAGTTGCCAGATCTGTATAGACAGCCTGATTCTCACTTGAACTATACTTGACCTTGGCATTGGCCGTATCACTGCTTTCAAAAATCTCGAATCCCGATGTTTCGCCACCATTGATAAATGTGATTGGAACACTATACCAGCCTGCGTACCCGCTTACTGGAGTTAGCAAGTAAGCATTCTTGTCTGTGTATACCTTCCAAGATGCCGGATCTGCTTTTGTAGAGATATTGTCACCCCAATAGTACAATCCGACCTCAGCTTCCGTATCGCCCGCATAATAATAGAATGTCACCTCTGTGCTTGTCGTGGATGGCTTCAGATTATCCATTGCCGCTTTCAATGCAATGTAAGCTTCCAAAATCTCAAGTGCTTTCTCAGTGTCACTTGCTCCACTTTCTACCAGAGACTGCGCAGCTGATTTCTTTTCGTCAAATACTGCCCAGCTTTCTGCCGTATAATCTGCTTCGTCGAATGCTCTCGCATCCGTTAGAAGTTTATTTAAGTCTGCAAGCTTGTGTGTTACAAAGGTTATATTGTCAAAATATATTTGTTCCTCACCACTTGAGGCAATCGTTCCTGAAATTGTAATCTTTACATTAACTTCTGCTTTTCCCTCAGGAACTACTACACTAAAAGGAGTCGTTTCAATTTTATTCCACTTTCCCCACGCGTCACAGCTGCCAAGGCTTTGAGTCTGCAGCTCCTCAATGACCGTCAAATATTCTTCATCCGTTTCGGTTGCCTTTTCCACGCTTTCAACTTTCAGTGTGACCTGATCCTTACTGTACACTCCGCCTGCTTCCAAATTTACCATGTAGGCACCGGGTTCCATATTTGTAATTACCTGACTGACAGATATTTTTGTTTCAGTATTCTTCCAGATATAGAGTGAGGAATTACCATGGTCACTGTCAATCTTATTAAGCTTGAAATTTCCGCCTCCGTCAAAAGCCGGATTCATCTTCCAAGGGACAGGTGCCCACAGCTCATTCGTACTATCTCCTATATTCTCCGTTTCCTCGAATCCACCGTTAGCCAGTGTTCCATATGTCGCGTTTTCTTTTTCCTCCACGTTCACTGCCAAATTTTCCTCAGTCTCTGTCTCGGTTTCGGTCTCAGAAGCGCTTTCCTCCTCGGTATCTGTTTCCGTTGTGCTGTCCTCCTCGGACGCTGCATCCTCGGTTTCACTTGTACTCTGGTCTTCGTCCGTGCTTGTTTCTTCAGCGGATGACATGTCGTTCTCGTCCGAAGTCTCTTCATTTTCCTGTTGGGAAGCACTGTCCTCGTCGTTCTTTTCGGCGCCATCCTCCCCACTATCGTCTGCATCAGTGTCCGGAACTTCCTCGTCATTTGCCGCAGAAATCGTTTCCTCCACTGTTTTGTCCGTATCCGCGTTTTCCACGGATTCCGCAACGGAAGAGGGCGCCGCAAACACCGTCATGTCCGGTACTGACAGGCTTGTCAGTATCATTGCCGCACTTAAGATTCCGCACAGACTTTTTTTCAAGTACTGTCTTACTTTCCTATGCATAATTTTCCTCCTTTTACTTTATGTAACCTTGCAATCCCTTGTAGTTACAGTTGCGCAAACGATTGCGCAAAGCCTAACTCTATTTTACAATTTGTGCACATTTTTTTCTATTGCCCTAATAGCTAATCTTTTCATAAAATTTTTATAACATATTGCCAAAACAATTTTCCGGAAATAAAAAAGATGTCCTGCACCCTTCACTTCCTTATGTAAAAGGTACGAAGACATCTCTATATCAAATTATGGTAGTCGGTTCACTCCTCTACAACAACAGATGCCCCCTCCGACTTATCACCATTTAACCATTGCCATTTTTCAGACAATTCGATTTTACCATCACTTCGAATATGCGGTACGCTATGGCAGACTCCAACCCGTACCTGCTTTTGTTCATTTATATGATGGTAATAAAAATCTAACTCCCCATTTGCGGATACGGTTCCCACCAAATGGCCTTTCACTATTTCTCCGCCTGTATAATCCGCCCATAAGATATTATCCCTTTGGTGGTATGCAAATCGTGTATTTTTATCAACTTCCCCGTTTTCTGTGTTCTCCCGCGGAATGAAGAATCTGCCATCATAACAAATACTGGTCGAAGTATTCGGCAGCGGTTTCGCCATAACTTCATACACAAGAATTCTTCCATTTTCCACATTCCACCTTTCATGCCTTATCGTCTGATAGCCTCTTTTTTCATATAACTGGCTTGCCGGCAATGAGGCGTCTAAATATACCCTATCATGTTTCGCTCTGATTTCGTTTTCCAGACATTGCATCATGTAGCTACCATATCCCCTGCCCTGATATTCCGGTTTTACATATACTCTCGTAATATGGTTATCTTTATAACAGCCTGTTCCCACAATTCCAGTGTCATTTCGCAGCACACCGACAAAACCGTCCCTTATATCCTTGGCTATATTTTCTTTGCAGTGAAGCCCGCAAAAAAACGCTGTCACTTCCTGCGGATAATATCGTGGATAAATTGTTCGTATTGTATCCTGCACAATCATATAAATTTCTTCTGCATCGCTTTCAGTTGCTTTTATGTATTCCATAGTGTTTTACCTCATATTGTGATAATAAAGCAGATATTTCACCCAGCCTCCATCCCCATCAACTCCTCCGCAACCTCCTCACTGACCACTCGCATTAGATTGTCCTCATCCTTCTCCGCCGAAAGAAAGTTCATGCTTCCATACCACACAATCTCATGATCAATCACAGCGTAATGTTCATGCAGAGTATCCTGCGGCAAAACACGTATTCCTGCCTGTTCCAACTCCCTGACAAGATTCCGGGTAATCTCTGTCCGACTCGCCGGATAGCGCTCTGGCGACAGCATATAAACCACGATCCGGACTCCGTTCTCCTGCACTGCTTTCACTTGTTTGATAAATGCTTTCACCTTGGGCACATTTAGCCCCGGACTTGAAATCACAATTTCCCGGTTCGCCTCAGCCAGATCTTTTTCAAAGACAGCTTTATAAGTCTTGCTATCAAAAATAGAATTTGTCTGCTGTTTCTCCGATGTCAGATTCAGACAGATTTCATACCCCATTTTTTTATAAGTCCGTAGCCGCTTATGATACATGCCTTCCAACACTTTAATGTGCGTGTCCACGTAATCATAGATAATGACATCTTTTTTCGCTTCATAATCCCTGTGCAGACGCCCGGAATACTGCTCCACATTTCCCTGCCATGCCACAGGCATTGTCAGCATCATCGTATCAAGTCTCGGATAATTAAACCCTTCCCCGATATACTGTCCCGTCGCCACCAGCACAATGGTTTCGTCTTCTGGAACCGCTTTCAACTGTTGCCTGATCAAAGTACTTTCCTTTTCTCTTCTGCCTCCATGTAGCAAAAAAATATGGTCTGTTTTGTCCTGCAGATGTTCATATAAATAAGCGGCATGCTCCCTGCTTTTTGTCAGAACCAGAGGTGTCCTTTTCTTTTCCACACAGTCCATGACATCTTTTATAATCTGCTGATTCCTGAGCTTGCTTTGAATAACAAGTTTGTTGGCATCATTTATTTTCATCACGGCTCCATCCACATGTGTCAGGTGTGTGAATCTCGGATAGACAAAATGTCCGATTCCCTGTTTCTGCGCCCGGTCTTTGGATGTATACTGATAACGAACCGCCCCAAACTGCATAAAAATCCTTTTCTCCTGCCCATCATCGCGCTTTGGCGTGGCGGTCAGACCGTACACATATTTTGCGTTTACTTCGTTTAACACTTCCTCCGCTGTCTGCGAAGCGCTATGATGACATTCGTCCATAATGACCATGCCATAATTTTTGACCAGATCATTTATATCACCCTTTTTACCCAGTGATGATATCATCACAATGTCAATGATTCCTGTAACGGAATTGTGACTGGAATTCAGCCTGCCAATCACACTCTTTCTCGTTTTTGTCCGTCCTTTAGGCGTTGTATATTGCGGCAGTTCCTCGTTTATCAATAAAAATTTTTCAAAGTCCTCCACCCAGTTTTTCATAATCTCCGTATTGTGTACCAGCACCAGTGTATTAACCTTTCGTTCCGCGACAAGATATGCGCCTACTGCCGTTTTACCAAAAGCAGTCGCCGCATGGAGGACGCCATTATCGTGGGCAAGCATCTTTTCCGCGGCGTGCTTTTGCTCTGGATAAAGTTCACCCTGAAAATTTACATGAATTGCCCTTCCGCTCTGGCTGCAGTCCTGTATCGTGTATGAAATACCAGATTGCTCTGCCATGTGAACCAAGGTCTCCTCACATCCCCGCGGAAGGCAAATGTATTGGTCTATATCGCTGCTGCAGGAGATAATCCGCGGAGTTCCCCGCACTGAAAATCCCATAGCCTGATTTTTATAAAACTGTGGATTGCTGTATGCCGCCAGCCGTCGGAGCTGATTCTGCATCCTTGGTTTGACGTTTGTACGATCTACAAAAATCTGATTCGCCTTCGTAATCTCCAACACGCCGTTCACATCAGCAGTATCAAATCTTTTTTCTTTCTTTTCCCATGGTTTTGAACTATCCTTTTCCCCATCCTTCTCTGAAGTTTCAGCATCTCCACTCAAATCCCCTGCAAAGAAGTTTAATGTACTATTCTGATTCCACACCTTAATCTGTTCTTCCACAAATGCCTTTGACAGCTTTTTTACTGTCTGCAATTGCTTCCATTGATTGGGATAAGCATTCCAATTCTCATCTATAAATGCACTATTGCCTTCGCGCAGTGCCTTTCCCTGCAATGGAAGAGCAATCAGATTGCCCAGCCCTCCCGCCGGCATATGATCCTGCGCCGGCAGCATCCTGTCATAAGACTGAAATGTTTTTTGATTGACGGATTCTGCGCCTTTTGTGAGAAGCGCATCGCCAAATTTCCTCGCAGTGGCGGATGGCACTGGCTCTTCAAAAAAAATCCATATATGGGCACCTTTCCCGGAACGCGAACGCTCTACCAGTACATCGACATCATTCTGCGAGCAGATCATACGCATGGAATTTACCTCTTCCACCCAGTCATTGCCTGTGTTAGCATCGTCGTCCAACTGATTATCACTTTCGTGGTTGTCAAAATCAAATACCAAAAAGTTGCATGTCTCATTGGAAAGCATTGGATAGATGCCAATGACATCAGAGCAGTCTTCTTTTATTCCAATCAGGTGATTCATCAGGTCGTCACCTGTAAGCTGCTTATACCGCTGTTTTGCACAGTCAGCGCACTTGATCTGGACTCCTCTTTTCTTCGGACATAAGCCGTCCTTCCAGAAATTCCAGCATTGTGTATAATATCCCGTCTTACCCGTTTTGGCATTGGGTTTTGCTGCCCTTTTACTATAAACATCTGTTCTTCCCTTGAACATGGAATAAAAAAATTTTGCGTGGTCTTTGGTAATTGTCTCCGATATGATTCTGGAGCCCTGATTTTCTTGAGATTCTTTTAGATTTTGGTCACTTACTGCATTGTTAATATCTTCTCTGTACTCATTGCAATCTTTATCATAGGAAATATCTGCCTCGTCCAAAAGCTTTTCAAGATATCCTACTCTCTTTTGCAATACCTCAACCTGCTCCTGCAGCCTTTTGATAGTTTGTTCTTTGCTTTCTTCCATTATCACAGTCCCTCTTCATTTTGTTTCGCTAATGACCTCAATCCACTCCTTATTTCTGGACAGCATTCTTTTTGCTTTCACCTATCTCAAATTGTTCCTCAACTTGGAGAACAATTTCAATAACAATAAAAAATCTTATACCACGCATTCGTCAGGAAATCTTGATGCATTTGGAATTTATATCTGAATTTTTATGTCCGCTGATCAAAATAATTGAATTGTCGGGATTGAAAAAAGTTCAAACCTTGTAAACTGGTGCATTCTCTGACAAACCATTGTATTAGCATATAGCACTGCATAATCAGTATGGACAGACAAAAGTTATATCTTTCTGTTATGCATTTGCGCATAGAAGGCTTTCTGCTTTCGTAAACTCTTCTTCGGTATAGCCACATAATATAATTTGTTCCTTTACAAAACCAGCATTAATCATTCTTTCAATGGCATTAATGCGTTCCATTTTAATACTTTGGTCTTTAATATTTTCCGATAAATTGCACATTGTTTGCAGCCTCCCTTCCAACTCAGTTGTCATTATCATTCCATATTTTTCTGTAAGTATTTGTTTCTTTTCATCTACACTTGTTTGGGAAAGCAGCTTTTCCAGCATGGAAATCAGTGTGTTCTGAGATTCCTTCGTATAATTCCCGCTTCTCACATTGATAATAATGCCTTTCATTAAATCTATGTTATGTGTACTTACCTTATTTCCAAAAACAGTACTTCTGTCAAGTTTAATTTCCTCAATAGAATCGCCGTCTTCGCCGTTGTCTATACATATCCAAATACTCCGGACTTTCTTTATATTATCAAAATCGCTATGAAAAAATTCTGTCTGCTTCTGTGCCGATATCATTCTTGCAAGATAAAATATGATCCTATTCTCCAGATGGTATCCTAACTTGCTAGGAGCAGTAGATCTTTGTGCTTCAACGTTGACTAAAAATTTCATCTCCATTTCCCTATGATATGCAGAAAATCGAATGTCAAAGAAGATCTTCCCTTCTCCCGGAACATTGTCCTCCGTATTAGATAGTGTGCTCTCGGAAACTCGAACCCCTTGTTTTATAAGGCTTCAGAAATTTC
>CAJTTO010000046.1 GCA_910579275.1 uncultured Lachnospiraceae bacterium
AAATTTCTGAAGCCTTATAAAACAAGGGGTTCGAGTTTCCGAGAGCACACATACATGAAAGGGGGTGAAGAAGTTGCACATCTTTTTCAACAAAAGGGAGGAAGAAAAGAGAGCGGTAATCGAACAAATCATACTGGAAAAATATAATCAGTATTACCGAATTGCGTACAGTTATACCCATAATGAAGCAGATGCCTGCGACATCGTTCAAAACGGGGCTTACAGAGCCTTGCGCGGAAGCAGTGCGTTAAAAAAGCCCGAATACGCTGCAACATGGGTCTACCGTATTATGCTGAATGAGTGCTTCCGCTACACAAAACAGCCTCAAAATCTCTCTTATGAATATATGCAGGATGCGATGGGAGTGGAGCCGTCTTATACGGAAGACAGCAGTGAGAATCTTGACATCCGGCGGGCACTGGATTCCCTGTCAGAACAGGACAAGGCAGTTATCGTGCTGCGTTTCTTTGAAGACATGAAGCTTGAGGAAATCGCGGATATTCTTGACGAAAATCTTAACACCGTTAAAAGCAGATTGTATCGTGGCATCAAAAAGCTGCGTGGCGTTCTCGGGGAAAATATCTGAAACAAAGACGTACAGAGAAGACTTGCGCAGAGACAAAATGCGCAGATACTTGTAAGAATGGAGGTCAGCGTGAAAGGAACGGCATCAGATAGTAAATGTGCACAAATGCACAATTTTGTAAGAATGGAGGATGAATATGAATGATAAAGTGTATGAAACAGAAGAACAAATTGTTTTGCTGGAAAATGAATTGCAAGGGTTAAAAAAAGAATATACTAGTCATAAGATGACAAAAGAACAGACAGAACAACTACATCAAATAATGAAGGAGGCAAAGCATATGGAATCAATGAAACAAAAACGGACTGGAAATATAAAATTTGTGGCAGCCGCCGCCGCTGCGCTCATCGGAATCTTTATCATACTGCCGAATACATCAGGTACAATCGCACATGCAATGGAACAGATACCGGTACTTGGCGAGCTTGTGAAAGTAGTCACGTTCCGCGATTACGAATACGAGACAGATCGGAATATGGCAGATATCGAAGTGCCGGAGATAATGCCGGAGCCGCAGACAGGAGACAGTGCGCTGCAGGAAAAGTTAGACCGCACTACGGCGGAAATCAATGCAGAAATTCAGACAATTACAGATAATCTGATAAAGGAGTTTGAAACGAACCTGAAAAATGAATGGGGCTATCAGGACGTCGTTGTGAAAAGCGAGGTACTCGCGACAACACCGGATTACTTTACCCTCAAATTAATCTGCTATCAGGGAGCCGGAAGCGGGTATGAGTGGAATTATTTTTACACAATTGACCTAAATACTGGCGAGCGGCTGAAATTAAAAGATATTTTCGTGGAAGGGGCGGACTATATTACGCCAATCAGTGAAAACATTAAAGTGCAGATGCAGGAGCAGATGGATGCGGATGAAAACGTTTATTATTGGCTGAATGATGAGATAGAGGAGTGGAATTTTAAGGCAATTACAGATGAGACATCGTTCTATCTTAATGAAAAAGGCAATGTGGTTATCAGCTTCAACGAGGGCGACGTGGCGCCGATGTACATGGGCACTGTCGCGTTCGAGATACCAGCTGAAGTGTTGGATGGAATTCGGAGTGAGAATTAAAAGTAACAGTTCAGATCAGGACTTTGCATTTACTGCAAATTATGGCTTGCAAGCCACATGAAATAGCGTAGTGGCAGAGATGCATCAAGCCACGGTATATGGCCTTGACACCACGAAGTGGTTTTGCATGTCTTGATGCCCGTGACAGGAAGCCGAAGGATGAACTGTTGTTATAATTCACACCCACGCCAGTTTTTATCGGCATACAAGCTATTGAGGTGTGAATTATAACAGATTTTGCACAGCATGATTCCCACTACTTTGGTGGACGTCTGAACAGTAACGAACCGTTACGATTAAAAACGGATTTATAATGAAATGACTTGTGAATGGTAAAAATAAGTGATAGAATATTGACAACATAATACGGATGGCGGGAATGAATTTTAAACACACTCTATTATGTAGATAGTATATTTTCTATGTTATGTGGATTTACAAGGCAAACGGAATTGCATGAAAAAACAAGGAGGTTGAAATATGCAGATACAGTTTCATCAGGTAAAACAATTGAATCATTTGGGATTGCACATAAGTGGCAGCCATTTGAAAAGAAGCACGGATACATCGCTGCATGCGCGTCGCAGGATGTTGAAAGCGCAGGATGAAGCCAAAGAGACTGAGGCGGCAAGGCTTACCCTTTCTTCAGAAGCGATGAAACTGGCGCATCAGGCAAAGGAAATAGACAGGATAGAACAGCTTATAAATTCCGATGCACAGAATGTACAGACAGCAGATGCTGATGCACAGGAAGAAATGGTGCACCTCACAGACGAGGAAATATACGATGAATTACTGAATCAGATGAACATATGGGGCGATAAGTCATCTGCCCTTCTTGACAGATATGATCATAAGGAAACTGCCGAATTGGCGGAGGAGAAGGCGGCTGCGCTCAACGGGATGCAGAAGCTTGAGCAATTGCGTAAGTCAGCGCTCGAGAAGGCGCAGGCACAAGCACAGGCGGATTCAGAGACATTTTCCATGCAGCAGGAAGATATTAATAAGAAAAATGCCGAACTGATTATGATGCTTGAAAGCTTTAAGGGGCAGGATGACGAGGAGGATGAGGAATCAGCATCAGTGAACCAAAAGGAAGAGGAAGATGCGAGACAGGACGACGCTGGTTCTGGGAGTATATTGTTATCAGCAGCAGAGAGTGAGATGAATATGCTTGGTGAAATTGAGGATGCGCGTACCCTGCATAGTGTTTCTGAGAATAATAATGCGATAAAATGCATTGAAGACGAACGCATAAGCATATATCGCGCAATCGGTGCGGAAAATTTTAATTTGAAAGATAAGATAGCACTCATGTCAGATTTTGTCTGTACGCTTGGGGATGGCAAAGAAATTAAGGAGTCTTTCCAGAAACGCATAGAAAATGAAACAGACGAAAGCGCAAAGAAAAAATTAACTGCAATGATGGATTATTTCAATGGGCTTACAATGAAAAACGTGTACCACGACCTGAAACAGGAGCGCGAGTATGCATTACAGGGGAAAATTAACGCCAGAGATTTACGCATAGCATACCTTGGAAACAGGAATCTGATGTTTGCAGGACGAGAAGAAGCATTGCAGGAACAAGCAGGCGTAGAAAATTTTATCAGGAAACAAGGTCAGGGATATGTTGCGGGTTATGCGCAGGAAATCTCTGAACGGCTTCAAAAATTGCTTGATGATCGCGACCATATTAATATGAATAAAGAAACGGATGAAGAAAAAAACAGGCAGGACGTGCTGCTGGACAATGAAAAATCTTCTGAAGAAGATATCGATAAAAAGGGGCTGTAAAAGCCTCTTTTTAAGTGAAAGAAAAATGCGAAGGACAGCAGGTAACAGTTCAGCCCAGGACTTTGCATTTACTGCAAAGTCCGTGAAATAGCGTAATGGTAGAGATGCATCAAGCCACCACGAAGTGGTTATGCATGGCTTGATGCCTGTAACAGGAAGCCGAAGGCTGAACTGTTACGACAGCAGTGCTAATTTCTCCCTACCTGTTGTAAAAGCTTATTTTATTGTGGTATAATTTAGGGACTGTAGAAAAATAACTAATACATATATTTGAAACAGATTGCGATGAAATGCTTCTATGAACTATTTAGAATCAGCAAATGAAACCGGAAATCACAGATTTATCAGAAAGGAAAACGTAATGAATACAATCCCATATATAAAAGGCATCACTTTCGCCCCGTTTGCTTCAGCGGGCAGGCTCGGGGAGGAGGATGCGAAACGCAGCCTTGCGTTGATGAAGGAACGCACCAATGCAAATTTTATTATTCTTGCACCTGGCGGACTGCAGGACACGCCGCAGTCAGAAACGATCGACTACACATCAGAGCGAACCATGACCGACACCGAGCTCAAAACCATGATTGAGTTTGCGCATGAACTTGGCCTCCGCGTGGCGGTGAAGCCGACAGTCAACTGCAAAAACGGGACATGGCGGGCGCATATCAACTTTTTCGACGAGGATGTGCCATGCGAGCCGAAGTGGAGCAACTGGTTTCCTGCATATATGGAATTTCAGAACCACTATGCCCGCATAGCACAGGAGACGGGATGCGAGATGCACATTGCAGGCTGTGAGATGGTCATGACAGAACGGCGTGCCGATGAGTGGCGGCAGGTCATTGCGGAGATACGCAAGGATTATAAGGGGCTGGTTTCTTACAATACGGACAAGTATCAGGAGCACAATGTCACATGGTGGGACTGTGTGGACGTGATATCGTCGAGCGGCTATTATCCCATAGATGACTGGGAACGTCAGCTTGACCGAATCGAGCCGGTTGTCGCGAAGTTCCGGAAACCGTTCTTCTTTGCCGAGGCGGGCTGTATGTCTGCTGCGGGTTCCAAGAATGTGCCCAATGACTGGTCTGTTCAGGGTGAAAGCGACTTGGACGGGCAGGCAGACTGGTACAGGGCAATGTTTGCTGCATGCAGGAAACGCGACTGGGTGAACGGCTTTGCACTGTGGTCGTGGACAGATAGGCTGTATGATAAAAAGGACATCGGAAAAAGAAGGGACTATGAGTTGTACGCAAAGCCCGCCGAGGATGTTGTGCGGGAGAATTACGCGCGTTAGGAACTGCGGAAAATAAGTGGTGCAGTGCGGGGAGTTTTTTGCGCATATGCGTCGTTATTTTTCGATTGAGGTACGCAGATGGGGGCAGGAATGGTAAAGGTAACAATTTGGAATGAATTTTTGCACGAAAAAAAACAGGAGGAGGTGCGCGCCATTTATCCGAAAGGAATCCATGGCTGTATCGCAGACTTCCTGAGAACAGATAAAAATATTTTGGTGCGCACCGCAACCTTGGAGGAACCGGAACATGGACTGACCGAAGAGGTTCTTGCGGACACGGATGTCCTGATTTACTGGGGACACATGGCGCATCGGGACTTTTCCGATGAAATAGCACTGCGCGTGCACAGGCATGTGCTGCAGGGCATGGGGCTGATAGCGCTCCACTCCGCGCATTTTGCCAAAATCATGCGGCTGCTTATGGGGACAAGCATGACGCTTCGCTGGAAACACGGCGACAGGGAGAGACTGTTCACAACAGCGCCATGTCACCCGATAGCACAGGGTGTTCCGGAACATTTTGACATTCCAGTAGAAGAAATGTACGGCGAGTATTTTGATATTCCGAAGCCTGATGATGTTGTGTTTACAGGATGGTTTGCAGGCGGCGAGGTATTCCGCAGCGGGTGCACATTCCAGCGCGGGTTGGGAAGAATCTTTTATTTCCAGCCGGGACATGAGACGTACCCGATTTACCATATGCCTGAAATCCAGCAGATTCTTTTGAATGCGGTGCACTGGTGCGCGGAAATAAAACGGCGGCAAAGTCCGCTTGACTGCACTGCGGTGAAAGTCACGCTGGAGGAAGAGCTTGCCAATCCGATGAAGCTGTCTGTCTTTTATGACCATATTGCGCAGGCTGTTCAGCAGTCGGAGGGGCGTCTTTCCATGGAAGATGTTATGGGACGCTGCAGCGATTGCGGGATACGCGGCATTGACATTGCGTACAGCCGGCTTTGCGCCGATTACGACCGGATAACCGAAGCGCTGCGGTATCATTATATGGAAGTGGCAAGCATTTACCAGATGTATGATTTCAAAAATGCATATGACGTCAATACAGCAAAGGAGCAGATTGACATGGCGCACAAACTGGGGGCAAAGCGCGTCCTTATTGTCCCCGGATTTCTGGATGCGGATGAGGCGAAAGCGCTCAATGGCGCAGCCGGTGACTATTGGGCAGTCGAGCGTTTTATGGAGCAGAATCTGCATATTCAGGCGATAAAAACGGCACTGGAAGAACTTGTACAGCATGCAAAACCGCTTGGGGTGGATGTGACGCTTGAGGACTTCGACAATAACCTCTCACCCTGCTCGCGGATGAATGAGCTGCTGTGGTTTATGAGGAATGTATCCGGACTGAAATGCACATTTGACATGGGTAATTTTGCGTTCTGTTATGAGAATGTCATGGATGCATATGAGATACTGAAAAAGTACATTGTCCATGTGCATTGTAAGGACAGGGGAAGTGAGGGGAACGGGTTGAAATCCGTCCCGACAGGAAGCGGGTACATTCCAGTTGCACAGCTTGTCAGAAAACTGAAATCAGAAATGTACCACGGTTATCTGTCAATAGAACATTTTGGCGACATAGACCAGATGGCGAGTATAGAGCAGTCGGCGCATTTTTTGAAATCCGTATTGGAGTGAGACGGAAGGAATGCATTATGTATCCTGCCATTCTTCTGCAAACTGTCGGATTGATTGCTGCCGATTACTGGGATTATCACTGACAGCTCTTGCGGCAGCTTCAAAAAGTTTGTCGCTGAGCTGCCATTTTTCTCGCGTGCGGTTATATGTGCCAAAGAGCGCAAAAGCGGTAGCGCCAAGCGTGTAGACGTTCGTAACCTCATTAATGGCGGCTCCGAGCTGATACTCTTCCGGCGACTGAAAAAGAGCGCTGCCCCACATACGCCCCATATCATTTATGCACGGCTGTTTGCGGAAAAAATCAATATCGCAGATTGTTGTCTTTCCTGTCTCAAAGTCATACATAATACTGCCATCATAAAAATCAATGGCGACATAGTTTTGAGAAGCTACATATTCAAAGAAGCGCACGATGTCGCGAAACACGTCAAGTCTGGCACTGATGGGAAGCTGCATAAAGCGTTGGTGCGCCGCCGGGTACATTCTGCCCATGCAGTCTCCGTCCGCCCACTGGAATACCATGGCAAAACCGCCTCCGGTCTCAGCGGCTTCGATGAGATGAATCAAGTTTTCGTGTTTCAGCTCGCTGTAAACTGGCAGGGTGGCTTTTAGCCGTGCAACAGCCTCCGCGGGGTCGCCGCTGTACCGCTCGGCAGGAGCGCCGGCGAACTTAACGAAATAGCGCTGGCCGTTCTTTTCTGTGCCAAAGCAAATATTTCCGGAATCCTGATCATCATAAATCTTGAACACAGTCCCGTATTTTTTTATAAAGCTAAAATCAAACGCACTTTTCAGTTTGAAAGGAATGCCGTCAATGTACTGCAGATAGTAGCCTTTGAAATACCATGTCGGCACGGGATTACGCATATTGTCATACCAAGAAAGAATTTCCTTTGCTTGGTTCAGCATAATATTCACTTCGTCCTGTCCGAACGGAATTGCCCAGTATAGAGAGGAGAGCGTATTGCTTGAGATGTAAAGTGCAAGCAATCTCCAAAACGCCATAGGTACATTATTGTCAAAGTATCCGTTCACCATACCGGCGGCAAAGAGAGGAGCTTTCTGAGCACACCACACAATACGATTAAATTCCTCCCACGGGTCACCGTAATCGTTGCGGTTGAAGTCAATGATGCAGAGTTGACCACTTTGATCAATCATCATATTGCCGATGTGGTAGTCGCCGTGCTGATACACTTGCGGCCTGTTTTTCAGCAAATGACGGTTTTCGTTTATGTAGTCGATAAATGCCTGTCCGTTCTCATACTTGATGGGGCACTCACCGTACTTTTTGATCTTATAATTCATTTTGCGGTTAAAACGGATTTCCCAATCTTCCTGTGTCGCAGGAGCAGGGATAGAGTGAATCTTGCAAAGAATACGTCCCGCTTCAAGACCGAATACATACTGTTCGGTATCGGAGCAGCCCGCCATGACTTGTTCTGCATCTTCGCCGTCAATCCAGCTTTGGATGGAATAAACGCCATCTTCGCAAGTGCCAAACGCAATAGGCTGGCACATAGGCACGCCAAGCGAAGCGACCTGTTTCATCATGTTAAACTCGGATTGTTTTGTATCATGCTGTGAAATATCAGATACACGCAAAAGATACCGTGTTCCGTATTCGTCCGTAACACAATATTTTTGGTCGTTCGACCAGCCTTTGTTTATTGGCTCTTTCGTTACAAAATTCATCTGTTTATCTCCATAGTATTCCTTATTTTTTCAAATACAGTATTATCATGATACCACAGTTTCGCCGTAAAAGAAAGATACATTACAGTTGATGTGATGCAAAGCGGTAACAGTTCAGCCCAGGACTTTGCACTGGCTGCAAAGTCCGTGAAATAACATATAGGTAGAGATGCATCAAGCCACCACGAAGTGGTTTTGCATGGCTTGATGCCTGTAACAGGAAGCCGAAGGCTGAACTGTTACGCAAAGAGGAACTGCTGCGTAAAGTGTACCCGAAAAACTGCAAAGTGTGCCCGAGGTATTTCTTCTGAATCCCATATTTTGTATAATATATTGATCTTTGCGGAAAAAATGCAGGCAGAGCTGCCCGAATACGTGGCAGCAGGCGTGCAGGATAGAAAAGAGGAGGTACAAGGGTGTGCTAAGGACAATAAAGGGGCGGCTTACGGCAAGTGTGACAGGCATTGTGGTGGCAAGCATTCTGCTTACGACAGTGGGAATCACAGCGATAGCCGGAAAGCGCATGATTCATGACCAGACACAGGCATTGCAGCTCAATGCAGATAAATATGCGGCGGAAATTGACACGTGGATTGAGACCGAGAAGATGATTGCAGACGGCGCGGCAGACAGCATTGCGGCAGGGAAAAGGACAGATACGGAGACAATCCAGTCTGTGGTGAATGCCCATGCGGAGGGGCGCAGTGAAATTTTAAATCTGTATTTCGGTACAAATGACAGCCGGTTTATTCAGTCAAACACGAGTGCAGAAATTCCTGCAGGCTACGATCCGGTACAGCGCGGATGGTATCAGCAGGCAGCACAGGAAAAAAAGGTGGTCGTAACGGATCCTTACTGGGACGTCCTGACCAACCAGATGTGTGCGACGATTGCAGCTCCGTCATATGTCAACGGGGAACTGGCCGGCGTTATCGGTCTGGATGTCACACTTGGGACGGTGACGGAACTGACAGGAAGCATCAATTATGCGGACGGTGTGTACGGATTTCTGCTGGACAGCAGCGGACAGTATGTGTCGCACAAAAATAAGGAGTATGAGCCGACGGCAGATTCTGCTGTTATGGCAGCAGATATTTTACCCGAGCTGGATTCCCCGACAATCGGAACAGAAAGCGATGTGAAAAAGCTTGTGGACTATGACGGCGTTGAATGCTATTTTGCGCTGTCCGGAATTGTAGGCAGCAGCTGGAAACTGGGTGTCGTGGTGCCGACGGCAAACGTCACGGAATCCCTTGCCGCCATGGTTCTGGTAGCTGTCGCGACAGCGTTGGCGGTCATCGTGTTTGTCGCCTTGTTCATGGCAGGAATTATCGGGCGGATGCTTGCACCGATACAGATGCTGAAACAGTTTGCATCGGGAGACTTTTCGGAGAACATCTCGCAAGATAAGTCCATACCAAAGGAATATAAGAGCGAGACTGAGCAGATTCGGACAGCAACCGTCGAGGTGCGTCAGCAAATCAGGGAGATTATATGTAATACAAAGCGGGAGGCTCAGAGCATTGGGGCAATTGCGGAGGAAACAACCGCCAAAATGACAACGCTCAATCAGGACATTTCCGGCATTTCCGAGTTGGTCATCCGCGTGATGGTTCAGACATTACAGGCAAGGGAGATGACAGAACGCATTCAAAACAACGGGCAGGAGCTCGGTCAGGCAATTGAGCAGATTGCGATAAAAGCCAGTGAGGCGGCAGGGCAGTCCGGCGGCATCATGGAGCGCGCCGGAAAACAGCACGAGGCTTCGAGACAGTCCGCAGCCGAGGCTGTTGCAATTTATCAGGAGACGTGCGGGGATTTGGAGCAGGCGATTGCGGACAGCCAGAAGGTGCGGGAAATCGACACGTTGACGGAGGAAATTCTCAATATCAGCACGCAGACGAACCTTTTGGCACTGAATGCGTCCATAGAGGCAGCCAGGGCAGGGGAGGCCGGAAAAGGGTTTTCCGTCGTGGCGGAGGAAATCAGGGAACTCGCGGATCATTCAAGACTTGCGGTCGACAAGATACGCAAGGTCACGGAGGGTGTCATGCAGAATGTGGATTTCCTGTCCCAAAGCTCCGGAAAACTGCTGGATTTTATGAACGGCAGAGTTATGGAAGACTACCGTGAAATGACAGAGCTTGCAGGAATGTATCAGAAAGATGCGGCATTTTACAGTGACATTTCGGGAGAGCTGGGAGCCTCGTCGCAGGAGATGAGCGCCAGCATGGAGGGCATTAACGCGTCCATCCGCTCCATCACCAGCCTGATTGGCGAGATTGCAGCGTTTATGGAGCGCGTCGAGACATCCGCAGAGCATTCCGGCGAAAACGCATCAGCGGTGATGAAACAGATGGAGGAGCTATTCCGTCTGAGCACGCTGCTCAACCAGACGGTTGCATCCTTCAAAGTATAAAATTTCTGACAATTTCCCATAAAAAATGGTATAATATATCGTATCTATTGTACAGAGCTGTAAAGAAATTGTTTCTGAAAAGAAAGGGTGGGGAATTGTTATGAAAAGAAAATGGATGAAAAGTATGATGGCATGCGCCATTATTGCAGGACTGCTGACAGGATGCGGCGGCGCAAGCGGTACCAGATCCGCGATGCGCACAGATACGGCGGCAGAAAACACGTCTACGGCGCAGGGGGCTTATGATGCCGGCATTGCCTATGACGATTACGCGATGGACAGCGCCAAAGCGGAGGAAATTGCTGCTGAAATGCCTGAAAAAGGCAGCGGTGCGCAGACAAATCAGACATCGGAGCCGGATAATCTGACGCTGCTGGAAGAAAAACTGGTGTATCACTGCAATCTGGATATCGAGACACTGGACTATCCGACAACGATGACTTCCATAAAGGAAACCATCACCAAATATGGTGGAATTATCCAGTCAGAGAGCGAGAGTGACAGCGGTACGGGATGGTACTATGAAAATTACCGGAAGACAAGTGCGACAATGCACAATTACCTCGAAGTGCGGATTCCGTCAGAAAAATATGACGACTTTCTGGCGGCGCTTGACGGCGTCGGTAAAATCATATCCAAATCGACGAGTGTGGACAATATCAGCCAGCGCTACTATGACACGACATCACAGATAGAGGCATTAAAGATACAGGAAAAAAATTTGCTTGTCATGATGGAAAAGTGCGAGACGATAGAGGACATGATTTCTGTGGAAAACAGACTTTCCGAGGTTCAGTACCAGCTGAGTGAACTGCAGACCTCCAGACGCTACATGGATATGGACGTCGCCTATTCCTACGTAAACATTGGGATTACTGAGGTGATGGAATACCGTCAGGACAGTGAGCCTGTCAGGAAAAACACTTTTGCAGACCGGCTGAGAAATACCGTTTGGTCGACCGGAAAAGGATTCCTTGCGTTCCTTGAGGGACTGCTGTTTTTGCTGATTCATCTGAGTCCGTACATACTGATTACCATTGTGATCTGCGCTGTATTTCTCAGAAAGAAGATACGCCATTTCATAGAAACGTACAAAGCTAAGAAAGCGCAGAAACAAAATAATGACCCCAAAAATACGACGTCTACCTGACGGCGCCGGGGGCAGTCCCATAAACAGCGCTAAATGCCCTGTAAAAAGAACGCATACTGCTGAATCCGCTGGAAAAACAGATGTCTGTCATGGAAAGGCTGGAGTGCGTCAGCAGTCCCATCGCGTGCTCCGAGCGGATTTGCCGGAGATAGTCACTGTAGGAACAGCCAAAGCTTTCCTTAAAGATATGGGAGATGTGGTACTTGCTGTAGCCAAGCGCATCGGCAAGCTGCGACAGGCTGATTTCCTCGGTAAAATGCCGGCTTAGGTAATTGGATATATCCTGACAGATGCCGCCGGAAGTACTTTCCTGCCGGATAAGCGGCGTCTGCGATAAAATCATGGCAGCAAGAATATACAGATACCCCTTTGCAATGCGGGTATCTGTATTTTTTTGTACGCTTTCGAGCAGACCGGATACGAGAGCGGAAAACCGTTCCGGCTCGCTGAGCTTGTCAATAAAAGGATTCCGCGGGCGCTGGGTGTGAAATTCCGCAGAAAAATCAGGCAGAAAATCAGTGCTGAAAATAATCATGACAGCCTGCGACTGTGCAGGTGTGTGGGTTTCGTGGACGACATTTGGAAAGGCGACGGATACCATCCCCTTTTCCAAGAGCTTTTTCTGCCCCGATACCGTAACCTCGATAGCCCCGTCGATCACATAGAAAATCTCGACCTGCCTGTGCATATGCGCGAGATAGCTGTTATTGTCTGTCACTTTTACAAACAAATTCTCATCCCTGTTCTGGTAAATCATTGCTCCCTCCGGTTTTCATGGTGTAAGGAACTGTAGAAAAATAGCTGACGCATCTTGACTTGTCTATTTCTCCGATTATGCATATCAAAAAGCCTCGCCGTAGCCCGCTACGCCTACGTTTTTTGCTATACATCCTCGAAGAAATATCCTGCGCAAGTTGCATCGGTTATTTTCCTACAGTTCCTAAGAAACTGTTGTCTGAAATAATTCCTCCGAAAAATTGAGCCGCAAAAGCTGAACGGCAAAATATGCTTTCTGTAAATAAGAATAGCATAAAAACGGTTGTCATTCCATACCGAATCGCAATCTTGTAAATTACCTTGCAATAATTTATTGCACTCTGGAACGGCATTTGGCACATGCTGCCGGCTTCGTGACGACTACGACCGCAATATTTGGCAGAGAAAACTTGGAATGAGACATTGTAGAATCCACAGGAGATACAGTATACTGTTTTTATAGACAACGGACAAAAAACGAATGGTATGAACAATACCGTTTATGTCGGCAGAAAACCATGAAACCGAAAGAAACTGTGCAGTGAACCAGTTTCTGACAACCGAGAGAAAGGCAGGTACCAATATGGCTACAGACAGAATGTGGAACGCAGATTTGGGGAACGGAAAATACCGCAACCCGATACTCTATGCGGACTATTCCGATCCGGACGCAATCCGTGTCGGAGAGGACTATTTCATGATTGCGTCAAGCTTTTGCAATGCGCCGGGGCTTCCGCTGCTCCACTCAAAAGACCTCGTGAACTGGAGCGTGGTCAATTACATTATTGACGAGATTCCGGAGACGCGCTACAAAGACCCGATACATGGCTGCGGTGTGTGGGCGCCCGCAATCCGCTATCATGAGGGCGCTTACTTTGTGTGCTTTCCTATGCCGGATGAGGGCATTTACATGAGCACGGCGGCAGACCCGTTTGGAACGTGGTCAAAACCCGTCAATATCAGACCCGGCGCAGGATGGATTGACCCATGTCCGTTCTGGGATGATGACGGAAAGGCGTATCTCGTCGCAGGGGTTGCCAAAAGCCGTATCGGTTACAAGAGCGTTCTTCACATGGTAGAGATGCAGCCGGACGGGATGGGGCTGATAGGCGAGGAGCATAAGATATTTGACGGCAACGAGAACGATCAGGTGACCATTGAAGGACCCAAAATGTACAAAAGAAATGGGTGGTACTATATTTTTGCACCGGCGGGCGGCGTAAAGACCGGCTGGCAGACAGTGCTCCGCTCCAAAAACGTGTTTGGACCATATGCGTACAAGATTGTGATGCGTCAGGGAGATACCGCTGTCAACGGCCCGCATCAGGGGGCATGGGTTGACACGGTCACAGGCGAGGACTGGTTTCTCCACTTTCAGGATGTCTATGGAGCGGGGCGCATCACGCACCTGCAGCCAATGAGCTGGCGTGAGGACTGGCCGGTCATTGGCATTGCAAAGGATGGCAATGATTACGGCGAGCCTGTCATGGAGTACCAAAAGCCCGACGTGGGCGGTGTGGAATGCTGCGTGTGCGAACCGGAAGCTTCTGATGATTTTACGGGAAAACAGCTGGGATTACAGTGGCAGTGGAACGCAAATCCGCAGAAAGACTGGTATGAATTGACAGGAAACAGCCTGCGGTTAAACGCCTTGCACAAGGAAACGGTGTACGGCGATGTGCCTAGTCTTTTACTGCAGAAGTGGCCGGCGCCGGAGTTTACCTGTGTCACAAAGCTCGACTTGTCGCATCTTGAGGAGGGGGACGAAGCGGGCGTGATTTCCATGGGCATGACGTATGGGCTTGTCACCTTTGAAAGAAAAGACGGCAGGCTTGTGCCATATTTTGTGGTGGGGGAGCAGAAGTACGGAAAAATTCTGCCGGACACAACTGAGGAGACGCGGCATGCGCTTGCGGAGATGGACTGGAATCAGGCGAAAGAAATTTATGTCAAGTATACAGTAAAACGGGATGGAACACAGGACTTGAGCAGCACAGAAAAAGGATTTCCGCTGGAACTGGTGACACTTGCGTACAGCACGGACGGAACCACGTATCAGAAAGCCGGGGAGATGCACGCAGTGCCCGGACGATGGGTCGGCGTGAAAAACGGTGTTTTCTGTGCATCGAAAAACACAGTGAGCAAAGGCTATGCGATTGCGGCATATGTTCAGTATGAAAGATAAGAATGGAGGATCAATATGAGTAATACATACCAGAATCCGGTACAAAGAGGTTTTTTTCCGGATCCGTCTGTTGTGCGTGTCGGTGAAGATTATTATATGGTAAATTCCACTTTCCAGTATTTTCCGGCAATTGCCATCAGCCACTCAAAGGATATGGTGCACTGGCATGTCATCGGGCATGCCATCACGGATTCCGATGAACTGGACTTGCAGGACATCAGGGATTCCCATGGCATCTGGGCACCAGACATTTCCTATCACGACGGAAAATTCATCATCATGGCGACACTCCGCCTGAATGCGGACGGAAAACGCGAAAACAATGTGATGCGCAGGCAGCTCGTCGTCACTTCGGAGAGACCCGAGGGACCGTACAGCAAGCCGAGCTGGCTTGAGGTGGACAGCATTGACCCGTCCCATTTTATAGATGACGACGGAAAGCATTATATGGTGATTAGTCCGGGCATCAATCTGGTGCCGCTGAGTGACGACTGCACGAAGGTTGTCGGGGAAACGATTCCTGTCTGGCCGGGAACAGGCGAGCGCTGCCCCGAGGGTCCCCATCTGTTAAGGCGCGGGAAATATTATTATGCAATTCTCGCGGAGGGCGGCACGGGATACGGACATGGCATCAATGTCGGCCGCTCGGAAAATCTTTTCGGACCGTATGAGCCGTGCCCATACAATCCGCTGATGCGCCAGCTTGACCCTGACGCGCCGATTCAGCGGACAGGTCATGGCAAGCTGATTGAGACACAAAATGGGGACTGGTGGGTTTACTATCTCATGGGAAGACCCAATCAGGGGCATTACACGACCATTGGCAGGGAGTCGGGATTAGACCCTGTCACATGGCTTGCGGATGACTGGTTCATCATCAATGACCGGAAAGGTCCAAGCACGGAGCAGAACGCTCCTGATTTGCCGCAGCATCCTTTTGAAAAATGGACAAGGGACGATTTTGACTCTGAACAGCTGAATTTAAACTGGGCGTTTGTGCGCAATCCTGCAAAAGGAAGTTATTCCCTCACGGAGAGACCGGGCTTTTTCCGCATCTGGACACGCGACGGGCAGCTCTCTGAAATCCGCGCGAAGAACACGCTTGTGCGGCGGGAACAGGAGCTAAGCTACACAGCGTCGACAAAGCTGGATTTCTACCCGTCAAGAAACGGGGAGCAGGCGGGGCTTACATGTTATTACAGCACGGCGACCTATGCGCGGTTTTCTGTCTGCTATGAGGAGGGAAGAAAGCTGCAGCTTGTCATCAACCGCAACCATGGCGAGGAGCTGATGGCGTCCGTGGATGATTTGGAGGAGCGGAGCGTTTACCTGAAAGTCGTGGTGGAGAAATTGACCAGAAGCTTTTACTATAGCTATGACGGTGAAAACTGGACGCTTGCAGGGGTGCTGGAAAACTGCATCTATCTATGTGATGAGGGTGTTCCCGACGACCCCAAGCGCCACACCGGGACGCTGGTGGGAATCTATGCCAACAACGGAGGCTGCGGCACACGAATCCCGGCGGATTTTGATTTTTTTGAATATACTGATTAGAATGTGTTACTGGAATCCAGCCGCCTTAACCCTCCGATGGCGAGCGGCTTTTTGGGATTTTGCTCAAAAAGCCTGCGCGCCATTGCAGGATTCGGCGGTGTGCCAAGCCCGTTGAGGTAACAGGTGCCGAGCATATCCGAACCCCATGTATTTCCTTTGAAATACGCCTTGCTCAGCAATAGAAAAGCCTGCGCATAGTCACATGCGATTCCGTCCCCGCCGCGAAAGTAAATTTCCCCCAGCAGGTTACAGAAATCGACATCATCCGGAAGCTGGGCGTAGCCTTTTTCCAGATAGAACAGTGCTTTTTTGAGGTCAAGCGGCAGCATGCCGTTAAAGGTGTACAGTTTTCCGAGACAGTAGCAGGCGTAGATGTCATTGTGGGACACTGCGCGCTCATAGAACTCGACGGCTTTTGTAAGCTTGCTGTCATCGCGGTACTCGTTTCCGACCATGCGCTCGTAAGCCCCGATACCCATATCGGCGCCTTTATGAATATAGTTCCGCGCTTTCTGCCGCTGGACGGGTGCGCCGTGTCTGCCGTTGCGGAGAATATCAACCAGATTGGGGATGGCAATGCCAAGCCCGCATGACACACATTCCTCGTAGAGCCGAACTGCCATCGCAGTCCATTCGTACCGGAAACGCTCCAGCTTTTTGATTCCGACCGTTTCGGCGGAAACATCAAGAAAATCGCCGGCAGTACAGTAATAGTATGCATTTGCAATCAGAAATTTGCAGAAAACCTGTCCGTCGTCCGCCTTTTTGGCAATGACATCCCACAGCTCCCGCTTGGAGCGGTAAGGCGGCAGGACACAAGTGCCGCGCGGCGGCTGGTAGCCATCCTGATGCATGGTTCCGAACATACCCACCGCACTTTCTAGATTGAGACTCATGTCAAAACACTCATAGGCAAACTTTTTGTCCTCGGGCATTCCGACCACAGGATCCACATAACTTTTTCCCAGATAACAGCGGCCAAGAAAATAATAGGCGTCCCCGTCGCCCATATTTGCCGCCTCGCGAAGCATGGCAAGCGCTTCCTCGCGCCTGCCCGAATGCATGTCAAACCATATTATCTGAATTGCCTTTTCCACTCTTTCGTCAAAAAGTTCAGCCATTATCCACCACGCCTTTACATCTTTTTTATGCACACGGACGCGGAAAGGAAATATGCAGCTAAAGCTGCCCGCGTCCGGCGCGCGAGTAGGGGAAGATAAATCTTCTCTACTCGATTTAAGTATACCATATTCTGGAAATATATAACACAAAATATTTTCTGCTATGGGCGATGCGCTTCGGCTTCAATCGCCTGCACGTCATCCTTGTCAAAATCGTTTTCACGCAAATGCTTCATCGCATGCAAAAAACGCTTTTGCTGGGCTTCAAACGTGATATTTTTGTCAATAAAGATGGTCACGCTGCCATCCTCGTTTGGCGCTACCGCCTCGTGCACTTTTGTGGATGGAAATCCGATAAGCTGTATGTTGTAGTCGACGTCAGCCAATTTGCCCCCGCTCCTTTCTCTTTAATGCCAGAAGCATGTCATATGCCGTCTGGATATCTTCCGGCTGCGCATCGCGCGCGGCGTCGTACAACAGGCGCAGCTCCCTGTTTCCGAAGATATCCTGCGCGATGGCGGCGGTTTCCCTGTTTAAGTAGTATTCTTCCTGCGGTTCTGCTCCCGTAAGGTAATCAATTGTCACGCCAAAGTAATCAGCCAGCTTTTGCAGCGTCTTTGTCGTGGGCAGGCTTTTCCCGCTGCGCCAGTTGCTGAGCGCCGTCTGGGAAACGCCAGTATCTTTTGCCACCTTATAGGACGAGATACCTTTGCTTTGTAATAATTGTTCAAAATCCTTGTACATGATTTATGCTCCTTTCACAAATAGAACATATTTTCGAAAATAATGGCGAAATCCATTGACGCATTTCTCAAAGCGGAGTAATATATACTTACGAAAACGAAAGCAATCAATAGAAATGCTTTTGACATAATGTGCTTTCCCCATATAAAATGCGGCTGTTTTGTAATAGGAAGTATACCATGAAACAAAAGTATTTTCAAGAAATTGCTTACGAAATATGATGTATGTGAAACAGTGTAGTTACTGTTCAGACATCCAACAAAGTAGTGGGAATCATGCGCCAAAATGCTCGCCTTTTAGCATTTTGTGTGCAAAATCTGTTATCATTCACACCTCAATAGCTTGTATGCCGATAAAAACCGGCGTGGGTGTGAATTGTAACACAGTGTAGCAATTGAGATGCATCAAGCCGCGGTATATGGCTTTGACGCCACGAAGTGGGTTTTCACGGCTTGATGCTTGTAACAGGAAGGCGAAGGCTGAACGGTTACTGATGCGTTTTCATCTGCTACAGCCGCAGAGCGAACAGGAATGAAAGGAATGATGCTTATGACAGCAAAAGAATATTTACAACAATTACAGAAACTGGATGTGGTTATTAACCAGAGAATACACGAAAAGGATGACCTCCGCGCACGGCTTTTGAGAATCGGAAGCGCCGACTATTCAAAGGAGCGCGTAAAGACAAGCCGCTCGGCGGGAGCAGGGTATGAAAAGCAGATTGTCAAGATAATCGACCTTGAAAATGAGATTGACAGTCTGATTGATAAGTATGTTGACCTGAAACACAAGGTGATTGGCGAGATTCACAATATCAATAAGGCTGACCATATAAAACTGCTCTACAAAAGGTATGTTGAGAACAAGATGCTTGAGGTGATTGCCGATGAAATGAGCTATAGCTACCAGTACATAAAGGAGCTGCACAGACATGCCCTGCAGGAATTTTCAACTACCTACCCAAACCTACCTTGAGATGTGTTATTATGATATTGTGAAAAATCACCCATTGGAAATGACAACAAACACAGGTGATTTTGAAAGGGGGTGATGGCATGGCAAAGGCTGTCTGGCACAAAAAAGGCTTTTAGGGAGGTGGATGCATGATTAATTCCATAATTGATTCAGTCAGCGCCTCCTTACGTGCTGAATTCGGTGACAGCTTCACCATTTATACAGAGTCGCTTGAACAAGGTTTTGAAAGACCTTGTTTTTTTGTGCTCTGTGTCGGCGGCGCGAATCAGCTGACGCGTGGAAACCGGTATTTCAGGGAGAACCAGTTTTGCATTCGGTATGTTCCAATAAGCAGGGAACAGGCAGACAAGGAATGCAATGCGGCTGCAGAAAGGCTTTCCCTCTGCCTTGAGCAGATTGTGGTTTCGGGCGACAGCGTGCGCGGTACGAAAATGAAGTGGGCAGCAGCGGACGGAAAGCTTAATTTTTATGTAAACTACGACTTGTTTGTTTACAGGGAGAAGGATGCTGTCCCAGTCATGGAGGAGATTTCCATGGAAACTTCCATGAAAGCATGAAGGAGGGGAAGAATGAAACAGTACAAAACAAAAAATGTAAAAGAACAAAACAAAAATCAAATGAAAGGTAAGGTGAAATGACAATGGCATTAGGAGGAGGAACATTTATCGTACAAAATAAGGAACTGCCGGGAGCTTACATAAACTTTGTATCAAAGGCAACAGCATCGGCATCCCTTTCCGAAAGGGGAATCGCAACGATGCCCCTTGAACTGGACTGGGGCGTTACCGGTGAAATTTTCGAGGTGACAAGCGGTGATTTCCAGAAAAAGAGCATGGAGCTTTTTGGATATGCATACACCAGCGACAAACTCAAAGGACTCAGGGACTTATTCCTGAACACAAAGACACTTTACGCATACCGCCTGAACGGAAACGGAAAGAAGGCTGCAAACAGTCTTGCGGAGGCGTTGTATTGCGGTGTGCGCGGCAATGACCTCAAAATTTCGATTCAGTCAGATGCGGATGACGCGTCCGGATTTCACGTAAAAACCATCTTGGGAAATGAAATTGTGGATGAGCAGACTGTCACGGCGTCAGATGCGCTCAAGGATAACAAGTATGTAACCTGGAAGTCGGGGATTGTGCTTGAGGAGACAGTGTCAATGCCGTTAGAGGGCGGTGAAAACGGAGAGACAGGCAGTGCGGATCATCAGGCATATCTGGATAAGGCAGAAGCCTACCAGTTCAATACCATGGGTGCAGCCGTGACGGACGATGCCACAAAGGCACTGTATGCGGCTTACAATAAAAGACTGCGTGATGAGCTGGGCATGAAATTCCAGCTTGTGCTTTATGATTATGCAAAAGCGGATTATCTCGGTGTCATCAGCGTAAACAATAAGGTTCTCGACGACGACTGCAGCGCGGCGAGCCTAGTGTACTGGGTGACAGGTGTGTCAGCCGGATGCGCGGTCAATAAGAGCAGCCAGAACAAGGTTTATGACGGCAGCTTTACAGTCGACACGCCCTATACACAGAGCCAGCTGGCGGCGGCGTCCAAGGCGGGCAAGTATACATTTCACATGGTAGGCTCAGAAGTGCGTGTACTTGAGGATGTCAATACGATGGTCACGACTTCCGATACCATGGGAGATATTTTCAAGGATAACCAGACAATCAGAGTGATGGATCAGATTGGCAATGATATTGCGGTGCTTTTCAACACAAAGTACCTTGGTGTCGTTCCAAATGATGCCGCGGGACGGATTTCCCTCTGGTCGGATATCGTAAAACACCATGAGCAGCTTCAGGAAATCAGGGCGATAGAGAATTTCTCTGACGCGGACGTGAAAGTGGAGCAGGGAGACACGAAGAAATCGGTTGTAGTGACGGATGCCGTGACCGTCGTGAATGCGATGGGCAGACTTTACATGACTGTCACAGTGGCGTAAGAAAGGAGCAGGACAAATGAATGGTAATGTAGTAATGAAAGCAAAAGATACAGTATTTGCGGCGTTGGCAGAGTGTTTTATCACAATCGGCACACGCCGTTATAATTTTATGCAGGCGATTAACCTCGAGGCAAAGTTTGAGAAAAACAAGACGGAAGTGCCGATTCTGGGCAAGACCGGAAAGGGAAACAAGGCATCCGGATGGAAGGGGACGGGCAGTGCCACATTCCATTACAATACATCCATTTTCCGCCAGATGATGATTCAGTACAAGGAAACCGGAGAGGATGTCTATTTTGAAATTCAGATTTCCAATGAGGACAAGACTTCCGCAGCGGGACGCCAGACAATCATCTTGATGGACTGTAACATTGACGGCGGTATTCTGGCGAAGTTTGACGCGGACGGTGAGTATCTTGACGAGGAGATGGATTTCACGTTTGAAGATTTCAAGATGCCGGAAGCGTTCAGGGATCTGGAAGGGTTTCTGACAAACGGATAAAAACAGGACGGGCAGGGGAGAGGGATATGCTCCTGCCCGATTAAGAGAAAAGGAGAAGAAAAAAATGTCAAAATTTAGCAGATTTATGAAGTCCAATAAAATTGAAAAGAAAAACGGGTTTTTTGCCCCGACCAAATCGCTCTGTGACGAGAGTGGAAATCCGCTCGAATGGGAGTTCCGCCATATCACGTCAAAGGAGAACGAGACTTTTCGGGATGACTGTACCATTGAGGTTCAGATAACCGGTAAACCCAATATGTTCCGCCCGAAGCTTCAGTCCGGAAAATATATCCAGAAAATGATTGCGGCGTCCGTTGTCACGCCTGACCTGTACGATGCCCAGCTGCAGGATTCCTACGGGGTAAGCACGCCGGAGGAGCTTCTGCTTGCAATGGTTGACGACCCCGGCGAATATGCCGATTTGGCGGCGTTTGTCCAGAATTTTCAGGGATTTAACACTTCCTTTGAGGACAAGGTGGACGAGGCAAAAAACTAATTGAGGAAGGGGATTGGGAGGCAAATTTTGCGTACTATTCCCTTCTGAAGCTCCATATTCTGCCCTCTGTTTTCCTCGCCATGGACGAACAGGAGAAAGCGTTTGTCGTGGCGGCAGTCAAATTGAAAATGGAGGCAGACAAAAAAGAAAGGAAACGGATTGAAGCGAAGTCGAAAAAGAAAGGCAGGTGATTTATACGGCTACAATCGGAGCAATGGAAGTATTTATGAGCACAGGCGTCGAGCGGTTCCGGCAGGAAGTGCAGAGCACGGATGCCATGCTGCAGCGGTTGAGCGGGACACAGAATGCAATTGCAATGCAGGCGTACAACACCAGCATTTTCCCGCCCGAAACATGGCAGAATCTAAACGGCATGGCAGTCAGGATTGACAATGTACGGCAGCGTATCCGTCAGATAGAAAGCAACCCGCTCAATATTGGGACAAACACGGCAAACACGCAGCTGGAACAACTGCGGATGCAGCTGGGGCAGGCAGTGCAGGAACAGAGTCGGGTGAATCAGGCGGTGCAGAACATGGACGTGCAGGCAGCCGATGAATCCTACATGCGCCTGTCGCAGACAATTGGGGACACGGAGCGGTTTATCCGTGACAATGCCAATGCGCAGGGGCGGTTTAACCGCAGCATTCAGAGTGGAACGGACAGCGCAGCACGTCTCGGAAATATGATTGCGCGTGTCGTAGGTAATTTTAGCATCAACGACGGACTTAAAAAGGCTAAGGAGCTGATTGACGGCTGTACGGCGGCATATGACGCGCAGCTGAATGCGCAAATACGCCTTGCCAGTGCACTTACGAATATACCAAGTCAGAAAAACAGTGCGCGGCTTGAAATTGGTGCAGACGCTGACACGACGGCTGTCACTGCGGCGTATGACCAGATTACCGCAAAGGCAGGGGAGATACAGGAAAAGGGAATTTATGACAGCAATGTCATGACTGCGGCGGCAGCGGAGCTTTCGACACATTTCCGTGATGCGGATGCCGTCGAAATGATGATGGGGACGCTTGCAGATTACGCGGCAGGGATGTCCGGAGGAAGTGCGGTTGACGCTGCGGGGATGGCAGATCATGCCGCGCGTCTGGGCGGTCTGCGCTCCGGAGACTATGATACGCTGACAAACAGCGGCATTTCATTGACACAGACGCAGAAAGACATCATTTCCGGAGAGGCGTCAAGGCAGCAGATTGTGGCATCGCTGGGGGAAGAATACCTTGCCATGTCTGCGGATATGCAGGCGGCGGCAGCGATTACACAGGCAATTGACCAGTCATGGTCCGGGCTGTACGAAAAAGTAAGCAGCACCCCGCAGGGGAAAATTGTGCAAATGACGAACGCATGGAGTCGTATGCAGGCGGTCATGGGCGGGCAGCTCTATCCGTATGTGCTTTTGTTTGTGGATGCCATTACCGAAAACTGGGGAACCATTCAGACGGTGCTTGGCGGCATTGTGACAGGACTGCAGGCTGTGCTTGGCGTTCTGTCATGGCTGCTGGAGGGGGCGCTTGGCTTTGCGCAGGCAGTGATAGACAACTGGGGATGGATAAGCCCTGTCATCTATGGCATTGCGGCGGCATTGGCGGTCTATTATGGCTGGCAGCTGTTGTGCGCCGCGGCAATTGGACTGATGAATACCGCAAGAAGTATTATCAACGGCATAACGCAGGCGCAGGCAGCATTGAATATCGTGATGAGCCAAAACCCGATTATGCTGGTTGTGATTGCAGTGATAGCCCTGATAGCCCTGTTTTATGCGCTGGTGGGAATAATCAATCAGTTTGCAGGAACTTCCATATCGGCGACAGCATTAATCTGCGGTGCGTTTATGATTGCACTTGCGTTTATCGGCAATATTCTGATTGGATTGTGGAATCTTGTCGCGGATGTGTTTGTGCTGATTTATAACCTTGTTGCGGAGGTTGCAAACTTTGTCGGAAATGTCTTTGACGATCCGATCGGTGCGGTTGCCAGGCTCTTTTTGGGACTGGCTGACACTGTGCTTGGCGTGCTCGAAACGCTGGCATCCGCCATCGACACAATTTTTGGCTCGAATCTTTCCGGGGCAGTCGCCGGATGGCGGGAGATGCTTGGCGGATGGGTGGAGGATACCTTTGGCAAGGGAGAGGAAATCATGGAAAAAATGGACGCTTCGAGTATGCATCTGGAGCGTTTTGAGTACAATGCGGCAATGGAGGCCGGGTTCGCGTTCGGCGACGGCATTGATGAGCGCTTTGCGGAGTTTGACCTTTCTGCCCTTTTTGGAACGACAGGCATTCCGTCCGGACAGGATTTTGTGGGAGGGTATTCCGGCGTTGAGACCGCGGAGCGTGTCGATGCGATTGCCGGAAATACAGATGCGATTGCCGATTCCATGAATATATCCGCAGAGGAGCTCAAGTATCTGCACGACATTGCGGAGCAGGAGGCAATCAACCGTTTTACGACCGCGGAAATCACCATTGAACAGACAAACCACAACAACATTAAAAACGGAATGGACTTGGACGGCATCCTGTCCAACATGACGGATATGGTGAACGAAGCCGTCTACATTTCAACGGAAGGGGTGCATGTGTAATGTCAAAAAACGGATATGATTTTTATTTGGGAAAATGCCTGCTTCCGGTTGCGCCCTCAAAACTTACCGTCAACATCAACAATGCAAATCAGACGGTGACACTGATAAATGAGGGGGAAATCAATGTTTTGAAACAGGCAGAGCTGACGGATATTTCATTTGAATGTATGATACCGCAGATGAAATATCCGTTTGCGGTTTATAAAGCGGGGTTCAAGGGCGCCGATTATTTTCTCGGCTGTTTTGAGGCGCTGAAAACAAGCGGACAGCCGTTCCAGTTTATCGTGTGCAGAGGCAGACCGGATGGAAAGCGTCTGTTTGACACCAATATGAAGGTGGCGATGGAGGACTACAAAATTATAGAGGATGCAGACGAGGGCTTTGACATTGTTGTCCAGATAAAACTGAAACAGTGGAGGGATTACGGGACAAAGCTGGTAAGCATCCGTTTTGATACGCAGCGGGCGCAGGCAAGCGTCGAGACAGAGCGGGAGACAACGAACGCGCCCGACCAGAATACACCACAGACATATACCGTTGTAAAAGGCGACTGTCTTTGGACAATAGCCAAAAAATTTTATGGGAACGGTTCAAAATATACTGTGATATATGACGCAAACAGGTCGGTAATCGGAGGAAATCCCAACCTGATTTATCCGGGACAGGTACTAAACATTCCGGCAGTGTAGAAAGGGGGGACAACGCGTGGGGGTTGAACTGATAATCGGAAATGAACTGGGAACAAAGGCGTATCTTCCGGCTGTGGAGGAGGGAATCGAGTGGTCTACCGAGCGCAAAGGCGCTCCCGGAAAGCTGACCTTCAAGGTGCTGGGCGATGACTTGCTTGACTTTTCGGAAGGAAGTCCGGTACGGCTGAAAGAAAACGGGGACGAGATATTTTTTGGATTTGTGTTCAGCCGGCAGCAGCAGGCGGGGCGTCTCGTTAGCGTGACGGCATATGACCAGCTGCGGTATTTAAAGAATAAGGATACCATTGTCTATGAGGACAAGACGGCAGACCAGCTGATACAGATGATTGCTGAGGATTATATGCTGAAGACCGGAACACTGGAAAACACAGGCTATGTCATTGCATCAAGGGTCGAGGAAAACACCTCCCTTTTTGAGATGATTCAAAATGCACTTGACGTGACACTGGAAAATACAGGAAATCTGTATGTCCTATATGATGATTTTGGCAAAATAACCTTGAAAAACATGTCATCCATGGCAGTGGGGAACGCGGGGGCGTATCTGATGCTGGACGAGGAGACAGGCGAAAACTATACCTATACTTCGTCCATCGACGAGAACACGTTCAATAAAATCAAACTGACCTATGACAATGAGGAGACCGGTTTTCGGGAGGTTTATATCGCTCAGGATTCCGGCAATATCAACAGATGGGGCGTGCTGCAGCATTTTGACACGCTCAGTAAAGGGGAAAACGGTGCGGCAAAGGCTGACGCCCTGCTGAAACTTTACAACATCAAAACCCGCAGCCTCAAACTGACAAAGGCGCTGGGGGATAACCGAGTGCGGGCTGGCAGCTTCGTTGTTGTCAGCCTTGACCTTGGAGATATAAAGGTACAAAATTTTATGCTTGTGGAAAGCTGCAAGCATACATACAGGGAAAGGGAACACTGGATGGATCTGACCCTGAGGGGAGGTGCGTTTATTGGCTGATGCAAATGGATTTGTGGAAGCTTTGAAAAAAGCGGCAAGGGATGAATGGGAGGCTTTGAAGCCTGTCAGTATTTATTTCGGGGAGGTCGTATCAAAGAAACCCCTGAAAATCAATGTGGAGCAGAAAATGATTCTCGGCGAACAGCAGCTCATCCTGACAAGAAATGTCACGGATTACATGGCTCCTGTAACCGTGCAGTGGGAGACGCAAACGGGAATGCTTACGGACGGCACAACGGCAGCGTATCCTGCGCATGTGCACGGGCTGGAAGGGCAGAAGAATTTTCTCATGCACAGTGCGTTGGAAACAGGGGATACGGTCATCTTACTGCGGCAGCAGGCGGGGCAGAAATTTGTCGTGCTTGATCGGATAGGAGGTGTGACATGATTCCGTCCACAGTTGGATTTTTGGATAAAGATTTCGCGATTGCGCAGCAGCCGGGGCTGACATACATAATGCAGACAGAGGAGAACCGTGTGCGCGGATACACGGACGGACGCGAGGCGGTGCGTCAGGCAATTTACAAAATTATTATGACGGAGCGGTATCAGTATATTATGTACAGCTGGAATTATGGGATTGAACTGCTTGACCTGTTTGGAGAACCGGTCACATACGTGTGTCCGGAACTGAAACGTCGGATTTCGGAAGCGCTGCTTTGGGACAACCGCATAAAAAGCGTCGACGATTTTCAGTTCACCTTTCCGCAGAAAGGGGTAGTACATGTGGCATTTACGGCACATACCGTTTACGGTGATGTTCCGGCAGAAAGGGAGGTGAAATTTTAATGTATGAGGACATAACGTATGAAAAAATTCTTGACCGGATGCTTGCGCGTGTCCCGGACAAGTTTGACAAGCGGGAAGGCTCTGTCATCTGGGACACACATTCCCCGACGGCAATTGAGCTTCAGATTTTATATATCGAGCTTGACCGCATTTTGCGGGAAGCGTATGGAGATACCGCATCAAGGGAATTTTTAATTCTGCGGTGCAGGGAGAGAGGTATCATTCCGCACGAGGCGACAAAGGCCGTCCTGAAAGGCGTGTTTGTCCCCGCGGACATTGATGTCAGCGGACAGCGGTTTAATATTGGTGCATTAAACTATGCCGTGGGAGAAAAAATTGCAGATGGGGAATACCGCGTCGTGTGCGAGACTGCCGGAAAAACAGGAAACCAGTTCCTAGGCGCAATGACTCCGATGGAATACATAAAGGGGCTTAAAACTGCCGAACTGACAGAAATCCTGATTCCGGGGGAGGACGAGGAGGAGACGGAGGATCTGCGGCAAAGATATTTTGCGTCGTTTGATGAAAATGCCTTTGGCGGAAACCGTGCAGACTATCTGGAAAAGACAAACGCAATCCCCGGTGTGGGCAGGACAAAGGTTACCAGAATATGGAACAGTGGCATTTCTCCGACAGACATGATACCAAAAGAAAGTGTGGAACGATGGTACAACGATAGCAGGGATACATTCGGCGAGGAGGTTCAGTGCTGGCTGGATGCCGTGTTCCACGCAGCGAAACAAAAGAAACTGACAACAGGGGGGACGGTGCTTCTGACAATCATCAATTCGGAATTTGGCATTGCGTCGGACACCCTCGTACAGACAGTACAGACAATCATGGATCCGGAAGAAAATGCTGGTGAAGGCTATGGGTTTGCACCCATCGGACACGTGGTAAAGGTGGCAAGCGCCGCGGCAAGAGAAGTGTGTGTCCGTGCAGATATCACGTTTGACACAGGCTATGGGTGGGAAAATCTGCAAAATTCCATTGAGGAAGCCGTTTCTGCGTATCTGCTGGAGCTTCGGAAAGCATGGGCAGATGCGCCAGGTCTGATTGTGCGGGTCAGCCAGATTGAAAACCGGATTTTAGGCATTACAGGTATTCTTGATATACGGGACACATGCTTGAATGGGTTTGCGCAGAACCTCATTCTGGAAAAATATGAGATTCCCGTGTTTGGAGGTGTTGGCGGATGACGAGAGAAGTCAGTCTTGTGTCGTATCTGCCGCCGTTCATGGCAGAATATAAAGAAATAAACACCGCCTTGGAGGCGGCAAACCCAGAGCTTGGTGCAGTCTGGAAAACGGCAGATACCGTTTTGAGAAACGCGTTTATTGCTACGGCGGATGAATATGGAATAGCGCGGTTCGAGAAGCTTCTGGGTATTCTGCCGGCAGCAGGGGACACACGGGAAGACAGGCGTGCGCGCGTGCAGGCGGTATGGTTTATCTCGCTTCCGTATACATGGAGGATGCTGGTACAGAAGACGGACGGAATATTTGGCACGGCGTACAGCATGGTTCTGGAACAAAAAGGGGCGTACACAATTCGCCTGACAGCAAAGCTGGAATTGCAGTGGCAGGCTGACGAGCTGATTCGTGTGATGGAGAGAATGCTGCCGTGTAATATGGGCGTGTTTGTGAAAACAGTGCTGCCAATGGATGCCGCGTCGCCTGCACCGACATTAAAATCGGACTGGATTGTCTATGCGATAGAATACAGGGGAGCGGTTATGCACAGCAGGGAGAGCGTTCTCCTAAAAGAAATACGCACGTACATGAAACTGCCTTTCTGGGGCAGCCTCATGTATACAGGAAACATAAAATATGACGGCACGTCAAAATACAATGCCCAACGCAATTACTGGATGCGCATCGGGACAAAGCATATGCTGCATTGGCATGCGGAACAGGCGGCCGGACTTGTGCAGTCTGCTTTCAGGATGCAGATTCGGAGCGCGTCAGATATTAATCTGCGCGCAATGACCTGCGGATGCGGCATCCGGCATGACGGGCAGATAAACGCAGCCGTACAGCTGCATGCGGCATGGAAAACGCCGTGCGGCACGGTAGGAAACATATCTGTGGAAACACGTAGAAATGTGGTGCAGTATGGCGGGATGCGTCAGTATGACGGCACGATGAAATACAATGCACTGTACAGAAAGGAGCATATAGAATGAGTGAAAATAAAAACGTAGTGATAACAAAGACAGCAAGAATGAAATTGGTAAAGGCGAGGGCAGGTGCGGCTGCACTTCCGCGCGTAATCGGAATGGCTTTTGGCAGCGGCGGCGTCAATGCGGACGGTACCGTGATAACGCCGTCTGGCAGTCAGACTGCACTTGCGCAGGAACGTTACAGAAAAGCGGTCGACAAGTACAGCTTTCCGGAGGAGACAACATGCCGCTACGAATGCACGCTGCTTGCCGACGAGCTTGCAAACGAGGAAATCAGCGAAATCGGTCTGTATGATGAAGACGGCGATATTGTATGTATCAAAAATTTTATGCGAAAAGGAAAAGATGATGATGTCGAACAGACCTATGTGCTGGATGACATTTTCTAAATGTGCCGGCAATGCGCATGAACTGCGCATTCCGTGAGAATATGACGACGAACGGTTTCCATGCCGTGAAACGTAACGCTAATAGAGGAGGAATACAATGAGAGATTATACAACTGAAAATCCATCATTTTCTAAAAAAATAAGGATTGTGGAAGAAAGCGATTTGGTAAATGCCGAGAATGACGCTGCGGCGTCAAAACAGCTTTTACAGAACGATTTAGTACTTTTGGCGCGTATGGAAAAGTGTATGGGCAGCGCTGAAAGCGGTCTGGAACTTGACGAAGCCATCCAAGCGGACACTCTGATAGGAGCGATCAACGAGGTTTTTCGGCTTGGCAGTGAGAACAAACAAAAACTAGTGGAAAATCTTACTGCCATGGGGGTTGCGGCATCCACAGACGACACATGGGGTACGCTGCTGGACAAAATACTTGACATGACAGACACGTCAAAGGACACCGTCACGGCAGCAGCGCTCCTGTCCGGTTACACAGCACATGATGCAGCGGGAGCAAAGATTACAGGGGCGCTTGCGGACAACTCCGGAATAACAGATCACAGAGCAACAGCGTCCCTCGATGTTACGAACCAAAATTTCAAATTAAAGGTTCCTACGACGGCAAAATATGGTACCGAGAATTACCTGTATGCCGCATACAGTGCCGTCGCGTCACTGATTGGACTCACGTCGGCAAAACTTGTCAGAAACAATACCATACTGGGAATAACAGGCAGCAGCGGTAATATGGACACCAGCGGGGCGACGGCGGCAGCGGCTGACATCCTGTCGGGCAAAAAGGCTGGTGTAAATGGCAGCATGGTTACAGGAAACATGGCAAACAGAGGGGCATGGACAGGTGCAACGACTGGAAACGGCAATGTGGCGATACCCGCAGGCTACCATAACGGCAGCGGCTATGTGTCAGGCGCAGGGGCGTATAACAAAGGCGTGAGCGATGCGGACGGACGTGTAAACACGGGCAGTACCAATTACCGAACCGGATATAATGCAGGCGTGAGCGCCACGAAGGTCGGGACGGCAGGCACGGGAGACGTGCTTGCGGGAAAGACATTTACGAACACGGGAAGTGTTGGCGCGAGCGGCACAATGGCAAACAAAGGCGGGGCAACCGTCGATGCAAGGGCAGTGACACAGGATGATACTTACACATATCTGACCGTTCCGGCAAACGGATATTATAATACAAGCAGCAGACTTAAGGCGGCAAATGGTGATATTACAGGTGTAATACGACAAAAAAGCATATCATTGGTTTCATTCATGGGAACACTGCATACGAGCAAAAATGATACATCTGTTGTGTGTAGTGACAATCCAAGTGTGTATTGTTTTGTGAAAGGTACTGCCACAATTGTTGTTAAAACAAACCAAGCGGGCAGTTTAAAGTATATTGAGTCATTTCAGCCTAATATTAGTTCAAGTGCTGGCGTTGGAGGAGCATCAACATTTTCTGTTTTTGGAAGTAACGATAATCAGGTATGGGAGGAAATACCAATTTGGGTAGCCTGTGAACGAGGAACAGAAACAGGATGGTTTAATGCGGCTGTTACAGCTCACATTGTTAGGCTGGGAAATAGTGATTATAATGCTAAAAAGTTTCTTTATTATAAGTTTGTTATGAAAAGTGCAAGGGAATGGCTTTGCGTAGGCACTCAACGTTTGTTCTTTTAGAGAAAAGCATTTAGAAGGGAGGCTGATAAACTTGGATATCATAACCGCAGTCTTTGCAATAGGCATACCGTCAACCTTTACCGGCTTCTGCTTCTGGTGTCTGGAAAAGAAAATGGAACGCCGTCAGACAGAACAGGACAAAAAGGATGAAGCGCGCAAGCAAAATGAAATCATTGTCCTAAAAGGCGTCAATGCCGCTATCGCCCTCGGCGAGGCGACCGCGCGGGCGGTGCAGCGCATTCCCGATGCAAACTGCAATGGGGATATGCACACCGCGCTTGCATATGCAGAGAAAATCAAACATGAACAGAAAGATTTTCTGACAGAACAGAGCATTGACGCAATCTACTGAGGTGGCAGGATGAAACCGAAAAGAAGCAGAGGGATGACGTATAGGAGTATTCCTTGTATACTGTGCAAAGTCTTTTTTTGAGACAAAGGAGTCGGAAAAAACAAGGCTGCATGAAATGCAGGCGGAAGAACCGTGCGAACCCATAACAGAAAAAACGGAGGAAACCATATGAATGAAATTTTATTTGAAATCCTAAGGCTGACTGTAATGCTTGCAGTATTTGCAGTGACATACAGTCTGCTGCCATGGATAAGAGGAAAAATCGGACAGGACAGGCTGGCGGAAATAACAAGGTGGGTAAATACTGCTGTCCTAATGGCACAGCAGGTATATGAGGCAAAAACGGGCGCAGAGCGGAAAGCCATTGTTGTTGCCATGCTGAGAGATATTCTCATTGCAAAAAACATCAGCATCTCCGAAGCACAGCTGGATATGCTGATTGAGGCAGCAGTAAAGGCAATGAAAATGCAGGAAAACCAAACATAAAAATGCAAGGAGAAAAACGATGGCAGAAAAAAAGCAGGTAGAAGATTTTATCAAAAAAATAGCGCCGATGGCACAGGCAAAAGCAGCAGGCAGGGTAATATGGACATTACCCTCTGTCTGCATAGCGCAGTGCTGCTGCGAGAGCGCATACGGCACAAATCCCAAAATGATGCGGGCAAATGCCGTTCTGGGCATCAAGGTAGGCAAAAGCAGGGTGCATTTCGGAACGGCATGGAAGGACAAGGCATATTCCACCAAAACGAAGGAATGCTATGACGGAAAGACATATGTGAATATAACAGACATGTTCCGCGCGTATGACAGCATAGCTGATGCCATTGAGGACTACTATGACATGCTGGCATCATGCAGCAGATACAGTGCGGCACGAAACCAGACAGACCCAAGGAAATGCATCACGGCAATTAAAAACGGTGGTTACGCTACCAGCCCTACATATGTCAACACGATAATGAATATCGTCAGCCGCTATAACCTGACGCAGTTTGACAGTGTGGTGACAAAAAAGGATGGCAGCACCGACACGCCATCTGTCCATAACCCATACACAGAACCGGAAAAAAACGTCGGACACGGTACAACCGGACAGGATGCAAAATGGGTTCAGTGGTGCCTTTGGCGCTTTGGCTTGCTTGAGGAGGCTGGAATCGACGGCATAATCGGTTCGAAATCGCTGTCCGCCATAAAAACGGCACAGGCAAGGCTTGGACTTGCACAGGACGGAATTGTGGGGAAAAATACACGTAAGGCATTTTCCACTGTAACAGTTCAGCCTTCGGCTTCCTGTTACGAGCATCAAGCCATGTAAAAATCATAAAATGATTTTTTTACCACCTTCGTGGAGTCAAAGCCACGTACCGTGGCTTGATGCATCTCTGCCACTACGCTATTTCACGTGGCTTGCAAGCCATAATTTGCAGCTAGTGCAAAGTCCTGGGCTGAACTGTTACTTTCCACTGCGTTTCTCACAAAAAAAGATAGAAAACAGGATCGTAAAATGATATAATTGTTTCAAATATGCTTGAATGTTCAGTGGAGGCCTTGAAGCTATGGAGAGAATGAAAAAGGAGGTAATATAAATGTACACAGCCAACGAAAAAAGATACGAAACCATGCGGTACAATCGCTGTGGCAGCAGTGGTCTGAAGCTGCCTGCAGTTTCCCTTGGACTCTGGCACAATTTTGGCTCCAACGCCAGCTTTGACAATATGCAGGCCATGTGCCATACTGCGTTTGACAATGGCATTACGCATTTTGACCTTGCAAACAACTATGGCCCCGTCTATGGAGCTGCGGAGGAGAATTTTGGGCGCATACTGGCGAAAGGGCTTGGCGTCTATCGGGACGAGCTGGTGATTTCGACCAAGGCAGGGTACGACATGTGGCAGGGACCATATGGGATCGGCGGCAGCAAAAAATACTTGGTTGCAAGCCTTGACCAGAGCCTGAAACGGATGGGGCTTGACTATGTAGACATTTTTTACCATCACAGACCAGACAGCGAGACACCCATTGAGGAGACCGCAAGGGCGCTGGACGGCATCGTGAGAAGCGGAAAAGCCCTCTATGTAGGTATTTCCAATTATAATAAGGAAGAAACAATCGCAATCGCCGCGCTTTTTCAGGAGATGGGTACGCCGTTTATTATCAATCAGCGCAAATATTCCCTGTTTGACAGAACCATAGAAAAGGACGGCTTGAAAGACTATGCGGCGGCGAACGGCATCGGTGTCATTACATTCTGCCCGCTGGCGCAGGGACTCCTCACGAACCGCTATATTGACGGAATCCCACAGGACTGCCGCATCCGCACTGACGGCAGATTTTTAAAGGAATCTGCACTGGACAGCGGGACAATTCAGCGTATTCGGGAGTTAAACGCACTTGCAGAGGAGCGCGGACAGAGCCTTGCGCAGATGGCGCTCGCGTGGATACTGCGGGACGGTGACATCACAAGTGTACTAATCGGAGCATCGAAGCCGGAACAGATTATTGACAATGTTGGCATGCTTTCCAACCTTACATTCAGTGAGGCGCAGCTGCAAAAAATAGAACAGATATGTAAGGCATAAGAATGCGCGTGACGCACATCTGCCAGAAAGCAATTTTCACGTTCTAGTGTGCTGTCCAGATTATATCTGGCGAAACTCCGCAGGATAAATTTTCATCAGCAAGGCGGAGAAGGGAGGCGATGCGGTGGCATCGTTGACCGCCGACAACGCAGTCTGATGGAAATTTAGGCAAGGAGGTTTGCCTGAATATAATCCGGACAGTACACTAGTGCTTAACGGTATATGATGCTTGTGCCAAAAGGCATGAGTGCAAGCTTCGCAAGTTTAAACTGCTGTAGGCCGAACGGGATACCAATTATTGTAATGCACAGCAGACATCCGATTACGAGATGCTCCACAGCGAGAGGGATTCCTGATATTAAAATCCAGATAACATTGACAAGGAATGAGACGGCACCGCCGCCGTAAACAATTTCCTTTCCAAAAGGGAAGAAGGACATGGATGCAAATTTAAAGCACTGGATGCCATAAGGGATTCCAATAATGGAAATACACCATAGGCATCCCGCAAGCATCCAGCTCAACCCGCTGATACATCCACCGAAAACAAACCATAATAAATTCCCGAGACAGCTCATTTTTTATACTCCTATCTTTTTCTATTGTTGGATTATGACCAGCATACTGGCTTTTTTGCAACACCTTCGCTTTCAACAGCGCCATGTCACTTTTAAACACATTCTCAGCATATCACTTTTTGACCGGAGTTTCATTAAGGGCGGATTAATTTTTGAAAAAGTAGAAACGCAGTTTTGCGGGCTTGGGACGTGTTAAGACGGGTAAAAATTTGATAATAATATACACATGATGTTGGGGTCAAAAGAGTTTTTAGAAACTCTCTGACTTTCCATATAGTAC
>CAJTTO010000047.1 GCA_910579275.1 uncultured Lachnospiraceae bacterium
TAAACTATCATCAGTAGCTGATGAACTTTTCCTAAAAACAGAGCTGGAAGCACAAGCAGGTGCAAAGATTGTTTTTTGGTCTGAACTGAATGGAGCGGTTTTAAAACAAGATGAAGATATGCTTTTGCAACGAGCGTCGGATATGGCAAAACAGGAAGAAATCTATTTGATTGTTTCATTACTGGTGAAAACCCCTTACGTGGACTTAAAGGAAAATAAAACGGTAGCATTTAATCCACAAGGAGAACTAATATCAGAATATTTTAAGCATGGACGTTCAATCGGAGAACTGTGCCAAAAAGGAGATGGAATGCTAAAAAGTTTTGATACGGAATATGGTACAATTGCGCCGTTTATATGTTCTGATATGGCATTTTTGTCGAAAATACAGCAGGCAGGTAAAGATAGTGTAGATATACTAATTGTTCCGGCTTCGGATTGGAAAGAAATGACATTATTAGCCACAAAGACAGCGATTGTACGTGGAGTTGAAAATGGAAGTAATATAATCAGACATACAAATAAGGGAATGTCGATTGTTTCAGATTTTAAAGGCAGTGTGCTGGCACAGACCGATTATTTTCAGTCTGATACAAAGGCATTATCCGCACAGGTTATCACAAAAGGGCGATTTACTCTTTATTCGTATATTGGAAATCTATTTGTATATCTGTGTAATTTCTATTTGATAGGAAGTTTCATGCTTCCTAAAATTAAACGATTAATTAGGGGGAGTTAAATGATTTTCTGTTAGAAAAGATAAAAGAAAATTGAAATGCACAAACGTTAGGAGCCGAGCGTAACAATTTCTTCATCAAATGGTTTGGCAACCAACACGGAGAAATGAATGATGAAAAAGATAGATGTTTTTAAGTACATTTGAACAAGGGGGCATATTCTGAATAAAAACAGGAGGTTACGATCATGCGTATTTTGATTGCCGAAGATGAAGTTGAGCTTGCAAGAGGATTAAAATATTTGCTGGAAAAGAATAAATTCACAGTGGATATCGTCCACGACGGAGCAGATGCAATGGACTGTTTTGAATATGCAGAATATGATGTTATCGTACTGGACATCATGATGCCCAAGGTTAATGGTCTGGAGGTGCTGCGCCATATCAGGAAATGCAGATCGAGTGTTCCTGTCCTGATGCTGACAGCCAAGGCGGAGGTGGAGGATCGCGTAGCCGGTCTGGAGGCAGGGGCGGATGACTATCTTCCGAAACCGTTTGCGACAAAGGAGTTTATCGCGCGTGTGAAAGCACTCTCGCGCAGGAACGCGGGGTACACGGATCTTATGTTATCCTTTGGGGATGTGCAGCTGGACTGCAACCGGTATGAACTTTCCTGCGGGCAGGAGACCGTGCGCCTGAATAATAAGGAGTTTCAGCTGGCGGAGTTGTTTTTGCAGCACCCGCATTTTGTGTTTTCCGCCAATCACCTGATGGATAGAATCTGGGGACAGGACTCGGAGGCAGACATGAATGTCGTGTGGACGTATATCAGCTTTGTGCGCAAGAAACTCCGGCAGATTGGAAGCAGCGTCGAGATACGGACGGTGCGTGGAGCCGGGTATTCTTTGGAAGAATAGGGGGAGTTATATGCTGAAAAAAATGCAGCGGCGCTTTATCATGGCTGCGATGGCTGCTTTTGCCACTGTAATGCTTGTTCTGGTGGTGGGGATTAATATGGTGAATTACTATAGAACGACGTCAATACAGGATGGAATGGCAGCAAGTCTTCTGGAATATGAGCAGCGTGCGTATGAGCATAGGGGACGCAGAAATTTCTCCGCAGATAAGAAGTCCAAAGAAAATGAACGGCGTTCCTCGGCGCATCAGGAACCGGATTTTCCGCCAATTTCGGAAATGCCGGGAGGGGGGCCGGAAGCACGTTTTACCACACGTTTTTTCGCTGTTTTTTGTGACGTGTCCGGAAATATTGAGGTTATCTCAAGAGATTACATCTATTCGATAGACGAGGAAACCGCCAAAGCATATACAAAGACAGTACTGCAAAAAGATAAAGAAAAAGGATATTATGGAGATTACCGTTATCATGTAAGGATAGATGAGGCGGGAACCATCGTTTTGTTCCTGAACGTGTCTTCTGCGCTGCAGTTTATGAAATCCCTGCTGTTTATCTCACTCGTGATAGGGTTTTTGAGTCTGCTGGTCGTTTTGCTCCTTGTAGTGTTTTTCTCGCGGTATGCGGTCAGGCCATATGTGAAAAATATGGAGCGGCAGAAACGTTTTATTACGGATGCCGGGCATGAGCTGAAAACGCCGATTACTTCCATAGCCACCAGTGCCGATATTGCAGCGATGGAATACGAAGGGGATGAATGGATTGCCAATATTCAGAAACAGACGATGCGCCTTACCCGTCTGGTGGGTGAGCTTGTGGCATTGTCGAGGATGGACGAGGAAGTGCCGTTTCCCGAAAAGAACACTTTTTCCCTAAGTGACGCTGCCTGGGAGACAGCAGAGCCTTTTGCTGTCCGCGCAAAGGCAGAAGGGAAATCTTACTGCCAAAATATAGGAGAAAATCTGACATTCTATGGAGACCGCAATTCCATACAGCAGCTGATTTCCATTCTGCTTGACAACGCAGTGAAATACGCGGATGCGGCAGGAGAAATCCGTCTGGATATTTACCGCAGGCGGCGCAAAATCTGCATCGAAGTGTCAAATACCTGTGATCTGCCTGACACGGCTGAACTGGACAGGCTGTTTGACCGTTTTTATCGTGTGGATGAATCGCGTGCTGCCGGCACCGGGGGAACAGGGATTGGTCTGGCAATGGCACAGGCGATTGCCGAGACACACGGTGGAAAAATCAAGGCGGAGCGCACAGGGGGGAAAGCGATTTGCTTCAGGGTTCTCTTGTGAATCTTACTTTTTTCTTTCTGTTTGTTCAAACAAAAATCACAATTAATTTTAAGTACATTTTAGGAAGTCACAGTATAGTTGTTCGTGGGCGTGCGAGAAATACATCTGGCCAAAATAAGCAGTTCACAGTCCGGAATGATGTGACGGAGCATGCAGATTCAGTCATACAAAATCGTGTGTATCCCGGCGGGCACAATACGCTGCGCTGATTTATTTTGTACTGTGCCAGTAGGTTTAAAAAAAGAGAATGTGAAATGGGGCTGTGGCTGCAAGGATGGCAGGCGTATTTTATCCGCGTCCTTTCAAAAGAATTTGCGGTAGGAGAGGAGTTCCATGGAGATCAAGGAGAAAACAGTACAGGAAATGGACGCTATGGTAAAAAAGCGGAAATGGAAAAACAGGCTTGGCATCGCGGCGATGGCGGGCTTGGTCTTTGCGATATCCGCAGGAAGTATTGTCAGTTATAGGAAAACAAGGCAGGATGCTTCCGCAAATCGTATGGACGAATTGGATTTTGCCCAGAATAAAGATGGAAATTTTCATGACAATGCGGGTATGGTTACGGCAGCCGGAACAACTTCCGTGGGTGTGAAAGCAGTTACGTTTGAGATTGACTTTCTGGAAGACACAGACCTGTATGTGGAGGAAGTCTATCTGTCAGACGGCGATAGCGTCGAAGCGGGTGATAAATACATAAAATTTACCGAAGAGAGCATCGCGGATGCGAGGGAAGAACTGGAATCGGCAGCGCTGCATGCACAGCTGGCTTACAGGAGCGGGCAGATATCAGACGGGGAGAGCAGGCTGCAGGCGAAATATACGTATGACATGACCATGCTGGATGCCCAGTATGCGCAGCAGATATATGATGATACCATCGCACAGCTGGATGCCGATTATGCCCAGTCTGCAAAAACTTACGAGGAAGCACAGCAGGAGTATCAGGAATATCTTGAGCGTGTGCAAAACAATTCCTTTTACGACGACTATGACATTGCCAATCTGAAAAAGGCGTGCGAGGAGGCAAAAGAGTTGTATTTGGAAAGAAAGGAATACTGGGAAGTGACGGAGGAGGAACTCAAAAGCGGTTCGTCGGAAAATATGGGGACAGCAGGAATGATGACACTGAGCGGTGCTGCCGGAGACTCCGCTGTGCCTGACGTGGAACAGGACACATTAGAGGCTGTACCGGAGGAGAATGCAGGTACGGAACCGCCTCCCCAGACAGATGCAGGAGAAAATGCGGGGGAGGGTACGCCGGATTTCAAGGATAGTATGGCGTCCGCAGGTTTTGGCGGCATGGAGCGGCAGGGGGCGCAGAGCGAAAGAAAATGGATTGTCAAGACGGTAAACCTTCTGGAACAGGAAGCAGAGGAAGCGGATGAAAAGTACACGACCGCACTTGAGGAATACGAGGAGGAAATTGCATCTGCGGAGTTAACGCTCCAAAAACTTCTAAGCAGGCTGGAGACAGCAAGGGAGGATTTTTCAGATGCAGAGGTGTCTTATCAAAAACAGACTCTGAATGCAAAGACCGTTTATGAGACAGCTATGGCAAAAGGAAAAACGGCGCAGGCTGACTATGACACGCAGCTTACAAGCCTGAAAGACAGTCTGGACAGACTACAGGATGCCAAAAAGGAGGCGGACAGCAATCTTGCCCTGTTTGAGACGCTTGTGGGGGACGGCTATCTGTATACGGAAGAAAGCGGTACAGTCCTGATGCTGATGGCGGAAGAGGGACGGGCGCTTGCAGGCGGAAGCATGGTGTTTGCCTATAGCAATCCGGAGCAGATTTCCGTATCTGTGTCGGTGAACCAGAATGACATTGCCAAACTGTACGTTGGCGAGACCGCATCTGCTGTCATACCTGACCATGGAAGTTACAGTGGTGTAATCGAGACGATTAATCCAATTTCCACGTCAAACAGTAGAACCGCGGTTCAATATACCGTGACAGTGAACTTACAGGGAGATGTAAGCGGACTGGACTCCAATCTGACGGCAACCGTGATGTTCGGAGGAGACGTATCCGGAAATGTATCATCGGAAGGCGGAACACAAGGATATAAAGACCTGTCCAAAGAGCTTGCAGATACGACAATTGACAGAGAGGAGAATGGCAATGGAAAGCCGGCAGGAGGAGACAAAAAGACGCATGGCACGCAGGACTAAAAAGACGCTGACAGTCCTTTGCATCGCGGCTGCGGTCGTCATTGCAGCTGCGTGCGGTACAATTTATAGAAAGCTTGCACAGAACGTGCAGCAGTGGGAATACAGCGAACAGACGGTGCAGCAGGGAACTTTGACAAACGGCGTTACGGAGAGCGGTACAGTGGAATTTGGCATTACTTCTCAGATTTATGACCTTGATGTTTCCACGGACGATGACAGTGACGAGGAAGATGATGAGGAGGATGAAAATTATCTGAGAGTGGAGAATGTCTATGTGTCTGTGGGGCAGCGTGTTCAGGAAGGGGATAAGGTATACCGGTTTACACAGGACAGCATTGATTCCGTGCGCAAGGCGCTCACCTATGAGAGGACTGAGGCGCAGATTGCGCTTGCGACGGCACAGACAGCATACGAAATCGGTGTACTGGAAGCAGAGCTTTCCCGCGATGAAACACTGCTCGACACGTCGCTGGCACAGACCTCCTATGATACGGTCATCGCACGGCTTTCGAATGATCTGGCGGCAAAAAACCTCGAGATACAGCAGCTTTTAAAGGATATTTACAAACTGCAGTGCGATCTGACGCAGGAGGAGTATCTCGAGGAAAAAGCGGATGTTTCGGAGGCGTATGAGGATGCTCTGGAGGGTGTTGAAAATGCAGCTGACGATTATGTCACAAACAGGGTGGACGCAGCGCAGGCATTTCAGTCGGCCAGAGAATCCTATGAACAGTTTTTCAGCCAGTTTGATGAATCCAACCAGCAGATTCAGGATAAGATTGACGAAGTGTATGAAATCGAAGCAGAAATTGTGTATAAACAGCAGCTGCTGGAAAAGGAACTGCTGGCAGCACAGCAGGATCTGAAGACATCGACTGTCAGCGGTGAGATTGCGGATGTGAAATACCAGAGCAGCCTGACCGGTTATGAGAATGCGCTCTCCAAGGCACAGCGGGAACTTGAGGAAGCGGCGCAAAAGTTGGATGCTTTTGATAAATTTGTGAGAGACGGAACTGTCTGTGCCGCCGGAAGCGGCATTGTCACGGAAATAGGATACGAGGAAGGAGACTACCTGATGAATACCGGCACGCTGATTGCCTTTGCAAAGGCGGATGAGATGACGGTTTCTGTAGATGTGTCTCAGGAAGACGTGGTGATGCTGAAAGTAGGTGACACGGTGGAACTAAGAATGTCCGCATATGAGGGAGAAACCTATCGTGGCATTATCAAGTCGATAACGACGACAGCCACAAGCAGGAATTCGGCTACCATCAGTTATCCGGTGGTGATTTCGATACAGGGAGATACTTCCGGACTTTACAGCGGTATGACAGCAGATGTGACATTTGTCACGGAGGAGGCAGAGAACGTCAGCTACGTTTTGCGCAAGGCAGTTGTGGAGGAAAACGGTAAGAGCCAGCTGTACATAAAATCCGGAGAATCGTATGTGCTTACACCTGTAACGACAGGATGGAACAACGGGAAGTACATAGAAGTCAAGGATGGAATCAATGCGGGCGATAGGTATTACATTAGGACACAAATCCAAGAAGGAGACGCGGATGAAGAATAAGACAAAACTGCTGGCAGGTGTCGGTGCGGCAGGGATGCTGGTTGTTTCCCTGCGTCTTGCGGGGCGCGGCGGCAGTGAGGAAAATATTGTGTACAGGGAAACCATGGCTGAGTACGGCAGCCTCACTGTCGGAATTACAGAGGAGGCGGCAGTGGAAATCGGTACGCTGGAACAACAGTTTGATTTGGACATCAGTGCACTTGTGGACAACAGTGCCGCTTCGGACAGTCAGACCACATCTGTTGTCATGCCAGAAGCGTTCGGCGGCATGGGAAACGGCGCAACGGGAATGATGTCCTTTGGCGCTTTCAGTGTCGATGGCTCAGCATCACAGAGCCAGTCGCTCGAAGTGGCAGATGTAAAGATTGCAGTCGGGCAGGAGATAAAAGAAGGGGATTTGCTCTATGTCCTGACAACGGAAAGCGTCAATGAGATTCGCGAGACACTTTCCGAGGATATCAATGATACGAAGGCGGACTATGAGGCGCTGCAAGTCGAACAGGAGGCGTCAAGGACACAGGCGCAGCAAGGATATGACACATATGTCACAAACGGAAAGTATGCGCAGCTGATTTACGACAATGAATTAAAAACATATCAGGATGCCGTGGAGGAGGCGGCGGAGGATGTGGACGAAAAACAGAATACATACAATGAAAAACTGTTGGAACTTGCAGAACTTCAGGAGGAATATGCCGAAGCGCTGGCATTTGTGCACGAGGCACAGGGAGCTGTCTCGGAAAATTACGCCGGACGTCACGAGAACGCATACTATTATACCGTATATCTGAATACAAGGGACGCGGCGCAAAAACTTGCGGATCAGTTTGAAGAAGAAATAGACGGCATGAACGAGGAAATAGAACAGCTTTCGCTTGAGATACAGGCGGCAGTCCGCACCATGAACCAGTGCCGGATCGACTATGAGAAAGCAAAGCTGGACTTGGGACAGACGCAGGATATTGATTCCTATTATGCCGCAAAGGCATCGGAATGGTACGGCATACAGACGGCAAGTCTTGACAATGAACTGTCGTCCGTGAAGAAAAGTTACGACACGGCAGTCGAAAAACTTGCAGCGTTTGACAGCGCTGTGCAGGAAAACGGTATCCTGTCCGAGTACAGCGGTGTTGTGACGGAGGTGCCGCTTTCCGAAGGTGGTACCCTGTCTGGGGGAAGCAGCCTTGTGGTGCTGAACGATCAGGAGACCGTGACAATGGCTGTGACACTCGGCGAGGACGATTACAGCGCGGTTGACAAGGAGGGCGCGGTCAATATCGTCTTTACGGCATATCCTGAAGAAACCTATTCCGGCAGGATAACGGATGTATCGGACGCCGAGTACGACAGCAGTTCTAAAACAGTCTCTTATACGGTCACTGTTACCGTACAGGGTGAAGTTTCAGGGCTGTATGCGGGAATGACCGGTGACGTGACCTTTGTAACAAAAGAGATGAAACAGGTCTGCTATGTGTCGAACCGGGCAGTTTTCAGGGAGGGAACCAGGTCTTATGTCAAGGTGCGGGACGACAAGGGAAATGTTGTGAAACAGGAAGTTACCACGGGATTTTCAGACGGTATCAATGTTGAGATTACGGCAGGTCTTTCCGAGGGAGATACTGTCCTGATAGAGAGCAAGGTAGGTGAAACATGAGGATTTCAGAGTTATTAAGGCTTGTTATCATAAATCTTTCTCAGAACAAGTTCAAGGTTTTCCTGACGTCTGTCGGAATCATTGTAGGCTCTGCCACAATCATGCTGGTGCTTGCCATCGGCACGGGAGGAAAGCTGGAAGTCGCGGAACAGTTCAAGAACCTCAACGCGGGAGCCATTGATATTTCTTATGAATCCAATGCCATTGAGTTTGGCGGCAGGGGCGGTGGCGGAATGTCCGGAGGCGGTGCAAGACCAAACGGCGGCGGGATGCCCGCAGGTGGCGGAATGCCGTCAACGAACGTTTTTTTCGGCAGCTGGAGAGGCGGCGGAGACAGGGACAAAACCAATCAGGAGAAAATTGTCCTGTCCACGGATGATATGGAGGATATCGCGGTGTTTGTTCCCGATGTCTCGGATGTGACCATATCCTACACAACGACGGCAGAGGTGGAAGGCGGAGAGCTGGAATCGACAGGTTCTTACACGATTGCAGGCGTGAAGAACAACTATATGGCGATGAGTAATCTCTCGTTGATAACAGGCGCGTTTCTGACAAATGAAAATGATGAAAATAAAGAAAAGTACTGTGTACTTGGCTATTCCATGGCAAAGGAGATTTTTGGGGGCGTCTATGCCGCGTATGACGATGTGGTCTATATCGACGCAAGACCGTATGTGGTTGCCGGCGTGCTCGAGGAGATGGGGAGTGTGTCGTCAGGCATCAGTCCGGATACGACAATTTTTATTCCCTATGAAACAGGTGTGAAGTATATTGCGGGACAGAACATCAGCCCGACGATTACCGTGATTTCCGCGGACATTGACCGTGTTGACACGGTGATAGAAAATATAAAGACCGTTCTCGCTGACAGTTATGCGAACGCGGAATTTACGGTTTCCGATGCAGGCACTAAAATGGAAGCGGCGTCAAAGTCCAATAACACATTGCAGCTTTTACTGATTGCGATGGCGGTAATTGTGTTTATTGTGGGCGGAATCGGCATTATGAATGTGCTTTTTGTGTCCGTGAAGGAGCGGACGAATGAAATCGGCATTCTTAAGGCGCTCGGCTGCTCCAAGCGTGATATACTGATGGAATTTTTGTTTGAGGCATGCTTTATGAGCTTTATCGGCTCCGTTCTTGGTGTACTCGTCGCGTTTGGCATTACGCCGGTGGTGGAAAGTTTTTCCGTCAGGGTGGAGTTATCCGCACAGGGCGCGCTGCTGTCACTTGCATTCGGCGTGATAACAGGTACGGTCTTTGGTTTTTACCCTGCGTATAAAGCATCATCACTCATACCTGTCGTCGCACTGAATCAGGAGTAAGGAGAAGGGAAGAATGAACAAAAAATGGTGGATAATCGTTTTACTGGTTCTATTTATCGTTGCAGCAGGAGTCTGTTACGGATATCTGCCGCCGGCTCACGCAGGAGATGAAAAACAGGAGACTGTTCCGGATGAAGGGCAGGAGTATACATACGTAAAGATTACTTCCATATTGGGCAATGAGATGGAGTATATTGTACTTGATGCGCAGACGGCAGATTTTAGTGCGCGGCAGGATCAAGGAAACGGAAGCGTTGAGCCCGGTGACGGTGAAAACGGCAGCGCAGGAAAACGTGCTGCTGCAGCGCAGGGCAGGGAGATGCCGCCGGAAAGTGCATTTTTTGACATGGCGGAATACCCTTTAGAGGGTCAGAAGCAGCAGATAGAAGGGACAAAATTGAAAGAAGATGCGTCCGGTGGACGAGATACTATCGTAATGACGTATGACGAAACAGAAGCGACAGGGCAGATGCAGATTCCCGTCGGTACGGAAGTGGAGACAAAACTTGGCACAGTGACAACATTTTCACGCCTGTCAAACGGAGACATTATCAAAATGCTGCTGCAAAAAGACGACACGGGAAATATGACGTTGGTAAAAATATGGATTATGGAATAGGAGATGCGGGCTGTGGAGGAAAAAATCATAGAGATAAAGGACGTGAATAAAGGCTATAGGCTTGGAGACGACATGGTTCCGGTTTTGAAGGATATCAATTTTACGGTTAAAAAGGGGGAGTTTGTGGCAATCCTTGGGCCGTCCGGCTCCGGCAAGACGACATTGATGAATATTATCGGCTGTATGGATGTGCTGGACTCCGGCGAATATTATCTCAACGGCAGGGCAATCCACGATACGAGGGAAAGCGAGATGACGGAGGTGCGCAACAAGGAGATTGGGTTTATTTTCCAGAATTACCAGCTGATTCCAACGTACAATGTAATGCAGAATATCATTATGCCCCTGCTCATACGCGGCATGGGACACAGGGAGGCAAAGCGGCACTGCAGTGAGATTATAAACCTTCTGGGCATAGCGCACCGGCTGGATCACAGACCAAATGAGCTATCCGGCGGTCAGAAACAGCGCGTATCCATTGCGAGAGCCTTAGCCAGCCAGCCGGCAATCCTTCTGGCCGACGAGCCGACAGGTGCGCTTGACAGCGCCAGCGGACAGGATGTGCTAAAGCTTTTTCGCAATCTCAACCAACTGGGGAACACCATTGTCATGATCACGCACGACTTGAAAGTGGCAAGGTCGGCGCAGCGCATTGTGCGCATTGTGGACGGGTGCCTGTCGGAATATGAGGATACATTGTAAAAAACAGTTTACTTTTTTCTGGTTTATGGTACAATTTTCAAGAACAGAAACACCAATGTGTATAGATAAACAAAAAGTGCAGGGGAGCAGTGTGTTTATGAATGGATACAACCAGAAAGTGTCGATTAACCAGAAAGAATTTTACAGGAACCTGACAAGACTTGCCTTTCCGATTGCGCTTCAGAGCCTGATGCTTGCGTCGGTCGCAGCCGGTGACGCGCTGATGCTTGGAAAAGTCGCACAGGATGAGATGACAGCCGTCTCCCTAGCGACGCAGATTCAGTTTGTCCAGAATATGTTCCTCTCCGCTGCCACGGCAGCGGGAGGCATCCTCGGAGCCCAGTATTGGGGAAAGGGAGACAAGAGGACGCTGGAGGATATCTTTAACCTGATGCTCCGGTTCTGCGGCATTGTATCCGTCTTGTTTTTTCTGGCGTGCGAACTGGCACCGGAGCTGCTCATGCACATTTTTACGCATGATGCGCCATTGATTGCCATTGGCAGCGCCTATCTGCGGATTGCGGGATGGTCGTATTTGATTACGGGAATATCCCAGTGCTATCTGACGACAATGAAAGTATCGGAACATATCAGGCCGGGGGCATTGATTAGCTGCTGTGCGGTGTTCCTGAATATTTGTCTCAATGCCGTCTTTATATTTGGACTGTTCGGTGCGCCGAGAATGCAGGCAAGAGGTGCCGCACTTGCCACGACAATCTCGCGTGTCGTTGAGCTGGCGCTCTGCGTGGCAGTGTCGGCGGGGGCATCCTATATCCGTCCGGCACTGGAACGGTTCATGCGGGTGCCGAAGCAGCTGAAATCCGACTTTATCAAACAGTGCCTGCCCCTGATGGGCGGTTCGCTGTGCTGGGGCATCGGATTTACATCCTACACGGCGATTATGGGGCATATGGGCACTGATGCCGCAGCGGCAAACTCCGTGGCAGCAGTAGTTCGGGATTTAATCTGCTGCATGTGCAACGGCATCGGCAGTGCGGCAGGTATTATCGTGGGAAATGAGCTGGGTGCAGGCCGTCTTGACAGGGGAAAAGCCTACGGAATAAAGCTCAAGAATATTTCCTATGTCATCGGACTGATATCCACAGCGCTTGTGCTTGCCGTGACGCCGCTGGTCGTGCGGATGGTTCTTTTGACCGATAGGGCACGGGGCTATCTGACGGGGATGATGGTGATTATGGCTGTCTATATGATTGGCCGCTGTGTCAATACGGTAACAATTAACGGAGTGCTCGACGGCGGCGGGGATACATTATTCGACATGTACAGCCTGATCGTCTGTATGTGGCTTATCGCGATTCCGCTTGCGCTTGCAGGGGCATTTGTCCTGCATTGGTCGCCGCTTGCGGTGTATGCCTGCACTTGTCTTGACGAGGTGGGCAAAATCCCGTGGGTGATGGCGCGGTTCAGGAAATATAAGTGGGTACAGGATCTGACAAGGTAAGTTTATGCTTGGACAAAAGAGTGTCCTTCCTTTATGAAAAAGTCATATTTTGTCGAACGATTTGTGACATTTTTGCATCCGGATTATTGCATTTTTTAACGGTTTATATTAGTATTGGTTGTAAATGTGATACAAAGGAGATTCAATATGCAGGCTGAATTAATTTACCAGATTTTAAACGGAGAGATAGAAAGGAATGAGGTATCATTGCCGGACGGCGTGGACGTGATGGATGAGTTTACCGATGGCAGGGAGTGCGGGCGGCTCTATGACCGTGTTTACAGTGCGAAACTGCGGCTTGGAAACCGTCTGGGAATGGATGAGGATTCCGATGTCGAGGAGATTATCAATTGCATGTGCAGTATTTCGAGGATACTGGCGGATAAGATGTTCCAATATGGAATGAATTTTCAGACTCGTTCATTGAAAAAGGATACCTGAGCAGTATCCTTTTTCTTACTTCGGTTTTTCCCCTTCTATCAGATAGTCGCAGGAGACACCGAATATATGTGCCAGCGCGTGGATTTCGATATCGGTGACATAGCGCTTATTGGTTTCTATTCGGGTGATTACATTCTTGTCCATGTCATATCCGGCAAGCTGCAATTTGCGGGATAAATCGCGCTGAGACAGGTAGTGTTCTTTCCGCAGCGCAATTAGGCGCTTGCTAATAAGATTTTTGTTACCAGAGTAAATTTGCGGTTTCGGCATAAATATTCCTCCTTTACATATTTTTTGAACTATGTTACTGTTTTTGCTTTTGATTCTAATTGAAATATATAATAGAATTGGTTGTAAAAACGAGACAAAAGGCAAATACTGTCGTAAAATGTTGACAGATGTAACTGTAGGTACAATTTTAATATATGATTAAGGAAAAAAAGGCTATGGAAAGGAATCAGTTGGAAGAAATTGTGAAACCGCTGACGGAGTGGTACCGAAAAAACAGCAGAAGTCTGCCGTGGAGGAAAGACAGGAATCCTTACCGTGTCTGGGTATCGGAGATTATGCTGCAGCAGACACGTGTGGAGACCGTTATTCCTTATTTTGAGCGGTTTATGAAACGGTTTCCTGATGTGGCATCGCTCGCGGAAAGCGATGATGAAGAACTGTTTAAACTGTGGGAAGGACTGGGGTATTATTCGCGCGCGGCAAACCTGAAAAAGGCAGCCCGGACAATCTGTGCGCGGCATCAGGGGAAGTTTCCGGAAACATATGAAGAAATCATAGGGCTTCCGGGGATTGGGCCTTATACATCCGGAGCAATTTCATCAATTGCGTTTGAGCAGTCAAGGGCGGCGGTTGACGGGAATGTACTGCGCGTGATGACGCGGCTGACCGAGAACGGACAGGACATAACGGACGCAGGATTCCGCAGTCAGGTCACAAAGCAGCTGGAGCAAATCTATCCGCCTCAGGGAAAAGGGGACTTTACGCAGAGCCTGATGGAGCTTGGGGCAGTGATATGTGTGCCAAACGGAGAGCCGCGATGCGGGGAATGCCCGCTTGCGTTCTTTTGCAGGGCATATCACAATGGGACGCAGCTTCGGTATCCGGTAAAGAAAAAGAAGGCGCCGCGCAAAGTGGAACAAAAGACAGTCCTGATTCTCAGGGTTCAGGATATCGAGGACAGGATTGCAATTAGAAAGCGGGATGCCGGCGGTGTTCTTGCCGGAATGTGGGAACTGCCGAATCTGAATGGAATCCTGAATGAACAGGAAGTCCTGCAGTGGCTGTCGGATAAACATATAACGGTGAAAGCGATGAGCGGAGAGATTGACCAGAAAAAGCAGATGAAACATATTTTCACCCATATCGAGTGGCATATGGCATACTGGATTGTGGACTGTGATGCCGTCGGAGAGGGAAACGGTTTGACGTGGGTGACTGCATGGCAGCTGGAAAATGAGATAGCGCTACCCACCGCCTTTAAAAAAGTATATAAAAAAATCCCCTGAATTTTAGGGGATTTTCATTTTTATGCACACGGGCGTCCATAGGAAATATGTCAGCAGGCTGACAGACGCCCGGCGCATGAGTAGAGAAGATGAATCTTCTCTGCTCGATTTGCACATTACATTATGCTTTTGCAAGCTGTACAATTTTTTCCATGTCCGCGATAAGTTCTCTCGAATAGGTCTCAGCTTCCCGATAGACCTGTGCAGCTTTTCCGTATTCGTTGTTTTTGACGGCATTGATGACAACGCTTCCATATGTATGAAATTTTTTATGCTTGCTGCCGAGCTCCTGCCAGATTGGAAGAACGCCTGGAATGTCGGGGGTCATTGCGTAATAAAAGTGTCCGAATCCACATTTGGAAGAATCCAACTGTAACGGTGTGACAGTCCGCGTGTCCGCTATCTTTTTGAGATTGCTCAGCCAAGTCTGGTGTGCGGAAATTGCAGCGTTCATGTATTTGATAAACTCATCATTTCTTATGCGGTAAAAAGCATCCTTTGACATCGCACCCATTTTCTTTATGGAATTGTCAAGTGTTTCTTCGATAACGACAACCGGCTCGATAGCCTGTTTCAGCTCACGTCCCACATTGCGCATAAACTCAGTGCTTTCGAGTAACTGGTTTTCCATTTCGGTCATGGAACTGCTGATTTCCTCGCTGACAGAAGCCATTGAGCTTATGGAATCATTAATCTGGGATACATGCTGCTTGCTCACATCATTTAATTCCCATACGTTTGTTATTTTATCAGCCATCGAAGACAGGGAACGGATGGTGCTTCCGGAGCTCTGGACGCTTTTTTTGGAGGCATGTTTCATGTTCTCCACAAAGGAACTCATGTCCTTTGTCAGCTTCTGGGTTTCCTCGGCAAGCTCCCTGATTTCTCCGGCAACTACAGCAAATCCCTTGCCCGCTTCACCGGCTCTTGCCGCCTCGACAGAAGCGTTGAGCGCAAGAAGGTTTGTCTGGAGGGAAATCGTGTCAATACCTGAGAGAAGGGAACTGACACGGTTGATGAGATCAATCAACTCATCCATATCGGACTGCATCTCATTTGAGGCGGCAAGTGTCTCCTCGGAGAGATCCTTGATGGATGTCAGCTCATTCTGACCTTCTTCAATCTTTTTGTAAACCTCGTCGGTTTCCTCGGAAATATGGATGATTGTATTGGTCAGCTCTTCCTGCGGGTTTCCGGCATTGCCGGTTGTAGTACCGAAGGTTGTCTCGGTTGCCTTTGCTATCTTGTCAGAGATGTCAATAATTTTTTGTGTATGGTGCTGCATGGTTAGGTCGAGAGAACTAATCTGCATGACCGCGTTGATGTTTTTGTCAAAAACATCAGCAAACTGTCTTCTGCCATCAAACAATCTTTCATAAATTTTGCCTAATTCCGGTTCTCGTGAGTAGTCAGCCTGTTTTAGTTCCGAGACTGCTTTCATGAGTACCACTTTACTTTTCCTGTTTAACATTCATACACCCTCGCTTTTTCATAATAAAGTAATATAGTAATTATAGTTAAAGAGTCTATTATATATAATATTACGTTATTTTAAAAATTTTTCAAGTATTTTGATGCATTTTCTTAAATTGTTTTTTGAATAAAATTATCGCGTTTTAAAATCAGACAATTTCCCGCTTTAAATTTTGTGTAAAAAAGCAGTCTGACAGACAGATTGCAAAAAATAAATATCAGCCTTTCCCGGCATTGCGCCGTGCAAGCTCGAGTGTCTGGATAATCGGGACAATCAGTACTGCGCAAAAGAAATTACTGACGCCGTGAATACAGTCGTAGGGCAGCCCTGCGACAATCCAGGCAAGCATCTTTTGGAAGCTAAGTCCAAATAAAAGAGCCTGTGCGGGCGCGTAAAGTGTTCCATATAAAAAACCATGTGCGGCACATACTGTCATATAGACAAAAGGCCGTATTTTTTTTGGCATATTTTGGGGAAGCAGCATCACAGCGCCCCAGAGAGCCGTCCATATATAAAGATAAGGCAGCCACCAGGATGCAAACCCGTAAAATAATCCGGTTAAAAACACGTACACATAAATCGGGTACAGTGCCTTTTGGCGGTATACGACGGTAAAGGCGACGGTAAACACGCCGATTAGGTGAATGTTCGGCGCAAATTCCATTATTATCTTGGATGCATACATTACGGCTCCCAGCATGGCAAATATGGGAATTTCCCTCGTTGTAGGCCGCATGTCTACTCAACTTTAAAAGAATAGCTGGCATCTGCTGTGATTGGTGTGGTGTCCACACTTGTCGCCGCGTACTCTCCGTTGACATAAAAAGCCCAGTATTTTCCGTCCGTATCATAATCTACAGTGACACCGTTGACAGTTTTTACATATAAACCGTATTCTCCCTCTTCTCCGTCAATCAGCCCGAGTTCGGATAAGGCTTCCCCGACTGTCTCCTTGTCTGTGTGGATTTCGAAGGGGGTCTCGTTTCCGTCCTGATCCACTACGGTAAACAGAAAGCTTGTGCTTCCCTCCCCCATGACAGTGCTGTCCGCTGCCGCACTGACAGCAGCCGTGTCTGTGGCGGGTGTCTCGTTTTTGGTGCTGCCGTTACAACCTGTTGTAGTAAATGCCATAGCCACAGTAAGCATCGTACAAAGGATGAGCGACAATCGTTTTTTCTTGTTTTTCATCTGCATTATTTTGTCTCCTTTGAATATATTGTTTTTCCTCCTGCAAACCGGCGCCCGCAGTTTTGGCAGATAACTGGCATCCGCCAAAGAGGACAGAATCCGTCTGGGTATTCCGGCTTGGCACGTCACTGACCGGCCTTCTCAGAACAAGGTTCCAATGGCTTTTCCCAAAATTGTGGCGTTTTGGTCAGGGCAGTGAAGATAAGTGCCTTACGGCGACGGGCTCGCACAGGATTTACACCTGTTTCCCCGGACAGTCCATTCTATATCATAATCGTTTGTGTCGGTTTCGTCAAGGCTGTTGCGCTGGGAGCCTATAGTGTGTTTAAATTTTGTCAAAAATGTGCAAAAAAATTGTTTTGCAGTAAAAATTCTGATATAATTTCTTTAAGAAATAATCAATTTGGGAAGGATAGTATTTATGGACAATCATAATGATGAAAAAAATGCGGACAAGAAAAACAAAAAAGGAAACCGCACTACACAGTTTTTGATAGGTAGTTTTATTCTGCTTCTTCTGATTAGTATAGCGGCGTTTATCCGTCTGGGTGATTATATGAATAGGATCAGCGAGGAATCCATCAACAAGGTGGGCGATATGTATATGGCGGGAATAAACAACCATATCAGCGCACATTTCAGGACGCTGATAGATTTGAAGCTGGAACAGGCGGAGGCGGTCGTGGAAGTTGTCTCGCCAGATATGGGCAATGTGGACGAGCTGCACGAAGAACTGGCATACAGAAGCAGCATCAGAAATTTTAACTATCTGGCGCTCTGTTCTGTGGACGGGGATTTGGAAATGCTTGACGGCCGGCAGATTTATCTCGCGGATCCGGAACCGTTTTATAATTCTTTGCGAAATGGGGAAAAGAAAGTGGCGGTGGGCAGTGATGCGGTTGGCAATTCGGTTGTCATGTTTGGTGTTTCCGCGGACTACCCGATGGATAACGGCAGTAAATGCATGGCGCTTGTTGCGGCAGTCTCGATTGATTATATCAGTACGATGCTGGGAACGGATGAGGAGAACGCGCTGATATATTCCCATATTATCCGCAGCGACGGAAGCTTTATAGTCAGTGATATGAGTGATGTGTACACGGACTATTTCAGCAGTGTTTATGACAGATATGGAATGGATGATGCACAAAAGATAGATGCGTATATCAACCAGCTCACAGATGCCATGGCGGAAAAAGCAAAATATTCCGCGATCATGAATTTGGGTGACAGCGTTCAGCAGGTTTACTGTACACCGCTGCCATACTCTGAATGGAATCTCGTGACGATACTTCCTTTTGGCGCCCTGAATGAAACGGTAGAAACCTTAAATCAGGACAGGACGACTGCCACCATGATTGTTCTGGCAGCCATACTCATAATGCTGCTGCTGATTTTTTATATTTACTTCAAAATGACATGCCATCAGCTCAAAAATTTGGAAATGGCGCGTCAGGAGGCCTTGGAGGCGACGAAGGCAAAGAGCATATTTCTCTCCAACATGAGCCACGATATCCGCACGCCGATGAATGCCATTGTGGGCATGACTGCGATTGCCACATCCCATATTGACGATATAGAGCAGGTTCGCAACTGCCTGAAAAAGATTACCCTGTCCGGAAGACATCTGCTCGGTCTGATTAACGACGTGCTTGATATGTCCAAAATAGAGAGCGGAAAAATGACACTGACCGCGGAGCTGGTTTCCTTGAGGGAAGTCGTTGAGGAGATTGTCGGCATTGTACAGACACAGACCAACGGAAAAGGGCAGAATTTTAATATCCACGTCAATAATATCGTGACGGAGGACGTGTACTGCGACAGTGTCCGGCTGAATCAGGTGCTGCTGAATCTGCTGTCAAATGCAGTCAAGTATACACCGGACGGGGGAACCATACAGCTGTCTTTGTTTCAGGAGGAAGCCCCCGGTCAAAAACCGGACAAGTATGTGCGGACACATATTATAGTGAAGGACAATGGAATCGGCATGACACCTGAGTTCCTGCAGCATATTTTTGATTCCTACTCGCGTGCGGACAGCAAGCGTGTCCAGAAGACGGAAGGCGCAGGGCTTGGCATGGCGATAACAAAGTATATCGTGGACGCGATGGAAGGAACGATTACTGTGACAAGCGAACTCCAGAGAGGAACGGAGTTCCACGTCATACTGGATATGGAAAAGGCATCCGCACAGGAAAATGAGATGGTTCTTCCGGCATGGAAAGTACTGGTGGCAGATGATGATGAAATGCTGTGCCGAACCGCGGTAGACGCGCTCACGTCTATCGGCGTTCAGGCAGAGTGGACACTGAGCGGGGAAAAGGCGGTAAAGATGGTGGTGGAACACCACGAGGCTCAGGATGACTATGAGATTGTCCTGCTGGACTGGAAGCTGCCGGATATAGACGGGCTTATGGTGGCTAAGAGGATTCGCGAGACAGTAGGGGAGGAGATGCGCATTATCCTGACTTCCGCGTATGACTGGAGCGATTTTGAAACAGACGCGCGTGCATGCGGCATCAATGGATTTATCGCAAAACCGCTGTTTAAGTCTACACTGTATTACGGATTGAGGAAATACATGGATGTTGAGGAAATACAGGAAGAATCAGACAAGGATGCGGATTTGTCAGGACGTCATATCCTTGCAGCCGAGGATAACGAATTAAACTGGGAAATATTGAATGAATTGCTGTCCGATATTGGCATGGAACTGGACTGGGCAGAGAATGGGAAAATCTGTCTGGAGAAGTTTCAGGCATCCAAGCCGGGGCAGTATGACGCGATACTCATGGATGTGCGTATGCCTGTTATGAGCGGACTGGAAGCCACATGTGCAATTCGTGCCCTGAACCGTCCGGATGCAAAGACGATACCGATAATCGCGATGACTGCGGATGCGTTTTCGGAGGATATCAAGCGCTGTCTGGACAGCGGAATGAACGCGCATACGGCGAAACCGATTAATGTGGGAGAGATGACTGCCCTGCTGAAGAAATTTATACTGCGCTGATATTTTGCAACAGGAAGCCGAAAGCTGAACTGTTGCGATAATTGTAATAGTTCAGCCCAGAACTTTGCACTGGCTGCAAAGTCCGTGAAATAGCGTAGTGGCAGAGATGCATCAAGACACCACGAAGTGGTTTTGCATGGCTTGATGCTCGTAACAGGAAGCCGAAGGCTGAACTGTTACCGATAATTTTGATGGGAAGCAAATTTTCCTTGCTATATCAGGGCGCTAAGTGTATGATTAGAAAGGAATAAAAGGAACCGTTTTGGAGAGAGAGTATGGACAAAAATATATTAGAATACAATTCGATGCGCAAAAAAGTGTCGGAGAAGAATTTATTTGAGCAGGAAGTCGAGGAGAAGCTTGGCAGGAATGATGACTGCTGGTGCGGCAGCGGGAGAAAGTACAAAAAGTGCCACAATGCTTTTGACGAAAAGCGTGAGGAGTACAAGCGCAGGGGCATTCTGATTCCGCCGAGGCGCATTATCAAAAGTCCCGAGCAGATACAGGGAATTCGTGAGAGCGCAAAAATCAACATTGCAATTCTGGACTATATTGATGAACACATCAAGGCAGGGATATCAACACAGGAGATTGACAACTGGGTGAGCACGATTACAAAAAAGAGCGGCGCCATCGCGGCTACGCTCAACTATGAGGGCTATCCCAAAAGTGTCTGTACATCCATCAATGATGTGGTGTGCCATGGCATTCCGTCCAAAAATGAAATACTGAAAGACGGCGACATCATTAATGTCGATGCATCCACGATTTATAAGGGATTTTTCTCGGATTCCTCCAGAATGTACTGCATCGGAAATGTGTCGGCTGAGAAAAGGCGTCTGGTCGATATCACGAAGCAGAGCCTTGAGATCGGACTGCAGTATGTACAGCCATGGCGCAAAATAGGAGATATGGGTGCAGCAATCCATGAATTTGCCATGGAAAACGGTTATACTGTGGTAAGGGAAATCGGCGGTCATGGTGTAGGACTTGAATTCCATGAAGACCCGTGGGTAAGCTATGTATGTCCGAAAGACACAGGCATGCTGATGGTTCCGGGAATGGTCTTTACAATAGAGCCTATGATTAATATGGGAAAGCAGGAAATTTATATTTCCGAAGAGGACGGATGGACGGTTCGCACAGAGGATGGACAACCGTCTGCCCAGTGGGAAATTCAGGTGTTGGTGACAGAGGACGGATATGAGATTCTTTCTTATTAATAGCAGGGTCGATAAGAAGATAATTCAGAAAAAGGATTGCATACTGATAGGGGCAGTCCTTTTATTGACAGTATTGACAGCGCTGATTGCAGCTTTTTTTCAGAGGAGTGCAGGGCAGAGCGTGCGCATACTGACGGATGGAAAGCTTTACGGAGAATATAGTCTGTCGGGGAATCAGACCATCGTCATAGACGGATTGCATGGGTACAACAGAGTTGTAATAGAAAACGGTGCGGCATATGTGGAAGATGCGGACTGTCCGGATAAGTATTGCATGAAGTACAAACCGATATCAAAAGGGAATGAGACGATTGTCTGCCTGCCGCACAGGCTTGTGGTGGAAGTGACAGGTAAGGCGGACAGGCAGCAGCCGGACAGTGTCGCACAGTAACAGTGCCGAGGGGACGAGCGATGACAAAAAGAGTAGCTTACTGCGCCATGCTCACGGCACTGGCGATGATATTTGGGTATGTGGAGGCGCTGATACCATTTGGCTTTGGCATACCGGGAATCAAACTGGGAATCGCAAATATTGTAATTGTATTGGCGTTATATATGCTTCCTGCATATCAGGCACTATTGATACAACTGGCGCGCATCGTGCTGGTTTCCTTTTTGTTTGGAAATATGGCGATGATGATTTACAGTCTCGCAGGAGGAATACTGAGTTTTTTTGCCATGCTGCTCTTGAAAAAGGCAAAAGGGTTTTCGATAACAGGTGTTAGCATTGCCGGCGGCGTAAGTCACAACATTGGGCAGCTTGCTGTGGCAGTGCTGACAGTGCAGAATGTCAGAATAGCATTTTATGCTCCGGTTCTGCTGATTGCAGGACTGCTGACAGGATGCCTGATTGGGATGCTGGCATACAGGGTCAAACCGGTTATTGACAAGGTAGGAAGGCACTGAGTGTTTATGGGGAACAGATTATATAAATTTGACAATCTCAAGGCGGTATTGATATTTTTGGTGGTGTTTGGGCACTTTCTGGAACTGGTACAGGGGCATCGGCTGCTGTATTTGACCATATACTCGTTCCATATGCCGCTTTTTATATTTATTACGGGGTATTTTGCGCATTTTGACAGCAAAAAGATATTGTCAGGGCTTGTATTTCCCTATTGTGTGTTCCAGATATTATATACGTATTTTGAGCGAATTGTTCTGAAAAATGAAAACCTGACGCTTACCTTTTTACGCCCGAGATGGATCTTATGGTATCTGTTCGCGATGATTGTGTATTATCTGCTGATACCGTTTTTTGATGTTAAAACCAAAAAGCAGCGCATTGCGGCAGTTACAGGAATGGTGCTGCTTGCCCTGCTGTCAGGATATGACAGTAAGGTCGGTTATGATTACTCGTCAGCAAGGATTTTCACGTTTATGCCGTTTTTTTATGCCGGTTACTATCTGTCAGATTCAGGGAACATGCTGTTCAATACGTATCGCAGTCACCGAAAGTCCTATATGTTGAAAGGGATGGTGTCGGCCGGGTTGGCAGCCTTGATGGTCATGGTGCTGTCCACGGATGTGATTTCCAAAAAGATGCTTTACGGGTCGTATTCGTATGAAGACGCCGGTTACAACATTTGGATAAAGCTGTTAATCCTTGTGTTTGCCAGCGTGTGGACAGCTGTCTTTATGCTGATGGCGCCGGACAAAAAAATACCGATGCTCTCCGAAATCGGTAAAGATACGATGCCTGTATTTTTGTTGCACGGCTTTATCGTAAAACTGATAGACAAGCAATGCCGTGCCATGGGGGAAAGCCTTCCGCTTGCATGGGCAGTGGTGCTGAGTGCGGCAGTAGTCCTTGTGCTGGGAAACCGGTATGTGAATGCTGTTTTTGTGTTGCTTTTCACAGGAAAAAACAAGAAAAAAGTTCACCATTCTGATTGGAGCCGCTGAGGGTGGCAGGGAGATTCGTATGAGCATGGAGAAGCTGATTTTTCATATTGATGTAAACAGTGCATTTTTGTCGTGGGAGGCTGTGGAGCGGCTAAAACATCCCGAACAGTATCCGGAAATAACTGTGGATTTGCGCACCATTGCGTCCGCAGTGGGGGGTGACCGCTCCAAACGCCGCGGAATCATTCTGGCAAAGTCAATTCCTGCAAAAAAGTACAAAGTACAGACAGGCGAGCCGATTACGGATGCGCTGAAAAAGTGTCCGAATCTTGTGATTGTTCCCGCAAGGCATGGGATATACACGCAGTATTCCAAGGCTTTTATTGCGATACTGGAACAATATTCCGACAGGATAGAACAGTGCAGCATCGACGAGTGCTTTATTGACATGACCGGAACGGAAAAATTGTTTGGCGCGCCCGAGGTGGCTGCTGCACGCATAAAGGATGAGATTTACCACAAGCTGGGATTTACGGTAAATGTCGGGATATCTACCAACAAACTGCTTGCCAAGATGGCAAGTGATTTCAAAAAGCCTAATCTGGTGCACACCCTTTTCCCGCATGAGATTCCCGATAAAATGTGGCAGCTTCCTGTCAGGGACTTGTTTCTGGTCGGAAAGTCCACGGAGCGTACCCTTCACACGCTGGGAATACATACCATCGGGGAGCTTGCAAAATCGGATTTGCAGGTGATAAAAGGCGCGTTGAAAAAGCAGGGCGAGGCAATCTGGAAATTTGCCAATGGGGAAGGTGCCTCCATTATAGAGTCCGAGCCGGCAGACAGCAAAAGCTATGGGAATGCCACGACGATTGCGTTTGACGTGACAGACGAATCCACCGCGGACATGGTGCTGATGTCCCTGGCAGAAACGGTGGGCAGGCGTCTTCGGCGCGACGGGGCGAAAGCGCAGGTAGTGGCGGTCAATATCCGGTATAGTGATTTGTCAAGGACATCCCATCAGTGTGAGCTGGTGCATGCCACAAATATTACCGATGAACTGTATGGAACCGCGTGCAGGCTGTTTGAGGAACTGTGGGATGGCAGACCGGTCAGACTGCTGGGGATACAGACAAGCCACATCAAAAAAATGAGTGACGGCGTACAGCTGTCACTCTTTGACGATAAAAATATGGAAAAACTGGAAAAACTCGACAGGGCGATGGACAGCATCAGGGAAAAATACGGTTCTGATGCTGTCCGGCGCGCGTCATTTTTAGAAAAATCCGATGCAGCAAAGAGGAAAATTGACGCTGCTCCCGGAAAGGAAAAGCATTTTGGGAGATAATTAGTCAATTTTATTTAGGGTAAAATCGTCTGCCGTACCCCAGCCCTTTGCCTTACACTGGATATGCATTCCGATGGTCAGCGTGCCGTCGGTAACCGTTATCGCGGATATCGTGGGCTCCTGCCAGTTTCCGTATCCTTCTGCAGTGAACGCTTCGGAAGTCACGGTATCCCCTGCGGAGGCATAAAGTTCCATGTTGGCAGTGCTGTCAATGTCTCCGCCTTGGAAAGATGCTTTCAGCTCATAAGTTCCGGGCGCTAAATCCGTAAATTCCTGCTCGATGGAGAAGTCCATGTCGGACTCTGACCAGAAATGGAATGCGTACTCGCCGGTATGGGCATCTGCCTCCTTCTGCTGGAAATCCGTCGGATTCTTGTCGCCCTCGTATGAGACGTTCCACATCGAGGTGTCGGCATCTTCAAAACTGGGATTGGCAACATAATTTAACATTTCGACATTGACGGTGCAGCTAACTTCTGTCGGCTGGTCGGAATCGGCGGCGTCATCAAGGATTCTGCCCCAGATTTCATAGGTGCCTGACTTTGCAGTATCAATATTTAGTACCTGTTCCTCATACCACTCGACGGGAAGGGAAGTATTCAGGGCGCGGTTGTTATAGACAACATCCACTGTCTCGGGCAGTTCCAATGTGGCGCCGATATTGCAGGTGACAGTAGGGGCATTGACCATGTCGATTGCAGGTTCAGCGTTGGTGCCATATTTCAGCCATTTATATGTATTGAGCGACTCAAGCGGTTTTCCGGCTGCGTCAAACAGCGCCTGATTGTCCCAGGAACATCCGCCGTAATATTTGCCGGCATCATTCGGGTCATAGTCGGCAGCGTAACTGCTTGCCCATCCGGAACCGAATTCTTCCCAAATGGGGCTGTTGTCGGCATTGACATCACCGACGGTAATCCATGCGCCCTCCCAGTAGAATACACCGAGCGCGCCGGCATCGCTTGCAGCGGCGCACACATCGCGGAGCGCTGTTGACTGGCTCTGTACCGTCGCGCCGTATGCATCGATTAAATCCCCTTCATTTACACTGTTGCCGGAACCGTCGGTGTCTTGCGTGGTGTAGCAGTATGCCGTCTCGGCGATAAGCGTTTCTTTGCCGTATTTGTCCTGAATATTTGCCATGACATTCTGCAGGTTTTCAAATGTTCCATGCCAGTATGGATAGTAGGACAGTGCAAAGATATCATAGTCTACCTGAAAGGATGCGAGCTTGTACATGATGGAGTCAAGTCCGGCGAAATCGGTGGCATCCGTATAGTGGAGCGCCACTTTGATTTCTTTGCCGTATGTCGTGGCGGTCTCGCGCACTGCCTTGCTTCCCGCGTTCATAAGCCGGGCAATATTGGGAATCTGCGTTTCGCCTGCCATGCCGTTGTTGGTTTCGTTTCCGACCTGTACCATGCCGACATCGACACCTGCGTCGAGAAGCTGTGTCATGCTGTCTTTGGTAAATTCATACAGGGCGTCTGCTTTCTCCTCCAGTGTCATACCCTCCCATGCCTTAGGGCATATCTGTTTCTTGGGGTCTGCCCAGAAATCAGAGTAGTGGAAGTCAATGCAGACCTTCATGCCGTTTGCGGTGGCGCGCTTTCCCAGTTCAATCGCTGTTGCAAGGTCATTGTTTCCGCCGCCGTACCCATTTCCGTCCGCGTCAAACGGATCATTCCAGACACGGATGCGTGCATAATTCACGCCTGCCTGTGCCATGGTCGTAAATACGTCTTGTTCTGTACCGTCGGCGCTGTAATATTTGACGCCGCTCTTTTCCTCGACCAGAATGGAGGACACGTCCATTCCGCGGATAAAGTCGTCAGAGATATCGGGAATCGGTTCCACGTAAATGCCGGCATCCTCTGCGGCATCCGGCAGCGGGTACATGGGTGCCTGTGTGGTCTGGGCGTCTGTAGCAGTATCGGTATCGGAACCGGTGTCCGTACTTACATCCGCGGCAGCGGTTTCTGGTGTGGAAGTTTCTGGAGAAACAGCCGCGGCTTCTGTCCCCGGCTCAGTCTGTGACGCGTCGGAACTGCATCCTGCGAGGGATGAGGAAACCAGAGTCATCGTAAGCAATATTGTCATTAAATTTTTTCTTTTCATGTCAGCCTCCTGAATTCATAAAATACTTGTCGGTTCCCGACGGTTGTCGTTTGCCGTATGAATAAATTCATTATATCATAAAACCGGGCATATAAATTAGCAAATTTAGAAACAAAACAGGCAAAATCTTTCAAAATTTTAGATAATGTGGTAAAATGCTGATAACAAGGATTTCCACTGCAAATGTGGATGCCTCGTAATTGTAACAGAATATTTATTAGTAAGAAAGGATACGTATATAAATGAAGAAAGCAGCAATATTTTTTGGAACAGGATATGAGGAAATCGAGGCGCTTACCGTAGTGGATCTGCTGCGGCGCGCTGGTATCGAGACAGTCTGTGTGGCAGTAGACAATGCGGGCAGCGTGACGGGAAGCCATGAGATTTCGGTGGCGATGGATGCCGGAATTGATGACATCGAATTTGAAAACTTTGACATTCTTGTCTGCCCCGGAGGAATGCCGGGCACAAAGAAGCTTGAGGCGTGCAAAAAGCTTACAGACAATATCCGGAAGTTTTATGACGGCGGAAAGCTCATCGCGGCAATCTGTGCAGCGCCAAGCATTTTCGGGCATATGGGACTTCTGGAGGGGAAAAGAGCGTGCATTTACCCGGGAATGGAAGCGGAGCTGAAGGGTGCCGAGGTCTGCTATGACAAAGTGGTAAAGGCAGACAATGTTATAACAAGCCGCGGGATGGGAACTGCGATTGCGTTTGGCCTTGAAATCATTGCGGCACTGCTGAATCGAGAGACGGCGGATGATCTTGGAGAGAAAATCGTTTATGATATCTGAATTTATTAGGGCGGCTGGCGGCAAAGTCCTAGAGCGTATAGGCAGACATGCATCAAGCCGGCACGAAGTGGTTTGGCATGACTTGATACATGCTATTAGAAAGCCGAAGGCTGAACTGTGATAATTTATCTAAAAATTTTGACAATATATGATTCCAATGGTATAATCATATATATAATGCGTGTAATGTCGGAATAAACTGATAATTACACGCAAATCAAGGGATGGATAGAAGGTTTCTCAAATGATTACAGAACATGAATTTCAACGAGTTGCTGCTTATGTGAAGGATAAGGCAGGCATTAACTTAAATGAAAAAAAGGTTTTGGTTCAGGGAAGGCTTGACAGTTATATGCAGCGGAAAGGATATCAATCATATGATGAGTTTATGAATCGTGTGGAAAGATTTCCGACAGGACCAGAGGCAGAAGATTTGATGAATGCACTCACCACAAATCACACATATTTTTGGAGAGAGTATGAACAATTTTTGTTTTTAAAACAGGAGGTGTTTCCAGAACTGAAAAACCGTACAAAGGACTGGCATATATGGTGTGCTGCTTCGTCTACGGGCGAGGAGCCATACACACTTGCAATGCTGTGCAAGGATTTTCTGGGATTGGAACATTCGGAGTGGGATACCAAAATACTTGCCACTGATATTGACACAAAAGTTCTTGAAAAGGCGGTGAGAGGCGTATACGCGAAGAATTCCGTGGAACAGCTGCCCCACAATTATGTCCGGAGGTTTTTTAAACAAATCAGTGCGGATGAATATCAGGTGCGGGATGAGCTCAAGTGCGAGGTGATATACAGACAGCTTAATCTAATGAACCAGCTTCCTTTTAAGAAACCACTTCATGTAGTATTTATCAGGAATGTGATGATTTATTTTGATGAGCCGACCAAAGAGCGCCTGCTCGATAATATTTATGAGAAGATGGCTCCGGGAGGATATCTTTTTATCGGTTCTACAGAGTCAATGAGTCAGAGTAATACGAGATTCCGTTATGTAAAACCCTCCATATACAGGAAGTAGTGAGAATTATGGGAAAATTAAGGGTGTTGTTGGTTGTAGGAAGTCTGGAGATGCACAGACGTCTCCGGGCGATACTTGATTCAGACATCGAAATAGAAGTCGCGGCAGAGGCCAACAATGCTTATACCGCGCGGGACAAAATTATAGAATGCAATCCTGATGTAATGCTTTTGTGTCATGACTTGCCTAGGATGAAAGGAATAACATTTCTGGAAAGACTTATGCCGCAGCGGTATACGGCAGCGTTTGTGATAGCGGAAGAGGCGTATGAGGATGCGGCGTACAGTGCGGGTGCAAAGGACTTTGCGGCCTGTGACAAGGACGCTGTTCAGCTTGAAAACATCAATATCTGCCAGCGGCTGAAACGGATGGCGGCAGCCGGCGGCTGGCTGGCCGGCAAAAATACGAATGCACCTTCTGCCCCGGCACATCAGGCGGTTCACACTACAAAGGGTACCGGAATTATTGCGATTGGAGCTTCGACGGGAGGAACGGAGGCAGTGGCTTCCGTTATCAGATACCTGAAAAAAGACGTTCCGGGGATTGTGCTGGTGCAGCACATGCCGGAAGGTTTCACGAATATGTTTGCACAGAGACTTGACAGCGAGGGGGAGATGTCTGCGAAAGAGGCGAAATCCGGGGATGTGGTAAAGCCCGGACAGGTGCTTCTGGCTCCCGGGGATAAGCAGATGCGCATTGTGAAAGTAAACGGTATGTATCAGGTGGAATGCAGATATGGACCGCGTGTGACAGGACATTGCCCGTCTGTGGACGCGCTTTTTGAGTCAGTGGCGCGCGTTGCGGGAAACGATGCCATCGGCGTGCTGATGACAGGGATGGGAAGCGACGGAGCCAAAGGGCTTTTGGCGATGAAGAAGGCCGGAGCGCGCACGATAGGGCAGGATGAGAAGACGTGCATTGTGTACGGAATGCCTAAGGTAGCATATGAAATGGGGGCAGTGGACTGGCAGGTGCCATTGGATCAGATTCCACATAAGATATATTATTTGTTGGATAAAAAACATTAAAATTAAACAAAACAGGAGGCATAAAAGATGAGAATTTTAATAGCAGAAGACGATTTTGCAAGCAGGAAGGCAATCCTTAAATTTTTATCCGTATATGGAGACTGCGATGTGACAGTTGACGGAATGGAAGCGATTGACGCATTTATGATGGCACTTGAGGAAGATGACCCATATGACCTGATCTGCCTTGACGTGATGATGCCGATTATGGACGGCTATCAGGCGCTCAAAAACATCAGGGAAATCGAGAGAGAACACAATGTGTCTCAGGATGACCAGGCAAAGGTGATCATGACAACCGCCCTCAACGAGGAAAAAAATGTCAAGAAAGCGTTTGAACTTGGTTGTACAGTGTACTGCGCCAAGCCGATTGATGTGGAAAAGCTGCGGGGCATGCTCGAAAAGCTTGGATTAATATAAGCCGCATCAAAAATAAATAACGAAATATGCGTAAAAGGGAGATGAATGGAAATGGAAGAAAATTTAGAAGAATTGGACTTGGAGCAGGAAGACATACGTCATGGAAAATATATGACATTCTGCATCGGGAGCGATGTGTTTGGCATTGAGCTTAAGTATGTAAACGAAATCATACAGATGCAGATGATAGCGCCGATTCCGGAGGTAGAACATTTTATAAAGGGACTGATCAATCTCAGGGGTAAAATTATACCGGTCATTGACGTGGCAGACCGCTTTGGCAAGCAGGCATTTGAGTATAATGACCGCACCTGCATTATTGTTGTGGATGTACAGAACGTTGTTGTGGGGCTGATTGTCGAGACGATTTCCGAGGTGGTATCTATCGAGGAGGAGGATATTCTTCCGCCGCCCAATGCTTCAAAGGCAAATGCACAGGCAAAATTTATCCGCGGGATAGGGAAGGTTGGCGACAGTGTGAAGCTGCTGCTTGACCCCATCAAGCTTTTGAGCGACAACTCCCTTGAATTTACGGATAAACAGGAAGAGGATGAGGAAGAATAATGCCAAAGAACCGAGAAGAATTTTTCTACTTCATACTAAATAACAGCCAGGAATGTATTATCAGGTATGACGGACATGGCTGTATCAATTATTGCAATGACAGACTTTTGGAGCTCACCGGTTACAGTGCTGGTGAGCTTATAGGTGCATACATAGGTGAACTTATTCAGAATGTGTTTGTGCTCGTGGAGGATCACATTGAGCTGGCTGAAGAGTTTAAGGATATGGAAGTCATAGAAACCGTGATTTACCGGAAAAACAAGACGTGCTTTCCCGTCGAAATCAAAGTTATTTCGAGAGTATTTGACGGGGTTGAAGTCATTGTCTGCACTGCCGTTGACATGACCCGCTACAAAGAAAGCATCACAAAAGTCGAGGAAACCACAATTCAGATGCAGGAATCGATGAAAGCGCGTGACGCTTTTGTCGCAAATGTAACGCATGAGTTGCGCACGCCGGTTAACGGAATCAAAGGGCACGCCGAGATCATGATGGAACAGGAGCAGGATTTTCAGAAAATTAATTATATTAAGATGATACTCGACTGCTGTTCAACCATGGAGGGCATTATCAATAACATTCTTGATTTCTCGAAGCTAGAGGCAGGAAAATTCCAGCTTGACGAGAAACCATTTTCATTTTACGACTTTATATCCAAAATGGAAAAGATGTTTACGATGCTCACAATGCGCAAAGGTCTTCGCTTTACATTGAACGTGGCGCAGGAAATCCCGGACAGACTGATTGGCGACGAGCTTCGACTGACGCAGATACTCAACAACCTTGTATCAAATGCTGTCAAGTTTACGGAACAGGGGTATGTGGGTATTGAAATAACACTCAATACGAAAATAGATGATGTGATAGAGCTGTTTTTTATGGTCGTGGATACCGGTATCGGACTTTCCCCCGAGGATAAGGATAAACTCTTTAAAAGCTTTTCGCAGGCGGATGCATCCATAACCAGAAAATATGGCGGCACAGGACTTGGACTCTCCATCACAAAAGAGCTTGTCGGCATGATGCATGGTAAAGTCTGGGCGGAAGGCGAAAGAGGCAAAGGCTCTACGTTTTCGTTCACCATCAAATTAAGGCAGGAGCAGACAGAGGAGAGCGCATCGCAGGAGCCGTCGATCAGAACGTGGAAGTATTCCAACAATATTAATAAGATTGCAGGCGAGCAGGATTTGATGTATGAGCTGGGAAGCGATATCAATGTCAGGGAGCTGAGAAAATATTTTGAAAAGCTCAACATCAGTATGGACATGGAGAACTGGCAGAAAGCGGAAAGCTTTGCAACAACCCTGAAACAGCTTATCAGCGGCGGTTCGAAGGAATTGCAGCGTCTGGCATTCCGGATGGAAATGTCAATCAGAAAAGCTGATTGTGAGAAGGCAAGAGATTATGCGGGCAAGGTAAAAGATCAGCTGTTATCGGAGATAGAAGGGCTGGAGATATAATAATATGGATAGAACATCGCAAAAAAATAGTGATATCAGTATACTTGTGGTCGATGACGTTGAAGTAAATCTGATAATCCTTGAGGAAATCATTAAGAACATGGGATATCAGCCGATGCTCGCGCAGAGTGTAAAAGAGGCATTGAAGATTATTGAGGAAAGCGAGAAGCTGCCGCAAATTATTTTGTCAGATATTTCCATGCCTGAGACAGATGGCTTTACATTCTGCACAATGCTGAAGAATGATCCGTATACAAAGGATATTCCAGTGATATTTATATCAGCGATGGATACTGCTTCGGACATTGGCAAAGGATTTGAACTGGGTGCGGTCGACTATATACCAAAACCGTTTGAAAAAACAGAAGTAGAGATGCGTATTTCTACTCATCTGAAAATTTATTTCATGCAGAAGGATCTGGAAGAAAATAACAGGCAGCTCAACCTAGTCGTGGCGCGGCAGATGGAAAAGCTTAGAGTCGAGCAGAAAAATATTATGACGGCGCTGGCAAGGCTTGTGGAGAACAAGGAAAATGTGTCAGGTTCGCATTACAGGAATATTTTGTACAACAGCAGGATTCTTGCGGAAGGCATGCAGCTGTCACCGAAGTTCGAGGATCAGGTGACAGACGACTTTATAGACACCATCGAATCAAGTTCAGGGCTTCATGATATCGGAAAGCTTTTGATACCGGACAGTATTCTGCTCAAAAATGCACCCCTCAATGAGGAAGAACGCAAAATTATGAGTACGCATGCAGAGCTGGGCGCAAAGACGCTGATGGATATATACGAAGGTGTCGAGAAAAATGATTTTATTGAAATGGCGATTGACATTGCATGGCATCATCATGAGTGCTGGGACGGTTCCGGTTACCCGAAAGGGTTAAAGGGGACTGAGATTCCGCTCTCGGCGCGGATTGTCAAGACCGTCGATGTTTTTGACGCGATGATTAGCGAGAGACGTTACAAAAAGCCCATTTCACTGGATAAGACACTTGAATATATGGAAGAAAAAGCAGGCATTGTTTTTGATCCGGATATTATCCGTGTGTTCATGCGAATCTACCGGAATTTCAGGGGAATCAACTGATACGGCTTTGTGGCTGCAGGGAGTAGCAAATGGGTTTTTCCCATTATTCTAAAATTGACATTTAAGTAAAAAACTACCATTCATAAAAAAAATGACTCCGTTAATACTAGGATTAAGATAAGCGACAAAAAGCTTGTCTTTCAAAATAGATTATAAAATATGAAAATGAAAAGAACAAAAATGATTAACGGAGGTAAAAAATTATGTCATCACAGAGCAGATCAAACAGAGTAGAAGTTCCGGAAGCTAAGGCAGCAATGGATCGTTTCAAGACAGAGGTAGCATCAGAGCTTGGTGTAAACCTGAAGGAAGGTTACAACGGTGACCTCACATCACGCGAGGCAGGAAGCATCGGCGGCGAGATGGTCAGAAGGATGGTAAAGAGCTACGAGGAGTCTATTAAATAAGAAAGACCCGGCAGAAAAAGCGGGATGCGGTGTGAAAACCGCATCCCGCTTTTTCTGTGCAGGGATGCGTAAGGAAATTAGCAGCTTTGCTGCACGCACCCCACTCGATTGATACAGACGGGTGAAAAGGTTTGCCTTACCCGATTGTAAAAAATTGAAAATTCAGTCTTTTATTTTTTGTAAGCCTATGATATAATTGTAAAATGACTGTATACTTTGTTATAGCAAGCGACAAAAGCATTTGTACGGGACAGGTATAACATTGATGCACACAAAATGCTTGAAAAATGCATTTTGGCGCATGGCTCTCACTGCTCTGACGGGAGAGTGAACAATAATGAAATCGTGACTATAGGAGTACTGAATAGCTGCGAAAACGCATAATATGCAAGGAGGAAATGAAACAAATGAGTTTACAGGTAGAAAAGTTAGAAGGAAATATGGCTAAGCTTACGATAGAAG
>CAJTTO010000048.1 GCA_910579275.1 uncultured Lachnospiraceae bacterium
GGAAATTTCTGAAGCCTTATAAAACAAGGGGTTCGAGTTTCCGAGAGCACACGGGGTTTATAGGAGGGAAAAATGATAAAGGCGATATATTTTGATTTATTTTTCACATTGATAGTTCCCACATATGAAAAAACAAACAACGAATATGAGATATTGAACTTATCTGTTGGCGAGTGGGAACAATACGCTGAAAACGATATACTGTATCATGAAAGAGCTTTGGGTTTCGTGAAAACTGAAAAAGAGATTATAGATAAGATAGTATCCCTTATGCCGTTTGAAGTTAGTGTTATCCAAAAAGAGCAAGTACTATTTGCTCGTGAGCAGAGAATGAAAAATGCCCTAAAAATGATATCGAAAGAAATATTAGATACTTTAGAAAAATTGAAATTAAAAGATATCAAATTGGGGCTGATAAGTAATGCAGATTGCATTGATTGTAAGTATTGGAACCAATCACCATTATTTAGATATTTTGATGATTCTATTTTTTCGTGCAATGTGGGATTATTAAAACCTGACAGGCAAATTTATGAGTTGGCAATGCAGCGTTTGAATGTATTGCCAGAGCAATGTCTGTTTGTCGGAGATGGCGGCTCAAATGAATTATGTGGCGCGAAGTCAGCAGGTATGGGCACCGTTTTTTCTGAAATGCTTGAAACGAAAAACGCTGCACAGAGAGAATCTATCATCAAATATTCAGATTATCATATTAAACATATTAATGAACTATTTAATTATCTGTGACGAAAATTCCGATTTTTTAGAACTGTTAAGTTGTTGCAGATTACATAATTTGCATAGAAAAATATTTAAAAAGGAAAATTTATGGACTGGGAACACTTTCCCGAAATGATTTCGGACTACAGTGCAGAGGATGAGACTTTACACATTTTGCATAATCTGATAAGGATTAGGCTATCAATACCATCATAGATGATAAAGGCAGTAAATTGATGCAGGGAGGCGCTGGTTTGTAGGAGGTTCAAGAGAATGAGACGTAGATTTAACATAACAGGTTTATGCAGTCCGGAGAGACATTATATGGTTCGGCTGGATGACAGGTTAAAAAAGATAAAGGAAGACTATATAGATTACGGCAGCTATTTTGTTATCAACAGGGGACGCCAATATGGAAAGACAACAACATTGAGAAGCCTTAAAAAATATCTGTCGGAAGAGTACATTGTGGTGTCGATGGATTTTCAAGAACTTGGAACAGAGGAATTTGCAGATGCCTATATTTTTACGCGTGAGTTTGCAAAAGTGTTTATAAGGTCGTCCAAAACCAGTGGGTTAAGTGATATAGAAGAGTTACGAAAATCACTGGCTGAGTTGATCGAAAAAAGAGACAGCAGCTTAAATGATTTATTTGACTGTCTTAGCAGCCTGTGCGCAAGCAGCCCTCGCCCCATTGTTTTAATGATAGATGAAGTTGACAGCGCCAGCAATAATCAAGTGTTTGTTGAGTTTCTGGCACTTCTTAGAAAATATTATTTAAACCGTGATGACACGCCAATCTTCCATTCCGTAATTCTTGCGGGTGTTTACGATATCAAAAATCTGAAACTAAAATTGCGCCCCGAATCAGAACAACAGTATAACAGCCCGTGGAATATCGCGGCAAAGTTCAAGATTGATATGAGCTTTTCCACAGACCAGATTGCTGCTATGCTGGCAGAGTATGAAGCGGACTATCACACAGGAATGGACATTCACAAAATGGCACAAGAGATATACCAGTACACATCTGGCTATCCTGTGCTTGTCTCATCAATCTGCAAATATATTGATGAGGACTTGACGGAGGAGCATGGCTTTGAGAATTTGGGAAAAGCATGGACAACGGAAGGAATCACAAGGGCTGTCAAAGCAATACTTATGGATAATACGCCGCTGTTTGGCAGTATGATACGCCATTTAAATGAATATCCAGCGATGAAAAAAATGTTTCAGGCAATTCTTTTTGAGGGAAATGTATTTGCGTATAATCCTGATACCAAAGAAATCAATCTTGCCTGTATGTTTGGTTATGCCATGGACAGGGGCGGGAACGTTCACATTGCAAACCGTATATTTGAAACACGACTGTACAATTACTTTCTGGCCGAGGAAGAACTATCAAGCGCAATTGGAAACAAGGCAAAGCGGGATAAGTGCTATTTTATCCATGATGGAATGCTTGATATGGACGAGGTGATGAAGAAATTTGTGGAACATTTTCATGAAATCTATGGAAATGAGAACATGAACTTCATAGAGAAGTTTGGACGCAAAATCTTCCTGCTGTATTTAAGGCCGATTATCAACGGAACAGGGAACTATTATATTGAGGCACAGACGAGGGACGAGCGGCGCACAGACATCATCGTGGATTACCTTGGCGAGCAGTTTATTATCGAACTCAAAATCTGGCACGGAAATGAGTACAACGAGAGGGGCGAGAGACAGCTTGCGGAATACTTGGACTATTACCATAAGGACAAAGGGTATCTGCTGAGTTTTAATTTCAACAAAAAGAAAGAGACTGGCGTGAGGGAAATTGTCCTTGGAACAAAGACCATTGTAGAGGCGGTGGTGTAGAAGCCGAAGGCTGAACTGTTGCAACGGAGTTGAAATTCTGCGGATTATATGTTGAAAAATATGACGAATCCGTTATAATGAAAAGTGAAATCATCACTACATATTAAAAATTTACGGAGGACTCAGAAAATGGGAAAAGTGAAACGTATTTACGTGGAAAAAAAGGAATCCTTTGCCGTGAAGGCGAGGGAACTTGAAGAGGAGCTGAAGGGCTATCTGGGCATTGCAGGGCTGAAAAAAGTTAGAATTTTCATCCGTTATGATGTGGAGAATATATCAGATGCTATATTTGAGAAGGCTTGCAGCAGTGTATTTTCAGAGCCGCCTGTTGATGACTTATATATGGAAAACATTGAAATGCCGGAAAACGCCCGCTGCTTTTCAGTGGAGTTTCTGCCGGGGCAGTTCGACCAGAGGGCGGATTCCGCAGTGCAGTGCGTGCAGTTTTTAAAGGAGGACGAGCAGCCCATCATCAAGACAGCCGTCACCTATCTGCTGATTGGGACTATTTCGGACAGTGAATTCGACAAGATTAAAAGTTACTGTATCAATCCGGTAGATTCGCGGGAAACAGGGCTTGAGAAGCCGGAGACACTGGTGCAGTCCTTTGAGGAACCCGCCGATGTCGGATGCTTTGATGGCTTTGCGGATATGGACGAGGATGCGCTTAGTGAGCTTTACGGTTCGCTTGGACTTGCCATGACCTTCAAGGATTTCCAGCACATCCAGAATTATTTTAAGAATGAGGAGCACAGAGACCCGACGGTCACGGAAGTCAGAGTACTTGACACCTATTGGTCCGACCACTGCCGTCACACGACGTTTTCTACGGAGTTGAAGGAGGTGTCGTTTGAGGACGGTTATTATACAGCGCCAATCAGGACAACCTATGAAAATTATCTTGCTGTCCGCGAGGAAATTTTTGCAGGCAGAAAGGACAAGTATGTCTGTCTGATGGATTTGGCGCTCATGGCGATGCGCAAGCTCAAAAAGGACGGCAGGCTCGAGGATATGGAAAAGTCGGATGAGATAAATGCCTGCTCGATTGTCGTGCCAGTGGAGATTGACAAGGAGGACGGAAAGGGCGTCATCACAGAGGAGTGGCTTGTAAACTTCAAGAACGAGACACATAACCACCCGACGGAAATCGAGCCGTTCGGCGGCGCGGCAACCTGCCTTGGCGGAGCCATTCGTGACCCTCTTTCCGGCCGTACTTATGTCTATCAGGCGATGCGTGTCACAGGCGCGGCAGACCCGACAGTGCCCGTTGAGAACACTATGCGGGGCAAGCTTTCCCAGAAAAAGCTGGTGCGCGGCGCGGCGAGCGGCTATTCGTCTTACGGCAACCAGATTGGGCTTGCAACGGGATTTGTCAAGGAAGTCTACCATCCAAACTATGTGGCAAAGCGAATGGAAATCGGTGCGGTGATGGCAGCAGCGCCACGTGCAGGCGTTATCCGTGAAAATTCAGACCCCGGCGATATCATTATCCTGCTTGGCGGACGGACAGGGCGCGACGGCTGCGGCGGTGCGACGGGTTCCTCGAAGGTGCACACAACGGCGTCCCTGACGACCTGCGGCGCAGAGGTTCAGAAGGGAAATGCGCCGACAGAGCGCAAATTACAGCGTCTGTTCCGCAGACCCGAGGTCAGCAAAATCATCAAGAAGTGCAACGACTTTGGCGCAGGCGGCGTGTCTGTTGCAATCGGAGAGCTTGCGGACGGTCTTGTCGTGGACATGGACAAAGTGCCGAAAAAATATGCTGGTCTTGATGGAACCGAGCTTGCCATCTCCGAGTCGCAGGAGAGAATGGCAGTCGTTGTGGATCCGAAAGATGCTGACCAGTTCCTTGCGTATGCTGCCGAGGAGAATCTGGAGGCCGTGAAGGTTGCGGTTGTCACCGAGGAGCCAAGACTGGTATTAAAGTGGCGCGGCAGCAAGGTTGTGGATATCGCGAGAGCTTTTCTCGACACAAACGGTGCGCATCAGGAGACGGGTGTATTCGTGGAAACGCCTGTAAAAGAGGACAACTATTTTCATAAGACAGCAGTCAAAAAGGTTGCGGAGGCACTCGAAAAGAAGGATGTCAAGGAAGCAGTTCTTGCCACATTAAATGACCTCAATGTCTGCTCACAGAAAGGTCTGGTGGAAATGTTTGACGCGTCCATCGGGGCAGGCAGTGTGTTCATGCCTTACGGTGGAAAGTACCAGCTCACAGAGACACAGGCGATGGTGGCAAAGCTCCCTGTTTTAAAGGGAAAGACGGATACCGTGACAATGATGGCGCACGGTTTCGACCCATATCTGTCCAGCTGGAGCCCATATCACGGTGCTGTGTATGCCGTGACGGAATCCATGGCAAAGATTGTGGCAGCAGGCGGAGACTTCACCAAGATTCGCTTTACCTTTCAGGAATATTTCAGGCGTATGACAGAGGAAGATGCCCGCTGGAGCCAGCCGTTTGCGGCGCTGCTCGGCGCGTATGACGCACAGATTGGCTACGGACTGCCCTCGATTGGCGGTAAGGATTCCATGTCAGGCACGTTCAATGAGATTGATGTGCCGCCCACACTCGTTTCCTTTGCCGTTGATGTTGCAAAGCAGCAGGATATTATTACGCCAGAGCTAAAAAATGCAGGGGACAAGCTTGTTGTGTTTGATTTGCCGAAAAATGCGTATGACCTCCCTGATTATGAGAACGTTATGAAACTGTACAGCAGCGTTGCGAAGCTGATCGCCGACAGGGTGATTGTCGCGGCTTATGCACTCGATTCCAAGGGTATTGTGGCAGCTGCGGCGAAGATGGCATTTGGCAACAAAATGGGCGTGGAATTTGACAGCGCACTTGACGCAAAAGCATTGTTTGCGAATGAAACAGGAAGCATAATTGCGGAAGTGCCGTCAAGCAAGCTTTCGGCACTTGAGGCAGGCGGCGCGGCGTACAGAACGGTCGCTACAGTGCGCGCAGAGAACGAGGGCTTTGTGTACAAAGATACAACCGTGTCGATGGAAGAGGCATTGAAGGCATGGACATCAAAGCTTGAAAAAGTATTCCCGACAAAGGCGGTAAAAGGCACAGACGCAATCGAGACAAAGCTCTACGACACCAAAGACATTTATGTATGCAAAAACAAAGTGGCAAAACCGACGGTATTCATACCGGTATTCCCCGGCACAAACTGCGAGTATGATTCCACCATCGCATTTGAGCGCGCGGGTGCCAATGTCGTGACAAAAGTATTCCGCAATCTGTCGGCGGAGGATATCAGGAATTCTGTTGACGCGTTTACGAAAGCAATCGCACAGGCACAGATTATCATGTTCCCGGGCGGTTTCTCAGCAGGCGATGAGCCGGACGGAAGCGCGAAGTTCTTTGCGACGGCATTTCAGAATGCAAAGATGAAGGAGGCAGTCAACAAGCTGTTGAATGAAAGGGACGGTCTTGCACTCGGTATCTGTAACGGATTTCAGGCGATGATCAAGCTGGGGCTGGTGCCTTATGGTGAGGTAGTCGGGCAGAAGGAAGATTCCCCGACGCTTACCTACAACACCATCAACCGCCATATTTCCAAGATGGTCTACACAAAGGTTGTCACAAACAAGTCGCCATGGCTGCAGCTCGCTGAACTTGGCAAGACCTACGTGACACCGGCTTCCCACGGAGAGGGAAGATTTGTGGCGCCGCAGGAGTGGATTGATAAGCTTCTTGCAAACGGACAGGTTGCGACACAGTATGCTGATTTTAACGGCAATATCTCCATGGACGAGGAGTGGAACGTGAACGGCTCCTACGCCGCAATCGAAGGAATCACCTCCCCTGACGGAAGATGCCTTGGCAAGATGGCACACGTGGAACGCCGCGGAGATGGCGTTGCCATGAATATCTATGGGGAACAGGATTTGAAGATTTTTGAAGCCGGCGTTCTGTATTTTAAATAAATTTAAAAATTATAAGGAAAAACCTTGCACGCGATTTGTGCAAGGTTTTTTAAGTTGTTTTATTTTTTAATAATGCGCGGTACTCCGATGGTGAGACACCCTTTTGCTTTTTGAAAATACGGCTGAAATACAACGGATTGTCGTAGCCCACAATATTTCCGATTTCCGTGACATTGTAATTTGTTGTCTCGAGAAGCATCTGTGCGTTGGTGACACGTATGGAAACGATATATTGCATCGGTGTAGTGTTTGCATACTGCTTAAAGCTGCGGATAAACCAGCTCACGCTCATGCCTCTCGATGCCGCGTAGTTCTCGATGTTAATCTCCGTGTTGTAGTTGTCGTTAAAATATTGAATTGCAAGCTCCATCTCCGTGTCCAGATAGGCATTTTTGATTTTGTGTTCCATGGACAGGTGGCGGTGGATGGAGATAAAAAGCTGCCGCAGCAGCAGCGTCAGCATTTCTTTGTAATCATACTGACAGCGCTGCAGTTCATAAATCATCTGTTTAAAAAGTCTCGTGTACTCTAGGGAGGTACCTGTATTGATGACACGAATGTCATCTTTGATTCCGTAGCTGCGGAGAATGTTTGTGACATTGCTTCCGGTAAAATGAACCCAGAAAACTTCTGTCTGGTCGGTTCCGTAATAAATGTATTTCTGTGGTTCCTTGGGACGGTAAACGACCATGTTCCCTGCGGGCACGACCGTATCGATTCCCTCGTCATTGAAATAAAAGTGTGCCTTTCCGGAGGCAATATACAAAATCTGGAAATCAAGCCGTCCTCTCGGGCGGTAGGTAGGCAGCTTCGGACGTGTAAACAAATGGTATGTGCCACAGCTTCCCACGACGAGCGGCTTGCTCTTGTCTTTAAAGTCAATCAGTGAATTGTTTAAATAAGCAGAATTAATATACATTCTTTTTGAAACTCCCATTGGAATTGGCCGGGAATTGTAAAGCGATATCGTTACAATTCCTTATGAGCAGGGACTGTAATCACAGTGTATCATTTCGTGCATGTTTTGTCCAATGTAGTTTATGTACGTTTTTCCTTGGAATATTTATAATTAAGCTACAAAATACGGAGACAGTTAAAAATGGACTCTCGATAGTTTCAGCCACAACACTGAAGGCATAAAGAGACGCCGGGAGCCTATAAAAAAGAAAAGGAGGTACACGATGATTATACCAAGATACTATGAGAACTTGGGCGTTCTGCATGAGAACACGATGCCGGCACGGGCGTACTATATTCCGGCTTCCGTACAGATGGATACGCTTGTGGAGAGCAGGGAAGACTCTGACCGCATACAGATGCTTGGCGGCAGATGGAAATTTTGTTATTACAAAAGCGTCTATGAGCTGGAGGATGCATTTTATGCGCCGGATTATGACATATCTGCCTACAACACAATCCATGTTCCAAGTGCATGGCAGATGGAGGGATATGATTTGCACCAATATACGAATATCCGCTATCCATTTCCGTTTGACCCGCCATATGTTCCGCAGGATAACCCGTGCGGGGCATATGTATATACATTTGATTATCACAAAGAGGAAAAAGCGCCCAAGGCTTTCCTGAATTTTGAGGGGGTGGATTCCTGCTTTTATGTCTGGCTGAACGGAACGTATATAGGCTATAGCCAAGTATCACATGCGACAAGCGAATTTGATGTCAGCAGTGTGATTCGGGAGGGCGAAAACCGTCTGGCAGTGCTTGTGCTGAAGTGGTGTGACGGAAGTTATCTGGAAGATCAGGACAAGTTTCGCATGAGCGGCATTTTCCGTGATGTCTATCTGCTGAAACGTCCTGCGCAGGCAGTCAGGGACTATTTTTTCAGAACGGCAGTCCGTGGCAGAACGGCAGAGATACCCATACAGATTGCGTATTTTGATGAAGTGGTTCCGACACGGATTACAATATATGATGCGGATGGTTCCTCCGTGGCAGTCACAGACATTGAAAAGAAGGATGCGGGCGAAAATGCTGTGGAAGTCGCGATGGAAGTCCCCAATCCCGTTCTGTGGAATGCAGAGCTGCCGTATTTATACACGATTGTCATGGAGACGGCGTCGGAGACAATTACGGACTATATCGGAATACGCAGTATTGGCATCAAGGACAATGCTGTTTTGTTCAATGGAAAAGCTGTCAAGTTTCGCGGTGTCAACCGGCATGATTCCGATCCGGTTACGGGCCCTTGCATCAGTGTGGCGCAGATGAAAAAAGATCTGCGGATGATGAAACAGCACAATGTCAACGCGATTCGGACAAGCCATTATCCAAATGCCCCCGTTTTTTACCAGTTATGTGATAAGTACGGATTTATGATCATTGACGAAGCCGATGTGGAAGCGCATGGACCATCTGAGAGATACCACGCAGATAACAGTGACGCGAACAAGTTTCACCACTGGAATGAGGCGATTGCAGACAACCCGCAGTGGGCGGAGGCGATAACGGACCGCGTCCGGCAGTGTGTGCAGCGAGACAAAAACCGCGCCAGCGTCATCATCTGGTCAATGGGAAATGAGAGCGCATATGGGTGTAATTTTGAGAAAGCGCTGCGATGGACAAAGAAGTTTGACAATACCAGACTGACACACTACGAGAGCGCACGGTACCGCAGCAGAAACAAACAGTATGACTTCTCGAATCTGGACTTGTACAGCAGAATGTATCCTTCCATGGAAGAAATTCAGTCCTATCTTGAAAGTGAGCCAAGAAAGCCGCTGCTCCTATGCGAGTACTGTCATGCAATGGGGAACGGGCCGGGCGACCTGGAGGACTACTTTACGGTAATCCATAAAAATGACTGTATGTGTGGCGGATTTGTGTGGGAGTGGTGTGACCATGCAGTGATTCATGGCAGGGTGACTGATGAAAAGCCAATTTATTATTACGGGGGCGACCACGGCGAAGCACTTCATGACGGCAATTTCTGCATGGACGGTCTGGTATATCCGGATCGCACGCCGCATACAGGGCTATTGGAGTACAAGAATGTGCACCGCCCTGCAAGGGTCGTGGCTTTTCATCCGGAGACGCAGGAATTAAAAATCAGAAATTATCTGGATTTCACCGATTTGGCGGCATATCTTGAAATACGCTTTGAAGTAAACTGTGACGGCAGCTGTTTGGAAGAAGGCATACTTCCGCCATTTTCGGTACTTCCGGAAGAAACGGGCAGCATTTGTATGAACATCAAGGTTCCGCAATGCGGAAAGTGCTATCTGAAGCTTTATTATCATCTGCGCAGCAAAGAAGCACTGATTCCGGCGGGGCATTTGCTGGGATTTGACGAGGTTTTGCTGGAGACATATGACAGCAGGAACCAGACTGCGGTGAAGCTCATGGAACAGAAAGAGCCACGGAAACCACCCATGATGGTTCAGGAGACAGACGACAGGATTCTCTGCGAGGGTGAAGCGTTTTCTTATGTTTATGATAAACGCAGGGGAATGTTTCAGCAGATGTATTATGACGGGAATGCGTATCTGAACCGTCCCATGGAGTTTAACATCTGGCGTGCCCCGACGGACAATGACATGTATATCAAAAAAGAGTGGAAAAGGGCACATTATGATCGGGCATACACAAGGGCATACGGCACGGTACTGCAGCAGTCACAGTCCGGTATAAAAATTGAAAGTGTGATGGCAGTTACGGCGGATTCCATTCAGCGGATAATGGATATAAAAGTGTCATGGCAGATTAATGCTGACGGCAGAATCGGTGCGGACATCAGGGTTTGCCGCAACATGGAATTTCCGTCATTGCCACGGTTTGGAATCCGCCTGTTTCTGAAACCGGATTTTAACCATGTGCGTTATTATGGGATGGGACCAGAGGAAAGTTATCAGGACAAGTGCAGGGCATCCAGCCATGGACGATATCATGCGCAGGTAACAGACTTGCATGAACCTTATATCCGTCCGCAGGAAAACGGAAGCCATACGGATTGTGACTATGTGGAGGTTTCCAACGGAAACTATGCCCTGACGGCAGTTTCGCCCCGGACATTTTCCTTTAACGCGTCTGTCTACACACAGGAGGAGCTGGAGCAGAAAGCGCATGACTATGAACTAATCCCTTCAGGGAGTACTGTTTTATGCCTTGATTATAAGCAGTTCGGAATCGGTTCGAACAGCTGTGGTCCACAGGTGATGGACAAGTACCGGTTTGACGAGGATGCATTCCTGTTTAAGATGATCCTGATACCATCTTGTATATAGGCGGATTGCCGATTGAAATACGATAATGCAAACGAAAGGAGCAGTTTTATGGAAGAAAAGAGATATTTAAAGTGGTACAACAAAGTTGGTTATGGTTCCGGAGATATCGCAGGAAATGTCGTATATGCATTTTTGTCCTCGTTTGTCATGATTTATCTGACGAATACGGTCGGGCTTAACCCTGGCATCGTCGGGACGCTGATAGCGGCTTCCAAATTTTTTGATGGTGTGACGGATGTTTTCTTTGGCGCCATGATTGACAAGACAAAGACCAGACTTGGCAAGGCGAGGCCTTGGATGCTCTATGCGTATATAGGGTGTGCGGTTACGCTGGCTGCAATTTTTATGATTCCCGTTGATATGGGAAAAACAGCGCAGTACGCATGGTTTTTTATCGCATATACGCTGCTGAATGCAGTATTTTATACAGCGAACAATATTGCGTATTCCGCACTGACAGCCTTGGTGACAAAAAACAGCAAGGAACGTGTCCAGATGGGGTCTTACCGGTTTATTTTTGCCTTTGGAACAAGCCTGCTGATACAGTCCGTCACGGTAGGCGCGGTGTCCGCGTTCGGCGGCGGGGCAGACGGATGGAGGACGGTTGCCATTTTGTACGCGGTGATTGGTCTGGTTGTCAATACTGTTTCTGTCCTGTCAGTTCGGGAGCTGCCGGAGGATGAACTGAACGGATCCGACATGGAAAAGGATGAGGCGGCAGAGGAGAAATATGGTCTGATTGCTGCGGCAAAGCTCTTAATTTCCAACAAATTTTACCTCATGATTTGCGGCGTCTATATTCTGCAGCAGATTTACAGCGCAATGATTAATATGGGTATCTATTATATGACGTATGTCCTGAAAAATGAAAATCTGTACGGTGTGTTTTCGTGGGCGGTCAATATCCCGCTGATTATAGCGCTGGTATTCACCCCGACGCTGGTTGCAAGATGGAAGGGAATGTACAAGCTCAACCTCAGGGGGTATATGCTTGGAACGCTTGGAAGGGCGCTGGTAATCGTGGCAGGGTATTTTGGAAGTGTTCCCCTGATGCTGCTGTTTACGGCAGTGGCGGCATTTGGACAGGGACCGTGGCAGGGGGACATGAACGCAGTGATTGCCTCATGCTCGGAATATACATATCTGACAAAAAATAAGAGAGTAGACGGAACCATGTATTCCTGTACGTCGCTGGGCGTGAAGCTTGGCGGCGGTCTTGGAACTGCGGTTGCGGGATGGATGCTCGCTGCAAGCGGATTTGACGGAGCTGCCGCGGTACAGCCGGATTCGTGTATCAGGATGCTGCATTTTATGTATCTCTGGCTGCCGATGATGATTAGTTTCTTTATTACGTTTATTTTGTCCAAGATGAATGTGGAGCAGACAAACGCGAATCTGCGGAAAAATATGTAATTGGTTCCTGTGGCATAAAAACTGTGGTTCACACCAGAATTGTTCGTCGGGTGTGCGCCACAGTTTTTCAGTCTTGTGAATTTTATAATTCAGATAATGTCCGATATTGACACTAAATTGTGATTGCGCGTATAATATCATAGGATATAAAGATAGTGAAGTGTAGACCAATTGGGAGTAGGTTTGGCATTGCAGTATAAGTTTACGAGGTCTTCATTGGTCTTGGAATGGAGATAAAGAATGAAAAAAAGACAGAACAAAAGCAAAAAGGATAAAGGATTTTCACTGCTTCTTTCTATTATTGTGGTTTTTTGTATTCTGGGAGGTGTCGTGTTCTCCGTAGCGCGCAAAATATCTGCGGAAATGTCTGCATCGGCAATCCAGAACCTGAGTGAAAGTCTGGATTTAATAGAGTGCACTATTGAGGCAGTTTTAAATAAAGAAGCGGAATTTCAGAAGCTTATGGCGAAAGAAATTGCAATGTGGGAAAATCCGGAGGAGTATATCCGGACTTTTGAAAAGAACCAGACAATGGTGAAGATATCGCTGATACGCGCGGGAGAATCCGCGGGGATATCCAATTCTAATGAGCTGTTTTCCGAGGAAGGACTGGATTTTTCCGCTGGGGGAACGGTGGACGGATTGGCCGTCTCCCAGTCATATACGAATTATATGGGAACATGGGCATATACTATGAGATGTCCGGTTGAAAAAGAGGGCGAGGTGATCGGGCAGTTTTACATTGAGTATGTCTATGATTCGCTTGACAGGGCGCTTCCCAACGGATTCTATAACAATAAGGCGATGCTCTATATCATGGATGCGGAAAGTGAGCGCATGGTGCTGAAGCCAAAGGGAATGGGTGAGCGCAGCGCGGGGCATCTCAATCTGGAAGACTTTTTTCGGGCGAACGATATCACGGACGAAGTGCTTCGGGAAAAAGTCATCGCAAGCGTGCGCAATGGCAAAAATATTATGTTTAACCATGATATCCGCGGAAAGGATGCCCTGATATATATGTGGTCGGTGAATGAGGGCACGCTTTATCTGATTGGATATGTGCCGATTGAGGCGATACAGCAGGAGGGAAATTCAGTCAACCAAAATATTTTTATTGTTGTGACAGTGATGCTGGTTGCATTCTTCCTTTGCTGTGTGCTGTATTATTTTAACCAGAGGCAGCAGAACAGAATCAGGAAAGAGCGGGAACAGGAGCGGGAGCTGCACAACAGGCAGCTGGCGGAAGCGCTTCATGCGGCACAGATTGCGAGCAAATCCAAGACGACATTTCTCTCGAACATGTCACACGATATCCGCACACCGATGAATGCGGTCATCGGATTTACGACACTGCTTGCCAGAGATGCCGAAAATCCGGATAAGGTGCGGGAGTACACCAAGAAAATTATGGCTTCCGGTCAGCATCTGCTCAGCTTGATTAACGATATTCTTGATGTCTCAAAGATTGAGAGCGGAAAGGTGGTTCTTTCGGTTGAGCCGTTTACGCTAAATGATTTGGTGTCTTCTGTCGATGCAATAATCCGTCCGATGGCGGCTGCGAGGGAGCAGAAGTTCCATGTCGAGGTGACAGGCATCAAGCATGAGTATCTCTTAGGTGACGAGACCAGGATTAACCAGATATTAATTAATCTGTTATCGAATTCTGTAAAATACACGCAGGAGAGAGGAAATATCTGGTTTCGCATGATTGGGATGAAACAGCGGTCTCCGCAGTTTGAACATATTCGAATCGAAGTGCAGGACGACGGGTACGGCATGACGCCGGAATATCTGAAAATTATTTTTGATGCGTTTACCAGAGCGGAGAATAGTACTACAAACAAGGTACAGGGCACGGGGCTTGGCATGGCAATCACCAAAAACATTGTGGAGCTGATGGGCGGAACCATTGATGTTTCGAGCGAGGTCAATAAAGGAACACTGTTTCGTGTCGAACTCGAGCTGCGCATTCCGGAAGGCCAGACGAACAAACGCTTCTGGACAGAGAACGGAATTTCCCGGATTCTGGCAGTGGACAATGATGAGGTAATCTGCGAGAATATCCATATGCTGATGGTAGATACAGGCGTTAAGGCAGATACGGTTTCAAGCGCCGAGCAGGCAATGGAGATATTAAAAGAGAACGGTACGGAGGAAGAAGCCTGCCAGCTGCTTTTGATTGACTGGAATGTGGTGGACGCGGAGGGGATACAGAAGGTGAAAGCGCTTCGGGAAATGGTGCCGGACACGATGCCGGTTCTGCTGCTTGCGGACTGTGATGCGGGGATTGACGAGACCATTCTGACAGCAAATACAAAAATCCTTACAAAACCGTTTTTCGTATCTGCATTTCAGGAAAAAATACTGGAAATCAGAGCGGGACAAAATAAAGGGAACGCGAAGGATGCGTCGGTCATTGACAGTTTGGAAGGACTGCATTTCCTTGCGGCGGAGGACAATGAGATCAATGCGGAAATCCTGCGGGAAATCTTATCAATAGAAGGAGCGGAATGCGAGATTGTCGAAAACGGACAGCTTGCAGTGGAACGGTTTACGCGTGCCGCGGAGAAGGAGTTTGACGCGATATTAATGGATGTCCAGATGCCGGTGATGAACGGCTATGCTGCGACGAGGGCAATCAGGGCGCTTGACCGCAAGGATGCGTCGCAGATACCAATTATCGCCATGACGGCAAATGCGTTTGCGGAGGATGAAAAGGAAGCCTTGGATGCCGGAATGAACGTGCATCTGGCAAAACCGATTGACGTGGAGCTTCTAAAGAAAGTAATTAATCAGTATGTGTCCGGAAAGGAATAGATTATGGACGTAAGGAAGAAAAATAAGAAATTTGCGGCAGGTCTCTGCCTTGCGGGATTGGCGGCGCTTGTGCTGACAGCCTGCGGCGGCAGTCTGGCGCATGACAATATAATGACATTTGAGAAAAAAAGTGAGCGGGTTGTGACACTGTTTAGCCCGATGGAGAAGACAAAGCCTGATGTTGACAATGTTGCGCGAAGCGCGTCAGAAAAAACAGTCATCATGGCAGAAGAAAAACTGGGGGTGACGGTAGACTACATCACATACACAGCAGAAGACTATCAGGATAAAACGTATGATGACATTGCGCTTGACAGGGCGCGCAACGATATGGATGACCTGTATCTGCTCAATCCCGATGTCATTCAGAAGCTTGCGGAGGAAGGGAAACTGATGGATTTATCGGGGCTTGACAGTGCAAAGAACCTCCGAGATGTAGTAAAGGCCGCCAACATTGTGGACGGCAGACTGGTCGCGATTCCGCAGGAGGTTGTCGCATACGGCCTGTTTATCAATAAAGATTTGTTTGACGAGTATCATCTAGAGCTTCCGGAGACGCCGGAAGATTTTCTGGAGTGCTGCAGGGTGTTTCAGGAGAATGGATTTGAAACGCCTGTCGGTGCAAACCGCTGGTGGCTGGAGACGTTTGTCCTTGCACAGGCGTATGCGGATTTGTATAATGGCGGGAACACCGAGGCGGAAATCGCGGCGCTCAACAGTGGGGAGAAAAAGTACAGCGACTATATGCGTCCGGGCTTTGAATTTCTTCAGGAGATGATTGACAAAGGGTATATTGACGCACAAAAGGCGTATGTCAGTGAGGCGATCGAAGGGGAGGGTGCGGATTTCCTTGCACAAAAGACACCGATTGTCATGGCGTACTGGAGCGCGGCGAACTCGGAGACGGCTTACGGAAATACGGATTTTAACATGCTGGTTATCGGGTTTCCGAGCAGCCGCGGACAGATGCCTGTAATTCCGATGACAGGGATTTCTGTCGGTGTAAATGCGGCACACGCGGAAGATGCGATGCGTACCCTTGACGTCATGGTTTCTGACGAGGCGCTCCAAGTGTACGCGGAGACAAACAAGGTCATTTCCCCGTCCAAGAATGTTTCGGTTTCCTGTATACCGGCTTTGAAACCGCTGAATGACAGAATAAACGAGAATGTCTTTGTCCTTGGTTCCAATGCGGGCATGAAGCTCGAACAGTGGGGCAATACCTGCATCGTTGTCCGGATGCTGCTAAACGGGGCTACCGTAGATGAATGTATGGCGGAGTTTGACAGACTGCAGGAGGAGACATTAAAATAAAAAATAAGCACAAAAAAAGCAGGATACGGGAGTCGAACCCGCCTCCTCGGCTTGGGAAGCCGATGTACTACCGATGTACTAATCCTGCATAAGCAAATATAAGTATACACTAATAAGGTGAAAAATTCAACAGGATATTTATAAAAAAATAATGAACTTTTGGTCGCCGGAATAAATTGAACAGTGACAGTATTTGATGATGAGGGCAAAGTTGTTTGCAGCAGGACAGATTTGTCCTCTCTGTACGGCGATATTGTCACAAAAAAATAAACATTTGATACGAATTTATTAGTAAATATGTCAACTGTACTTTTCAAACATTTCAGTTTATACTATAACATAGAAATGTAACTATAGGAGTACGGTGCAGGCTTGTATGGAAATTCACTTGCTGTGTGGACGTGGAATGAATAGTTATATGGAGGGATGTGAAGATTAATGGCAGGAAAGATACAGGGACGTGAGGTTGCTTTTGTTGAGACTTATGATGAGACAGTGAAAAAGACAATCGAGAAGACCTTTTTGAAGCACGGTATTTCCTATCTGATAAAAGTGGATAAGGTGCGCGACGTGAAAAAAGGGCGCTTTGAGTGCCGGATGAAATATTCGTTCTTTATCAACAGGTTTCAGGCAGAGGATGCCAGGGCGGCAATCACGGAGAAAGAGCTGGATGCGAACAGCGTTGTTTACCTGTCATAATACATACGAGGAAAGTATCACCGGGCGTGATGCTTTTTTGCTGTACATACAGACGCGGAAAAAAGGCGGGTCAGGAATCATTTAATAAAAAATAAGGAGATGGAAGATTATGATGGATTTATCAGCAATTATGAAGTTTAAGGGTGCATGGGACACATTCACGCGAAATCATCCCAAATTTGTTCCGTTTATGCAGGCTGTGGGGCGCGAGGCAATTGCAGACGGCACAATTATAGAAGTAAAGGTAGTCAGTCCGGACGGCAAAGAGTATAACACAAATATGAAAATTACGCAGAGCGATTTAGACCTGTTTGCCCAGTTAAAAGGGATGATGTGAAAAATGTAACAGAGGGCTGGACTGTTACGGAAAAATTTCTTGAATGGCATAATTTCTTGTGATATAATAAACCGATTATGCGAAAGGAAGTACAGGTGATTAAATGAAGGCATTTTTAATTTTGGAGGACGGTACCGTGTTTGAGGGGACTCATATCGGCGCCGACAGGGAAGTTATCAGCGAAATTGTTTTTAATACTTCTATGGCAGGGTACCTTGAAGTGCTTACGGATCCGTCCTATGCGGGACAGGCAGTATGCATGACGTATCCGCTGATAGGGAACTATGGTATCTGTAAAGATGATATGGAGTCTAAAAAACCCTGGCCAGATGGGTTTATTGTCAGAGAATTGTCTAGGAATTTCAGCAATTTCAGAGCAGATTTTTCAATCCAGCAGTTTTTAGAAGAAAATAATGTGCCGGGCATCGCCGGAATTGACACGAGGGCGCTCACGAAAATATTGCGCGAAAAAGGCACGATGAACGGCATGATAACAACGAATGGGGCATACAGCACGGAGGATGTCATCCCCAGATTAAAAGCCTACACCACCGGTAAAGTGGTTGAGAAAGTCACCTGCAAAGAAAAATACGAAGTAAAAGGCGCAAAGAACCTTACGGAAAATGGCGCGATATCGGGGAGTGCAAAGTTTGTGGCAGCCGATTACGAGGCGGGTATCAGGGAGAAAAAGCCGTCGCTTGTCAAGACGCTCAACGGATTGGGCAAAAAAGTAGCGCTTTTGGATTTCGGAACAAAAGACAATATTGCGCATGCTCTCAAAATAAGAGGCTGTGATGTCACGGTCTATCCCGCATCGACGCCGGCGGCGGAAATTATCGCGTCGGCGCCTGATGGCATTATGCTTTCCAACGGACCGGGAGACCCGAAGGAATGTACGGAGATTATCGCCGAGGTCAAAAAACTGTATGATGCCGACATACCTGTTTTTGCAATCTGTCTTGGGCATCAGCTGATGGCGCTGGCAGCCGGGGCAGACACGCATAAGATGAAATACGGACACAGGGGCGGCAATCATCCGGTCAAGGATCTGGCGACAGGCAGGGTGTATATTTCTTCACAAAATCATGGGTATGTGGTTGACACCGATAATCTGGATCCCGCAGTGGCGACGCCTGCTTTTATCAATGTAAATGACGGCACCAATGAAGGGCTGAACTATACGGGGAAAAATATCTTCACGGTACAGTTCCATCCGGAGGCCTGCTGCGGACCGCAGGATTCCGGATATCTGTTTGACCGGTTTATAAAAATGATGGAGGTGACGAAATAATGCCGAAGAATCCAAATGTAAAAAAGGTAATGGTGATTGGATCGGGTCCTATCGTCATCGGGCAGGCTGCTGAGTTTGATTATGCCGGCACACAGGCATGCCGTTCCCTGAAAGAGGAGGGGATAGAAGTCGTTCTGGTAAATTCAAATCCCGCCACCATCATGACGGACAGGGACATTGCGGATAAGGTTTATATTGAGCCGCTCACCGCAAAAGTCCTCGAACAGATTATTGAAAAAGAAAAGCCGGATTCGATTCTGCCTACACTGGGAGGACAAGCCGGACTAAATCTGGGCATGGAGCTTGAGGAGAGCGGATTTCTGGCTTCCCACAATGTGAAACTGCTCGGCACGACAGCTGCCACTATCCGTAAGGCGGAGGACAGGCAGGAGTTCAAGGACACCATGGAGAAGATTGGTGAGCCTTGTGCGGCGTCCCTTGTGGTCGAGAATGTAGCGGACGGCGTGGCTTTTACCAACACAATCGGGTATCCGGTGGTGCTCCGTCCGGCATATACGCTTGGAGGCAGCGGCGGCGGTATTGCGCATAATCAGCTTGAGCTGGAGGAGATCCTCGAAAATGGTCTGCGTCTTTCCCGTGTGGGACAGGTTCTTGTGGAGCGCTGCATTGCAGGGTGGAAAGAAATTGAGTACGAGGTGATGCGCGACAGTGCGGGCAACTGCATAACGGTATGTAATATGGAGAATATTGATCCGGTTGGCGTGCACACCGGAGACAGCATCGTTGTGGCGCCTTCGCAGACATTGAGCGACAAAGAATATCAGATGCTGCGCACTTCGGCGCTGAATATTATTTCGGAGTTAAACATCACAGGCGGATGTAATGTACAGTTTGCGCTGCATCCGACAAGCTTTGAATATTGTGTGATTGAGGTAAATCCCCGCGTGAGCCGTTCGTCCGCGCTCGCGTCCAAGGCCACAGGATATCCGATAGCCAAGGTCGCGGCAAAGATTGCACTCGGATACACGCTGGATGAGATAAAGAATGCTATAACGGGAAAGACATATGCAAGCTTTGAGCCGACACTGGATTACTGTGTTGTGAAAATGCCAAGACTTCCATTTGATAAGTTCATTACGGCTAAGCGGACGCTTACTACACAGATGAAGGCAACCGGAGAGGTCATGAGCATCTGCACGAACTTTGAGGGAGCGCTGATGAAAGCAGTCCGTTCTCTCGAGCAGCATGTTGACTGTCTCAGAAGCTATGACTTTTCAGAACTGGACAGGGAAGCACTGATACGGCGTATGCAGAAAGTGGACGACCAGCGGATTTATGTCATTGCGGAGGCGCTCAGAAAAGGGATTGATTATGATACCATTTATGAAATTACCGGAATAGACAGATGGTTTATTGACAAGCTTGCCATTATCGTGGAAATGGAACATGCGTTGGAAACGCAGCCGCTTTCGGTGGAGCTTTTAAAGGAAGCGAAGCGAATCGAATTTCCGGATAACGTTATTGCAAGGCTTACAGGAAAGCATGAATCGGAAATTAAGGAAATGCGTTATGCAAATCATATAGTCGCCGCATTTAAGATGGTTGATACCTGTGCTGCCGAGTTTGAGGCAAGCACACCGTACTACTATTCCTGCTTTGACGGGGAGAACGAGGCGGTGGAAACGAATCCGCCGAAAAAGGTACTTGTGCTTGGTTCTGGTCCCATCCGCATCGGGCAGGGTATCGAGTTCGACTATTGTTCTGTACATGCTACATGGGCATTTTCAAAGGCGGGTTATGAGACAATTATCATCAATAACAATCCGGAGACAGTCAGCACGGATTTTGATATTGCAGACAAGCTTTACTTTGAACCGCTTACGCCTGAAGACGTGGAGAACATTGTCAATATTGAGAAGCCGGACGGTGCAGTCGTGCAGTTTGGCGGACAGACGGCAATCAAGCTTACAGAAAGTCTCATGAAGATGGGCGTGCCGATTCTGGGAACCAAGGCGGAGGATGTCGACGCGGCGGAGGACAGGGAGCTGTTTGACAAGATTCTTGAGGAGACAGAGATTCCGCGTGCGGCGGGCGGAACTGTCTACACGGCGGAGGAGGCGAAGGAAGTAGCCAACCGTCTTGGATATCCGGTACTCGTCAGACCATCCTATGTGCTTGGCGGACAGGGAATGCAGATTGCGATTTCTGATGAGGAGATTGAGGAGTTCATGGAAATTATCAACCGCATTGCACAGGATCACCCGATTCTTGTCGACAAGTATCTGCAAGGAAAGGAGCTTGAGGTTGATGCCGTGTGTGACGGTACGGATATTCTGATTCCGGGGATTATGGAGCATATCGAGAGAACCGGCGTGCATTCCGGCGACTCGATTTCGGTCTATCCGGCGCACACAATAACGGACAAGGTAAGGGAGACCATCGCGGAGTATACAAGGCGGCTGGCAAAAGCGCTGCATGTAAAGGGTCTGATTAACATTCAGTTTATTGCCGTCGGTGAGGAAGTGTATGTTATTGAGGTAAATCCACGTTCGTCGAGAACTGTTCCATATATCAGCAAGGTTACAGGGATCCCGATTGTCGACCTTGCCACGGAAGTAATTATCGGAAAGACAATCAAGGAGCTGGGCTATGAGCCTGGGCTGCAGAAAGAAGCAGGCTATGTCGCAATTAAGATGCCGGTATTTTCTTTTGAGAAAATCAGGGGTGCCGAAATCAGCCTTGGGCCGGAGATGAAGTCCACAGGTGAGTGCCTTGGCATTGCAAAGACATTTAATGAAGCGCTGTACAAGGCATTTCTCGGGGCAGGCATTGATCTGCCGAGACATAAGAGAATGATTATTACGGTAAAGGATGCGGACAAGGGCGAGGCGATTGAGATTGGAAGGCGTTTCGAGAATCTTGGCTACACGATTTATGCGACGCGCAGTACCGCAAAAGCGCTGAATGATGCAGGTGTCAAGGCAAAGCGGGTAAACAAGATACAACAGGAATCACCGACTGTCATGGATCTGATTCTGGGGCATAAGATTGACCTTGTCATCGACACACCGACGCAGGGACGTGACAAATCAAGGGATGGCTTCCTGATTAGGAGAACTTCCATTGAAACAGGTGTAAATTGTATTACGGCATTAGATACAGCAAAAGCACTGGCAACAAGTCTGGAGAACAAAAATGAAAATCCACTGACACTGGTGAACATTGCAGAGCTATGATTGAGTATGGGAAAAGTGTCATGGAGTGGCACTTTTTCTGTATGTATGCACACGGGCGTCCGGATGAAACATGTCAGCAGGCAGACGGACGCTCAATAGAATGATATTTTTTAACAGGGAGTGATGCGATGCCGCCAAAAACAACAAATACGAGAAATTTTCAGAAAGAGCTGGACAAAATTCTCGGGCAGATTACAGAGCCGCCCAGACTTTTGCTGCATAGCTGCTGTGCACCGTGCAGCAGTTATGTGCTCGAATATCTGAGACGTTATTTTGCGATTACGGTATTTTACTATAATCCCAATATTTCAGTGGACGAGGAGTATCGGAAACGTGTGGCGGAGCAAAAGCGGCTGATAGAGGCATACAATAGACTGTCTGACAGCGGCTATCCGATCGCTGTGACAGAGGGGGATTATGAACCGGAGGTTTTTTATGCTGCCGCAAAAGGTCTGGAACAGTGTCCGGAGGGCGGAGAACGGTGCTTTGCCTGCTATGCGCTCCGGCTTAGAAAGACGGCGGAGCTGGCGGCAGAGTCAGGACAGGATTATTTTGCGACAACGCTTACAATCAGTCCGCTGAAGAATGCCGCCAAATTGAATGAGATTGGGGAACGGCTGGCGCTGGAATATCATGTGCCGTGGCTTCCCTCCGACTTTAAAAAGAAAAACGGCTATAAGCGCTCGATTGAGCTGTCGGCAGAGTATGGGCTGTACCGACAGAATTATTGCGGGTGCGTGTATTCAAGGGAACAGCGGACAGGCAGTCAAAAGGAATAGAAGCAAATACGGAGGTAGCGATGAAAAAGATTTTGGAAATGATTTCCGATGAGATGAAAAATGCATTTGAGCAGGCAGGGTATGACCGCGAACTTGGAAAAGTGACACTCTCGAACAGACCCGACTTGTGTGAATATCAGTGCAACGGCGCAATGGCAGGGGCAAAGCAGTACAAGAAGGCGCCTATTATGATAGCGAATGACGTCGCTGCAAAGCTTACGGACAGCAATATTTTTGCAAGGGCAGAAGCAGTGGCGCCGGGATTTTTGAATCTTACCCTCAAGAACGCGTTTGTGGGTGCATATGTGAAAGATATGAGGATGGAAGAAAAATATGGATTGGAGGAGACAAAAAATCCGGCGAAGATTGTGATTGATTATGGCGGGCCAAATGTAGCAAAGCCGCTGCATGTCGGGCATCTGCGCTCTGCGATTATCGGCGAGAGCGTCAAGCGCATTGCAAGGTATGCGGGGCATCGTGTAACTGGCGACATTCATCTGGGGGACTGGGGGCAGCCGATGGGGCTGATTATGAACGAATTGAAAATCAGGAAGCCGGAACTTGTGTATTTTGATGAAAATTATACAGGGGAGTACCCGGCAGAACCGCCTTTTACCATCTCGGAACTTGAGGAGATTTATCCGTTTGCGAGCAAGCGCTCCAAGGAGGATGAGGCGTACAAGGCGGACGCGATGGCATGCACATACAAGCTGCAAAGCGGTGAGAAAGGATACCGCGCACTTTGGGATCACATCATAGCGGTTTCCGTCATGGATTTAAAGAAAAATTATGAGCGTCTGAATGTGGCATTTGATCTCTGGAACGGAGAATCGGCAGTGCATGATATGATACCGGGGATGGTAGATGCCATGAAAAAAGGCGGTTATGCGTATGTCAGCGAGGGCGCGCTTGTGGTAGATGTCAAGGAGGAAACGGACACAAAGGAGATTCCGCCATGCATGATTTTGAAGTCTGACGGTGCAGCGCTGTACAATACGACGGATCTTGCGACGATTATGATGCGTATGGAGACAGAGCAGCCAGACAGAATCCTCTATGTGGTGGATAAGCGTCAGGAACTTTATTTTGAACAGGTATTCCGCTGTGCGCGCAAGACAAAACTTGTAAAAGACGATACGGAATTAAAATTTCTCGGATTCGGCACGATGAACGGAAAAGACGGAAAGCCGTTTAAGACGCGCGAGGGCGGTGTGATGCGTCTGGAAAGCCTGATTGCGGAGATTAATGAGGAAATGCTGCGCAAAATTAAGGAAAGCCGCGATACGTCAGACGAGGAGGCTGCCGCGACAGCGCAGATTGTGGGGCTTGCCGCACTCAAATACGGCGATCTTTCAAATCAGGCAGTCAAGGATTACATTTTTGACATTGACCGATTTACTTCGTCGGAGGGAGATACCGGACCGTATATTCTTTACACGATCGTGCGGATCAAGTCCATTCTTGCGAAGTACAGGGAGAATGGCGGCGACATACAGTCCGTATTTTCCGACATCAAGGCACCTGTAAATGACAGTGAAAAACAGCTGATGATGGAGCTTGCCAAGTTTAATGCAAGCATTGAGACAGCGTGCGAGGAGTATGCACCGCACAAAATCTGTGCCTATATCTATGACCTCGCAAATGCGTTCAACCGTTTCTACCATGAAACAAAAATTCTTGCGGAGGAAGACGCATCCAGAAAAGCAGGCTGGATAGCGCTCCTTGGGCTGACAAGAGATGTGCTTGAGACGTCTATTGATTTGCTTGGATTCTCGGCACCTGACAGAATGTAAAAAAACAGGCAGGGAAGATGGCTCTTCCCTGCTTGTTTTAATAAGCGGAACGTGCAGTGTCCCTGATGCCGATGCCGTCGGCGTAAAATACGTAATTTCCCCAGTTGGTAAGGCTGGTGCCCTGCCAGTCGTTTGCCATATCCAGAGAAGTGTCAATGCCACCGTTTCCCTTCCATGACCATGCTGCGTAACCAATGTTTTTGTCTGTGCAGAGACGCATAATGGTTGTCTCGTCAACATCCCCGCCGTTCTGCCAGTCGCCGAATTCACCGATGCAGAAACATACGCCTGTTGAAAGCATGGAGTTGATATTGTTTGTTACAGTCTGCGTGTCTTTTCCGGCAACAGAGTACATGTGAATGGATATCATGGTGTTTCCTGTGCTGTCGGCAGACACGACACTGCGGCTGTTATTGATGCATGTGGACGTCTCCTGACCATAGCCGGAAGTGTCCACCATAAGTACATTTCCGATACCCGCATTTCTCAGGGTGCGGATAGCGGACTGATATGCACTTGTCCATGTCGAGGAATTATTCCATGTACCAAGCCATTCGTTCGCGATATTTACAATGACATAATTCTGGTGTGCATTCAGCAGGTCTTTGATTTCGAGCCAGTAGTTTACTGCAGTGTTGAGACGGTTCACATCATCAAAACCAGTGTGGTCGTGCACTTCGAGGATACAGACAAGCCCTCTTGCCTCGCACCATGAAATGATGCGCTCGACTTCGGAACGCGGTGTTTTCCCCCACTGTGTGCCGTCGGCAAGCACGACGCGGACGCAGTTTGCACCGCGGTCTGCAATGGCGTTGATGGAAGTCTGTGTCTCGCCGGGGTACCATGCATGTGCCACATTGACGCCGCGCATCACAAATTCCTTTCCGTTTGCATTATAAAGCCTGCCATTGCTCACATACATGCCTTTTCCGGAAGGTTTCACCGGGTCGGTGGGAGGAGTCTGGCCGCCTTCCGGTTCTACAACCACATAGTCAAGGGCGGTGTACCCCCATCCGGTTGACACGCCGTACTTGTGCGTGCCGGCGGAAAGATAGACGGTCTGTGTATAGGATTCCCAACGATTTCCGCTTGTCCTTAATGTACCTGCGCTGTTATCATCAAGATACAGGTAGTTTTCTTTGTATGTATCGGCATTTGTTACGATTGTAAGCTTGTATCTGCCGGCCGAAGGCACATTGAACTGCACTTCGCCCCAGCCGGATTCAAGATACACATAGCCGCTTCCGGAATATCCGGAAAATAATGTGCTGTCGATTCTGTTTTTTCCGTTCTGCTCAAAGCGATTGGCGTGCTCGAATTCGTAACGGGATCCGGACTGGCGGCTGTTATCGGAATTCTGCTGTTCGACTGGCTGCTGATCGTCTGTTTCGACTGTTTCGATTGTTTCATCCGTTTCGACTGTTTCGTCCGGTGCCTCCGGCTCGATGACAGAAACAGATTCCACTTTTATATAGTCCAGAGCGGTATAGCCCCAGTCTGCCGATACCCCGAATTTGTGGGTGCCCTCCGACAGATAGTAGGTGTTGGTGTACTCCTGCCACCCGTTTCCGTCCGTGGTGAGTTTACCCGCATCCGATTCGTCAAGATACAGGAAATTCTCTTTGTAGGAATCGGCGTTTGAAGCAATCGTAATATTGTACTCTCCATCGTGGGGAACGGAAAAGCTTACATCACCCCATCCGGAAGTAAGGTACAGATAACCGCTTCCGGAGTAATTGGCAAACTGTGATGATTCGATTTTGTTACTGTCATTTGGCTCGAAGCTGGCAGCATCCTCAAACTCTATTGTCTGCTGATAAGATGACCCGGCTGCGTTGGCAGTTTGTCCGGGGGAAGCAAGAATTAAGGAAGTTAAGGCAGCGGTGCCCAGCGCAAGGGACAGGACTGTTTTATGTTTTTTCTTCATACAATACCTCCGTTTGTTTCTGTGAATATGTAGTTTTTGATTTGTGATGTTTCAACAGTTAAGCCGGCTATTTACAACATCTAAAATTAAAATACATTAAAAATATCACAGAAACAATGGTTAAAATGATAACTTAATTTAAGTAATTGTTGTGCATATTGAACATAACGTTAAAGTAGTATGTTTAAATATCACTAACTATCTAATTAAAAACAAGTTAAATATATAGTAAATTGCTAAAAAAGAAGCCTTGCAAGTCATAAAAAAGAGATAACTGATGAAAAAAGTGACGAATAGTTATAAAAAATATTTTAAGGGCAGCAGCTAATGCATTGTTTTTACATGAAAAATGCACAATTTATGGTTGGTTTTGCACGCAAAAGGTCTGACAGTGTAAAAATGTTACAAATTATGAGTGAAACCAGCGGAAAAACAGAAGAACTGTGTACGCGGGAAAAACTTTATGATAAAATAGATTTATCAGATTAACAAAATGAGAGGAAGTGCACATTATGTACGGAAACCAGAATGGATTGATCTTTACCAATGACAATTGTATCGGCTGTAATAAATGCATTTCGGTCTGTCCGGTCATTGTGGCGAACCGGGCGGTCAAGATGGAGAACGGGGAGCAGAGGATAGAAGTGGACGGGGACAGATGCATTGCATGCGGCGCCTGCTTTGATGCCTGCGAGCACCATGCGAGGGATTTTGTGGATGACACGGAGGAATTTTTTGCAGCGCTTGCAAAGGGTGAGAAAATATCGGTTCTGTGGGCGCCTGCATTTGCGGCAAATTATCCCAATGAGTACAGGCAGATACTTGGCGGACTTAAAAAACTGGGCGTGAACCGTATCATAAGTGTAAGCTTTGGGGCTGACATTACCACATGGGGATATGTCAAGTACATAACAGAACATCATTTTCAGGGCGGCATTTCGCAGCCATGCCCTGCAATTGTCAATTATATAGAACATTATGTTCCGCAGCTGATACCAAAGCTTGTTCCGGTTCAGAGCCCGCTGATGTGCGCGGCGATTTACGCAAAAAAATATCTGAACATAACAGACAAGCTCGCATTTATCAGTCCCTGCATAGCCAAGAAAGACGAGATTAGCGACCCGAGGAACAAAGGGTATGTGAGTTACAATGTCACGTTTGACCATCTGGCAGTATATGCCAAAAAACACAATATAAAGGCAGAACCGGCAGCAAATGAGATTGAGTATGGACTGGGTTCCATATATCCTATGCCGGGCGGATTAAAAGAAAACGTGTACTGGTTTTGCGGTGAGGAAGTGTTTGTGCGCCAGATAGAGGGGGAAAAGCATGCATACGAATTCCTTGAGGACTATAAGGAGCGGGTGCTGGCAGGCAAAAAACTCCCGTTTATGGTTGATGCGCTCAATTGTTCCCAGGGATGTATATACGGGACAGGCATCGAGGAGGAAAAGACAAAAAGCGACGATATTCTCTATGAGCTTCAGGCGATAAAGGCGGCGAGCAAGTCAAGGCGCAAAGGGAGTGCGTGGGCGAAAAATGCATCCCCTGCCCAGCGTCTGCGCAGTCTCAACAAGCAGTTTGCGCATCTGAAGATTAATGATTTTATCAGAGAATACACGGATAAGTCAAAAGGCAATGAGATACAGAAACCGAGTCAGGCGGAACTCAATGACATTTTTTCAGACATGAACAAGAAAACGAAACATGCACAGGGTATTGACTGCAGTGCCTGCGGGTACAGTACCTGTACGGATATGGCGGCTGCCATTTATAATGGCTGTAACAACAAGGAAAGCTGTGTCCATTATATTAAGAACCTCGCGGAGCAGGAGAGAGAACGTCTTCAGGCAGTCTCGGACGAGATGGAGGCAAAGAACGAGGAAATATTCAGAAAGAATGATACCATTGAGAAGATGGTTTCAGAGGCGAATGATGAGTTTAACACCCTGAACCTGTCGATTGACGAAATGATTGACGGCAACAATACCAACGCGGAGGAGAGTACCAATATCAGCATGGCGATGGTTGACGTGGTTGAGTTCTGCGATGACATGAAGAAATCATTTGACGAAATCAGGGAATTGCTGGAGCAGCTTGGAGGAAACAACGAAAACATTACAAAAGTGGCATCCAAGACAAATTTGCTGTCACTAAATGCATCCATAGAGGCCGCGAGAGCCGGAGAGGTCGGCAAGGGCTTTGCGGTAGTTGCCCAAGAGATAAAGACGCTGAGCGATGTCAGCAAAAATGCTGCCGACGACAGCAATAAGAACAAGGAGCACATTGTGGAGGCGATGACAAGGCTGCGCGAGAATGCCGATAACCTTATGAAGGTAGTGGATAACGTGAATGAACGGATTACCAGTCTGGCAGCGAGCACGGAGGAGATAGCGGCTTCAGCCACGATGGTTGGACAGGTCGCATCGGAGCTCCATGACAAATTTGACAAAATCAACGCTTTATAAAGTGAAGTGCACATAAATCCATGCAGGGCGGACTTTGCATGGATTTTTTATGCGCAGCCCCATGCAGGGGAAGTATGTCGGCAGTATTTTGGTAACAGTTCAGCCCGGGACTTTGCACTGGCTGCAAAGTCCGTAAAATAACATATAGGCAGAGATGCATCAAGCCACGGTACGTGGCTTTGATACTACGAAGTGGTTTTGCATGGCTTGATGCCTGTAACAGGAAGCCGAAGGCTGAACTGTTACGTATTTTGACGGTTGAAGTTGCGGAAAAAAAAGCGTATAATCAAATCATCTGTCAAAAAGATAATTTAAACAATGAAAGTGAGAATAGCACATGGACAAAAAAATACCTTACAAGATTTATCTGGAAGAAAGCGAGATGCCCCGGCAGTGGTATAATGTGAGGGCGGATATGAAAAATAAACCGGCGCCGATACTCAATCCGGCAACGATGAAACCGATTACGATCGAGGAACTGTCGCCGATTTTCTGCGAGGAGCTTGCGAAACAGGAACTGGATGACACGACACCTTACTTTGACATACCGCAGGAGATACGTGATTTCTACAAAATGTACCGTCCGTCACCGCTGACACGCGCGTACTGTCTGGAAAAGAAGCTGGACACACCCGCACATATCTATTATAAGTTTGAGGGGAACAACACGTCGGGCAGCCATAAGCTGAACTCGGCAATTGCGCAGGCATATTACGCAAAACAGCAGGGATTAAAGGGCGTTACGACAGAGACGGGTGCAGGCCAGTGGGGAACCGCATTGTCTATGGCGTGTTCCTACTTTGATCTGGACTGTCAGGTATATATGGTGAAGGTGTCCTATGAACAGAAACCGTTCCGGCGCGAGGTGATGAGGACGTACGGTGCGAAAGTCACACCGTCCCCTTCCATGCTCACGAGTGTCGGGAGAAAGATTAATGAGGAGTTTCCCGGAACGTCAGGAAGCCTTGGATGTGCGATTTCTGAGGCGGTTGAGGCAGCCACGGCGCAGGAGGGCTACCGCTACGTGCTTGGCTCCGTGCTGTCACAGGTTCTGCTGCATCAGACCATTATCGGGCTGGAGACGAAGTCCGCACTGGATAAGTACGGTATTAAGGCAGATATGATTATAGGCTGTGCAGGCGGCGGTTCCAATCTGGGCGGATTGATTTCGCCTTTTGCGGGGGAAATGCTAAGGGGCGAGGCTGATTATGAGATTGTGGCTGTGGAGCCGGCATCATGCCCGAGCCTTACAAGGGGCGTTTATGCATATGACTACTGTGATACAGGCAAAATTTGCCCGCTTGCGAAAATGTATACGCTGGGAAGCGGATTTATACCTTCGGCGAATCATGCAGGGGGACTGCGTTATCACGGTATGAGCTCCATTGTGTCACAGCTTTATGACGACGGCATCATCTCGGCGCGGAGTGTGGAACAGACAGAAGTGTTCAGGGCGGCACAGACCTTTGCAAAGGTGGAGGGAATCCTGCCGGCGCCTGAAAGCAGCCACGCAATCCGGGTTGCGATAGACGAGGCACTGAAATGTAAAGAGACAGGTGAGGAGAAAAACATCGTGTTCGGACTTACCGGAACAGGATATTTTGACATGGTGGCATACCAGAAGTTTAATGACGGTGAGATGGCTGACTATGTACCGACTGATGAAGAACTCGCAAAGAGCTTTGCGTCACTGCCGCAAATAAACGCAATCGAGTAGGGAAGGTCCTTTCTTCCTACACGCCGCGTGCTCCATGCGCCGCTTCTGCGGCATACTTCCTCTGCATGGAGCTGCGCATAAAAATCGGGCGGGGAAATTCCCCGCCCGATTTTTTAAAATTTTTTGTCTGATTCCATAAAAAATAGCGAAGGGGGGATTCGAACCCTCGACACCACGGGTATGAACCGTGTGCTCTAGCCAACTGAGCTACTTCGCCATCTTAGACCATGAGGTCACACTGTATTGTTCCCTCAAAACCGAACACAAAAATTGATCTCTTATCTATCTTTCTGTCTGACAT
>CAJTTO010000049.1 GCA_910579275.1 uncultured Lachnospiraceae bacterium
AGTTATATTTTTTAATCTTACAGCTTGACTATTCAATCTAAACATTTTATAATGATAGATATTAAAAAGTAGGAGGATTTACTATGTCAATGACCGAAAAAATAAAAATCATGCTCGTTAAAAGAAAAATGTCTGCTGTTGACCTCTCAAAAATCCTTGAATGTTCACCAACGAATATATACAACAAATTAAAACGTGACAATTTCAGTGAAAAAGAATTAAATCAAATTGCCGATATTCTAAACTGTGATTTCAAAGGAACTTTTGTAATGAGAGATACCGGAGAGGAAGTATAAAAAATGCTTGAATCCCATTATCAGATATGCTATATTATAGACAGAAAAGGGAAAGCCATAGAAGCGGCTACCCTCGAACAAATCAAACTAACACATGGTGTCAGCCGTCACTATTCGCAGTAGTGGCGGCTATTTTCGTTTTCCCTTAAAAACTGTATAACACAATCCAATAAGGGCAACAATGAATATTCCAGTCTGAACTAAATCAGAATATGTAATCATCATTGGCAACGCCCTCCTTTCTTTCGTCTGGAGGGTTAGCCCCTCCGAAATGGAGGGTAGCCGCCCGGCTCTATGGTTTCCCATGTTCAAAGTATAGCACACGTTTCCTCGTCAGGCAATTACAATATGCAGTTTTCATTTAGCTGTGGCATCGTTTTAATGCCACTATCACAGGCTGTTAATATGGCTCAAAACGCCTGCCAACTCCTTACTGGAAAGCATAGAGCATTTAGCCATACCAACCCAAAATGCACGCTCATAATCCTTTTGGAGTTGCCGGAACTCCTTTAACAGTCTTTCGTACTTCTCATACCTCATATAGCGTGGTTTGGGAATATGCCACAAGTCTTGTATGGGCATATCGGGATAGTCCCTAAACCACCATGTATACCCCAGTTCCTTTTCCACTATGCGCTCCATTTTAAGACGCATTTCATCCATGCCGCTTTTCTGCTGACTTGCATAATTCAGCTTTGCACACTTCCGGCACGCATAATGTTTATAGTAATCATACAGATACCGCACACGCCGCCCACAATACGGACAATGGAAATACATTCTTACCGACTTTCCATCTATGCCAGGAACCCTTGACAACGGCAAATCAACATATCTGTATTCCCCACCCTGAACACTCAACGCTTTAATCAAAGCTGTTTTGCTCTGCACATGATAAATAATGTCTCCCCTGAACAGTGGATATTGTACGGTTGTCTTATATTCGAGGTATTTATCGCCTACGAGATAATCATAAAAAGCAAAGCTGTCTATCCTGCGGAAACTTTCAAGCCGTTTGTGTGTCTTATTGTGACCGCCGGAACCATAACCACCCATTCTACGCCATTTCCTTTCCTTCAAGCATATTGTTGAGTATGGCCAGTGCATACCGCCGATACCCGTAAAAATCGCTGCGCCCGACTGAAATACGCCCCAGCTTCAAATCAAATTCCAGAATATCATAGGATTTATTCTGCATAATGGAAAGAATGATATGCTCTGCAGCAATCGGACAGGCTTTATATGCCGCCGTCCGTACCTGTGCGCTGTACTTTCCTGCATGGCATTCTTCCAATAATTCTTTTGCCCTCCTGTCCGTCAGTCCATAATCAGCGTAACTTTTCCGCATACCATCCCTCCATATACACAAAACCCCTGCCGCCATATAGGAAGCAGGGGAAACTGTTATTTTGTTGCTGCCGCCTTTCCTGCCGCTGCCTGTTCCTGATAATAGATAGCTTTCAGCTTATTATCCAGCAAGAACGCATCATAGCAGATACGCCTCTCCACAAGACTGCCGGAAATTCCCGGTGGGTCTGCATGGATTTTATAATCCTCTAACTTCGTAGGGGCAACGCAAGCGCACGGATGTGCAAGCATAAAGCCGAATTTCTCCGGGAGCCTTACCGCCGGAACCTTAATCACCGCTGCGCCGTCAATATTGGAGATAACCCCTCTAAGGCGCATATCCTCCGCAATATCGGTTTCCATGATAATATCCTTGCTGCGCTTCATAATGGTGTACACATCCGGTGTGACTACCAAAATACGCCCTGTTTCCGGCACTTCCGCATTGTCCAGCGCATTGTTCGCCTTTAATATCTCGTCAAAGATATTTGTTGCATCCAATTTCACTGCATCCGGCTTATTCCCTGCGCCAGAACACATCACGCCATAAGTATAGCTGTCCACCTCCGGCACAACTTTTTCCCTCACCTGCCTTGCCAGTGCGGATGCCGCCGCCAACTGCTGCGCTGTTTCGTCATTGTCCAGCTTATCGATCGCAAATGTGAATGAACGGTCATTTTTAAGGGTAAATTCCTCTGTCGTTGCATCCAAATCCTTAATTTCGCCGTATCTGCTCCCGGTAAATCCCGGCACAGGATTCCTGCTGTAATCGTTCATTTCGCTTGTGCCGATTTTGTATACCTTGATGGTATGCGCCCCTGTCCAGCTAAAGTCCTGATTTGTCAGGAGTGACTTTTTTGATTCTGTTGTGAAAATTTCATCCGTATATGGTTGAAACTGTGTAACTAAACTGATTGCCATAAAATATTATTCTCCTTTAATTCAGATTCATGGCTTTTCTGATTGGGTCTGCACCCGTCCTGTATGAGGATTGGTTGAGCGGCATTGTGAACGGTTTCGCCCTCTGCGCTTCAAGCTGTCTCTGCTTCTCGTCATCCTCTTTCACGGCCAGACGTTCTTTCATCAAACCATCTATTGTTTCCAATGCCTTGTCAAAGGCCTCCTCACTGCTGCAATTCAGCGCATCCAAAAGCGTTTCCGGATATCCCTTGTCAATCAGCTTTTGGCGGCTGTTCAAACGGAACTCGCGCTGTGCAAGCTCCTGCTCCTTCTCACCCAGTTCCCTTGATGCCTTCTCCCGGTCTTTTGCAAGCCTGTCCTGCACGATGCGGTTGACATCATCCTGGCTGAAAGTCCTCTCCCCTGTTCCCTGTCCGGCTGCCGGGTCTGTGTTCTGGTTGGTTTCCTGTAAGTCCATGTCTGGTTTTTCCTCCCTGTTTTTACGCCCTGGTAGGCTGTTCTCCGGCAGAACAGAAAAGGCGCGGAAAATCCTACTCATTTCTGAGTAAAACTTCCCACGCCTTTATATGGCTTCCGTCCGGCACTTCCAGCCGTCCGGGGTACTGCGATATTCTGTTTGCCCTATTGATATTATAACATGAGATAGACAGATATACAATGTTTTTCTGCCCATATTCCATACCCTATATAGATATGGTTTGCCTAAATCAACGGCGAATTCACACCTTTTTGTGCTTTTCCATCGGAAATATTCACTCCAAGATAGGCTTTCTTAAACCGCCCATTTTCGCCTTTATCTGCCTTGCATGACCTTAATATCGGTTTTAATAATTCCGTCACTGTATGAAGCTCCTGCGGCTTCTCATAGCTTATTCTTACCTTTACCGCCATTGTATCACATTTCACCTCGCTTTGCTATCCCTGATTATGTAATATGCCTTTCAGAAAATCGTCCTGTTCTTCCTTTGCTTCCCTGCGCCGGATGGATTCTTCCGGCATTTGCAGGATAACCGACTTTTTCATTATCCTGTCGATTGTCCTATCATCCAAATTCAAATCTTCCGGGCACATATTGGAAGTAAAAATGATTACTTTCCCTGCATTAAGCCGCTCGTTTATGATTCTGAACACTTCCTGCTGCTGCCATTCTCCGTTTTTCTGCGCTCCAATATCATCAAAAATCAGTAAGTCACATTCCCGGTATATTGCGCTTTCGTCACATTCCCCCGGCTGTCGTTTGTAACTTTCCCCTACCTTTGCCAGATAGTCCGGCACTGTTATGAAGCGCATCCGCAAATCATACTTTATCATGACGGATTTTCCAATGCAACAGGAGAGGAACGTTTTGCCGCTCCCTGGTGTTTTGCTCCACAAATACAACCCTTTTCCTGCTTTTTCCCACCGCTCCCGGTAGTTTTTCAAGAAATCCTCCGCTATCTTCCGCAAATTCCCCATATCACGGGAATAGGAATCAAACCCGAATTTACTCAAATCAGCACCCCGGAACTGTGGCGGCACTCCTGTCATATCTTGGAGCCGCCTTTGTGTCCGGCATCTTGTACACGGTTTTGCAAATTCAAGTGGAGTATCATAACCGTCAACCCTTTGCATATACAATTCATATCCAGTGCCACCACACACCGGACATACATCAGAGTTTAAAGCTACTTCCTGACTGTGTTCCATCTGCCGCACCGCCTTTCTCTTTCTGCCTGTCACAATAATTTCCGTCAAGCGTTTTTGCCATATTTGCATCCGCTATTAGCCAGTCAAAACTTGCTGACCAGTTCCGGCTATTGCCGCCCTTTAGGAAGCTGCTACTCTCTGCCAGTTCAAACAGCCGCTTAAAGTCCTCCACTGTATACCCCTGATTAAACCTTGCTCTGATTGTCTTTTTCCGCTTATCAGACAGCTTTGTAAGTTTGGGAAACGATATGCAAGTGGCGTTATACATATCAGCTATAAGCTGATAATCTATACTAACCTTATCTATACTATCCTTACCTAACCTATCCTGTGTATCCGTTTCGGATACGGTCTGTATACATTTTGTATCCACTTCATAAATGCCATTGTTGACGGTCAATGCCGCCAGTTGGCTTTGGTAAATCGTATCTTTGCGCCTGTCATTCTGAATATAATTATTCTGTTTCCAGTGCCGGATAACAATAATTCCGTCCTCCAATGCAATAATAAAGCCTTTGGCAATCAACAGCTTCAAATCATCTGCATTGCATCCAACCATAGTAGTTATTCGTTTGGGGGATGAAACAAAACCATCATCATCCGCTCTCATTCCCAACTGGAAATACAAGCATTGTGTGGATGTCGGCATATCAAGGAAAATATCTGTGTCCACTACATCCAGTGAAAACATTCTTCTATTCGCCATATCCGCAATCCCCCATTTCAAATTGCCCCTCTGCAATTTGCAAGGCTCTTTTTGCGCTTCTGGTTGCCGCAAGTGTATTTTTCGCTCTTGCATCCATACAATGGACAAATTCTAAAAGTTCCTGCCTGTTTTTTGTCCTCCAGTATCCGCTCCCGGAACCGCTGCATATAATCGCCCCTGCATTACGCTCTAATGCAATTCGCTCCTGCAAATCCCTTGGAGAAGTACACCCGGTTATCTTTACCAAATCAGCGGTTGATATAGCATTTTCTTTTCCGACTGGCAGTATATCCATAATCGGAAAACTTTTCTTTTGCTGTGAATTTTTTTCTGTCATTACCTTGTTCCTTTCCGCCGGATGCGGTATAATCATGTTGTATCAAAACATGGCTCCGGCTATGCTCTGCCCTCTTTAGTGTTGCAGCACTTTGGAGGGTATTTTCATGCAACCGTACTAATTTGCTTGGTAGACTGAGGTAATATAGTTATAAAATACATTCCAGTCAACCCTTGCAATACGACCTATCTTTATAAGTGCGCCTGATTCTCTTGCCAATTTCATAACTGTACTTATGCCAATGTTACTTTTTTCTGCCGTCTGCTGATATGTAAGCAGCTCGCCCTTAAAATTTCTGTTTTTTGATTTGTTCATATAACTTTGTCCTTTCTTTATATTTTAACGTTGCGCTCCGTCTACATATACGATAAACGAATTTTGGAAAAATTAACATATCAAAAAAGTATCTAAAAAGTGTCAAAAAAGTTTCCAAAAACTATCAAAAAACTATCAAAAAATACTGCATTTTTACTGCGTTTTTATTGGATTTTATTTCTCCAAATTCGCTTGCACCCCCTTTATACTGTCAATTGCTCGCATAACCTTTTCTTTTCTCTCTGCATCCATTTCAGACCGAAGCCATTTACTGAAAGCTGATTCTGATACTCCAAGTGCATCTGCAATTTCATAGTGAAATAATCTACTTTTCCTAATTTCTTCCCTGATTTCTAAATTTGCCAACTTTATCCCTCCCGTTAATCAGAAGTATTTTTCACGTTTCAAGTAAACAATAATTATTCTTTACATTTTCAATTATAAATGATAAGATATAAGTAGTAAATTCCCTATAAAAGACTTATTTAGGAGTGTATTTCTATGAAAAAACAGTAATGGATTACCGATTCAAAGACAAAAAGAAATTGCGGAAAGATTAAAAACCTTACGTACAACTGCTGGATATACCCAAGAATACATAGCGAAAAAAATGGATATAACAGAAAAAACATATAGAAAATGGGAAGTTGGAACCTACACCAAAGACGATATTAAGTATTATCCAGCTATTGATTGTGAAAATCTTTTTAAACTTTCCGATATTTATCATGTATCCATTGATTATTTACTATGCCGTTCCAACTGTACAAGTGTTGAAAATCATTATATTTCAAAAGAAACTGGTCTTTCAGAAAATGCCATAAACTATTTACATGAAAAGGCACGCTCAAAACGATATATAGATATCATAAATAATATATTTCTTAAACACGGAAATTTTGATAATGCCCTTTTTCATATTGATAAATATATGGAAAATGTATCCTTATATCAAGGTCTAACTAAAATAAGACGGGAAAGGCACGAAAAAATAATTTCAGAATGTATCCAGAAAGATGGGGATTTAACATCTTATAATTATCCGTATAATGATACTTTAGATAAAAAAATACATGAAACAGGCAGGGACTTAGATATAGAAGAATTTAAAATCGACCAACATTTCAAATTCATTATCCAAGAAATAGAACGTATTGCAAAAGAAAAAGCACCCGATACCGATTAAGGTATTGAGTGCTTTTCTCTGTTCCATAATCCTATATTCTTCTGAATTTGTCACAACATTGTCACAAATCTTTGGTTAAAAACTCTGAAAACGGCTTATTTACTGCATTTCTGCAAATATCATATCAAGTATTTTTTCTTGACACCTAAAAAAATTTACTCCTATATCTTATCCCGTGTAATATCCTTATATCCTTCGCCAAATATTTCACTTGCCGAGGACACAATCATAAACGCCGACGGATCCTCATCCTTGACGATTTCCTCCAGTTTGGGATAAATCTGCTTTCTCGTGACAATCATCAAAACCTCTTTTGGTTCGTTGGTATAGGCACCCCTTGCAGTGATAATGGTTGCGGTGGTATCCAACTCGTCAAAAAGCCGCTGCTTTACCTGAGTAGGTTTGGCGCTTACAATATATGTGAGTTTCGCCTCATCCGAACCGTACAATATTTTGTCCATCACAATGGAGTCCGTCACTACCGCAATACCGGCATAAAATGCAACTGTCAAATCCTGAAACACAATCCACGATGCCAAAATGACCATACCGTCAAACAAAAGAAACAGTATATTTGTCTTAATGTGCTTTCTTTTTGTGCGGACTACCTTGACAATAATATCAATGCCCCCTGTCGTTGCCCCTGCCATAAATACAAGTGCCAGTGCGGCACCGATCAGTGCCCCGCCTACCACTGCCGCAATCAGCAAGTCGTCTGTCATCGCTCCGTAGGAGGCAAGCGTATTGATAAAGACTGTAATCAGTGCGAGAACATACATTGTAGAACAGATAAACCGCCATCCGAATTTCCACAATCCGAGCACAACAATCGGAATATTGATAATCAGATTCATCGTTCCCGTCGGTATCGCCGTAAACCGGTTCACCAGAATGGAAATACCAGTCACGCCTCCCGGCGCAATATTATTCGGATCCAGAAATAAACTAATAGCAACGGCATAAATCACTGCCGCTGCTGTCAGTATCACATAACTCTTTATCCTTTTTGCTGCTCTCTTTGTCTGATTCACCACTTTTTCCATAATACCTCATAATAAAAGTTATATATTAGTTCTTACCTGTTTCGGCTGATAGCCCTTTTCCTCCAGCGCCTGAATGATCTGGTTCTTATGTTCCGTGCCGAACGTCTCAAGCGTAATCCGCAGTTCCACGGCTGCATTTCTGTTAATGGAGACAAACTGGTTGTGCTCCAGTTTAATGACATTGCCGCTCAGGGATGCGATTACTTCTGACACTTTTGTCAGTTCACCGGGCTTATCGGGAAGCAGCACAGATACTGTGAAAATACGATCCCTGAAAATAAGTCCCTGCTGAACCACGGAAGACATCGTTATAATATCCATATTTCCGCCGCTGAGTATCGAAACAATCCGCTTGTTCTTCGCATCAATGTGGCGCAGCGCAGCAACAGTCAGCAGGCCTGAGTTTTCAACCACCATCTTATGGTTTTCCACAATGTCAAGAAAGGATACGACCAGCTCCTCATCCGGCACTGCAACGATCTCATCTATATTTTCCCTAATATAGGAAAAAATATTCTTTCCGGGCGTCTTAACCGCTGTGCCGTCCGCTATCGTATTCACTCTTGGAAGCGTGACCACTTCGCCAGCCTTAAGCGATTCCTGCATACAGTTTGCCCCTGCAGGCTCCACCCCAATCACCTTAATCTTTGGATTCAATAATTTGGCAAGCGTCGATACGCCGGTTGCAAGCCCGCCTCCTCCGATCGGGACAAGGATAATGTCGACCAGCGGAAGCTCTTTAAATATTTCCATGGCAATTGTTCCCTGTCCTGTAGCAACTGCCAAATCGTCAAACGGATGAATAAATGTATAGCCTTTTTCTTCAGCCAGCTGGTAGGCATACTCGCATGCCTCGTCATAGACATCACCCTTGAGAATCACCTCCGCGCCATACCCTTTCGTCCGGTTCACCTTCATAAGGGGTGTTGTTGTCGGCATTACGATAACAGCCTTCACACCATATTTCTTTGCCGCATAGGCGACACCCTGTGCATGGTTTCCTGCCGACGCGGTAATCAGTCCCTTTTCGCGTTCTTCCGGCGACAGCGTGCTTATCTTATAATATGCGCCTCGAAGTTTATATGCGCCTGTAAGCTGCATGTTCTCCGGTTTCAGATACACCTTGTTTCCTGTCTGGTTACTCAGGTACTCACTGAATATCAGTTTTGTCTCCGAAGTGACCTTTTTCACCATTTCCGACGCTTCCTCAAATTTCTCAAGTGTAAGCATATTTGACATTTTGATTCCTCCTCATTTCTCTCGTGCAAATGGTTACCAGAAAAACCATTTTTTCTTTTTTGGTTTTTCAGTGCTGTTTTCATCTTCAGCACTGTCTTCGTCTACAGATTCACCCTTGTCTTCCGAACCAATTATGACATCTGTGTCATTTTCTGTTTCTGCACCGGAACAGACATCCGCGTTGTTGTCCGGAATATCTGTCTGTATCTGGTCACTTTCCGGAAAATTCCCATCATGGCTGTCATCATCCGACACGCTTGTTTCTTCACTGTCCGCATCCATGCTTTCCATGTCCGTTTGCTCCGGATGTGCCCCTTCCTCTTTTATGTCAAACAGTGCATTCACAAATTCATCTGCGTTAAATTTCTGCAAATCCTCTATCGTCTCACCGACACCAATATATTTAACCGGCACATTCAGTTCCGACTGTATCGCCACTGCTATACCGCCCTTCGCCGTCCCGTCCATCTTGGTGAGAATGACACCCGTAAGGTTTGCCGCCTCTCCAAATTCCCGTGCCTGTGAAAGTGCATTCTGCCCTGTCGTCCCGTCAAGGACAATCAGGTTTTCCCTGTGTGCATTCGGAAATTCCCTGTCTATAATGCGGTTCATTTTTTTCAGTTCTTCCATCAGATTCTTTTTGTTATGGAGTCTTCCTGCCGTATCACAAATCAGCACATCCACATTTCTCGCCTTCGCAGCGTTCACGGCATCAAATATTACAGAAGCCGGATCCGCACCGTCCGTGCCGCCAATCATGTCTACGCCTGCGCGGTGTGCCCACTCTGCAAGCTGGTCGCCGGCAGCAGCCCTGAATGTATCGGCGGCAGCAATAAGAACCTTTTTGCCCTGCCTTTTCAGAATGCCTGCAAGCTTGCCCACGGAAGTTGTCTTGCCAACGCCGTTAACCCCGATAATGAAAATAATCGACTGCTCCTTTTCAAAATCATATGCCGTTTCTTCTACATGCATCTGTTCTTTGATGCTCTCGACAAGAAGCTCCTTACATTCGGAGGGCTGTCTTAGATGTCTCTTTTTGACTTCTTCCCGCATACGCTCGATAATGTCATTTGTCGCGTTGACGCCAATGTCCCCCATAATAAGGATTTCCTCTAATTCCTCATAAAAATCATCATCAATTTCGGACGCCCCATAAAAAACGGCATCAATTCCTGCCACAATATTATCTCTTGTCTTATTTAACCCTTCCTTTAAACGGCTGAAAAATCCTTTCTTTTCCTCTGCCATCCCTGTTAGCCTCCATTCTTGTCCTTATTCTCTATTCCTTCCTGACTCCAGCTGTCAACTTCACTGTCGACCAGATTCACGCTTACAAGCGTCGACACACCTTTCTCCTGCATCGTGATACCGTAAAGCCTGTCTGCTTGTTCCATTGTTCCTCGCCGGTGCGTAATCACAATAAACTGCGTACTCTTTGTCAGTTTGTTCAGATACTTGGCAAACCTGCTTACATTTCCCTCGTCAAGCGCCGCCTCAATCTCATCCAGCAGGCAAAACGGCGACGGTTTTAAATTCTGTATGGCAAAAAGCAGTGCAATCGCCGTAAATGACTTTTCACCACCGGACAGCTGCATCATATTCTGCAGCTTTTTTCCGGGCGGCTGTGCAATGATGCGGATTCCTGCCTCAAGAATGTCTTCGTCCTCAATCAGCTCCAGCGTGCCCTTGCCGCCGCCAAAAAGCTCCTTAAACACCTTGTCAAACTCGCGCTTGATTTCCTCAAACTTCTCTGCAAACTGTTTGCGCATCGCGGTGTCCAATTCCTCTATAATGCCTTCCAGCGTCTTTTCTGCCTCAATTAAATCGTCATGCTGGTTTTTCATAAATGTATATCTGTCCATAAGAACCTTGTAGTCTTCAATCGCATTGACATTTACGTCGCCTAATTTCCGGATGTCATCCTTTATCGACACAATCTGTTTTTTCATCTCCGAGATATCTGTCAGTGCCTCGTTTCTCATGGAAGCAGCATTATTGAGCGTAATCTCGTACTCATTCCACATGTAATTAATCTGGTTTTCCACGGTCTCTTCCAGCTTTTCCCGTTGGGAGCCCAGTCTGTACACTTCCTTGTCGAGTGCATTCTTCTTTTCCGAGATTTCTTCCCTTGTCCTGAAAAAGTTCTTCTGTTTCTGTGAGAGTTCCTCTTTCTCCTGCTGTTTTTCTTTCAGGGAAGTCTCCGCATCCGACTGCGTTGTATGTGACGCGTCAATCGTTTTTACGATTTCCTCGATATTCTTTTCCCTGATTTCAATATCTTTCAGGCAGCTGTCAAGGCTGGTCTGCACTTCAATCAGTTCTTCTCTGCTGCGGGAAAGCTCACCCTCGATACGGTTGAGGTTTGTCTGTTCAAATTCCTGCTTCTGCAGCATTTTTTCATATGCAACATCCCACTCGCCGACCAGACCTGTCTTGTTTGATTCTTCTGTCCGGTAATTCTCAAGCTCACTCTGGCACGCAGCGATGCCCTGCTCTAACAGTTTTTCGTTTTCCTCAGACACCCTCAGGTCATGGATTGTCCGTTCCTTGTCGGCATTGATTTCGGAAACCTTTTCGTCAATCTCACGCTGTTCGTCTTTTAACGAGCCAAATCCCTGCTCTGCTTCATTTTTTCTCTCCTCGGCAGTCACGACATTCAATCTTGCTGTATTTTGTTTGATAAACAGTTCCTGAAGAACAGCTTTTTCGTCTTCAATTGCTTTTCTTAGATTGCTGCGCTCCGTTTTGATGTTCTCAATGTCCTCTGTCGCAGCCTCCAGTCTTTTCTTCGCATCCTTTAGTTTTTCCTCAAGCTCCTCAAGCTCCCTGCGCCGTCCAAGAAGGTTGGAATTGTTTTTAAAAGCGCCTCCGCTGATGGCTCCGCCCGGTACCAGAAGCTCTCCCTCCAGCGTAACCATTCTGACACTATAATCATATTTCCGCGCAATTCGTACCGCATTGTCAATGGTATCAATCACCGCGATTCTTCCAAGCATCGCTTTTGCGACGTTCTTATACTTCGCGTCCGTCTTAACAAGTGTGTCCGCAAGACCGATTGCACCTTTTTCCTTCAGCACATCGAGTGTCTTAAACTCCTGTGGCTTTGTGATACTTGTGAGCGGCAGAAATGTGGCACGTCCAAATCGGTTCTTTTTCAGAAAGCCAATCATCTTCTTTGCCGTGTCCTCGTCCGTTGTGACAATATTCTGAATGTTGCCGCCAAGCGCCGTCTCTATCGCCGTCTCATATTGCTTGTCAACCTTTATGATATCAGCTACAACACCGACAATCCCTTTATTCTGTTCTCTTTGCTCCATGACCTTCTGGATGCTGTTCCCATAACCTTCATACCGTTCCGTCAGGTTTGAAATCGTGTCGAGCTTGGACTTGTATCTCTGGTATGCCCCCTGTGCCTCCCTGATTTCCTCATCCTTTTTACCAAGCCGTTCACGGAACGTCTTTCCCCTTTCCTCCATCTCGGTCAGGTTCGTGTTGACTTCGATAATTCGGTCGTTTATCTTCTGGAATTCCTCCTGCAGCGCCTTAATCTCGGCATCGCGCTCCGCCTCGTCACTTCTGGCACGCAGCAGACGTGAATTCAGTTCTGCCTTTCTGATGCGCAGCTGCTCCATCATGGTGTCAAAACTGCTCATTTTTGATTTTATCGTTGCCCGTTCATTGAGCATCGCGATAATCTGGTTCTTGTCCGATTCAATTTTGGCATTCAGTTCCTCAATCCGTGTCTGCACTTCTGTCAGTGTGCCCTTCGCCTCATTTCGCTCTTTCTCCAGCTCGGCTACTTTCTCGTCAAGCGCGGTTTTGCTCTCAAGGATTTTTGCGCGTTCGCTTTCTTTTTCTGTTATCTGCTCCTGAATTGCCTCAATTCTTTCGCGAAAATGATGTTCATTTCCCTGAGCGCCTTTAATCTGTTCCTTTAAGACGTTAATTTCACCCTCGAGCTTGCCGCGGGTTACACTCGCATCCGTAAGCGTGTTTCTGGCAGTCTCAATCTCCTGCTCCAGTTCCTCGATATGTGTCTGAACCGCGTCGTACTCGACTTTTATGTTCTCATACTGCTTGACGGTATTCTCAAAATCCTCCTGCGCGATGCTGTATTTCCCTTCCACATCGCTTAACTGTTCCTTTAACTTTTTATTTTCGAGAAGGAACATGTTCACGTCCAGTTCTTTGAGTTCTTCCTTTTTCTTCAGGTACACTTTCGCTTTTTCGGACTGCTTCTCCAACGGTTCCACCTGTTTTTCAAGCTCGCTTAAAATATCGGTTACGCGGACAAGGTTATTTTTCTCGTCCTCGAGCTTCTTTTGTGCCGTCGCTTTTCTCTTTTTGAATTTCACAATTCCTGCGGCCTCATCGAAAAGCTCACGTTTTTCCTCAGGCTTTCCACTTAGGATTTTTTCTATCTGTCCCTGACCGATAATGGAATAGCCTTCCTTACCGATACCAGTGTCATAAAAAAGTTCGTTTACATCCTTCAATCGACAGGGCGTACCATTTATTGAATACTCACTTTCGCCTGAACGATATAAACGTCTCGCTACTGTTACTTCCTCGTAGTCAATGGCAAGCTTATGGTCTGCGTTGTCAAAGGTAATGCCCACATACGCATATCCCAAAGGTTTCCTAAGCTCCGTGCCGGAAAAGATGACGTCCTGCATCGACTCCCCGCGCAGCTGTTTAATGCGCTGCTCCCCGAGTACCCATCTGACTGCATCGGCAACATTACTCTTGCCGGAACCGTTTGGTCCCACGATACCTGTAATCCCCTGATGAAACTTAAATATAATTTTATTCGCAAACGATTTGAACCCTTGTACTTCTATACTTTTTAAATACATTATTTACCCCACTTATGCTGCTCTGCCCTTATCTTTTTTTGCCCTTAATCCTGACGAGCGCCTCGTATGCCGCCTGCTGCTCCGCCGCTTTCTTCGTTCTCCCCACACCAGTGCCAATCAGCTTCTCGTCAAGATATGCCTCGACACTGAACTCCTTATCATGATCCGGTCCTGTCTCGCCGACCAGCTCGTACCTTAACTGTGCGGTATTATTCTTCTGGATTTCCTCCTGCAAAAGCGTCTTACTGTCCATAAATAATATTTTATCTTCCAAATCGGAGAGTACAAAACGATATATATATTTTTTCGCATTATCAATGCCGCCATCCAGAAAAATTGCGCCTATCACCGCCTCCATGACGTCGGAAATAATGGAGTCCCTTTTTCTTCCCCCTGTCGACTCCTCACCCTTGCCAAGCAGGATGTATGCGCCAAGGCTGATATCCCTTGCACAGTATGCCAGTGCCGGCTCACACACCATCGACGCGCGCAGTCGTGTCAGCTGCCCCTCCGGCATATCCTTATTCTCATTAAATAAAAATTCGCTGGACACCAGCTCGAGCACCGCATCACCCAAAAATTCCAGTCTCTCATAATTTCCCAGTTTATTAATTTTCTGTTCATTGGCAAATGAACTGTGTGTCAAGGCCTGTTTCAGCAGTGTTTCGTCCTTGAACTGATATCCGATTTTTTCCTGCAGCTCTTTCAAAGCCTCTTTTCTATTCCTCATAGCGTTACTCCTGTTGCACCAACAAAAAGCCCTTTTTACAGGGCTTCTTCCGTATTTTTGTTTTCTTTAAATATTTGCCTTTTCAATCCACTCGACAGCATCCTTTACTGTCTTGAGCTTGTCCAGCCCTTCTGTTGGTATGTGGATGCCAAGATCCTCCTCCACTCCCATAAATATCTGATACAAATCCAATGAATCGGCTCCTAGGTCTGTAAGAAAAGTCATGTCCATTTCAATCTCGTCGGGATCCATTCCCAAAACGGCAGCCGTAACCTTCTTCAACGCTTCAAATTCCATTTTATCAGACCCTTTCCCTACTCATCCCGCAAAATGACTTTTTCTTTTATCTTCTCGTTTATTTTCTGTTCATTGAATGTCACGCACTGAAGAATTGAGTTTTTAATCTCGACTGCCTTTGAGCTTCCATGGGTCTTTACAACAAGCCCGTTTAATCCCAGCAATGGCGCTCCCCCATGTTCCTCAAGGCTGAAACCTTTCAGGGTCGCTTTCAAAGCGGGTTTTACCAGAAGTGCACCTATTTTGCTTCTGAGAGAGCTCATCATTCCTGTCTTTACTTTTTTAATCAGCGTAGCACCCACGCCCTCATACAATTTCAGGATGATATTCCCCGCAAATGCCTCGCAGACAATTACGTCCGCATATCCTGTAGGAATATCCCTTGCCTCGATACTTCCTATGAAATTTATCTCCGGACAGTTTTTCAAGAGCGGGAATGTCTCTTTCACAAGCGCATTTCCCTTTTCTTCTTCCGCACCGATATTCACAATTGCAACCTTCGGATTGGGAACCCCCATGACGCTTTCCATGTATACCGAACCCATTTTTGCAAACTGTACCAGATGGGATGGTCTGGCATCCACGTTGGCTCCGCAGTCAATCAGAAGCGAACAGCCTGTCTCTGTCGGAATAAGCGGTGCGAGGGGGGGGCGCTCAATGCCTTTGATTCTGCCGACAATCAGCTGTCCTCCGACCAGCACTGCACCTGAGCTTCCCGCAGACACAAACGCATCACAGACACCGTCCTTTACCAGATTGAGCGCAACCACAATCGAGGAATCTTTCTTCTTTCTGATTGCCATTACCGGCGGCTCGGCAGTCTCTATAATTTCCTCGGCATTGACAATTTCAATCTGTTCCTTGTTGTATGTATACTGCACAAGCTCTTTTTTAATGACATCCTGCCTGCCTGTCAGATACACCTTAATCCTGCTGTTTTCTGTCACAGCCTCTATTGCACCCTTTACAATTTCTGCCGGCGCGTTGTCCCCGCCCATGGCATCCACTGCTACTTTGGTCATTTCTCCCATGTTCAAATCCTCCATTCGCAATTACTTAGCAGCGTTATTACCTCGTCTATCAAAACGCGCAACTGCAATATTATCAACTCATTATATTTATCAGGATATTTGAAGAAACAGTTGCGGCTTAGACCGCCGAAGTAAAATATTTCCTAAATAATTACATATACTTATATAAATATACTAGACCTACCGTCAAAAATCAAGGGAAAAAACAAGGTGCAAAATCTTATATGATTCCATAAGACTTTACACCTTGTTTTCTGAATTAAAAATATCACATTAATCAACTGCAATAATTTCCTTTTTGTTGTAAGAGCCACAAGACTTGCATACTCTGTGGGGCATCATTAATGCGCCGCACTTACTGCACTTTACCAATGTAGGAGCAGTCATCTTCCAGTTTGCTCTTCTCTTATCTCTTCTTGCTTTAGAAGATTTATTTTTTGGACATATAGACATTGTTACACCTCCTTATTTGCATGAAATAAATCTTTTATTGCTGCCATTCTGGGATCTGGAACAAAATCATCGCATCCACATTCTCCATCATTCAGATTTTTACCGCAAATCCTGCAAATTCCTTTACAGTCATCCTTACATAAAATCTTCATTGGCCAATCCAATAATAATTCATTATTGACTAGTTCATCCACATTTAAGTGATATCCTTCCATAAATTCCAGTGAATCCATTTCATCTGTGTCATCACCGGCATAATCCGGCGATACAACCTCATTATCAAAGGATAAATCAAATGTATAATCGACATCCTGCAGGCATCTGTCACATGCAAGCGCAAATGTAATATGTACATTTCCCTGCACCAGCGCTCTTGAATGTCCTATATTAGAAAGCCTCAGCACAACAGGGCTCTTTTCCCTTATCGAAAAAGTCCCAAACTGATTTGTAAAGGTATCCGCATCATACGACACCGTCAGCTCCTGTACTTGTCCTTCATTTGTAAATACATCTGTCAAATTCACTAACATAGTAGACTCCTATTCACACATTCACTTATTATACATAACCATCCAAAGTTTGTCAACAGTATTTGTACGGTTTTTCTATGTTTTTTTGCCCATTCGTGATATTATAAAAATGTGCGGTTTATTTTCAACAACAATTTATTTCAGAGAGGTGTTTTACCATGAATGTTACTGCCGTAATCGCGGAATACAATCCTTTTCACAACGGCCACCTGTACCAGCTTCAGACAATTCGCGAACAGGGAGCCGACTACATTGTCATTGTCATGAGCGGCGACTTTATGCAGCGCGGGATTCCTGCCATCGTCAACAAATACGAGCGCTGCAGGATGGCGCTGTCAAACGGCGCGGATATTGTCTTCGAGCTCCCTGTCTACGCCGCACTCGGCAGCGCAGAATATTTTGCGCAGGGCGCAGTGTCCATGCTTGACAAGCTGGGCGTTGTTGATTTTCTGCACTTCGGAAGTGAATCCGGTGATATTTCGCTCCTTACGGAGTGCGCAAAAATAACAGCCCATGAAACGGAGACGTACAAAGCGCTGCTCAACAGCTATCTCCGTCAGGGAATCTCCTTTCCCGCCGCGCGGGACAGGGCGCTGTCAGATATCTTTCCTGACAAGAATATCACGCATATCATAAAAACTCCCAACAATATCCTAGGAATGGAATACATTAAGGCACTCATACAGCGAAACAGTTCCATAAAACCGGCAACGCTTGCACGAAAAGGCGAAGGATATTCCTCCGGCTCGCTTGTATCTGACAGTTATGTCTCTGCAAACGCTATTCGGGCTGCGCTCTCCGCAAATAAAGACAGCGCAGTCAAAAGCTACATGCCCCCATCCGTGTATGAAGCGCTTGGACAGGAACTTTTATACGCGAATGACTTTTCGGAATTGGTTTTATACAGAATGCTCCAGCTCGCTTCCTGCAAAGACAGTTTTGCAGTCTACTATGATATCGGCAGTCAGCTCTCGCACACGCTGTACAACAACCTGTATCATTACACTTCGTTCGACGGCTTCGCAATGCAAAATAAAACCAAAAACCTTACGTTTTCACGTATCTGCCGTGGTCTTATGCACATTCTTCTTGATATGACGCAGGAAAATGCAAACTGCTTCCAGCAGAACGATTATACACAATATGCAAGGCTTCTTGGCTTTTCGAAACACGGACAGGAACTTTTAAAGTCCATCAAGGCAAACGCATCCATTCCCATTCTGACAAAACCTTCTGCCGCATCAAAACAGCTCTCCGGTGCCGCACTCATGTCGTTTCAGGCAGATATTAATGCCGCCATGATATACGAGAGTGTCAGAAGCCAGAAAATCCAACGCCTGTCAGGATATTCCGCAAAAGAAGCTGTCCGGAATGAGTTAACTGCCGAAATCATAAAACTTCCATAGGAATAACCCTGTGGAAGTTTTTAAAAACCTGTCTAATTCTTAAAGCTGTGGATTGGTGCCGGTATTCTGCCGCCACGATTCACAAACGCATCACAGGAATACTTGTTTACAGGCATGATAGGTGCATGTCCGAGCAGACCGCCAAACTCCACACTGTCTCCTACCGTTTTTCCGATAACCGGAATTATGCGCACCGCCGTAGTCTTTTGGTTTATCATGCCGATGGCAAGCTCGTCTGCAATGATTCCGGCAATTGTTGTCGGCTTTGTGTCACCGGGAATCGCAATCATATCCAGTCCGACTGAGCAGACACAAGTCATCGCCTCAAGCTTTTCGAGCGTAAGTGCCCCTGCATTGACCGCATCTATCATTCCCTGATCTTCACTTACGGGAATAAATGCCCCGCTTAGTCCCCCCACATAGGAGGATGCCATAACACCGCCCTTTTTCACCTGATCATTCAGCAGGGCAAGCGCTGCCGTTGTTCCCGGCGCCCCTGCATATTCAAGCCCGATTTCGCATAAAATGTCAGCCACGCTGTCACCGATTGCCGGTGTCGGCGCCAATGACAAATCCACAATGCCAAATGGGATGCCAAGCCGCTTTGACGCCTCCTGTGCCACAAGCTGTCCGACACGTGTTACCTTAAACGCAGTCTTCTTGATGGTTTCACAGAGAACCTCAAAATTTTTGCCGCGCACGCCTTCAAGCGCATTCTTCACAACACCGGGGCCGCTGACACCGACATTGATGATGGCATCGGCTTCTGTCACGCCGTGAAACGCCCCTGCCATAAACGGGTTGTCGTCTGGCGCATTGCAGAACACCACAAGCTTGGAACAGCCAATGGAGTCATTGTCTTTGGTACGTTCCGCAGTCTCCTTGATGATATCTCCCATCAGCCTGACAGCATCCATGTCAATACCTGTCTTGGTAGATCCAAGATTCACGGAGCTGCACACCAGTTCTGTCTCCGCAAGCGCCTGCGGAATCGAGCGGAGCAAAAGCTCATCTGCCTTTGTCATCCCCTTGGACACCAGTGCGGAATATCCGCCTAGAAAGTTCACGCCGACATCCTTTCTCGCCCTGTCAAGTGTCTTGGCAATCGTCACAAAATCCTCGGATGTCCTGCACGCAGAACCGCCCACCAAAGCAATCGGGGTAACTGAAATTCTTTTATTTACAATTGGAATTCCAAATTCTTTTTCAATCGCCTCGCCTGTGGCTACCAGATTCTTTGCCACAGCCGTAATCTTGTTATAAATTTTGTCGTTTAATCTGTCCAAATCCGCATCAATACAGTCAAGAAGACTAATGCCAAGCGTGATTGTCCTGACATCGAGATTCTCCTTTTCAATCATTTTGTTCGTCTCTAACACTTCATTTATGTTTATCATATCAAATGTCCTCCCCAATAATATTACAGTCTATGCATACTGTTAAATATTTCCTCTCTTTGACATCTGATAATCACACCGATTTCCTCCCCAATCCCATCAAGGTCGTCTGATACTTCGCTGACTGATTTGGCGGCAGAGCTCATATCTGCAATCATCATCATATTAAAATAGTCATCTACAATGGTCTGAGAAATGTCAAGAATGTTTATCTTGTTTTCGGCAAGATATGTACACACCCTCGCAATGATGCCTACGGTGTCTTTTCCTACTACAGTGATAATCGTTTTTTTCATAATTTTTGCTCCTATCCTTCCTACTTATACTTTTTATTCAACATTTATTCGCGGCAATGCCATATCCGAATGTGCATCTGCAGATGTTTGTCGCAAATCATTTTTGAACAATTACTCCTAAATTTCAACTAATTGCGATCGCTCACTCCGGTTCGCCACAAAAATAGGGAAATCATCCGGCTTATATGGATTGTCCGCCATGGAAATTTCCAGACGCACTGTCTCATATGCCAGTTCCGCCATATTATTTTCCTTGCTTAAATGTCCCAGAAATACAGTTTTTAGGTCGTCGTGCAGCAGCCTGCTGAGCAGTCTTCCTGAATGTTCGTTTGAAAGATGTCCCTTTTTTCCGAGTATTCGCTGTTTCAATGCATACGGATACGGCCCTACCTGCAACATGTTGATGTCGTGGTTTGCTTCAAGCAAAAGAGCATCCATTCCACGAAGGCTTTCAACCGTGTATTCGTCATACATGCCAAGGTCTGTCGCCACTGCCATGCGCCTGCTTCCATACTGAAATCTGTACGCCACAGGCTGTGCCGCATCATGTGAAATCTTCATCGGGTTGACTGTGATATCTTTTAAGATAAACTTCTCGTCCGCTCGAACCGCGCGAAAAAGTGAGTCATCTATCGCGCCAAGATTACTCACTTTCTTAATGGCTGTTATTGTTCCCTCCGTGGCATATATCGGTATCCCGAATTTTCTGCATAATACACCCAGACCACCAATGTGGTCTGAGTGTTCATGTGTGATAAGTACTCCGTCAATATCTTTTCCTGTCAGTCCAAGCTGATTCAATCCCTCCACAGTTCTCTTGCAGCTTATTCCCGCATCCACCAGAAGGTGTGTGGCGTCTGTACCGATATAGATACAGTTGCCACTGCTTCCGCTGGCTATACTACACATTCTCATTTTATTCATTCCTTTATTTTTTATTTCCAGTATACCTCAATCTTGTCCCCATTGTAAAGCTCTTGTGTGTACTGCGCGTCTTTTCCGTTGACAAGCGTTGCGATTCCTCTCCCCTGCATTTTGCTTGTGTCAAAATCGATGTAATCGAAAATATCCACAAACATATAACTTTCTTTGCCTTTCATGACAATCGGTTTCTGGTTCACAATGACAATTATTTTTTTGCCTGTCTCCTCGGCTGTTTCCTGTTTTTTCTGGCTCGTCACATTTTCTTTTCTATTTTGAAATAAATGTGTCTTTTCCTGTCTGGACTCCTCATGGTTTTCCGTCTTTTTCTTCTCGTCTGCGATTGTCGTTTCCTGCGTATCCGCAGTCACCTCCTCCTTTTCTGGTTCTTCGTCCAGTATCGTCTCGGTTCTGACATCTGTCGCTGCCTGTTCATTTTCCTTGACTTCTTCCGTTTCCACCTTGGCTGTCTTTACCGTATCTTCCTCATCTTTTGCCGCTTCTGTTGATTCCTTTTCTTCGCTGACGTTTTCCGAAACCGTCTCGATTTCCTCTGTTTTTGTTTCTTCTACAGAAGATGCCTTTTCATCTGCCATAGCGGATTCGTCTGTCGTTTCCGCGGTCTTTATCTCCTCGGCAGTCGCTTCATTCGTTTTTTCAGGTTCCGCTTTTTCATTCTCTTTTAAGTTTTCTACAGATTCTGTCTGTTCCTTATCTGTTTCTTTAACATCCTTTTTTGAATCCTTATGGGCGTCTCTGCGCAGTTCTATGTGTGACTCTTTGTAAATTTCCTTCAGTTCATACTCTTTTCTGTTCCTTATCTCTATGGTGTCAGAAGTATGAATCTCCACATCGCTGTCTGCCTTTGTACCATTAATAATCAGTATCATATCCTCTGCCGAAAGTCCCATAAACTCAAGAAATCCGTCATTCGTGTAGAATGTTGATACTTCTATGTCATCACCATTCTGTATAGAGTACTCCTCTGTCACTGCTGTGCCATTTACCTTTACGGGTTTTGGAAGCTGCATTTCATCGCCGTTTACAGTCACGGTTATTTTTCCGTTGTAATCCACAAGATCCGCAATCTTTTCCTGTGCCGGTGTTCCAAGCGTTGCTTCCTCAAGTGTAATCACATCATTGGACTTAATATTATGGCTGAGGTTTACCTCTTCACCATTTACATATACGTGGGCGCTCTCACCATACTCACCCTTTGTCACACGGTTTTTACCGTTAACCGTATAGCGGAGCTCCTCACCACGCCTCGGGAAAAGCCCGTCGCGGGTAAAGTCAGCCTGCATCGCCGCATCGGTAACCGTGAGCTTATTATTATCATACAATTTAATTCTGTTTCCATTAAACGTGATGTATATGAAATTGTTGTACTGCTCATAGTATGTAAGGCAGATTCCAATCGGCGTGATAATCGTGGAATCCTTGAGTGCCCCCTCCGGAAAGTCAACATCCTTCATGATTTCCTCGCCGCGCAGCGCCACACGCTTTGGTTCAAGCCCAAGTTCAGCTGCGACCAGCTCGTCAAATCCCTTGATTTTCCCACCCCCGCCTACAATAAATACTGCGCTCGGTGATGTGCCGCCGTTCAACTCTTTGATTGCATTCGCCGCAAGCTTTGACATTCTTTCAATTTCAGGCTGGCATATTGCTATCACTTCTTTTGCCGAGATTGTCTGCTGCATTCCCATAATATCCTCGTATTCAATCTCGTCCTGCTGCGTAGCCGCAGTCTTAATCATCTCTGCCGTGGAAAAATCAATCAGGCAGGTCTTTGCCAAAAGCTCTGTAAGCGTATCTCCGGCACACGGAATCATGCCAAAAGCAATTACACTTCCGTCATCCGTAATTGAAATATCCGATGTTCCCGCACCGACATCAATCATCGCAATGTTCAGCAGCCTGAATTTTTCAGGAATAGCAACCCTGATTGCCGCAATCGGCTCCAGTGTGAGATTTGCCACCCTTAGTCCGGCAAGTTCAACTGCACTGTAAAGACCGTCAACTGCATCGTCCGGCAAAAATGTTGCAATCATATCGGCACCCAAGTTTTTCGCCTTGTGGTGTTCCGGCTGCCCCATCCACATACCGTTCAGATAATATTTTACCACGGAATATCCGACGCAGTAAAAGTGCAGATTGGTGTCATTTTTCTCCTGAAAATCAGAAAACGCCTGCTCAATCCCAAGCGAAATCAGATTACTCATATCTTCTTTCGTAACATTGCGTTCCTTGTCAAGATCCATATCCACATGGACATTCATGGTTTTTAACACACGTCCGGCAGCAGCAATACATACTTCGTCCATTTTGACGCCGACCTTCGCCTGCAAAGCCTGTGCAATATCCGCAATTATAGCGGAAACCCTGTTTATGTCATGTATCTGTCCGTCAAGCATCGCCCGCGTCTCATGCTGGCGAATCTCCTGCGCCACGACAACAAAACGCTCTCCCTGTCTGTAGCCCACAGTACCTACAATACTTCTCGTTCCGATATCAAGTCCAAATACAAGTTCCTCTCCGTTCACTTTCATCTCGTTCATTCTTCAATCCCCCATTATATGATTAATCTGTTCGTATGTCTCCTCCAAACTGCCATTGTTGGATATCACAACCTTACAGTGTTTTCTGAATTCCTCTTCGCTTAACTGCCCCTTCATAATATCAGCTGTCTTTTGTGCACTATACTGTCTCCCTGTAGCAAGCCGTTCCTCCCGCAGCGCTGCGTCCGAATGCACATACCACATTTCATCCACTATCTGGTCATAATGCTCCTCAATCAGCAGTGCCGCTTCTATGAAAAAATATTCGGCTTCACCTTTTTCTTTCTCATATGCAATCTGACCCAAGATATATTTTTTAACTGCCGGATGGATGATTTTATTGACACAGTCCAACAGCATTTTGTCTTGAAAAATAAGCCCTGCCATTCTCCCTTTATGGATGGTTCCGTCAGCGTTTAATATTTCCTGTCCAAGAAGCTCCACAATCTCCTGATAACATTCCTGTCCCGGCTCGTACAATAAATGTGCTGCCTCGTCAGCCCTGATGATCCGGCACCGGTAACGTTCTCCTATATAAGACAGTACTTTTGTCTTTCCGGCTCCGACACCGCCCGTAATTCCTATAATCTTCATTGTCCAACCTCATGATATCGCTGCCTTGTTATTTTGCATCATACCAGTCAGCTCCTGTGTGCAGGTCAATTTCAAGATTTACTGCCAGCTCGCACGCATTCTGCATCTCTCGGGACAGCACCTCCCTGACTTCCTCGACCTCATCGTCTCTGGTTTCTATCAGCAGTTCATCGTGGATCTGCAAAATCAGTTTTGACTTTAATCCCTTGGATTTCAGGGCATCATAGACATGAATCATGGCATACTTGATAATATCTGCCGCAGTTCCCTGTATCGGTGAATTCATGGCAACACGTTCCCCAAAAGAACGCTGGTTAAAGTTCGATGATTTCAATTCGGGCACAGGTCTGCGTCTCCCGAAGAGCGTCTCACAATACCCCTTATCTTTTGCATCATCAACCATCTTATCCAGAAAACGCTTGATTCCCGGATACGTTTTAAAATACTCGTCGATATATTCCCTTGCCTCCTTCGGGGTTATGCTCAAATCCTGACTTAATCCAAAGGAGCTGATGCCATACACAATACCGAAATTTACAGCCTTGGCATTGCGCCTTTGCAAGTCCGTCACTTCCTCAAACGGCGTGTGGAAAACCTTTGACGCAGTAATCCTGTGAATATCCTCCGACATTTTATAAGCTTCAATCAGCTGTTTGTCATCGGACATATGCGCAAGGACGCGCAGTTCGATCTGGGAATAGTCCGCATCCATAAAAATACACCCATCCTGCGGGATAAAAACCTTGCGGATTCGTCTGCCCAGCTCCATACGCATGGGGATGTTCTGCAAATTGGGCTCGGTTGAGCTTAATCTCCCTGTTGCAGTAATTGTCTGGTTGAAGTTTGTGTGTATTTTATTGTCGTCCTTAATGAACGCCGCAAGTCCCTCCGCATACGTTGACTTTAATTTGGTCAGCCCCCTATACTCAAGAATGTCCTTGACAAACGGGTACTCGGGTGCAAGTTTTTCAAGCACATCCGCCGCTGTCGAATACCCCGTTTTTGTCTTCTTGCCTCCGGGCATTTTCATCTTGTCAAACAAAATTTCCCCAAGCTGCTTTGGCGAATTAATATTAAATACTTCCCCCGCTTCCGCGTGAATCGCTTTCTCAAGTTCCCCGATTCTGCCGCTGAGTGCTTCACCATAAACCTTAAGCTCCTCAGGTTTTACAAGAATACCCTCTCTTTCCATATCAAAGAGCACATACGTAAGCGGCATCTCCAAATCCCTGAAAAGCTGTTCCATTCCGTTCAGGCGCAGTGCCTTTTCAAGCAGAGACGCCGCCTTATATAGGACATATGTCTCCTTTGCAAAATAAGAAAGACACTCCTTTTTATTGTTTTGATAAGCTGTTCCGATATCTGTCTTTCCAAAAATATCTGACCAGCCCCGCAGCCGGGTACTTAAATACTCATCTGCTATATCTTCTATTTTATAATCGTTTTTCAACGGATTTATCAAATACGCCGCAATTTTGCAGTCAAATATATTTCTGGTAACTTCATGCGACAAAAGGTTCTTATGCTGTTCCGCCGTTACCATATTTTCGTAATCTTCTTTCGCATCAAATACGGAAATCATCATTTTTTCTGCGGAAAGCATGTTGCTAATCCACTGCCTGATATCAGCCGCAGATATCTTATCCGAACTCTCTATCCAGTATATGTTCTCCTCTTTGCCGGAGCCTCCGCACACCATACAACCGAATACGTCCTGCTCCTCCACCATCTGGAAAAAAAGCTGACCGCTTGCGCCAGTCTTATAATCTTCTGCGTTTCCGGCCTTGACGTTCAGGATTCTGATTGCGGCACTTCCGGTTTTGACCGCCGTATCAAAAATCTTTTTTGCATCTTCGGATGCCGTGACCGTAACGACTTTTACATCCTTGTCAATATCCACTTCATTCTTTTTGGATGATTGTCCGAACTTTGCAAATATATGTGCTAATGAAAGCTGTTTTAATTTCGCATATGCCTCCGGAGTATCCAGTTCTCCTAGTTTTGCATATTCAACCGAAAAACTGCACTCTACATCCGTATCAATCGCCACGCTGCGCCGAAACGCGTCTATTTTTTCCCACTTACAGCTGTCAGACAGCGCTTCCCTGATACTCTTTTGGGGGATATCGTTCAAATGTTGACCAATATCTGTCATACTGCCATAAGTATTTAACAAATCAGCAGCCGTCTTTTTCCCGATTCCACCAACTTGCACCAATGCCTGAAGTTCTGCATATTGTTCCGGCATGACCTTGTGTACTGTCACAATATCGTCCTTCTGATAATCTGTGATTCGGGTGTTTTTGTTTCCGGTCTCCACTAGCCGGACACTTACTGTTTCAGAGACAAGCTGCAGCAAGTTTCTGTCGCCTGACACAATTGTAACCGCTGTGTTTTCGCCTGCACAGCGGTTTGCTATGGTTCCCATCAGGTCAGCTGTCCTTAATTTCTTATCGCCGACAACATATACATTCATGGAAGCCAGTATTTCCTGCATAACAGGTATCTGTTCACGGAAATCCTCCGGTGCTGCCTTTGATTCGGCCTCATTATCCTGCTGTACTTCCTGTCCGAACACGACTGTCAAATACTCTGTTTTTTCTTCAGCTGCAAGCATAAATAACACATTGAGAAATCCATGTATGGCATTTATGTGAAATCCCCCTGCATCGGTCTGTATTGGCACATGATAAAATGCTTTCCTTAAAATACTATTCCCATCTATTAATACGATTTTGCCCATCTAGTCTCAAACTCCTCCCAGCAAAAAGATACAAAACATCATCGACGCAACTAAAAAAAGACCGGCTTTCAGCTGTTTGTATACCCTTTTTCGGTTTATGGCACGATTCAGCCTGTCTTCCAGTTCACTCTGCACATCAATATCATCTGCATTTTCAAGCCTGTTGATACCTTCTAACAAAAGATATTCTATTGTAAGTTCCTCCATGCATTCCGTACAGGAATGTGCGTGCTCTACAAATTGAAACTCTGTATCCTCGTCCAGCTCATTCTTCAGAAACAAGTGAATACAGCGCCGTGTTTCCTTACAATCCATTTATCCCCTCTTGGAAACTGTAACAGAAAAAACAGACGCATCTTAACCTGCCTACAGTTCCTCAGCCCATGTTACCATAACTTGTTTACCTTCATAATAATACACTATCTCAAGGCATTTTGAAAGAGATAAATAAAATTTATTTTTTAAATTATTGGAAAATTTCACTTTTTAACAGTTTTTTTATTCTTTTTTGTGAAAAATGACAATTTTTGCGTTTCCAAAAAACAACAGGAAACAGCGGCTCCCTTTTCAGCATGCCGCTGTTTCCTTGTTTTGGGCTTTCATTTGCAGACTTTATACAAATGTATCCCCATCGCTGATTTTCTGTATCAGCTGCTGCATTTCTTCCTTACTTTTCACACTTTTGCTCTGTGCCAGAACCTGTTCTTTTTCATATTCTGTCATTTTCCCATAATTGTTGATTGCCTGCTCGTCCATCGCCATTCCAAATGCAAGACCAAGCGGCAGAACACTGCTCTGGAATCCATCTGAAAAATCCATAATCACACCTCATATCTTTCTGACACAAACCCTCGTTTCAAAGGATTTGCAATATTAGCGTGTTCGAAAAATCATTCCTGCCGCCTGCATTGCAACGCGCATCCGGCAGAAAGCATTTTTCAGACACGCTCTATCATTTCCAGTTTCGTGTGCTCTTATGCATTTTATCATTTTCAAATCTGCGAGACAGTATCTGTTTTTCCTAATTCTGGATTTGTGAATTCCTCCTGCATTTCTTTCTGTGTGTTTTCCGTTTGCAAAAATGCATCCTGCTGTATTTCTTCCTGCAAATCCTGCTGCTTTACAATCTCTTCCTGCTGTACTTCTCCCTGTGGCGTTTCCTGCTGTGTTTCTTCTTTGTGCATCTCCTGTAAAATTTCCCGCTCTCCTGTCAGCACAACTACTGTCCGCGGCTGAATTTTGATTTTACTTACATATCCGGATTCTTCCTGATTCTCCGCACTGTCTCCCTCAGCAAACGTATTCACACAAATCTTCCACTTCAACCCGTTCGGAAGCTCCGGAAGCTGCATCTCGAGTGGTTCCCAGTACGCATTCATGGCATAAAATACAATGTCATCCTTCGTGTCCGCCTCGTCCCTGCCTGCATACATAATCCCGATTAACCGGCTGTCCCGCCTTGTATGTGTATTCCATGGCGCACCATTGTGTATGCTGATTTCCTGCAAATCACATTCTGCCTTTTTCGTCGTCTTCCGCAGAATCGCATATTTTTTGCGGAACGCAATCATTTTCTTAAAAAACTGATAAATATCCTGATACTTTTCGAGTCTCGTCCAGTCCAGCCAGGAAATACGGTTGTCCTGACAATATGCATTGTTGTTGCCAAACTGTGTATTGCAGAATTCATCCCCTGCAAGAAACATTGCAGGCCCTCTGCTGCACATCAATGTCGCAAACGCATTTTTGACCATTCGACGGCGCAGGTTCTCAATTTCAGGGTCGTCCGTCTCCCCCTCCTCGCCACAGTTCCAACTGTTTCCATTGTTGTCCCCGTCCGTGTTGTTCCATCCGTTTTTTTCATTGTGCTTCATATTATAAGAGTAAAGATCATACAACGTAAATCCGTCATGGCAGGTCAGAAAATTGACAGACGCGCTTTTCCCCCTAACAGACGGGTCGTATAAATCCTTTGAACCCGTAATTCTGGTAATCGCAATATCTGCCAGTCCCTCGTCCCCTTTCAGGAAACGCCGCATATCATCCCGGTATCTTCCATTCCACTCAGACCACCTGTTGTATGCAGGAAAATGCCCCACCTGATACAACCCTCCGGCATCCCACGCCTCCGCAATCAGCTTAACCTTTCCCAAGATAGAATCCCCGGCGATTCCCTGCAAAATTGGCGGTTCTGCCATCGGAGCACCATTTTGATCCCTTGTCAAAATGGATGCCAAGTCAAACCGAAAACCATCCACGCGGTATTCGGTCACCCAGTAACGCAGACAGTCAATAATAAAGCGGCGTGTCATCGGATGATTACAGTTCAGGGCATTCCCACATCCGCTAAAATTGTAATAGTATCCGTCGGGTGTCAAAATATAATAAATATTATTGTCAATTCCCTTAAAAGAAAAACATGGGCCATCCTCATTTCCCTCTGCCGTATGGTTAAACACAACGTCCAGAATCACCTCAATGCCATTCTCTTTCAGTTCATAAATCAGCTGTTTCAGCTCATCCCCTTCATGGTTATGCTCAACAACAGAGGTGTATCCGGTATTCGGCGCAAAAAAGCAGACAGTATTATATCCCCAGTAATTATAAAGCTGTTCTCCGTCCACAACCCGCGCGCTCTCCATCTCATCAAATTCAAAAATTGGCATCAGCTCCACTGCATTGACTCCTAAATCTTTCAAATAGGGAATCTTCTGCCGCAATCCCTCAAACGTTCCTTTTGCAGACACACCTGATGTCGCATCCTTTGTAAATCCGCGCACATGCATCTCATAGATTACCAAATCCTCAAGCGGATATTCCAGCTGCTCTGTATTTCCCCAGTCAAAATTATTTTCCACAACTCGGGCATGATACACAAAATTTTCACCACTCTCCGGTCGCTCGCCCCATTTCCTCTGTCCTGTTACTGCCTTTGCATAAGGATCGAGCAGGACATTTTTCCTGTCAAACAGCAGTCCGTTTTTCTTGTCATAAGGCCCATCCAGACGGAACGCATACTCAAATTCCTGTATATTCAGCCCAAACACCAGCATGGAATAGGTATTTCCTATGCGGTACGCTTTTGGGAATTCCAGCTCCGCATAAGGTTCCTTTTCCATTGGTTTAAAAAGCAGCAGTGTACAGCTTGTTGCACCAAAAGAATGAATTGTAAAACTGACGCCATTTGACGCCGGTGTCGCACCATCCTTGTTGTAAAATCCCGGACGAACCTCAAATCCGTTAATCACATCTAACGGCTGTAACTTTTCTCCGCGTTGTGGCATATGGTGTATAAAATTCATATCATTCGTTCTCCCTTTTCATTATACCGCGTGTACTGTCTGGCTCATATGCAGGCAGACCGGCCCCGACATAGCCGTTCCTACGTCTGCACGACTCTTTTCGCATCCCCAAACGACACATATACAATTATACAATACTTTCCTCAATAATCAATCCATTTCGTCATTTTCATATGATTCTGCAGATAAAAAAATATTTTGTGACAGTTTCAGCCTTCGGCTTCCTCTTTAAAAAATTTTAAAAATTTTTGCGATTTATACTTGCTTATATTGTCAAAATATGCTATCATATTTCTTGTCGTTATGACAAGCATTTACGCAGTCGCCGGTGTGGCGGAATGGCAGACGCAGCAGACTCAAAATCTGCCGGGGGCAACCT